>CAZKZB010000012.1:0-71225 GCA_964557135.1 uncultured Petrimonas sp. | reverse complement strand
GTTCAACATCGGTTTCATTGCTTGCCCTGCGGGCACAACGAAACCTTAGGTGTTGGCGGTAGTTTATTCTTTTAAATAATTCAATATTTTATCATAAAGTGGAGTTGTCGAAAACACAATCTTTTCTCGAAGAGTTAATACATTCATTTTATAGTTAAGTAATCCTAAGTATGAAAATCTAAAAAGTAAACGGACAATTTCATACATTTCATCATTATTTAAACCTTTTTCTTGCTGTAACATTTCCCCAGAAAATTCAGCTAATTGAAGTTTTAGTTTACATTCTGATATCAAATAAATAAACATAAGATCTTTCTCATTTAATTCTGTCACGATATCCAGCAAAGATTCAGTGTTTATCATTTTGTTTCCTGAAACAATTGAATCTCTTATAATTTTTGAAAATATTTTTCTTTTCTCATCAAGTCGAGTTTTGGTTGATTCAGTCAACACTACATACATTGTATCCAAAAATTCTTCTGAATTAAGATATTTTTCATCAACTTTATCTTCTAAGTTTTTCAAATCATTTGATAATTGCTCTAACATATTATCAACTCTTCTTTGATAAAATTTGTTCCATTTGTCTGATAACAAAATATCTACTCCACTACCAACATATGGAATTATACTAACAACTCCCCTTATGAGTGAATTATCATTGTATTTTTTACTTAATTGAGTTAATCTATCCATTTCCTAGGTTGTCTTTTTTTTAAATTACCGCCATCGCATAATATGCGCAATCCACTCATCTGCAACTTATCTCCAACCAATTACACTCAGAATCTATACTCCCTTCCTCCCTCTTCTCACCATTTCCCCATCCGTAAAATTCTGTCCGGGAATATATCCGCTGAGCGGCTGAATACGTTCGTGAATCATATCGATAAACCAGCTTGGCTGCGGGAAAAACGCGCTCTCAAGTTCGTGAGCGGGCGTAATCCAGTTGCGGGAACCAAGTACGCACACGGGCGCATCAAGGTAATCGAAGCAGAGCGAGCCGATATTCGCCGCCAAATCGTTCAGGAACGAACCGCGCGCCGTGGCATCGCCGGCAACAATGATTTTTCCGGTTTTCTTCCCCGATGCAATAACTTTTTCGTAATTAAACGGAACCAACGAGCGGGCGTCAATCACTTCGGCGCTTATACCGTATGTTGATTCCAATTCTTTTGCCGCCTGCAACGCGGGATAGAGCGTGTGCCCGACAGTCAGGAACGTGATGTCTTTTCCTTCTTTCTTTACATCGGGTTCGCCGATGGGGATCTCGTAATATCCTTCGGGAACGCCGCCTTGGTGGAACTGCTCGCCGATGTCGTAAATGCGTTGGCTTTCAAAGAATATCACCGGATCGGTGCCTTGCAGCGCCGCGTTCATCAAGCCTTTGGCATCGTAGGGAGTTACGGGGAAACATACTTTTATACCCGGAATATGCGCCACGAGCGATGTCCAATCCTGCGAGTGCTGCGCACCGTATTTGGAACCGACCGACACACGAAGCACAACAGGCATTTTCAACACGTTGCCGCTCATTGCCTGCCATTTGGGAAGTTGGTTGAACACTTCATCGCCACAACGTCCTAAGAAATCGCAGTACATAATTTCGGGGATTACCCGTCCGCCGCACATGGCGTAGCCAATTGCCGTACCCACGATGGCGGCTTCCGAAATCGACGAATTGAACAGCCGGTGGTATGGAAGTGCTTCCGTCATGCCACCGTAAACGGCAAAGGCGCCGCCCCAATCGCGGTTTTCTTCACCGTAAGCAACTAACGATGCATCTTTGTAAAACCGGTCCATAATGGCTTCGAAAATGGCATCGCGAAGCTGAAACTGCTTCATTTTACTGAACGGTTTTCCATCTTTATCAAAAGCGAAGCGCTCTTTATTTGCAATTTTCTTTACCCGTGAATTTTCTTGCAACGCCATCAGCACGTCGGGTTTCGCATCGGAAAAACTATCCACCGAACCGTTCGAAAACATCATATCGCCGATGACATCGGGATTTTTCATCCGCGGCGAAACTTCATCGTCGATGGCAAGTAGAAACATTTCGTTTACCAATGCTTTTATATCGTCCCAAACTTTATCCAAATCCTCTTTGGAGCAGACGCCGGCTTCTTTCAACTGCTTTCCGTACGTTCCGATACAGTCCTGTGCTTCCCAAGCTTCCACCTCTTCTTTGGTCCGGTACGACGAAGCGTCCGACGGCGAATGTCCGCTGTATCGGTACGTGAGTACGTCCAACAAGACAGGACCGTTCTTTTCTTCCAGCACTTTTCGTTTCCGTTTGTAAGCGTCGATCACGGCAAGGGGATTGTAGCCGTCCACCCGCTCGGCGTGCATCTGCTCGGGATTTACACCGGCGCCGATCCGGGCGGCAATTTCGAAGCCCATGGTTTCACCGCAGGTTTGTCCGCCCATGCCGTATTGGTTGTTCATGACATTGATAATCACCGGCAATCCGCCCTGCATATCACCTTCCCACAGTTCTTTGAACTGGTCCATGGCGGCAAACGTGATGCCTTCCCAAACGGGACCGCAGCCGATCGACGCGTCGCCGATATTGGCAACCACCAATCCGGGTTTGCGGTTTATTTTTTTGTACAACGCGGCGCCCACGGCAATATCGCCCGAACCGCCCACAATGGCGTTGTTGGGATAAACACCGAAGGGCGTGAAAAAGGCGTGCATCGATCCGCCAAGCCCTTTATTGAAACCGGTCTCGCGGGCAAATATTTCGGCTAATGTACCGTACACCAAAAACCGGCGAGCAAGTTCTTTAGTAGTTCCGTTGAAATTTTTCTGCACGATTTTCAATACCGTTCCGTCGAAAAACTCCTGCATGATTTTTATCAGTTCGTCATCCGAAAGTTTGTGGATGGCTGACATTCCTTTGGCGAGTATTTCACCGTGCGAACGGTGCGAGCCGAAAATGAAATCGTCCACCGTGAGTGTCCACGCCATGCCTACCGCCGCCGATTCCTGTCCGATGGATAAATGCGCCGGACCGGGATGGTTGTACGCCGTGCCGTTGTATTCACCTTTGGTTTTAATCAGGTTGAGCATGGTTTCAAACTCGCGGATAAGCGCCATATCGTGATAGATGGCTTTCAGCTCGTCGTCCGAAAAGTTTTTACGCTCGTCTTTTACGGTTTTTTGGTATTGGTTGACGGGAATGGGTTGAAATTCCACAAAACCGGGTTTGCGGGATTCTACGGGGTCGATAAATTGGATTTTTGGCATAATATCTTTTTTATTTACGATTTACGATTTACGATTGGTATGAATCTTATAGTTATTCGTTATCTATTTTAATATTTTTCTGTTTTCAACATCCTGTAACACCGTCATTTGCTGAATGGCAATTTGATTGAGTTTTCTTAAACGCTCGCTTTGCGGCATGTCTTCACCGATAAAAACGGCATTGAGATTTTCCATGTTCGAAAGGCAAATCAACTCGTTTATTGAAGCATAATCACGAATATTTCCTTTTTTGTCGGGATTAGCGTTTCGCCACTGTTTTGCGGTAATTCCGAACAATGCCATATTAAGCACATCGGCTTCATTAGCATAAATAATAGCGGTTTGAGCCGGAGTAAGTTCCTGTGGAATAAGATTTTGCTGAATGGCATCGGTGTGTATGCGGTAATTTATTTTTGCCAACTCGCGTTTTGCTGACCAACCGAGTTGATTTTGCTCTTCTTCTTTTAAACGTTGGAATTCTTTGACAATATAAATCTTAAACTCCGGACTAATCCACATTGCAAATTCAAAAGCGATATCTTTGTGTGCGTATGTCCCGCCATATCTACCCGTTTTAGCAAGAATACTGATAATATTCGTTTTTTCAGTAAGCTCTTTGACACTTACTTTGAAACTATTTAGACCTGCTTGACTTTTAATTATGGCGAATTCGCCATAATTAAAATCAGGGTTGTAAATTTTTTCCCAAATACCAATATACTCTAGCGTATTTCTGTTGCGCAACCAGTCAGTTACAAAAAAATCACCATCTTTTGCTTTCAGCATATCTGTGATGCAGATATAATCTTGATCGTCAATTTTCAGGACTGTAACTTCTGTGTCTTTTACATTTATTTTTGCCATAAAATATCTGAATAATTATTCCTACATGCTCACAGTTATCTATTTTTCAATTCATAAAAAGCGATTTAATCTAAAATGAGACTTTGAGTGGACAAATTCGACCACTTAAAAACTTGAGTTGTTTATTATTTCCCAAGCTCTCAAGCCCGCCAAATTCGACGGGTTAAAAAACTGCAACGGCGCTTAAAACTCGAAAACAACTTCTTTAAATATCTCACTTACTGTCGGATGCGGGAAAACTACTTCTTTCATTTCGTCCAACGTCATTTCCTGCTCGATTGCCATGCAGGCGCCGTAAATCATTTCGCTGCTCGGGTTTCCAATCATGTGTACGCCGATAACTTCGCCGTACTTTTCGCCCACAAGCACTTTGCAGAGCCCTACTCCGCCCTCGTTTTCAGCCACAAACCGTCCGGCATAAGCCATCGGGAGTTTGGCAATTTTGTATGCAATGCCTTTCGCCTTGGCGCTTTCTTCGGTTTCGCCCACGCCGGCAATTTCGGGATTGATGTACACCACACCGGGAATGGCGTTGTAGCGCATGACATCGGGTTTTCCGGTGAGATTGTTTACCACCACTTCACCCTCGCGACTGGCGGTGTGCGCCAAAAGCGAAAATCCGGTTACGTCGCCCGCGGCGAAAACGTTGGGAACGTTCGTGCGCATTTTTTCATCTACTTTGATGCCGCCACGGTCGAGTTCCACGTTCAGATTTTCCAATCCGAAACCTTGTGTAACAGCCCGTCGTCCCACGCTGAGCAGGATTTTATCGCCTTCAACGGTATGCGCTTCGCCGTCTTTTTCGAAAGTTACTTTATTGCCGTCCACTTGGGTAACCTTGGAGTTGAGGTGGAATTCAATCCCTTTTTTAGTGAAAATTTCGCGCGACATGGCACAAATTTCAGCATCGTTCTGTCCCAAAATTTCGGGAAGCATTTCAATAACGGTTACTTTCGAGCCTAAGCTGTTGTAGAAACTGGCGAACTCCATTCCGATAACGCCTCCGCCGATAACTACTAAGTTTTCCGGCTGTTCTTTTAAGGCGAGGATTTCACGATTCGTCAGAATAACATCACCGGCTTCTTTCAGTCCGGGAATGGGTGGAACGGACGCTTCCGATCCGGTGCAAATCAGCAGATTAGCGCCGAGATATGTTTCGCCGTTGCAGCTCACTTCGACACCTTTTTCGCTTCTGCCGACAATCGTGGCTTCGCCCTCGATAACGTTTACCTTGTTGACTTTCATTTTGGTTTTCACGCCGGCTACCAGCTTGCGAACCACTTTATTTTTTCTCGACACAATTTTGTCGTATTCAAAACGAACGTTTTCGGCAAAAATGCCGTATTTGTCGCCGTGAAGCGCGTTTTCATACGTTTTGGCGCTATAAAGCATGGTTTTCGTAGGAATGCAACCTTCGTTGAGGCACACGCCACCCAGTGTTTTTTTCTCAAACAAAACTACGTTAAGTCCTTTGTGACCTGCGCGTTCGGCAGCTACGTACCCGGCAGGACCTCCGCCGATGATTAATAAGTCGATCATTATAATTTACGTTTTTAAAATTTTAGATTTTAGATTTTAGTATCAATATTCTATTTCAAGATTTTCTATTTCTATGGCAATTTGTTTCAGGAAACGGGTTGCCTCTCCGCCGTCTAATGCGCGGTGATCGTACGTCAAACTCAGTCCGATATAGGGAACAAAGGCGTAAACGCCGTCGCCCAAATCTTTCGGACGGGGAACAATGGTATTTACTCCCAAAATCGCCGATTGCGGCAGGTTGATAACGGGCGTAAACATTTCTAAGCCGTAATTCCCGAGATTGGAAACGGTGAAAGTTGCCGCTTCGGGCGAGAGCAAGTCAGGGTTGATATTCCCGGCTTTGCAGGCGTTTGCCGCTTCTTTTAGTTGATTGGATAATCCGGCGATGGATAAATCGTCGGCATTTTTTATGGCCGGAACCATCAATCCCCGTTCCGTATCCACGGCTAACCCCAAATGCACTTTATTGAAAAGGCGCATCGAATCACCCATGAAATGAGAGTTAACGTTTGGGAATTTCTTCAACGCACGGATTACTGCGAAGCAGACCATATCGTTGAGTGTGATGTTTGCGCTTGTTTTCCCTGATTCAAAATCGGCTTTCGCTTGTTTGCGAAGTTCGAGCATACGACGCGCGTCGGCGCCTATGTGGTGCGTAAGTTGTGCCGAATTCTGCAACGAAGTGTGCATAGCTTTAGCAATGAGCTTGCGCATGTTGGAGAGCTTTTTGTCTTCGTAGTCATCGGCATAAACAATATTCGATGAGGGAATCAAATCGCCGGAACGAGCTGTTCCCGACAACCCTGTACCGTTTTGCGGTTGCAAGTGTTCTTCCGAAGCCATCTTTTTGGCCAATGGCGTCATTCTGGGACGATTAGCCAACACATTCTGTACATCTTTTTCAATTATTCTACCTTGAGGGCCGGAACCGATGATTTGGGAAATGTCTAAGGCGGATTTTTGGGCAAGAATGCGAGCACGGGGAGAAATGAAATGAGTTGCGAGTTCCGAGTTGCGAGTTCCGAGTTGCGAGTTGCGGGTTTCGGGTTCCGAGTTGCGAGTGTCGGTTTTTTCCGTTTCGGTTGAGCTGGATACATTTTGCACCAAATCGGAATAGTCCTCTCCCGGTTCGCCGATAACCATCATGTTTTCCAATACCGGAACTTCGTCTCCTTCGTTGTAGAAAACTTCTAAAATTACTCCGTCCGTGGGGGATTCTTCTTCAAACGATGCTTTGTCGGTTTCATAAGAAAACAAAATATCGCCTTTTTTTACCGAATCACCCTTTTTCCTTATAGAACCGATGATGCAGCTTTCTACCGATTGCCCCTGTTTGGGCATGATGACTACTGTTGCCATTTACATTTGATTTAAGTCCAATACTGTGCTGAGCTATGCTGACGCAAAGTTACTTATAATTACGTAATTAATCAAAGAAAGATTAAACTTATTGCTTGCAATAACATTACGTAATGGTTTGAAAAAACATTTTCCAGATAAGAAGCACAAATATATTCATTTTGGATTGTATTTTGGACTGAATATTGATTTTTTGACTATAATTTTTGATATTCTTCTCCGATTGCCACGAGTTTCGAATATTCTTCTTATTTTTGTTTGTCAAGATTTATCAAAAAACATAGTTCTAAAATCATTTTGATGATTTGAAAACTATTGATAGTCTTTATTTTTGCAGCTAAGTATACAGAAATTTCAATTTTAACCACATCATGAGTGCAGGCCCGTCAACCTCTTTTTTAGCCATCGATTTAGGAGCCAGTAGCGGCAGAGCTATTCTGGGAACTATACAAAATGACAAATTGGATTTAGTGGAAATCAACCGTTTCGCCAACCCGATGATTGAAGTAAACGGACGATTGCATTGGGATTTTCTTTACCTCTACAACCAAATCATTGGCTCTCTGCGTGAAATCGCGTCAAAAAAAACAACGATAATTTCCGTTGGAATTGATACGTGGGGTGTTGATTTCGTTTGTTTCGGGAAAGACGGCGAGGCGTTGAGGATGCCCTACGCATATCGCGATTCGCGCACGCTTGGCGCTCCGGAACGCTTTTTTTCGAAGGTATCGAAAGAAGAAGTATATCGTAAAACCGGAATTCAGATTATGAATTTCAACACTCTTTTTCAACTCGATACGCAATTGCAGGAAAAATCGTCCATCTATCCTGCAATCGATAAAGTGTTGTTTATGCCCGACGCGCTTTCGTATTTGCTTACCGGAAAAATGGTTACGGAATACACCATCGCGTCCACTTCGCAAATGATAAATCCGTACGAAAAGAGGTTTGACGATGATTTGCTTCGGGCTATCGGCTTAACAAAGGATAATTTCGCGCCGATTGTATTTTCGGGAACAGAAATCGGAAAAATATCGGATACCGTGAAATCTTTGACCGATTTGGATGATGTCTTCGTAATTGCCGTTGCCGGCCACGATACGGCATCGGCGGTGCTTGCCACTCCGGCGGAAAATGAAAACTTTGCCTACCTGAGCTCAGGAACATGGTCGCTAATGGGTATTGAATCGGAAAAACCGGTTATCAATGACGAAACGTTTGCCCTGAATTTCACCAACGAAGGCGGAGCAGATGGCTCAGTACGTTTACTGAAAAACATTTGTGGTATGTGGCTTATTGAGCAATGCAAAAAAGAATGGGAAAAAGAGGAAACGGTTTCTTACGAAGAAATTGTTTCGGCAGCGGAGCAATCCACACCGTTTCAATGCTTTATCAATCCCGATTCTCCTTGTTTTTCAAGTCCGGTTTCTATGATTGAAGCCATTCAGGATTATTGTCGCGAAACGCATCAGTTTGTTCCGCAAACCGTGGGCGAAATCGCACGATGCATCTACGAAAGTTTGGCGTTCAGGTATAAACAAGTGCTGGAAAATCTTCAAAGGTTAGCAATGTTTCCCATTGAAACTTTGCACATTATCGGTGGAGGCTCAAAAAACAACATGCTGAATTCGTTTACAGCCAACGCCATTGGATTGCCAGTAGTTGCGGGACCTTCCGAGGCTACTGCCATCGGGAATATTCTGATGCAAGCCAAAGCCTCGGGCTTAGTGAAAAACAAAGAAGAAATGCGCCGAATTGTAAGAAACTCAATCGAATCGGAAACATTTTCACCCAAAAACACCCGTATGTGGAACGAAAATTACGTGAAATATTTAGAAGTATATAAAGAAATCAAGTAAAAGAAGTTGATAAATCATGAAAGAAGAACAAATTAAAAAAGCGTACGAGAAAGCGAAGACGCAATACGCTTCCTTGGGAATTGATGTTGATAAAGCCCTCGAAAAATTAGACCGACTCTCCATCTCGATACATTGCTGGCAAGCCGATGATGTGGCGGGGTTTGAAAATCCGGACGGAGAATTGACCGGAGGAATCCAAACCACCGGGAACTATCCGGGAAAAGCCGGCACCATTCAAGAGTTGCAAAAAGATATCGAAAAAGTGCTTACACTGGTTCCCGGAAAACATCGATTGAGTCTGCACGCGATTTACGGCGATTTCGACGGAAAATTTGTGGACAGAGACCAAATTGAGCCCAAGCATTTTCAATCGTGGATGGATTGGGCGAAAAAAGTGGGAGCGAAGCTCGATTTCAACTCTACTTTTTTCTCGCATCCCAAAAGCGGCGAATATTCACTTTCGAATTTCGATCCCGAAATACGCAACTTCTGGAAAGAACACTTGCGCCGTTGCCGAAGAATCGCCGAAGAAATGGGACGCCAACAAGGCGACGCCTGCATTCACAACATTTGGTTGCACGACGGAGAAAAAGACAAAACCGTTTCCCGCATACAACATCGGCAATTGCTGAAAGAGTCGCTGGATGAAGTTCTTTCCGAAAAAATAAGCACACAATATTTGAAAGACAGCGTGGAGTGTAAACTTTTTGGTATCGGAAGCGAAAGCTACGTGGTGGGCTCGCACGAGTTTTACATGGGATACGCCGTTAAAAACAACATGCTGCTCACATTAGATGCCGGGCACTTTCACCCGACCGAAGGAATTGCGGACAAAATCTCATCGATGTTGCTTTTTGTTCCGGAAATCGCTTTGCATGTCAGTAGACCGGAGCGCTGGGACAGTGATCACGTAGTGATTTTGAACGATGCATTGTTGGAATTATCGCAAGAAATTGTTCGTTCCGGACAAATGGAGAAAGTGCATATAGGCTTGGATTATTTCGACGCGTCCATCAACCGCCTCGGCGCTTACGTGGTGGGTATTCGCTCCACGCAAAAAGCCATGCTCCAAGCGCTGCTGGAACCGACCGAAACATTGCGAAATCTCGAAAAAGAAGATAAAAGATTTCAACGCATGGCCTATCTCGAAGAATTGAAAGCCATGCCTTGGAATGCCGTTTACAACTATTATTGCCTGAAACAGGGCATTCCTGTAGGAGATGAATATATCCGGGAAATCGAGAAGTACGAATCGGAAGTGACATCTAAAAGATAAGGCACGATGAACACCTTTATTGGTCTGATTATTATCGCAATAGGAAGCATGGGGCAATCCAGTTCTTATGTTCCTATCAATAAAGTAAAAGATTGGTCGTGGGAAAACTTCTGGCTTGTGCAGGGAGTTTTCGCGTGGTTGGTTTTTCCGATTTTGGGCGCGTTTTTAGCTAACTCAGTCCCTGAATTAATACAGATTTATTCGGCAAACTCGGGAGCGGCACTACAATCAATAGGGTATGGCGTTCTGTGGGGAATCGGCGGATTAACTTTCGGGTTGAGCATGCGTTTTTTGGGAATCGCGCTGGGACAATCCGTTGCGTTAGGCACTTGCGCGGCATTTGGAACGCTTATCCCCGCCGTTATTGCCGGCGAGGACCTTTTCTCTCCCAAGGGATTGGTTTTGTTGCTGGCCGTAGCGGTAACTTTAGTGGGAATTGCGTTGGTGGGTTATGCCGGTAGTTTGCGCTCGAAAAACATGTCGGAAGAAGAACGGCGGAAAGCCATCAAAGATTTCGCGTTAAAAAAAGGATTACTTATCGCGCTGTTTGCCGGTGTTATGAGCGCCTGTTTCAGTTTGGGGCTGAGTGCCGGAATTCCCGTCAAAGAAGCAAGCATCGCGATGGGCGCCAAAGAGATTTTCGCTCAAAATCCCGTAACGTTGTTAGTAACTATCGGCGGTTTTTTCACCAACTTGGTTTACTGCTTGTACATGAATGCCAAAAATAAAACCGGTGGAGAAATTCGAAAAACATCCAAATCGATACTTGTCAACAATCTATTATTCTGTGCGTTGGCCGGATTATTGTGGTATTCTCAATTCTTCGGATTGGGCATGGGACAAAGTTTCTTTGAACCCGATAGCGTAATGATGGCATTTTCGTGGAGCATTTTGATGTCGCTTAACGTAGTTTTCAGCAACGTTTGGGGCATTATTCTGAAAGAATGGAAAGGCTCCGGGAAAAAGGCGATAACGTACCTTGCTATCGGGATGGCCGTTTTAATATTTTCGCTCATTATTCCCAATTTATTTTAAGGCAAACATTTTCATTCTCTCATGTTTTTCAAAAGCACAATGCATTATCGCCCGACGAATAATCGGAAAAATAACTGCATTGTGCTTTGTTTTTTGTATTTTTGTCTCAATATCGTTAAACCGCATACCTAAAAACAATAAAATTATGAGATACAACGATTTTGGCATCGATTTTAAATACCTGATAGTCAACGAAAGAGACAAAGCGTTCGGGCTAACGGTAAATACGGTCGGTTTTCAACCCATTGCTCCCAACACGCTGTATCCTTCTACCGATCATCCCAAAAGTTATTATTTCAATCCTCAAAATGGTCGTATTTTATCGGAGTATCAATTTGTTTATATCAGTAAGGGGAAAGGTGTTTTTGCATCGGAATCCACCAAAAAGGTGAACGTAAGAAAAGGACAGATGCTGATTCTTTTCCCGGGACAATGGCACTCTTATATGCCTTTAAAGGAGACGGGATGGAATGAATACTACATTGGTTTCGAGGGAGATGTCATCGATAAATTAGTAGCCAACGGATTTATTTCACCTCAAAATCAGGTATTGGATGTGGGCACGAACGAAGAGTTGATGAATTTGTTTTCAACTGCCATCAAGATTGCCAAAGAAGATAAGAAATCGGCACAACAGTACCTCTCGGGAATCGTTTTTCATATTCTGGGTATGATTTTGTCGCTCTCACAAAACAGAAATTACGATGCGCGCGACTCCACTCAGGTTATTGAACGAGCTAAAATTATCATGCGAGAAAACCTTCACAAGGATATAGATGTGAAAGGAATTGCATCGAACCTCGGTAAAAGTTATTCTTGGTTTCGAAAATTTTTCAAAGAATATACAGGTTATGCGCCCGCGCAATATTTTCAGGAATTGAAGTTACGAAAAGCAAAAGAGTTGTTGACCGAAACCAATTTGCCCATTAAAGAAATTGCCTACGAATTAAATTTCAGTTCCATTGAGTATTTCTTGTCGTTTTTTAAAAAACGGGCGAAAATTACTCCATCGGAATATCGGAAATTGAGCGGGAATGAGAAATTATTGTGAATAAAGAGCAAAGACGATGCACCTCGGAAATTCCCGACTTATGGGCACATCGTCTTTGCTCTACATATAAATCAGTCAATTATCTCAAATCCCGTATAAGGCACCAGCGCCTTCGGAATTTTTATACCTTCCGGTGTTTGGTTGTTTTCTAAAAGAGCCGCTACAATGCGGGGCAATGCCAGTGCGCTTCCGTTGAGCGTGTGACAAAGTTGCGTTTTGCGGTCTTCGTCGCGATATCGGCATTTCAGACGGTTTGCTTGATAACTTTCGAAGTTAGATACGGAACTTACTTCGAGCCAACGTTGCTGCGCTGCGGAATAAACCTCGAAATCGAATGTGAGCGCCGATGTGAAGCCCATATCTCCCCCGCACAAACGAAGAATTCTCCACGGAAGTTCTAATTTTTCCACCAACGTTTGCACGTAGTTAACCATCTCGTCCAGTCGCTGGTACGAGTTTTCGGGTTTGTCGATGCAAACAATCTCCACTTTATCAAACTGATGCAAACGATTGAGTCCGCGCACATCTTTTCCGTAGGAACCTGCTTCGCGACGGAAACAGGCGGAATACGCGGTGTTTTTTATCGGGAGGTCTTTTTCTTCTATAATGACGTCGCGGTAGAGGTTGGTTACAGGAACTTCGGCGGTGGGAATCAGGTATAAATCGTCTAACCCGATGTGATACATTTGCCCTTCTTTGTCGGGTAATTGCCCCGTTCCGAATCCCGACGCGGTATTCACCACATACGGAGGTTGCACTTCCAAGAAGCCGGCTTCGCGGGCACTATCGAGGAAAAAATTGATAAGCGCGCGTTGCAGGCGGCTTCCTTTTCCTTTGTAAACCGGAAATCCGGCGCCTGTAATTTTCACGCCAAGTTCAAAATCAATTAAATCGTATTTTTTCGCTAAATCCCAATGCGGAGCCGCATCAGCCGGAAGTTGAGGAATATTTCCGCCGGAGCGCTCAACAAGGTTATCCTCGGCGGAACGACCTTCGGGAACCGAGTCGTGCGGTAAATTGGGAATGGTAACCAGCAAATCCTGAATGCCGGCTTCGGCCTCTTTCAATTCCGATTCTAAGGTTTTGGCAAGTTCTTTCAACTCCGAAACTTGTTGTTTGGCAACTTCGGCTTCGGCTTTTTTGCCCTCTTTCATCAGTCCGCCAATCGACTTCGACATGGAGTTTATTTCCGATAACCGGCTGTCTAAAAGTGTTTGGGAACTTCGGCGTTTTTCATCTAACGCAATTATTTGATTAATTATGCCTTGGGCATCGAATCTTTTTTTGGCAAGTTTACGAATAATTTCTTCGCGATTTTCGTTAATTACTTTGAGTGTAAGCATAAAAAAACGGTTTCAACTGTTTTTAGAGAATGTGCAAAGGTAACAAAAATTCCCGCGCTGAAACAGTTGTAACTCAAAATATATTTTTTGGCAGAATGGCAATCAGAA
Organism: uncultured Petrimonas sp.; assembly: GCA_964557135.1. Lineage (GTDB taxonomy): Bacteria > Bacteroidota > Bacteroidia > Bacteroidales > Dysgonomonadaceae > Petrimonas. The sequence continues at coordinate 57,542 of CAZKZB010000012.1, read as the reverse complement.
TAGTTGGAAATGAACAAAGTCTTTCATTTGACGGTCTCTTCTCTTTTTTTTCTGATAGTTTCGCATCACGATATACGAAATTGTGGAAAAAGCTACCACTACCAAAATATCTTTAAGCACGCTATCTTTCATTGTTGTAGTTTTTAATTATAACAGTTTTTTATATCTTTCGGTTTAAAAAAAATCATTTTTGTGGTGAATAAGCTGGCAAAAATAATCAAGTATCAAGAACAAGGCTTTATCGTTAACTCGCTTTTCCTCCTTCTAAAATAATCGACAATTTCTTCTTTTGTCATCTTCGATAACTTTTCGCTTAAATTGTCACGTTGTTCACGCATAAATTTAACAGCATCAAATGTTGTCTTCGTTGTTTCCATAATCCATAAAATCTCTCGGTGAGCGAATTTCCAATAATTGATAGCCATTTTTTAAATTAATGGCGTTATAACTACTTATCCTTTGAACGTTCACAATGTGTTTAAAGTTCCAGCTCAGTAAATAATCTGCCCTATTTATAGTTGCCAATGCAATATGAAGACAATCGGCAAAGCTTGACTGACCAACTACTTTTTCTGAAATATACATTGTTGCCAATTCAACCGCAATGGCTGTTATTTCTATAAATTCAGTATCACTACGTTTTATGCTTTTTACTAAATCTTTTACATTTACGGGGGCATTTTCTAATTCGTCCTGAGTTACCGTCGAAAAGAGTAGTGTAAATTCACCATTAGCTATTCTTTCAAACAAAGGAATGGTAAATTCCGCAAATTCATTGTCAAAATATCCACCAAAAACAGAAGTATCAATATATAATCGTTGTTTCATCAGGTAGATTTTTTGCTTTCGCTCATGTTCAAGCAAAAGCGTCATTCATCAATTTCTCGGTATGAAATTACTAAAAAATATCTCCTTATCAAATAATAAGAGGTTAATTTGTAGGGAAAGTTTAATTTTTCGGGTAATTTAATCGATTTTTAACTCAATCTGCAAAATACGACGGGTGTTTTTATCGATTTTGTATCGGTTGTCCGCTCTTTGCCCGACAATCCAAACCACGTTTTCGCCCGACAATAAAATCCACGTTTCTTCCTTTTGTTTCAAGTTGAATTTCTGATCGGAAAAAAAATCGCTCAACTTCTTTCGACCCTTCATTCCGAAAGGAATAAACCAATCGCCCGTTTGCCACTTGCGCAATGTCAGCGGAAACGAAAGTTTGTCGGCATCTGCGTACAGGATGTTTTTGTCTTTTTCAATGTTTTTCGGAGGTTGTATAAACTTAATATCGAGATGAATCGGGTTGACGATTTCCTGCTCAGCACCATCGATGTAAAAAACGGAACTTCTATGCGATATTTTGTCTGATTTATCAATCAAAAAGTAATCGCGATCTTTGATTAACCGATGCGTGGGCGAGAAAAACTGCTTTCCCGAAATTGAATCGAAACTATTGTTCACATCACTAATGACAGACGGATGAAAGCCTAAAGGCGACAAGATTTCGAACAAAACAGACGAGGGCGAAACCGTTTGTCTCAACTTTTGGATATCAATTTTATCGTTTTGCAAGACCAATTCTATATCAGCGTCCACCGCTTTTTTGTACAGTTTTTGCGCTTCGGCTATATTTTCCGATGTACGAAAAATACTTTCACTCACCGATGGGTTTAGCTTTTGCATCAAAGGCAAGATGTTCAGCCGGATGTGGTTGCGGGTGTAAACGTCTTCGTGGTTTGTGCTGTCGGTTCTGAAAGGAATTTCGCGCTCCTGCAAATAGTTTTCTATCTCACTTCGGGAAACGCAAAGCAGCGGACGCACAACTTTTCCGTTTTTAGGTGAAATTCCGCACAATCCACTGATTCCCGTACCCCGAATCAGGTTTAACAGCACCGTTTCCACCGAATCGTCTTTGTGATGAGCCACTGCAATAGCATCCGCAAGAAACTGTTTTCGCACCACTTCAAACCACGAATAGCGCAACTCGCGTGCTGCCATTTCAATGGAAATCTTTTTGTCGGCTGCGTATTGGTGGGTGTCGAAATCGATGGAAGTAAATTCAATATCATTTTCTTTGCTCCATTTTTTCACAAACCGCGCGTCGCCGTCCGATTCTTCACCCCGCAGATGAAAATTGCAATGTGCCGCCACACACCGATAACCCAGAAGTGTGAGAATATCCAGTAATACCATAGAATCGGCGCCGCCACTGAGTCCGACAACTAGCGTGGCATCGGCTTTCAGCAGGCGATTATCGGATATGAATCTTTTTACTTTTTGGAGCATTTGGGAAATAGAGAGATGTGCTAAAGTTTAATATCAAATCGTTAGATTTGGATTTTCACTTCTTCATGCGTTAGAAAATCTCCCTCATTAACTTGCTTAACTGAACGTTCCAACCCTTCTCTTACTTCATCAATAGAGTATTGGCATGGATAAGGCATTATTCTATTCTTTGTCAGGCTCTTAAAGAAAAATTCGAGTTCATCTAAGATAACTTCATCCACCGACTCATCCAATACCGATTTTATAAATATAGCTTTCTTTTCTAAAACTGTCATTTATTATTGTTTTACAGGTTTTTCTTTGTTACAAATATACAATATGTTTTTCAAAACCGCTGCAAAATTATTTCTTTCTTCAAAATCAAGGTAATTAGCCGAGAAAAATGTATTTTTGCATAAAATTTACGACAAAAAAGGTATGTTAGATAAAATTCAATCGCTGTTATCCGAAATTGAAGGAGTTACAGCAAGCACCAACGATGAAATTGAAGCGTTACGCATAAAATATTTAAGCAAAAAAGGCATTGTTTCCGCTTTGATGGACGATTTCCGCACTGTTCCGGCCGAGCAAAAACGCGAGGTGGGAATGAAACTAAACGACTTGAAACAGCGAGTTCAATCCAAAATTCAATCGTTGAAAGAGCAAATAGGAAGCGGAGAAAACAAAAACGCTGATATCGATTTAACACGAACGGCATATCCGGTTTCTCTCGGAACACGCCATCCCATTTCAATCGTGAAAGAAGAAATTGGAGATATTTTCAAACGCTTGGGTTTCTCCATTGCCGAAGGCCCCGAAGTGGAAGACGATTGGCATGTTTTCTCGTCGCTCAACTTTGCAGAAGACCATCCGGCGCGCGATATGCAGGATACGTTTTTTGTTCAAAGCAATCCCGATATTTTGTTGCGCACGCATACTTCGTCGGTTCAAACGCGGGTCATGAAGGAAACGCAGCCACCCATCCGCATTATTTGTCCGGGACGGGTGTATCGTAACGAAGCCATTTCTGCGCGTGCGCACTGCTTTTTTCATCAGGTGGAAGCGCTTTATGTGGATAAAGATGTATCGTTTGCCGATTTGAAGCAGGCGCTACTATTTTTCTCCCGCGAAATGTTTGGCTCTGACACACAAATCCGCCTTCGTCCGTCGTACTTCCCGTTTACCGAACCGAGCGCCGAGATGGATATTTCGTGCCACATTTGCGGCGGAAAAGGATGCAATATTTGCAAACATACGGGCTGGGTTGAGATTTTGGGCTGCGGCATGGTTGATCCCAACGTACTCGACAATTGCGGTATCGACAGCAAAATTTATTCGGGATACGCGCTTGGAATGGGCATCGAACGAATTACGATGCTCAAGTATCAAGTAAAAGATTTACGATTGTTTTCGGAGAACGATGTGCGGTTTCTGGAGCAGTTTCAGGCAGCGCATTAAATTTACGATTTGGGATCCGCCGGTGGGCGGACAAGTTTTCGGATTTGGGATTTAAACTCCGTCGTCTGACTGCCTATTTGAAAGAAATTCACTAAATAAAAAACAACAATGGAAGAAACTCTTAAAATAAAAATGGATAAAACGATTATTGAAGAAGCAAAAAGATACGCCTCTTCTCAGAATGAAAATTTATCTGAAATCATTGAAGCGTATCTGAAATCGTTGATAAGGGAAAAGAAAGACAAACAGCGAGAAATACCCATTACACCTTTTGTAAAAAGTATGGAAACCGGTATAAAAATACCCGCAGATTTTGATTACAGGAAAGTATATTCCGATTATTTACAAAAAAAACACTCGTAATGAAACCTAATGTTTTTATCGACACTAACGTAATGATTGATTTGTTGGGCGAGCGCGACCCTTTCTATGAAAACGCCGCCAAAATTGCATCATTAGCAGACAAATCGAAAATCACATTGTTTGTTTCAGCACTTTCTTTTTCTACAACCGGTTATATATTGTCGAAATATTATAGCCCTGAAAATGTGAAAGATAAATTGCGTAAATTCAAAATCATATCTAAAGTTTGTGATTTAACCGAGTCTATTATCGAAAAAGGTTTAAATTCTAAGTTTAATGATTTTGAAGATTCATTACAATATTTCAGCGCATTGGAAAATGAATGTAATATTCTGATTACAAGAAATACAAAAGATTTTGCGGAATCGCATATTTCTATTTTAACACCCGATGATTTTTTGAAAACCTTATGAAAATGACAAGATACTTTTTTCTCTCAGTATTAATTTTCTCGCTGTCCATTACTTGCGCTCAAGCGCAACAGACCGTGAGAATGAACGCGATAAAGGCTAACGATTACGGCGTAGTTTATTCGCTGCCGAAAACATCGGTAGTGGTGACGCTAAAAGTAAAAAAAACGGTTTATAACCGAGGGGAATTTTATCAGTTTGCACAACGATACCTTAGCGTTGATCCCATAACCGAAAGCAGAACCGAGTTTACGCTTGAAGATGTAATGGTTACCAACAGGGGCGTTCCAGACCGGAATAATTCGTTTATGGTAATATTCAGGTCGAATTCTGTGGCGCCCTACGTTATGCTTACGCAGGACGGATTGATTTCAACCATCAACGCCGAACCCGAGTCGGAAAAAGAACCCTCTTTCGACTTGCCGTCGCCTTCTGCCGCTCCGGTAAATCCCAGAAGATACCTTTCGGAAGAAACGCTTATGGCCGGCTCAACGGCTAAACAGGCGGAATTGGTATCGCGGCAAATTTTTGAATTGCGCCGGAGCCGCAACGATATTCTCACCGGTGAAGCCGACAATATGCCACCCGACGGAGAAGCGTACAGGTTGGTAATGGAGCAAATAAATAATCAGGAAAAAGCGTTGACCGAAATGTTTTCGGGAAGCACGCAAACCGAATATTTCGTGAAAGAAATTGTGGTTGTTCCAACGGAAAAAGATTTCGACAGGACAATTATCGGCAGATTTTCGGAGAAATTGGGACCAGTGGATGATGACAATCTTGCCGGAGCACCCATTTATCTGACACTGAAAAGCAAAACCCCAAAGGTTGAAACGGTGCTTTCGGACAGAGAAATGGCGCGTTTAGAGAAAAAACTCTCCGAAGGAGTGGTTTACAACGTTCCGGGAAAAGCGCAACTTACGCTGGAGTTCAAGAACAGAACGCTGAAGAATCAGGAAATGGATATCGTGCAATTCGGCACACAAGACGTGCTCACCAAACGAATGTTCGACAATATGAAGCAACCCGTAAAGGTGATTTTCTATCCTAACTTGGGCGCGATAAAACAAATTATTCAGTAAAACAGATAACGCGTCTGGCCGATTACCGGTCTGACGGATAAAGACAAAAGAACAAAAACAAGGGCTGAACATTTTTTATGCCGTATCTAAAGCAAGCAGACATGAGAAAAAATACTTTCATTCATATTATTCTATTTTTGACCGTTTTTTTTACGCTGTTTTCGTGCAAAAAGACCAAGCAACACTCAACACAAATCGTTTTCGACAGCATTGTGGTGAAAGAACGCATACCCCTGTTGGAGAACAACGACACCACGTTACCATATGCCGATGTAAAAGTGGCTTTTGTTTATCCGTCTAAGTTTAGCACCCCCGAAAATTTAGCGCGGTTGCAGCAGATTTTTATCGGAACGTTTTTCAACGATACGCAGTTTGATGAACTTTCGGTGAGAGAAGCGATGGACAGGTATATTGCCGATTACAAAGATGAATATAAATCGCTCTCGAACGATTATTACGCCGACAAAAACCGCCTTCCCAAAGGCGAAACGCCCCAATGGTACTGGTACTATATGTACAATACCAATAAAATGATGTTTCAAAACGATTCGCTATTGAGCTATGTCGTGGAGTTCAGCGATTATACCGGAGGCGCGCACGGGTCGCATCGGGAAACTTATTTCAATGTGGATTTGAGCGAGTTAGTAACTATTTCGGAAGAAGATATTTTTGTTCCGAATTATCAAAAACCGCTTACTGAAATCATTATCGACCGATTAATGCTCCAATACAATGTTGACAACCGCGACTCGCTTATCAACATCGGCTTCTTTAATCTCGATGAAGTTTACCCCAACAACAACTTCTGGATCGACGAAAACGGCATCCACTACGCCTACAATCAATACGAAATAGCCCCCTACTCCATGGGTGTAATCAATGTGAATATTCCGTATGAAGAATTAACCCCGATTCTGAAACCCAACAACGTGATTGAGAAATTCTTTCCGGAAAAGAAGAAAAGAATCGAGTAGGAGGTAAACACTAATCGTAGGTGGTTTATCTCCTACTTTCGTGTTTACCGACCTCTCACACCACCACGCATGCCGTTCGGCACGTGGCGGTTTATTAAACATGACGAGAGAGATAGAAGCTTAGAAGAGGTTTGAATCCAAGACGTTCGAGTTCAAGATTTCCGAGAGTATGGTGCAGAATACCCGAGTGCGCTACACGACAGTAACCCTTGCGAGTATTGCCGTTGCGATGGGCTTTCCATGGCTCCATCCCTAGTTTTACAAGTTCTCGAATGCGTGTCTGGGGACGTTTCCATGCTTTCCAAATACACATACGTATCCGAAAGCGTATCCAACTATCCAAACTTTCAAGAAAGGATTTACAGTCGGCAAGACGGTAGTAGCTGCACCATCCTTGTGTAATCTCTGCCAACTTGCGAAGGCGAAATTGCAAATTCAGGCTCTTACGTCTACTCGTGGCGGATTTTATCTTCTCCTTGATACGTTCTTTGGACGTCGGGGAGACGTAGATACGCCAACCATCTTGTCGTTTGCCAAACGTGAAGCCGAGCAGTTTGCTCTTGCTCGGGCGACTCGTGTGGCTCTTCTCTTTATTCACCTTCAATAGCGGTTCGCTCTCAATGTAGTGGGTAATATGTTTAAGGACTCGGACGCTAGCTCTGCGACTGCGAACGTAGATACTAACATCGTCGGCATAACGAACGAAGCGCAGACCTCGCCCTTCAAGTTCCTTATCCAATTCGTCCAATAAGATGTTCGATAGTATCGGACTTAAGGGACTACCTTGGGGCATGCCCTCTTCTCGTATTTGGAAGAGACCATTATCCATAATACCTGTACGCAAATAACGGCGGATGAGTTTTAGCAATGTTTTATCCTCAATGCGCTTGCTCAGAAGCGTCATCAGCTTATCGTGGTTGACCTTGTCGAAAAACTTCTCCAAGTCTAATTCGATAACCTCGGTGTACCCCTCGTTCAAATAGCTTTGAGCACGGAGAACCGCTTGGTGAGCTGAGCGACCGGGACGAAAACCGTAGCTGTTTTCACTAAATCCGTCGTCGTAATGTTGAGAGAGTACTTGAGCTATGGACTGTTGAATGAGACGGTCTGTTACCGTGGGAATACCCAACATGCGGATTCCACCATTGGGCTTCGGAATCTCAACCTTCCGTACTGCTTGTGGAATATACGTACCAGTCTCAATCTTATGACGGATGGAGACCCAATGCGCTTTAACATGAGCGTGGAGACCATCCACACCCATTCCGTCCACACCCGGTGCCCCTTTGTTCGAGACAACTCGGTGATAAGACGTTAGCATATTGCTTCGGCTTAGTATTTCCTCTAACATGCTTCTTTCTCTTGTGTGGTTCCACTCGTATGCGGTTGCAGACGGATGCTAAACGCTCCATAATACTCGTCGGATTCCATCCTATCCCTCCTATGGTAGCCCTTGCGTTTCAACAAGGTTGGCTGTTTTATGCGCATCGCGTCTAAACTTGGCTTTAGAGAACCGTTTAATATTCAACCCTTCCCCAATATGCATATCGGGTACTATGGTATCTGCTGACTTCTTTACACTTCAGTCGAACATCACTGTTCGGGTTGCAGAGGAGTGAAGTGATAGCACTCGGACAAAGCGTAGTGTAAAGACCTCCCCAGTTAAGAACGATAACTTTCATCTCATATATCTGCCGAATTTACAACCCTATGTTTCGGATATTTTAGGACTTTGTCTTGTTTAGCAGACTCGTCCACATAGAACCGCCTTATATTCGGTTTCTGTACGTCAGACCGAGACTTTGCCGCCGACTTTCCGCCGGTTGGCGGACAGGCTCTTCAGATTCCAACTCACGATGGACACCCTTGTCTTGAGCTAACGCTTCCCACTATCAAGACGCGCTCGGGACTTACACCCTAGAGTTATCGCCCATGCTGTGCGAACTAACACAAAAAAACTCGGACTATTCACCCGAGTTTTTTGTTTGTTTGAATTTGAAATAGTTTACTCCGCTTTAAACTCCAAGTAAAGCAAAATATCGACCTCTTTTCCTATTGTCTTTGCGTCAGGGTCATACGCGATGTTGTAATCCACTCGGTTAATCGTGTATTTGGCCGTGAAACCAATCACATCCTTACCATCTCGACCAACAACTTTGCCACCGTATTTAACATCGAACACAACGGGTTTTGTTACGTCTTTTACGGTAAGCAACCCGCTTAATTTGTATTTTGCATCACTTACTTTTTCGATACCCGTACTTTCAAAACTCATCTTGGGATAGTTCTCAACATCGAAAAAATCGGCACTACGCAAGTGTTTGTCACGCGGTTCAATTCTTGTATTAATGCTTTCCGTATCCACCGTAAAACTAACCCGGGCTTTTTCCATGTCGTCTAAATCGCCTTCGACAAATCCATCGAAAGCGTTAAAGCTGCCGTTTACAAATGAAATTCCATTGTGCTTGACCTTGAAATTGACAGAAGAATGCGCTTTATCCACCGAGTATTTCGTTTGAGCAAACGAAACAGCCACCAAAAATATTGATGCAAATAACAGACTCACTTTTTTCATAATTCTACTCCTTTTTTATTTAAATCCATCTTTAAAAACCAAATCCTACCGTTTTTGTTCAGAATTTGATGTAATTTTGCATAAACAAAACCATATAAACTTTGTTTATAATGAGAAGAGAAACATAGGTCTCTTCTTTTTAATGAACAGATCACAGCGATCAATAATCAATATTTATTATGCAAGAATTAGATCAAGATCAAATATTAACCGATTTAACCACACAGGATTATAAATACGGATTTGTTACCGATGTTGAAACCTATACGATTGATAAAGGGCTGAACGAAGACGTTGTTCGACTGATTTCTTCGAAAAAAAACGAACCCGAATGGTTGTTGGAGTTTCGGTTAAAGGCATATCGTCATTGGTTAACAATGAAAACGCCCGACTGGGCACAGTTGAAAATCCCGGAAATCGATTTTCAAGACATCATTTATTACGCGGATCCCACCAACAAGAAAAAACCAAAATCATTAGACGAAGTTGATCCGGAATTACTAAAAACATTCGAGCGACTGGGAATTCCGCTGAACGAGCAAAAGCAGCTTACAGGCGTTGCCGTGGATGCCGTTATGGACAGTGTTTCCATCAAAACCACTTTCAAGGAAGTGTTGGCCGAAAAAGGAATTATTTTCTGTTCGTTTAGCGAAGCGGTAAAAAATCATCCCGATTTGGTCAAAAAATACTTGGCAACGGTGGTTCCGTACAAGGATAACTTTTACGCGGCGTTAAATTCAGCGGTGTTTAGCGACGGTTCGTTCGTTTATGTTCCCAAAGGGGTTCGATGCCCGATGGAACTTTCCACCTATTTCCGCATCAATGCCGCCAACACCGGGCAGTTTGAGCGCACGCTCATTGTTGCCGACGACAACTCTTACGTGAGCTACCTCGAAGGATGTACGGCGCCTATGCGCGACGAAAACCAACTGCACGCCGCGGTGGTGGAAATTATCGCTCTGGATAACGCCGAGGTAAAATACTCAACCGTTCAGAACTGGTATCCGGGCGATAAAGAGGGCAAAGGCGGCGTTTATAACTTTGTTACCAAACGCGGCATTTGTAAAGGTGAAAATTCGAAAATTTCGTGGACACAGGTTGAAACCGGCTCTGCGATTACGTGGAAATATCCGTCGTGTATTATGGCAGGCGACAACTCCGTAGGAGAATTTTATTCGGTTGCGGTAACCAACAATTTTCAGCAAGCCGATACGGGTACAAAAATGATTCACTTGGGCAAAAACACCCGAAGCCGAATCGTATCGAAAGGAATTTCGGCGGGAAGCAGCCAAAATAGTTATCGCGGCTTGGTGAAAGTGGCGAAAAAAGCGGCAAACGCGCGTAATCACTCGCAGTGCGACAGCTTGCTGCTCACCGATCATTGCGGCGCGCACACGTTCCCCTACACCGATATTCAGAACCCCACCGCGGTTTTGGAACACGAAGCCACCACATCCAAAATCAGCGAAGACCAGATTTTTTACTGCAATCAGCGCGGATTGGGTGAAGAAGAAGCTATTGGCCTGATTGTGAACGGATACGTAAAAGAGGTGGTAAACAAACTTCCGATGGAATTTGCCGTTGAAGCGCAAAAGCTTTTACAAATTAGTTTGGAAGGAAGCGTGGGGTAATTCGGGTTACGAGTTACGAGTTTAAATTGTCCGTCAAGCTGCTTTAGGTGGTTTGACGGTTTTTTTGTTGTGAAAAACCCCAGCTACTTGAACAAAAAGCCATTGGAAATCATTTAAATAATAAGGAGTTATAACCCGATAAACGTTTTTGTATTTTTTCAGTCAAAAAGGAAAAGAAAAGCAGTATAAACCATTTAAAACCAAAACGAAATGAAAAAAGTTATCGCAAAATTGGCAGTTGTTCTCACGGTGCTTGTTATGGCACTTGGATTCGCCGGATGTGGAACATCCTATTACGGTGCAGCGGGCAGCGGTTACTACGACAATTATTACGACTACAACCCGGTTTGGGCACCCGATTATTATTACGGAACTCGTTATTATTATTTTCCCGATATTGAAACGTATTACGACTTGGCCACGCAAAATTTCGTGTATCTATACAACGGACAATGGCTTTTTGTGCCGACACTTCCGGCCGTTTATTCGGCGTTTAACCTGCGAAACGCTTTCGTTGTAATCGTAAATCGGGATGTTTACAATCCGTGGATGCACCACCACTATTACAATTCTCACTATCCGCGCTATTATTATATCGATTATTACGATTTCAGCAACATCCCGTATGTTAGAGGATACAACGAAAATGGCCGCAGAGCAGTTTACTGGAGAGAATCGGAACGCAGTCGTGCTCGCGAGTGGGGCGACAGAAGCATACGCGAAGGTCGCGACTTTAAATACTCAACCGAGGACAGACGCGTGCAGCAAGAAGTTACCCGCCGGGTAACGCAACGCACTGCCATATCGCCGGAAGAACTCAGGCAAATAGGAAACGCCGATGAAGGCAGAATAACAAGCCGCGATGCTTATCCGACAACGACTAATCGCTCACGACAAAGCACCGCGCGCACTTCCGAAACCACTACGCGTCAAACAACGCCGCGCACATCAACATCAACTTCACGCACCACCACTCGTTCCGCCGAAACAAATTATTACGGTGGTTCCATCGGACAACCCGTAAGAGTGGAGCCGCAAATGCGCGAAAGCACCGGCGGAAGATCGTCAACTACTACTCGCGAGAGTTCTACAACCACACGAAGCAGCGAAAGTGGAAGAACCTCAAGTGGACGCAGGTAAAAAAGATTAGGTAAAAAGATGAAATCGGCAGTCGTTTGATTGCCGATTTTTTATTATGTTTGTGCTATAAACAAACAGCGAGTCATCATGAAAAAAATTATTCTTCTTTTCGTTGTTCTATCTGCATCGAACTTTCTTTTGAATGCACAAACAACGCCGCCCGAAAAAGTTCTTGCTGAAAAGCCGGGATATTATGTGTTGTCTTCCGAAGCGTTACGGGATATGCTCAAAAATGAAAAACCGGATGTAACCAAAATCTACGGAAAAATCAAGATTGTGGATAGGTTTCCCGATTACAAAGTAAAGGTTGTCAGTCACTTTGCAGACCTTCACGTGAAGCTTGTAAGCTCTTTCCCCGACGAGCCCGGTAAATGGAAAATCGTAGAAAATTTTCCCGATTTCAAAATTCAATACGTAGACAACTTCCCCGATTTTACCATAAAGTTTGTAGAGCACTTTCCGGGCAAACCATAAAATCGATTATGAGCACTCTTACTTGTTTCTACAGGTTTGCAAATTTCGTTTTTAATGTTGTAACCGATGAAAAAGATAGCTGAAGAAATATTTCTTGCCGGAGTTGAAAGCGTTTTGCCCGAAAAGCTGATGCAGTCGTGGATGAAACTTTCCGGAGACACATTGCAAATCGCGGAAAAAAGGTTTTCATTATCTCGCTTCAACTCTATTTACGTCCTTGCAGCCGGAAAAGCTGCCGCCCTGATGGCTAAGGAAACGGAAAACATTTTGGGCAATAAAATATCGGGCGGACACGTTGTTACCAAATACGGGCACGGAGCGGAGTTGAAACACCTGACGCTTACCGAAGCAGGTCATCCGATACCCGACGCCGAAGGCGTGAAAGCTACTGAAAAGATACTTGACATTGCCCGACAAGCCGGCAAAAACGATTTGGTTATCTGCCTGTTATCGGGTGGCGCATCTGCCTTGATGGCCGACTTTCCGGAAGGTCTGACTCTGGGTGATTTAAAGCTTACAAACGAATTATTGGTAAAAAGCGGCGCCGACATCACGGAAATAAATACAGTGCGCAAGCACTTATCGAAAATAAAAGGCGGACAATTGGCTCGGGCAATTTATCCGGCGACAACCGTTTGTCTTATTTTATCGGATGTAGTTGGCGATAAGTTAGATGTAATTGCATCCGGGCCAACAGTGGGTGATACGAGTACTTTTTCGGACGCGCTGGCCGTTATCGGAAAATATTCGTTACAACGTTCACTCCCCGCTCCCGTTCTGCAATATTTGCGCGAAGGCGCAGAAGGTTCGCTTCCCGAAACCCCAAAGCCGGACAACCCGATTTTTCAAAACGTACACAACTACATTATCGGAAGCAATGGAATCGCACTTGAAAACGCATCGCGGAAAGCAAATCAGCTCGGTTTTGAGGCACACATCATTACCGAGAGGTTACAGGGAAACCTGACCGAAGCTGCCGACTTCATCCTAAAAACAATTGATAATCAACCAAAAAGCAATTCAAAGCCTGTTTGTCTGCTTTTCGGCGGCGAACCTACGGTAAAAGTTTCGGGAAACGGATTGGGCGGACGCAATCAGCATTTGGCACTTTACTTGGCCACAAAAATAACTCCGACAAAAGAAATCACTATCCTTTGCGCCGGCACCGACGGAACAGACGGGCCAACCGATGCGGCAGGCGCTGCAATTGACAACAAAACCTTGACAAGAGCGGCCAAAAGGAATATCGACCCAGACCGTTTTCTGGCCAATTTCGACTCATACCACTTCTTTCAACAAGTGGGCGGACATATCGTCACCGGAAATACCGGCACAAACGTAATGGATATTATAGTAGCTTTAATGAAATAATCCTTTTTTATATGACAACAATGAGAAAAAACGTTACAATCCTCTGTATCATCAGCTTAAATCTATTTATGAATGGTTTTCTTCAGGCTCAGGATCTATCGGAAAAGTTAGGCGGAGTAAAAACCGATTTCATCTTTACATCGCATGGCAAGGAACTCGAAGTCACAAGACAGGTTATCTCCAAAAGAGCCGAACGATTCTACGACTGGGGCGGACATAGAGACGGCGCATACGGATACGGCTATGGCTACGAGTCTTTCCACCTGGAGTTTACGGTAAGAAACGGAGAAATAGATTTACCGGAATCCGGATCCTTATTCAAAAACGAAAAACCTCTTGTCTTGGATTTTTACGATGAAGACGATAATTTATTAGGTTCGAAGAGAATATCTCCTCGAGAAATTCGTTTCGTTAGCAACAATTCCACCAATCCCAGGCTGAGGCACTACACCATCGATTTCATCACCATTCCGCTACCGTTATTAGATTCAACGAAGAGGATTGATCTTTTCAGGGAATAAACGATGGAAAACGTAATTACCCGGCAAGAAAAAGAAGCAGACCATAACGCAGTCTTCCTACTAATCGAATCAGCATTTCGGACACTCGACTTTTCCGACCATACCGAGCAGTTTCTGGTGGAAAGATTACGAAAATCGAATGCTTTTATTCCGGAATTATCGTTGGTTGCCGCGATAAATAACAAAATTGTTGGACACATTCTGCTGACGAAGTTAAAAATCCGCACCAATAACGGAGAGATACATTCACTCGCGTTAGCACCCGTTTCCGTTCATCCCGACTATCAACGTAAGGGTATTGGCGGTATGCTGATTAATGAAGCGCATTCAATTGCCAAAGGCATGGGTTACGAATCGGTTGTATTGGTCGGACATCCCGAATACTATCCCCGTTTTGGATACAGAAAAGCCTGCGAATTCGGCATCTCTTTCCCTTTCGATGTACCGGAGGAAGCGTGTATGGCAGTGGAATTAGTGGAAAATGCGCTAAAAAATGCGGATGGCTTAGTTGAGTATCCGAAAGAATTTTGGGAGTAAAGAGAAAAAACCACCCGTAAACTAAATTACAAGTGGTTTTATTATTTCGTCGGGGTGAGCGTCCCGATTTCGGGAGAACTCGCCTCCCGTCTTAACGGGATACACTAATCAACTCCGATATACGCTTATGACTTTTTCAACTTTTGATTTCTTTCTCACGTTCATTGCTTCACTTCGAGTAGAAAAAGTTTCGCTATATACCAACTGCCACGGACGTCCCGATTTAGTCGATTTACTCCATCCCGAATTATGGCGAAACAAACGGTCTTCTAAATCACCAGTTGAGCCAATATAGAATTTACCGGTTTTCTCGGAAAGTAAGATATAAACGTAAAACATCTTCGCTATTAAAGCAAAAAACCACTCACAAAAATTGCAAGTGGTTTTTTATTATTTCGTCGGGGTGAGCGTCCCGATTTCGGGAGAACTCGCAACCCTCCCGTCTTAACGGGATACACTAATCAACTCTGATATACGCTTATGACTTTTCCAACTTTTGATTTCTTTCTCACGTTTCATTGCTTCACTTCGAGTGGAAAAAGCTTCGCTATATACCAACTGCCACGGACGTCCCGATTGGGTTGACTTGTTCCATCCCGAATTGTGACGAAACAAACGGTCTTCCAAATCGCCAGTTGAGCCAATATAGAATTTACCGGTTTTCTCGGAAAGTAAGATATAAACGTAAAACATCTTCGCTATTAAAGCAAAAAACCACTCACAAAAATGCAAGTGGTTTTTTATTATTTCGTCGGGGTGGCGGGATTCGAACTCGCGACCCCCTGGTCCCAAACCAGGTACACTAACCGGACTGTGCTACACCCCGAAATATTTTATCAAAGAAATAAAAGAACTTGCGACCCTCCCGTCGTAAACGGGATACAATAACCGGAAAGTACTACAGCCCGAAACTTTTCCTCTAAGAAATAAAGAACTTGCGACCCTCCCGTCGTAAACGGGATACACTAAACGGACTGTGCTACACCCCGAAATATTTTATCAAAGAAATAAAAGAACTTGCGACCCTCCCGCCGTAAACGGGATACACTAACCGGACTGTGCTACACCCCGAAATATTTTATCAAAGAAATAAAGAACTTGCGACCCTCCCGTCGTAAACGGGATACAATAACCGGAAAGTTCCCCGAAATTGCGAGTGCAAAGGTACAACATCTCCCGCTAATCTCAAAACTTTTCAGCTTTTTTATTTTATTGTCGATAATAAGAGGAGAATTGTGTAAATTTGTGGTCTCAAATTTGAATAACAATATATTATGTATAGAAACAGCACGTGCGGCGAACTCAGAATTGCCGATGTAAACAAAGAAGTTACCCTTTCGGGGTGGGTGCACAAAATTCGCAAAATGGGAGGAATGACTTTTATTGATTTGCGCGACCGATACGGCGTTACGCAACTATCGTTTAATCAGGAAGTAAACCTCGACCTTTGCGAACAAGCGAACAAACTGGGACGCGAATTTGTGATTCAGGTTACCGGAAAAGTTGCCGAACGGTCGAGCAAAAACCCCAATATTCCGACCGGCGACGTTGAAATTATCGCCACCGAGATAAAAGTGTTGAACAGCGCCGAAACTCCGCCTTTCACCATTGAAACCGAAACCGATGGCGGCGACGATTTGCGTATGAAATACCGCTATCTCGACCTGCGCCGCAAGGTGGTGAGAGAAAATCTGGAGCTTCGCCACAAAATGGCATTCGAAACACGCAAGTATCTGGACGAAAGAGATTTTATGGAAGTTGAAACGCCCGTTCTTATCGGTTCTACACCCGAAGGAGCACGCGATTTCATTGTTCCCTCGCGAATGAATCAAGGCGAGTTTTACGCCCTGCCGCAATCGCCGCAATTGTTTAAGCAATTGTTGATGGTTTCGGGATTCGACCGCTATTTTCAAATCGTGAAATGTTTCCGCGACGAAGATTTACGCGCCGACCGCCAACCCGAATTTACGCAAATAGACTGCGAAATGTCGTTCGTGGAGCAGGAAGACGTGCTGAATATGTTTGAGGGACTCACCAAGCATCTTTTCAAATCGCTGAAAGGCGTAGATATCCCCTATTTTCCGCGGATGAGCTATGCCGACGCGATGAAATTTTACGGTTCGGACAAACCCGATATCCGTTTCGAAATGAAATTCACGGAACTGAAAGACCTGACTCAAGGTCGCGATTTCGGGGTTTTTGATTCCGCCGAATACGTTGGCGCCATTTGCGCCGAAGGCTGCGCATCGTACACCCGCAAACAGGTTGACGAACTGACCGACTTTGTAAAACGTCCGCAAATTGGAGCCAAAGGATTGATTTACGTTCGCTACAACGAAGACGGAACGCTGAAATCGTCGGTTGACAAATTCTATTCGGAAACCGATTTGCGCGCTTGGGCAGAACAATGTGGCGCCAAGCCCGGCGATTTAATCTTGGTTTTAGCCGGAGAAAAAGAAAATACACAAAAACAGTTGGGCGAACTTCGTTTGGAAATGGGTTCGCGACTCGGTTTGCGCGATAAAAACAACTACAAATGCCTTTGGGTAGTAGATTTCCCGCTACTCGAAAAAGACGAAGAGTTGAACCGATATTTTGCCAAACACCATCCGTTTACTTCGCCGAAATCGGAAGATATTCCGTT
This sequence comes from uncultured Petrimonas sp., assembly GCA_964557135.1. Classification (GTDB taxonomy): domain Bacteria; phylum Bacteroidota; class Bacteroidia; order Bacteroidales; family Dysgonomonadaceae; genus Petrimonas. Next base: position 40,100 of record CAZKZB010000012.1, on the reverse strand, counting down.
GCTCGACACCCATCCGGGGGAAGTTCGCGCCAACGCTTACGATATGGTAATCAACGGCGTGGAAGTTGGCGGCGGCTCCATCCGCATTCACGATAGCGCGCTGCAAAAAAAGATATTCTCCGTACTCGGGTTTACCGAAGAACGCGCGCAAGAACAATTCGGTTTCCTGATGAAAGCGTTCGCGTACGGCGCGCCGCCCCACGGCGGAATCGCCTTCGGTTTAGACCGCTTGGTTTCGCTCTTTGCCGGATTAGACAGTATTCGCGACTGCATCGCTTTCCCCAAAAACAACTCCGGACGCGATGTGATGATTGACGCGCCGTCGAAAATTGAGCAGGAGCAATTAGATGAGTTGGGATTGGTTATTGTTGAAAAAGAAAAATAAATTGATAGTAAAAAAAGCTGCCTATAGGCAGCTTTTTTTACTATCAAATGGAAAAACCTTCACTGTAGGTTTTTGTCAGATATTTGGTTGCTTCAGGGTCATCAACAAATGTTTGTGTTTTAGGGTTCCATTTAATCGGGCGTTTCAGTTCAATAGCAATATTTCCGAGATTGCATGTTGTGCACGTGCTATGTCCTATTTCCACTGGGACTATCGGATCAACATTTGATTTTACCGCATCAATAAAGTTCTGATTGTGCGGAACCCGCGTCTCGTATCTTCCCTCTCGAGTCTCAACTTTTGGCGGCATTAAACTTTCGTCGGAAGCGTGGTAAAATTCTCTTGAAACCTCAATCCAACCCTTATCGCCCCAGAATTTTATACCCAGCGTTTTCTGTTCGTTGAAAGGCTCGTTGGTAACTGTCACTCCATTTTCATACTTAAAAGTGAGGAACTTAGTATCTTTATATCCGGCGGGAATAATTTCAATCGGGCCGCTGTTATCCATCCCAATGCCCCATTGAGCAATATCGAAATTATGTGCTCCCCAATCTGTTGTAAAACCTCCACCTAAACCCTTGTTGTAACGCCATTCAGCCCAATAACTTTCGTTTTCTTCCGGGTCGAGCGAGATGGGAGGATTCAATCGTGAATTATAGTGAAAATATTCTAACGGGCCTAACCACATTTTCCAGTTCAGGTCTGCCGGAACGGGTTCTTCAGGAAGTTCATACGGATGCGGTCCGGGACCAACGTATGCATTCACTCTCTCAACTTTCCCAATTTTCCCTTCCTGAACCATTTTTACAGCATGCTGGAAGTTTGGATCGGACCGTTGTTGGCTACCAACTCCAAAAATCACATTATTCGCTCGCACTGCTTTAACTAATTCCTGACCTTCTTTGATAGTGAAAGTCAAAGGCTTTTCCATGTAAACATGTTTTTTTGCGTTGCAAGCGTCTATACCTATAAAAGCATGCCAATGATCGGGCGTCGCAATTACTACGGCATCTATGTCTTCGCGAGCCAAAAGATCTTTATAGTTTTCATAAACATCTACTGCCACCGCTTTTTGTTGCGATGCATAATGGTCGTTCAGGCGTTTTAGAAAACGCTCTCTTTTGATACCGTACACATCGCTTCCTGCCACGACTTCTACTCCTGAAATAGAGAGAAATGCGCCCAACAAGCCTATACCCTGCTGACCTAATCCAATGAATCCCAAACGAGTTATACCATCGTCAACTTTTCCGGCTTCCGAATTTTTGCTTTGGTTACAAGATGCTAAAAATTGAGGAAGTACTGTTACACCAACCACGCCGGCTGCTGCTGTCTTAATAAATTTCCTCCTTGTTAATTGATTACTCATGACTTTTAGATAAATAAAGAATGTAAATTAATTTGAAAAACGAATATACAACTGTTGTAAAAAACAATAGTTGTCAAATAACACAGTGTAACATGGATTAGTAATAAGCATTGTGAGGATATCCCTTCAAGCGATATCCTCACACTATCAAAAAGCTCTTCTATAGCTTATAACCTTCGGTATAGGTTTTATTTAACAACCAGTTTTTATCGGCTTCAGGGTCATCCACGAATTTTTCAGCTGCCGGATCCCACTTAATTGGGCGCTTCATTTCGTAAGCGATATTTCCCAGCGTACAAACGGTACAGCTTCGATGTCCGATTTCAACCGGAACAACCGGGTCGGTTTTTGATTTCACAGCCGATATAAAGTTTTCCAAGTGCGGTACTTTGGTTTCATAAGCGCCTTCCGATTCCTCAACCTTGGGCGGCAAAAGACTATCATCGGAAGCCACGTAATGCCCTCTCGATACTTCAATCCAACCTTTATCGCCCCAAAACTTCACCCCTTTGGTTTGAGCTTCGTCAAAAGGTTCTTCCGTCATAATAACACCGTTGGCGTACTTGTAGGTAAGGAATTTAGTGTCTTTATATCCTGCCGGAATAATTTCAACCGGGCCACTATTATCCATTCCCAATCCCCATTGCGCGACATCGAACATATGCGCTCCCCAGTCGGTAGTGAAACCACCGCCCAGTTCGGAGTACCAGCGCCACGCTCCCCAAATTTGTTCATTTTGTTCAGGATTGAGAGAAATGGGAGGATTCAACTCGTGATTAAAATGAACATATTCAGACGGACCTAACCACAACGGCCAATTCAAATCAGCCGGAACGGGTTCTTCGGGTAAATCGTACGGTTTAGGAGGAGCGCCTACGTAGGCATTCACCTTTTCGATTTTACCGATTTTGCCTTCCTGCACCATTTTCACGGCGTGTTGGAAATTCGGATCGGAGCGCTGCTGGCTGCCCACTCCGAGAATAACTCCGTTGTTACGTACAGCTTTGACCAGTTCCTGACCTTCTTTGATGGTGAAGGTTAATGGTTTTTCGAGATAAACGTTTTTCTTGGCGTTACAAGCTGCAATGGCGATAAACGCGTGCCAGTGATCGGGTGTGGCAATCACCACAGCGTCGATATCATCGCGAGCAATTAGATCGTTGTAGTTCTCATAAACGTCAACTGCTACGGCTTTTTGTTGCGAGGCGTTGTGGTCATTCACCCGCTTCAGGAAACGCTCTCGTTTTATGCCGTACACATCGCATCCGGCTACCACTTCAACACCTTCCATTCCCATATACCCATTAAGCAGATACATGGCTTGCTGACCTAAACCAATGAATCCCAGCCTGATAATTCCATCATCAGCGGACGCTTGGGCTTTCTTGTTCTGACAAGATGTTACAAACTGCGGAAATACGGCAACACCCACGGCTCCAAGAGCAGCCGTTTTCAAAAATTTTCTTCTTGTTAATTGATTACTCATGACTTTTAGATTGTTTTTCAAGTATAACTTTTTTCTTTAATCCCCGCAAATATAACTTTTAATTTCATACGATAAGCCATTAAATACGAAAAAATTACTTTAATACTGTTCTAATTTTTTTCGATTCAATACGGTCAGCTCTCTCTTGTATAACGAAATAACACCATCGTTAATCATCTCGCCGATAGTTCGCGCCAACGACGGGCGTTGAACACCGAAATATTCGGCCAATTGCGTTTGAGTACGCTTTAGCATGAAACTATTTTGTTCGTGGGAAGTGTTTTCAAGAATATATAACGATAATTTTGCTCGAAGGCTTTTGATGGAAAGCATTTGCACTTTTCCCGATAAAAAAACCGTGATATTGGAATTCAGCCGTAAAAAGTTTTTCAGCAATGTTTCGTTCGCCATCATTTCTTTCAAAAAAACCGGCATCGGAATCATATAAACCACACATTCATCCATGGCAATGGCATCGACCGGAAATTTGTGACGGTCTGAGAAGATAAACGCCGGAGCCAGCGGACGAACAGCTTCAACAAACTCGATTTCCACTAAATTACCTTCTGCGGTAATCATTTCGGTGCGCACAATTCCTTTCACCAACAGATTCAAAAAGGTAATGGTATCCCCCTGCCGGACGACGTGTTCGCCCTTGCGGAAAGTTCGAATTTCGGATACGGATTTCACCAAAAAGGCCTCAAGCGTTTCTTTATCTATTCCATTAAACAGAGGACAGCGAGATATACTGGAATTATACATTTCTTTTTTTTGAGAAAACAAAAATAGCTAAATAGGCACAGAAAATCAAAAACGCGCTTACTTAAATTTACTTAAAAATCCGTTCTGTAACTTGGGTTACAAAAGTCCATAACTGTTGAGTATATCTTTGTGCCATCAATTTTCAACCATAAAAAAAAGGAATATGAATAAAATGTTTTGTTATCAGTGTCAGGAAACAGCCAAAAATGTAGGCTGCACCGTGCAGGGTGTTTGCGGTAAAACGGCCGATGTGGCAAATTTGCAAGACTTGTTGATGCACTTGTGCAAAGGAATTTCGCATTATACGGTTCGGCTGCGGAAACTGGGTATTGAGATTCCCGAAATTAACAAATTTATTACCGACAGTTTGTTTATGACCATCACCAACGCCAATTTCGATAAAAACCGGTTTGTGGTGCGCATTCTGATGGCATACGAAATGCGGAATGCCGCCAAAGAGCGATTAATTTCCGCCGGAGGAAGAGCCGACGATATTGTTTTCGACGGAGCTAACTGGACGGGCGAAACCGAAGCCGAAATGGCTGAAAAAGCGCTTGAAGTAGGCGTTATGGCGACCGAAAACGAAGATGTGCGCTCTTTACGCGAACTCGCCATATACGGACTGAAAGGTATGGCGGCGTATGCCGAACACGCTTTTAACTTAGGCTACGAGGAGAACGATATTTACGCCTTTATGCAACGCGCATTGGTTGCCACCACCAACGATTCGCTCTCGGCTGACGAGTTGACGGCACTCGTGCTCGAAACCGGTAAATACGGTGTACAAGTAATGGCACTTCTCGACAAAGCCAACACATCGAGCTACGGAAATCCCGAAATTACTAAAGTAAATCTCGGTGTGCGTAACAATCCGGGAATCCTCATCAGCGGACACGATATGAAAGATATGGAAGAGTTGCTGAAACAGACCGAAGGAACCGGCGTGGACGTGTATACGCACAGCGAAATGCTTCCGGCAAATTACTATCCGGCATTTAAGAAATACAGCCACTTTGTGGGAAACTACGGCAGTTCGTGGTGGCATCAAACCGAAGATTTCGAGAATTTCAACGGCGTTATTCTGTTTACCACCAACTGCATTGTCCCGCCACGCAAATCATCTACTTATACCGATAGAGTTTACACTACGGGAGCATCGGGTTTCGAAGGTTTTAAACACATTGCTGACCGGGAGAACGGACAGCCCAAAGATTTTTCCGCACTGATTGAACACGCCAAAAGATGCGCAGCGCCGAAAGAAATAGAATCGGGCGAAATTGTGGGTGGATTTGCACACAATCAGGTGGTCGCGCTGGCCGATAAAGTGGTAGACGCGGTAAAATCGGGCGCTATTCGTAAATTCTTTGTTATGGGCGGCTGCGACGGGCGCATGAACGGAAGGAACTATTATACCGAGTTCGCGCAAAAGCTACCCCACGATACAGTTATTTTAACCGCAGGTTGCGCCAAGTATCGCTACAACAAATTGCAGTTAGGCGATATTAACGGAATACCGCGCGTGTTGGACGCCGGACAGTGCAACGACAGTTATTCGCTCGTAAAAATCGCGCTGGCACTAAAAGAGGCTTTCGGATTAGACGATTTAAACGATTTGCCCATTGCCTACAATATTGCGTGGTACGAGCAAAAAGCGGTAATCGTGTTGTTGGCACTGCTTTATTTAGGAGTGAAAAACATTCACTTGGGCCCCACGCTTCCGGCATTTCTCTCGCCCAATGTGGTTAACGTGCTGGTAAACAATTTCGGAATTGCGGGAATTACGAGTGTAGATGAAGATATGAAAGCGATGCTTAGCGCTTAGTCAAAACAACAAATCACAGCTCTTTAAAGCCGATTTCCGAAAGGAAGTCGGCTTTTTTATAGTTAAAATTCTCTAAAATTGACTCGATGTAACTTCGGTTACAATTTAGTCTCGTTCTAAATAATATCTTTGCAACATTACTCATCAATTTAAAATCATAAAACTATGGCAGCTTTTGAACCCGCAACAATCTTTTCGATGGAGAATTCTATCGAATACTCATCGGGAGGCGTTATCAGCAAACAAGTTATCAAAAAACAATCGGGAAACGTAACTCTTTTTTCTTTCGACAAAGACCAAGGACTTACCGAACACACCTCGCCTTTCGACGCAATGGTACATATCCTCGACGGTGAAGCCGAAATCAGTATTGATGGAAATCCGCATCACCTAAAAAAAGGCGACTGCATTATTATGCCCGCCAATCATCCGCACGCGCTGCACGCCACAGAGCCGTTTAAAATGGTGTTGACGATGATAAAACAATAGTTGGATGTCTGATGACAGATGTCAGATGTAACTCGTAACCCGTAACCCGTAACCCGTAACAAAAACAAACATGAGCGAAATAATCAACAATTCATCGCAGCGAAAAGAGCTGCTGCGCCATCTCCTTCTCCGTTTACACGAAGGGGAAAACCCCGAAGTATTGCGCCAACGACTTATCGAGGTGCTGCGCAACATTCCGTACAACGAAGTAGTGGAAGTAGAACAAGAACTTATCAACAGCAACGCGCTTACCGAAGAAGAAATTCTTGAGTTTTGCGATTTGCACACCGCCGTTCTCGACGGGAGCATCGACTTGGAGGGCGCCAAACCAATTCCGGCAGGGCATCCTGTGGATACTTTCAAAAAAGAAAATATCGCGCTTAAGAACGAGGTAGTAAAAATAACCGATTTGTTCAATAAAGTATCGGATATCAATGACAACCAGTTGCCGGGATATATTTTACAATTGCGCACCATTTTCAACAACTTATCCGATGTGGATAAGCACTATAAGCGCAAAGAATACCTGCTTTTCCCGTTTCTGGAAAAGCATCTAATCACGGGTCCCCCCAAAGTAATGTGGGGCAAACACGATGAGATACGAGAACTGTTAAAAAGCTCCTTCGAGGCGTTGGAGTCCTCTATTTCAACCGCAGAAGAAATGCGCTCCATTGTTCAGCTCGTGCTGGCTCCCGCTATTGAAATGCTGGATGGAATGATTATGAAAGAGGAGGAAATTTTGTTCCCGATGGCCATGGACACATTAACCGATGACGAATGGTACAAAATCTATCAAGAGACGGCTGAATTCGGCTATTGCCTATTCGACCCTGAAGACAAGTGGCAACCATCGGGCGGAAAGGTGGAAAAGCAAGAATATGTTACCGCCGACGCCATCCGATTATCATCGGGCGCGTTCAATTTAGCTGAACTGGAAGCGCTGTTTATTCATCTGCCCATCGACATTACTTTTGTGGACAAAGACGATAAAGTTCGTTTCTTTTCACACAGTCCCAATCGTGTGTTCGAACGCAACAGAGCAGTTTTGGGTCGCGACGTGCGAATGTGTCATCCGCCCGGGAGCGTACACATTGTTGAGCAGATTCTTACCGATTTCAAAAGCGGAAAAGAGAACAAAGCCGTTTTTTGGATGTCGAAATTCATGGGAAACCGGTTTATTTACATCGAATATTCAGCCGTTCGTAGTCCCGAAGGAGAGTATCTGGGCGTAGTGGAAGTAACACAGGATATTACGCAATTGAAAAAATTAGAGGGCGACCAACGGTTGCTGTCGTACGAAAAGAAGTAACTGATGCAAATTACCCCCGACACTAAAGTTTCGGAATTACTAAAAGGATTTCCGCAACTCGAAGAATTATTAAAACAGTTTTCCCCCGCTTTTGCCGCGCTAAAAAATCCCGTGCTGAGAAGAACGGTCGCAAAAGTAACATCGTTGCAGCAAGCGGCAAAAGTGGGTGGAGTTAATATTGTAGAAATGGTTGACGCGCTCAGAAAAGAAGCGGGACAGCCACCACTTGGTGATAGTTTTTGTCCCAACAATGAAAATATTCGCATTCCTTTTTCGGAAAAAGCACCTGACAAAACCGTTACACACAGGTTAGACGTACGTCCGATAATCGAAGCAGGCGACCATCCCAAAGAACAAGTATTGGCTCTCGCCAACGAACTCGGGGCAAACGACTGTATGGAGTTTATTTCATCGTTCCCTCCCACTCCACTTATCGATTTGCTGCAAAAGAAAGGTTACAACGTAACAATGCTCGCTCCGGAAAAAGGCGTGGTGAGAACGTTTGTGGAGAAGAAATAAAAAGAAAAGCCGACCAAATTCTCAACGATTTTCAGGTCAATTTCTCCCTATCCTTTCACCACAGCCAAGGGTGACAACTCAACTTTAATCTTCACCAAATCCTGTTGATTTGCCATTACCTCGGCGATATCTTTGTAAGCCGATGGCGCTTCGTCCAAATCCTTTTGCGAATTTACGGCATGGATAACGCCCAGGGCATCGAGTCGGCGTTGTTCGTCTTCGAGATTTAAGTTTCGGACGGCTTCATTTCGTCCCATCGCTCTGCCGGCGCCGTGCGAACAGCTGGTGAAACTATCCTTGTTTCCGAGTCCTTCCACAATATACGATTTTGTGCCCTGCGAACCGGGAATGATTCCGATTTGGCCCTCACGCGCCGAAGTAGCTCCTTTTCGATACACAACGACGTTTCTGTTGAAATGATTTTCCCACGCAGCATAATTGTGGGCTTTGTTTATCATTTCGTCGAACATTATCGTCGGGTACATTTCCGAAAATATCTCCTGAACCCGATTCATCATCAGCTTACGATTGGCGAGAGCAAACTCAACGCAATATTGCATTTCGTTGTAATATTGGTGCGCTTCTATAGTTTTAAACGGCAGAAAAGCCAAATCGAAAGACGGATTAACCGATGAATACCAAAACCGATTCAACTGCTTGGCTTTTTTGTTGTAAAAATCCGCCACTTGCTTGCCTAAATTTCGGCTGCCGGAATGAATCATTATCCAGATGAAACCCTCAATATCTTTCTGAATCTCAATAAAGTGATTTCCGCCACCGAGCGTTCCAATCTGTTTCAACGCAGCTTTGTATTGATTTTTTATCACATACAATTCATCGAGATTATAGTTCTGCGGCATCAGACTTTCATCCTGATTTTTCTTGTGATGCTTGAATCCTACCGGAATCCTCTTTCGAATTTCATCAACAATTTCCACCAATTTCGATTTGGGAACTTTTGCCGCTTTTAAGCTCGTCTTTACGGCACACATTCCGCAACCGATGTCCACGCCAACCGCGTTGGGTACAATTACTCCGTCGGTAGCAAGCACACCGCCGATAGGCATTCCATAACCCGAATGCGCGTCGGGCATCAGGCTTATGTGTTTAAACGCAAAGGGCAGATTGGCCAGATTAGTCGCCTGCTCCAACGTTTTTTCATCAACCGAATCCATCCAAATCTTGATGGGAATTTTTTCGGATACTATAACTTTTTTCATGTCAATATTCTATTTTCCAACAAAGATACACATACCGCTACACAGTCTTTTTGCGCAGCTACAATTGTTTTTTCTGTTTTTGCAATAAATAAAATTCAAAAAACAACTCATTAAACTTGCATAGAAGGCAACATATTCATAACCGTCCTGTCTCACGGAACGGAAGAAATGCCTCCCTGAATCGTCCCGCCCGAATTGAAAATCGACGGAGCCAAAGGCGGAACATTATAAGTTCGTTTACTTCGGCTAAAACTCCGAACATCAAATCCATATCATTTTATTCAGAATAAACTCTAATAATCTAATCAATATAAGAAAATAATCGATATGTCGGTAAATAGAAATGCACTGATACAAGCTTAAAGAAATACGAAATGGCAAGTAAACTTGAGCCTCAAGTGATGTGATTAAGCACAAATCTTAGCCGATTATCGATTTCGAAAAGAACAAGAGTTTGAAAGGACTGAAGTATCTCGATGCAATTTATAAGCCCTTTTCGCTAACAAGCAATCAGAATTAATTACAAGTCGTTTAAGGCTAAAATATACTCTCTCCTATCTCTTGATTGAATACCGCAACCGATAGTTTTTTGGAGATAATAACAAAAAAATGAGGTCTTCCCAAAATAACACATTGTGGAAAGACCTCTTTATTTGATTCCAAGGTTTCAGCAGACTTTATAGAAATTATGCAGTACTGACCGAAACTTCAGAACATATGAGCACGATAGAAACGTTGCAAATTATGATAAATAAAATTTGATTTTTACAATTAACAAACAGTTTCTATTTATCCGTTCACTTTTGCCATGTGAGCAATCAATTCAAGTACTTTGTTTGAATAGCCCCACTCGTTATCGTACCAGCTTACCACTTTTACAAAAGTCGGGCTGAGTTGGATACCTGCTTTTTCATCAAAAATTGACGTGCGGGCATCACCGATGAAATCCGATGAAACCACATCTTCGTTAGTATATCCGAGAATGCCTTTCAATTCTCCTTCCGATGCATCTCTCATGGCTTTACAAACTTCTTCGTAGGTAGTTTCTTTTGCCAAACGAACAGTCAAGTCAACTACGGAAACGTTCAACGTAGGAACACGGAACGACATGCCTGTAAGTTTTCCGTTCAGTTCGGGAATAACTTTACCAACAGCTTTTGCTGCTCCTGTAGAAGACGGGATGATATTACCCGATGCAGCACGTCCGCCTCTCCAGTCTTTAGCCGATGGGCCGTCAACTGTTTTTTGAGTAGCTGTTGTAGCATGAACGGTGGTCATTAATCCTTCCAAAATTCCGAATTTATCGTTCAGAACTTTAGTGATGGGAGCCAAGCAGTTGGTTGTGCATGAAGCGTTTGAAACAAACTGTTCGCCCTTGATGTAGCTGTTTTCGTTTACACCGCAAACAAACATCGGGGTATCGTCCTTCGAAGGAGCCGACATCACCACATATTTTGCGCCGGCATCAATATGGCCTTGAGCTTTGTCTTTCGAAAGGAACAAGCCGGTAGATTCAACTACGTATTCAGCTCCAACGTCTCCCCATTTCAAATCAGCCGGACTTCTTTCAGCTGTTACGCGAATAGTGTTTCCGTTTACAACCAAGTGGCCGTCTTTAACCTCGATGGTTCCGTTGAATTTTCCGTGAACGGTGTCATATTTCAACATGTAAGCGATGTAATCTACATCAAGCAAATCGTTGATACCTACAATTTGAATGTCTTTTCTTGTTTGAGCTGCGCGGAAAACTAAACGTCCGATACGTCCGAATCCGTTGATACCTACTTTAATCATAATTTTCTGAATTTTATTTGTAAAAAATGTTCTTTTTAATCCTTTTGATAAGCGGGTACAAAATTACAAAAATCTTTTGGTAAAAAGGAAAGTTTTTGCGTAAAATCTGTGAAAAGGGTGAGAAGGAGGTGTTTAAGTGGTTAGGAGTGTAATGATGAGACAATGCTTTGGCTCTTGGCACAGTAACAATTTTAGGAGAGGTTTTATTATCAATCGAGACAAAACCTGAAACGAGAAATAATACGCCGGGCAACTCACTAATTTGTTCTACAAAGTTAGAGTGTAAAAACAGTTTTAAACGAAAACTCGCTCAAGCGGTACAATATCACAGCAACAAAGGAGTTATAATGCGACATATCAGGTCAGCCCACACACAAGAAACTCTTGATGATTTAGTTATTTCGGCATTCATCGCAATCGCAAAACATACTGCAAGACGGTCATCTCTACAAAATAGAACAAGATTTAAGAATATCAAAAATGATCTACGCCGCACCAAAAGGACAAGGCAGGAATGTGCTCAAAGTTTTCCGATGCTTTATTTTAAGCATCTTGTAAAACCAGCAGCACGTAAAAATATCATTTATATTAGTTCTTATATCATTTTACAGGGAAAATGTCGGTTTATATTCTTTTAAATTTATTTTGTTTAAAATTAAAAAAATGCTACCTTTACGCCCTAACATCGAATCTTTGTTTAACATAAACGTCCCAAACCCTCTAAAAGATTACTCACGAGATTAATCTAAATGTTAGATTAATTGGCATTATGCTGAAGACAAGTTGTAAAATTTTATAAAAAAACTCGCAAACTCTATGAAAAATTTAAAAACTGTATTAAGTATTTTTTATGGCTGTTTCTTGTTCTTTGTTTTGCTCTCGTGCAATGATAAGAATAATGACAACGGAAGGCCTAACGCTCCCTATGATCCCAGCAGGCCTGTAGAACTAACAAAATTTACTCCTGACTCCGGAGTTTATCAAGAGAAAGTATTATTGGAAGGTAAAAATTTTGGTACCGATATTGAAAAAATAAAAGTGTATTTTAACAATAAAAAAGCTGCTGTCATTGGCTCCACAGGTTCACGAATCTATGTTCAAGCTCCACGTTTGCCTGGCGACACGTGTAAAATATCCGTTGTTATTGGAAATGATTCAGTAACCTACCCTAAAGACTTCTATTATTTTGCATCAGTCAGCGTGTCAACTATTGCAGGTACAGGGGTTTACGACTACCAAGACGGAGACTTATCAACTGCCATGTTATCTCCTCGCTATCTTTGTGTGGATAAGGAAGGTAATATTTTTGTTTCCAGTAGGAACAGGGGAGGTGAGAGTTGGACAGAAAATATTATGAATTATGCACGTATAGATGAGGAAAATAACGAGTTGGTAACCATTGAAAGAGGGGTAATTGGAAATGTTCCTGCAGCTGATCCTGTTACAGGAGTAATCACATTTCCTACTGAAACAACGGTAGGCTCCATCTACACCCTCGATCCCAAAGAATTCTGGGGACCTCGAAAACGAGAGTTGAGATTCCCTTCAGACTATCCCAATCGACCTCCTCAGGGATGGAAGCATGCCATGGCAGTAAATCCTTCAGATGGATATGTTTATATGCGTTATTATCATGGTGATATAATTAGGTTTAGTCCCCGCAACTACGAGGTGGAGTTTGTTTACAGAACCCCTCAAGGAGATAATTACGGGCTCTGTTTTACTCCATTGGAACCCAATGTTCTTTATATGACGTTTGATGGAAATGCGGGTGTATATGCTAACAGCATTTGTACCCTTGACGTAACCAACCCTGAAAGTGAGGGAAGTTTTAAGAAAATTACCGGCTCAGGTGGATTTAGAGATGGCCCGCTGGAAGTGAGTCAATTCCGTCAACCATCGCAACTGATGAGCGATGAAGAGGGCAACATTTTCGTAGCTGACGCCGGTAACCATTGTATTCGTCGTATCACACCCGATAAGCTAGTAGAAACTGTATTGGGTGTTCCGGGTAAAGCCGGTTTTAAAGATGGCGGCAAAGATGAAGCGCTATTTAATTACCCCACGGGAATTGGTGTAGGCCCTGACGGTTCGGTTTATGTTGCCGATTTACTTAACAGACGAGTACGAAAACTATCCATTAATTAAATGAATATTATGAAAGATTTTAAAAGATTGAATACTGTGAAGCGAGAAGCTATAGTTTTCATGCTATTTCTATCCATTTGTTTCCCTTTTTCAATATATGCTCAAACCTACTCCATGCAAGGAAAAGTGGTGGATGAGATAGACGAACCCCTACCCGGAGCCACGGTTTATTTACGGGATAAAATCAGCGTGGGCACAAGTACCGATGTAGATGGGAAATTCAGAATAAGAGCTTCTCGAGGCGACGTAATCGTGGTAACTTTCGTGGGATATCAAAAAGCAGAATATTTGGTTACTCAAGAAGAGAATGATATTGTGATAAAGTTGGAACCCGAATCAGAAACGCTGGATGAAGTAATTGTAACCGGTTTGGGGACACAGAGAAAAATTTCAAGTGTAGGCGCTGTTACAAGCGTTAATGTAAGCGAATTGCAAACCCCTACGACTTCGGTAGCTAACCTGTTGGGAGGACGTGTAGCCGGTGTGATTTCGCTGCAAACCAGCGGTGAGCCGGGACGTAACATTTCTGAGTTTTGGGTGCGCGGAATCGGAACTTTTGGCGCCAATGCCAGCGCTTTAGTGCTTATCGATGGATTGGAAGGCAATATTAACACAATTGATCCAGCCGATATCGAAAGTTTCTCGGTGCTAAAAGACGCATCGGCAACAGCGGTGTATGGAGTGCGTGGTGCTAACGGAGTAGTGCTTATAACGACCAAAAGAGGAGATGTGGATAAGCTTTCTATAACAGGACGAGCAAATTTTGCCATTTCGCATGTGAAACGAAAACCAGATTACTTGCGCGCTTACGACTATGCTAATTTAACCAATGAAGCGCGAGAAGTACGCGGTGAAATGCCGGTTTATTCCGATATTGAAATGCAGATTATACAGGATGGAACCGATCCAGATCTCTACCCTGATGTGAATTGGCAAGAAGAGGTGTTGAGAAATTTTTCACAAACTAATTCCTACTACGTAAGTGCTAAAGGTGGTGCTCGGGTTGCCAAGTATTTTTTAAGCCTCGGTTTAAGTAACGAAACGGCAGCTTATAAAACTGAAAAGAACAGTCCTTATGCTTCCAATGTAGGGTACAAAACCTATAATTTTAGAACTAATATCGATTTGGAACTTTCTCCCAGTACTATTCTCTATTTCGGAACAGATGGGTTCTTTTCTCAACACAATAATCCCGGAATAGCCAGTACAGATTATATTTGGTATGCTCAATCAAATCTTAATCCACTTCGATTACCCGTCCGCTACTCAAACGGGCAGTTTCCAGCAGTAGGAACTGGAAGTCTCACATCTCCCATTGTGCAGATAAACAATATGGGGCGTCGAACGTACGAGGCTTATAGGGGCAAGATGACGCTTGCTGTTAATCAAGACCTCTCCATGTTCCTTGACGGTTTGAAAATCAGGGCACAGGGAGCTTACGACATTCAAAGCTATTTCAATGAGTGGCGTTTACTACAGCCTGCTCTCTATCAGGCTGTAGGCCGCGACAGAGAGGGTGTCTTACAAACTGTTAGAAGAGTTCAGGAAGGAAATATCTCGTATGGCAACAGTAGGGACCAATTTAGGAAATACCATTTCGAATCCACCCTCAACTACGACAAAGTATTTGCCGAAGATCACCGCGTTTCAGGGCTTATATATTACTACATGAGTGATCAAAAATGGGCCGGGCAAAGTTTCAGTAACCTCAGCGCTATTCCGCTTCGATATCAAGGGGTTTCCAGCCGATTGACGTATGGTTATCAGGACACTTATATGATTGATGTCAACTTTGGATACACCGGTTCCGAAAACTTTGAACCCGGGAGGCAATTTGGCTTTTTTCCTTCAGTGGCTTTAGGCTGGGTACCCACCAACTACGAATTCATAAAAAGAAACCTGACTTGGTTAAACTTTCTTAAATTAAGGGGATCTTACGGTATGGTGGGTAACGATCGCATCAGTAACCGTCGTTTCCCTTACCTTACTTTGGTAAATCGTTTCACAACCTCTCCTTGGGGATCGGCCCCAGCTGAAGCTGTTAATGAAGCGATAATCGGTGCCGATAACCTGAGATGGGAAAACTCGACTAAACTGGATATAGGCGTTGACGGGCGGCTGTTCAATGATAAAGTTTCTTTCGTAGTTGATGTCTTCAAAGATAAACGCAATCGTATTTTTATGCAACGTGTGCAAGTACCCGAGTATGTGGGATTGGTTTCACGCCCGTTCAGTAACTTGGGAGCACTCAACAGCTACGGTGCTGACGGAAATATCAGTTATTCACAACAAATTAGAAAAGATATGAGTGTTACTGTTCGCGGAAATTTCACTTATTCCAAAAACGATGTGAAACATTGGGAGGAAGCGAACCCCAAATATCCTTATCAGGAAGTATCCGGTTATCCTTATGGGGTTATTCGCGGATATAGTTCTATCGGACTGTTCAAGGATTGGGACGATGTAAAAAACAGTCCATCTCAATTCGGAAGAGTAATGCCGGGTGACATTAAATATCGTGACGTGAATGGTGATGGAGTTATTAACTCAGATGACATTATTCCTCTTTCGTTTGCAACCTACCCGCTATTGATGTATGGTTTTGGAGGCGAATTTAAATATAAAAACTTCACGTTTGGAGTTCTGTTTAAAGGAACTGGCAAAACCGACTTTTTCCATGTTGGCTATAGAGGCAACGGAATAGGGTATGTTCCTTTTTTCCAAGGCGTTAACGGGAATGTACTTTCTATTGTCAAGGATCCGATTAATCGCTGGATTCCTAAGGAATATGCCATTGAAAAAGGGATTGATGCTCAATTGGCTGAAAATCCCAACGCCCGTTTCCCGAGATTAACATATGGATACAATACCAATAATTCGCAATTATCGGATTTCTGGAAAGGTGATGCCCGCTACTTACGTTTGCAAGAGGTAACGTTGAACTACAACCTCAAAAGCGAATGGCTAAAAAAGATAAAGATATCTTCTGTGGACTTTCAGCTTGTTGGTAATAATTTATTCCTTTGGGATAAGGTTAAGTTGTTCGATCCGGAACAAGCTCATAGAAACGGTGAAGTATACCCAATACCTACCACCTATACTCTGCAAATGTATATTAACCTATAATAATGAAAAAAACAGCTATGATTATATTAAAAAAGCAGGATTTACGAAAAAAAGCTTTGACTTTCGTCGCAACGGTTTTCTCACTATCTATACTGTTTCTCTCCCCTTCTTGTAAAGACTACTTGGGTATCGACAACTATTTTAGCGATGAATTGAAGTTAGATTCTGTATTTGCAGAAACTCGCTACTTAAAAGCTTATATGTGGGGAACAGCTGGCATGTTTCCAGATGAAGGGAATTTTTTGATAAACAATTATACTCCCGGTCCGTTAGCAACAGACGAAGCCTTTACCAGTTTTCTCACCTCAAGTGGATATCTCGGAATGAGGTACGTATTAGGTGAAATAACCGCAGATAACATGTATAATTTGGGTTACTGGTGGGGGCAGTACTACCGAATCATCCGTAAATGCAACACCATTTTTGCACGCATAGATGAAACAAAGGATTTAACAACCAAAGACAGGTTCGAAGTTTTAGCCTATACCCGCTTTATGCGCGCATATGCTTATTACAATATTTTAGTGGATTTTGGACCACCCATTCTATTGGATGATGAAATAATGCCAAATAATGATCCGTTAGAAGCATACAATAGGCCGAGAAACACCTATGACGAGGCGGTCGAATATATTATCACCGAATTTGAAGAGGCTGCGAAATATCTTTCTTCTACGGTGCCACTTTCTGAATTTGGACGCCCGACCAAAGGCGCAGCCTATGGATTAATTGCCCGTATTCGTTTACTGCATGCCAGTCCGCTCTACAATGGAGGTGATGTCGCCCACAGAGCTTTTGGCAGTTGGCAACGCACTACGGATAATGCCTACTATGTGTCGCAAACATACGATGAAAAAAGGTGGGCATTGGCTGCTGCAGCGGCTAAGAGACTGATAGATGGGGATATAGCAGGTGCTCCCCCCTATAAATTATACACGGTAGAAGCTGATTCAGAAACACCGCCTCTACCCGAAGGAGTTACCTCTGACCCTGACTATTACAAGGCATGGCCCGAAGGTGCTGCAGGAATCGATCATTTTAAATCATATTCCGACATGTTTACAGGGGAGGCAGTTATTCCTACCAACCCAGAATATGTGTGGAGTAGAAGAAGCGGAGCGATTATTGAAAATACACGAATGTCGTTTCCCGAAAAATACGGCGGATGGAATGGCATGTGCATTACACAAAAAATCGTGGACGCTTATGCTATGTACGATGGCAGATCCATCAATAATTCGAGCGAAGTATATCCCTATAGTGAAACTGGATTCACAAATGCTGCGAAGACCTTTTCCGGATACCGTCTCAATGCGGACGTAAGTAATATGTATGCCAACCGCGAAATGCGCTTCTATGCTTGTGTTGGATTTAGCGGCAATTTTTGGCCTATGTTGTCATCGACCTCCTCAGGACAATACAACCAAACCATTAACTATTATTACGATTCGCCCAACGGAAAAGGAGGAATCGACAGTCCGGTAGATTTTCCCATCACCGGTTATGTCATAAAAAAATTCATTCATAATACTGATGCTTGGTCGGGGGATAATTCTAGGCGTATGGAAAAAGCATTCCCAATTATAAGGTATGCTGATATCCTTCTTTCTTATGCCGAAGCGCTAAACAATTTAACAGGAAGCCATACAGTTGAATTAGGAGAAAAGACCTACACGGTTTCGCGTGACATGGAAGAAATAAAGAAAGCATATAATTTAATACGCCACCGTGCCGGACTTCCCGGAATGAATGGGACAGAAGATGCAGGAACAGTACAAGAACTTATCGAAAGAGAACGCATGATCGAGTTCCTTTTCGAAAATCGCCGTTACTATGATGTCAGAAGATGGGGCATCTATGAACAAACAGAGAGTGAGTCGATAAAAGGAATGAATGTAGAAGGAACAAAGGATGTGTTCTTTTCAAAAGTTATCCCTAATACATCGAGGATTGGTTCGCGCATTGTCAACAAAAGACTGATACTTACTCCGATTCCACTCTCCGAAGTTCGCTTAGTGCCATTGTTGGATCAAAATCCCGGATGGGAAAAATAACATCTAAAATATAAGCAGATGAAATACTTACATATCAACGGAAAAAAAGTGCTAAGAAGTGCAACAATATGCTTTGCATCATGTCTTTTTGTCCTTTCTTTGTCTTGCGATCAAGATGAAGTTTTCAAAAAAGAACAGTATAAAAACGTTTTTGCATTAATCAGTGAGTCGAGTAATATCTCGCTTAAATACCACGATTTAGGCAAAGAATCAATTGGCTACGTGGCGGCATCTATGGGCGGAACCAATCCCACTACCAAAGACATTACGGTTAACTTGGTGGAAGATCCAGCGCTGATTGACAAGTTTAACTTGATTAATTTTGATGTAGACAGGTCGAAGTACACTCAAGCGTTGCCTAAAGAGAAATACAATATTGAGAGCCTGCAATTTATCATCAAGGCGGGAGAAATTAGTGGAAGACTGCCTATTCGCATTCGTCCTGATGGTTTGTCACCAGACTCGTCTTATTTTATCCCGCTTCGTGTGGAAACTTTCAATGCATATGAATTAAATCCGGAAAAAAGCTATGTTCTTTACGCTGTAAAAACAAAAAATCAGTGGGCGATCAGCGATGGAAATACTATTTACAATATGCGGGCAAAACTAAAACTCAAAGGTACGGAAATTGAAATTAATCTGCCCGGAACAAAAGTCATGCAGCCTATTGCTAAAAATAAGGTACGTATTGTCGCAGGAAACGAAAAATATGAAAGAAGTGTAAAGGTATTTCGATCATCTACGATAGTGTTGGAAATAGACGATGACAACCGCGTGACAATAAGTCCTTACGGCAGTATACAAGTAAAACAAATCGATGGAGATAAAGATTATCCCAATATTTTTAAAATAGAAAATGATGGATTTTACACCTACAAAACTTTTCTGCTACATTACGAGTATAGAGGAGCAGATAAAGTGATGTATGAAATAAAAGAAGAACTGAGGATGGAGTTTGACCCAAAGAGTGAAGACGAAATCTGAATGTTCTCTTGTATGGAGAAAAGATTTGAAATAAACTTTTAATCGGAATATTAAAATGAATAAAAAAACATGCTTAACATACGGTTTATTTTTGTTACTTTTAGCTAGTTCGTGGATATCGTGCGATGAATACGAACGAACCGAAGTGAAACCGAATTTTTATGTGAATCATCAATCACTCTCACTGTTTGTAGACGAGGAAATACAGCTGCTTGCCAGTCCGGACGACGGAACATATAAATACCAGTGGTCAAGTGAAGATCAAAGCATTGCTACTGTATCCTCCGAAGGTAAAGTGAAAGTGGTGGGTGCGGGTAACACTAATATTATAGTAACTGCAGGGAACATTACTGTAACCATCCCCCTAACGTCAGCAGTACGAATTCCGCTGCAGGATGTTCAATTTAGCTTGACTTCATTTATTGGAAGTCCGGGAGAGGAAAAAACAGTATTAATAACCTATGTTCCTGAAAATGCCAACGACATCCCCAAATTTACATGGACTTCAGAGGACAACAAAGTAGCGTTGGTTGATGACGGAGGAAGAATTTCCTTGATAGATGAAGGATTTACCAATATTGTTTTTCGTGCTGGTGAAATAATAAAAAAAATTCCTATTAATACAACTTATACCCGTCCCTTTAAGGGACCTCACATCCTCTCCGCAGACGCACCTTACGTACTGCCTGCAGCCAACTTTGATTTTGGAGGCGAAGGATATGCTTTTCACGATGCTGATGCCGCCAGTCATACTGGAAACACCTATCGAAGAGATAACGGAGACCCCAATAGTCATGCCGTTGAAATAGAAGGGAATGGTGCTAATATTGGCTATACGAATCCGGGAGAGTGGCTACTCTACACAGTAGAAGTTGTTGATGAAGGAGATTATCTTATAGAAGCACAAGTAGCTGTACCCGGAACCGGCAGTTTTCATATAAAAGTAAATGGAGATAACGTTACCGGCACTATCGGTGTTCCCAATACCGGAGGATGGGGTGCTTATATCTGGTTATCGACTCCGGAAGAAGCGCTGACCGTTAATTTGACAAAAGGAATGCATAAAATCGTCTATTATTTTGAAGGAGGGCACAACTTTAGAGCACTCAGATTTACAAAAAAATAATTTATAAGCGATAAATTACTGCACAATTATGGGAAGAGGCTAATAGATTGCAAAACAGCCTCTTCTTTTTTTATTAAAAACAGTAAGAAGCAAATATCAACCATTTTACATATCGCTAATAATAAACGAGTCAACATGCTTAACACTGCTCAACACAATAAAGCACTATTAAAAGCATCCAAATTAACTCTCTTCTTTGAAATCTTTTTATGGTTCTATAAGTTTTAGTGTGAATTAACATTACGAAGAATGCTTCAATTATCATAAAAACTACAATGTCATGCTAAAATTTGGGAAGATAAGTCCGAATGGACTTCAATATGAATAACCGTGTGTGAAACGCACGGTAGCAAGTCAACACCGAAAGTCAACCCCAAAGGGGTTGAAGTTCAGCCCACTTCGGGGCTGGATATAAGATTGGTCTATCTGCTCCCGCACTTCGTACGGGGTTATTCACATTTAGTCCCTTCGGGACAAAAATACAAATCACTTTTGTTAATTCATACTAAAACGCGAAGGACCCATTTTTTTTATAAACACCAAACATATCATAAACAACAGTTATTTTATCAATTTTCACTTTCAAAACAGCTGTTTTTTTTGTTTTTTTGCTTTTCTCGAAAAATAAAACAGCAGCTACTTGTTAATTCTGCAAGAAATGAAAACATATCTAATATTCTTTTTTAGTATACTCTTTATCAGCATATTTGCCACAACATGCAAGGATAAAGGTAAAAGAGAAGACTCCAGCAGAGGAGTCGAAATTATTACCGATAGAGTGTTTGAAAACGGAATTCTCGTTCAAGGAGCTTTTTCCGCTCATCCCGAACCAATAACAACAATATATCCATTCGAAAGGCACGACAACTTTACTAACTGGTATCTCCCTCAATGGGGCAGTATTCACTTGCTGGAAAACGACAACAAAATAATCCACAATGATACCGTTGTTTTTGCAAACGAAGCAAAAAAGATTTCTTTTTATAAAACAAAGAAACTCTCTTCAACAATTGGTCTGGAAGTGTTTGCATCAAAAGAATACAGCGCTCCTCGAAAACTAAATCAAGATTGGGTACATTTACTTTTAGAACAAAAATATACCGATTTTTTGTATCTGAAAGACATTTCCCGATTGCAATATTCGATTCAGGCAAAGCTACTCTATTGCGATGACAAGATGGGCGAAAACTTCAACTCCGACCTACATACAGCTCAATTCACACATTTCTTCACCATTCAGAATCGCAATGAAAACTCGCTGCATTTCGGAGACTTCTTCTGGTTCGGGCTTCCGCTTTATGATTATCGATACAAAAATATAAAAGAATACGCTGCCGAAGATTTAGGAAAAGACGATGCTTCCAAAAAATTTATTTTCTCTGTTGCCGGTGAAGAACTGTTTCATGGCTCCCTGCACGATTACCAATGGATAAGCATTGATAAAGATATACTTCCCCTCGTTAAAAAAGCGTTTTTCGCGGCACAAGAGAGAGGTTATATGCAAGGTACCAATTTTGAAGAAGTATGTATTACGAGTATGAATATCGGCTGGGAAGTTCCCGGCGCGTTTGATTGCGGAATTATATTTGAGACCCCGAAGCTAAAGGCTTATTTAAAGTAAACGTATCGCTCTATCTCTCGACAGCATCCAAATAAACCCCTCACAATGAAAACATTAACAAAATTATTTTTTTCAGGCTCACTTTTATCAATTTTGTTTGCATTCGCAAATTGCTCATCTTGCAAGAATAAATCTCTAAATCCCGAATACACCGTAGCCGCTTTCTACTGGCCTGCATACCATTACGAACCTCGCGCCGAATTTCTATTTCCCGAAAAAACCGGTGAGTGGGAAATCATTCGCAATTCAAAGCCGAAGGAAGAAAGCCATCAACAACCTAAAGTCCCATTATGGGGTTATTTAGACGAAGCCAACCCGGTGGACATGGACAAAAAAATAACAACGGCACTCGATTACGGCGTAAACACATTTATTTTCGACTGGTATTGGTTTGAAGGTAAACCTTTCTTGGAAAACTGCATAAACAACGGTTTTTTAAAGGCAAACAACAGTCGGATGAATTTCTACCTAATGTGGGCAAATCACGATGCTACAACCTATTGGGATGTTGACAATCCGAGAATAGACTCTGTCATCTGGGACGGAGAAGTGAACAGGGAGCAATTCGACATTGTTGTCGATCGCGTCATAAGCCAATATTTCAAAAACCCTTCTTATTTGAAAATCAACAATGAACCCGTTTTCTGCATTTATGAATTGAATACACTCATCAACGGTTTAGGAGGAGCCGAACAAACAAAAGAGGCTTTAGATTACTTCGCGCAAAAAACAAAAGATGCCGGATTTTCGGGACTGCATTTGCAGGGTATTTTATGGGAAGCGCTGCCGTCAACTATTGAAGGAGTACCCGGCGATAGTATAAAAAGCCAAAATGAAGTATTGGAATATTTCGGATTTAAAAGTCTGACAAACTATTGCTGGGCACACTTGCAAAATCCCGATGGCGATTACGAAGTGTGGGGAGATGCATCTACCGATATGTGGAATAAATTCAGGGACGACTTTTCAATGACATATTTCCCGAACGTTACCGTTAGCTGGGATGCCAATCCTCGTTTCCTTTTTAAAGCCGGATACATTAACAATTCAACACCTCAAAAATTCGAAAAGTATCTGCTAAAAGCCAAAAACTTTGTCGATGAAAACAACATCGAGCCTAAAATAATCACCATAAACGCGTGGAACGAGTGGTCGGAAGGAAGTTATCTCGAACCGGACACTACTTGGGAATATGGATATTTAGACGCCGTTAAAAATGTTTTCCTAAAAAAATCAAAATAAGAGTTCGGTAGTAAAAAATATTTTCGTTTCCTCTTGTTTATTCATATGAATCCTATACAGTACCTCACATCGGCTTTACTTTTTCTATCCTTGACCGTTGTGTGTTCAAGTTCTTCTTGCGAAAAGCAGGAAACCGATAACGTAATCAACTATAACGGGCATTACATTTCGCAACGGGACAACACCTTTCTCTATCCGTATGCCGGTTCAGACGACTTAGGCAGACTTCTCCCTTGTTCGCAAGAAGTTGGAACTCCAAAGAAGAACAGACAAGTAGGATTGTTTTATTTCTTATGGCAGGGAGATCGGGCATCAAAAACATCGGAGAAGTTTTGGGATTTAAGTGAAATTGTGTCACAACACCCTGAGGTTCTTAGCGACAGCTCCAACAAGTTTTGGGGTTCTGCCGAACGCGGATTCTATTACTATTGGGGAAAACCTATTTACGGATACTACAAAGGGGATGATTATTGGGTTCATCTACGCAACATTCAGCTGCTAACCGATGCCGATGTCGATTTTTTAGTGATAGATGCAACAAATACACTGATTTATCCCGAACAATCTGATGCTTTAATGAAGGCTATTGTCGCCATTCAAAATCAAGGAAAAAAAGCGCCTAAAATTGTCTATTATACCAATACGGACTCCGGCAAGACAATGCAAAACATTTACAACACATTCTACAAACAAGGCGCTACTCATTATTATCCCTCCACGTGGTATTATTTAGAGGGCAAGCCATTAATTATCGGAATTTCCATAGAAGCAAGCGGCAAAGATTTCGAATCGTTTTTCACTTTCAGAGAATCACAATGGCCCAACGAGTCGATAAAGAGAAACGGTTGGCCTTGGATGGATTTTCAGCGGCCGCAAACAGTTTACCACAACCAAAAAGGTGAAAAAGAAATCATAAATGTATCGGTAGCGCAACACCCAAACCCGCTTGCAGGAATGGGAGGTTCAGCATTTTACGGAAACACAGACAATTGGGGAAGAAGTTATAAAAACGGTTCCCACGGAAATCCCGACACAGATATAGCCTATGGTTATAATTTTCAAGAACAGTGGGATTTTGCGCTAAGGCAAGAGGTTCCTTTCATCTTTATTACAGGTTGGAACGAGTGGATAGCCGGAAGATGGGAAAGTACGGACGGCAATCCGAATCACTCCTATTTTTGCGATCAGGCCAGTCCGGAATACAGTCGCGACATTGAACCTACTTATACCGCCGGCCTCAAAGACAATTACTACATGCAGATGGTTATCAATATTCGTAAATACAAGGGAGTAAATACGATTCCCGCTGCCGAAAAGCCCAAAACTATCAAAAACTTTAAAGATTGGGACAACATCAACCAAAAATACATCGATTATGTCGGTGAAGCCAAATGGAGAAACCATTCGTCGGCAGTAATAAATCCTCCGAAATCATATACGAATAATACAGGGAGGAACGATTTTTGCGTTTTAAAAGTCTCCCGAGACGATAAAAATTTGTACTTTTATGCGGAAACTACTGCTGACATTACTCCCCGAATGGAATGCAATTGGATGTGTTTATATATAAATTCCGATAGAAATGCAAAAACCGGTTGGGAGGGTTATGATTTTAGAACCCAAGAAGGTATTAAATTACAAAAATACGAGAACGGGAAATGGGTAGAAGCAGGGAGTATAATTATAAAAAAACAAGGAAAAAAGCTTTATTACACTATCCCGATAAATCTTCTAACGATGAACAGTCGAGACCTAAACTTCGAATTCAAGTGGTCTGACAATATGCAAGACGAAAACAATCCGTTGGATTGGTATATAAACGGAGATGCAGCACCCGGAGGGAGATTTAACTACGTGTACCGAATTTGACTTGTCTTGTTTTACAAACTAATAATCAGTATATGAACTATCGAATCACATTTCTATTAATTGCAATTGCCACTCTGTTGATATCGACAACAAATATTGTTGCTCAAAACATTCAATCGTTGTCCGTTGTTCCCCTACCCTCGGGAGTAACCGTTACAGGAAATACAATTGTACTAAGCAAAAATATTCAGTTGTATGTTGACCCTAAGGCAGAGGTAGATAAACTGTATTGCTCTTCCGTTTTTTACGAGCTTGGGGTCAACACCTATTTCACAAGCAACCAAAAACAAGCAAATTTAGTTTTCATTATCGATAAAAAAGCCTCAGACAACCCCGAAGGCTATACACTTGTTGTAAACGAAAACAAAAAGATAACGGCCAAGGCTCCTACAAAGAACGGACTGTTACACGCACTCCAAACGCTGAGGCAAATAATCACGGAATCGGGTATCGGAGAATTTTCAGTACCTTGCTGCACCATTGTGGATGAACCGGCTTTTCCGTGGCGCGCTTTTATGTTGGATGAAAGTCGCCATTTTCACGGAAAGGAAGTCGTAAAAACACTACTCGATGAAATGGCACGCTTAAAATTCAACACGTTTCATTGGCATTTGGTAGATGACCCCGGATGGAGAATTGAGATAAAGAAATACCCCAAACTTACTGAAATTGGCTCTAAAAGAGATTTTTCGCATAAAGAAGTGACCGAAGAATGGGACAAATTATATCCCAACCGAAAAATGTTTTATACGCAAGAAGAAATCCGGGAGATTGTAAGTTACGCTTACAATCGGGGTATCAAGATTATCCCCGAAATAGAAGTGCCGGGGCACGCGTCGGCATCCATCTACTCTTATCCTTGGCTGGGAGCCGGCAGTCGCGAAAAAGGATACGGAATGTGGGGAGACTTGTACAACGTTACCGACCCGAAAGTGGAAGAATTTCTGCACGACATTCTTGATGAAGTTATTGCACTCTTTCCCTCAAAAATTGTGCATATTGGCGGCGATGAAGCTAATTACACGCACTGGCAGGGGAATTCTCAAATAGTAGATTTCATGAAACAGAACAACATCCCCACATTTTCCGATTTACAAGTTTGGTCTATTAACCGTTTTTCCACATATCTTGCATCAAAAAATGTCAGAATGATTGGTTGGAACGAAATCACCGGCGACAACATTCGCGGTGTGGAGCACATTCAGGCAAGTCAATCGGAAAAATTGGCCGATGGAACAATTGTTCAGTTTTGGGATGGAGATATTAGTTTAGTAAATAAAGCCATAAACAATGGCTACGATGTGGTAAACTCAGACCGTCACTTCACGTATTTAGATTATCCGTATGAAACCACCCCATTTGAAAAGGCTTATTCCTTTAATCCCGTACCTCAAGGGTTATCTGTAGAAAAACAATCGAAAATCTTGGGATTGGGCTGCCAAATGTGGGGTGAATATACTCCAAACACCGAAAGGCTCTATTATCAGACCTTTCCCAGAATAGCTGCTTTTTCGGAATGCGGGTGGACAAAATTGAAAAACAAGAATTTTTCTGACTTCAGAAACAGGTTTAAACCTATTGAAACCATTTGGATGGAAAAGGGCTACTTAAAGTCACAACTCGATAAGTATTGATTCCCTGCGGATTATCTCCATCAATCGGTGTTCATACAATTTGAATTATTAATAAAACATCAAATTTATGAAAAAGATTATTTTAAATTTAGTAATCTTCCTGTTAGTCAGCAGCGGGATACAGATAAACGCTCAAGATCAAGACAAGGTCCTCTGCATAAACGACATTCATATCCGAGACCCATACATTTTAGCTAATACCGCAGACGGGAAATATTATATGTATCGTTCTTCCTCAACAACAAATGAAAGAGGAATGGTTTTAGGAGGGGTTGAGGTTTTCACAAGTACAGATTTGAAAAAGTGGCAAGGCCCGAAAAGAGTATTCACTGTTCCAGAAAACAACTGGATTACCGGACAGGTCTGGGCGCCCGAAGTGCATTTTTATCGCGGTAAATATTACCTTTTTGCAACGCTAAATTCTCAATTAACATGGAAAAAAGCAAAAGACGATTGGCCTGCATATACTTTTAGAGGAACACAGATATTCTATTCAGACAACCCCGAAGGCCCCTTCCTGCCATTTGACTTCACTCCCCACACACCTATCGACAATATGGCATTGGATGGCACATTGTGGGAAGAAAACGGCAAACCCTACATGATATACTGTCACGAATGGGTAGAGATAATTGACGGAACCATGAATTTGGTGGAGTTAAAACCTGATTTATCGGAACCGGCCGGAAGGCCTATACGCTTATTCTGTGCTTCCGATGCACCCTGGGCGCCCGAAAATGCCAAAAATTATGTTACCGACGGGTGTTTCCTTTATAAAACCAAAGACAACAAATTGTTAATGATTTGGTCAAGTTTCTCATCGAAGGGATATGCAATCGGTATCGCAGCGTCCACCACAGGCAAAGTTATCGGTCCTTGGGAACAGCACTCCGAACCGTTGCTGAATGAAAACGGAGGCCATGGCATGATTTTTTCTACTTTCGACGGGAAATTGTGTCTTGTTTTACATCAGCCCAATTCTCCAAACGGAAGTGAAAGGGCGCTCATTTACGAATTGGAAGACACAGGTGATACGTTATTGATCAAAAGAGAGAAGTAGTTAAAACACATCGATGGGTAAAGTTAGTCTTGTGAATCAGGGTAAAGAGATTACTAATCGATTAAAATACACTTTTTCACTTTTTATCACCGCAACTAAACTTTTGTCAAATAAAATGTGATACTCATATGGATAGGAGAAACTTTATAAAGTTCGGCACATTGTTGGGTAGTGCGATAATGCTTGATAGCTGCAAAAGTGCGACGACTATCAATCAAAAATCAAAAGTAGAAAAGAAATCCGGGATAAAAGAATTAGCAGCCGATTTGGTGATAATCGGAGGTGGGCTTGGCGGTTGTGCAGCGGCGCTCGCCGCATGCCGAAACAATCTTCGAGTTATAATAACTGAGGAAACAGATTGGATTGGCGGACAGCTTTCACAACAAGGCGTTCCTCCCGATGAGCATCAATGGATTGAAACACACGGCGCACCCGCTTCTTATCGGGAATATCGAAAGCGTGTTCGCACCTACTACAAAAGAAATTACCCATTAACGGCCGATGCCCTTGCAAGAGAGAACTTCAACCCCGGAGACGGAGCCGTTTCACGCTTATGCCACGAGCCTAAAGTCGCCGTATCGGTGTTGACAGAGATGCTCTCTCCCTATTTGAGCAGTGGAAAACTTACTCTTTTGACCGAATTTAAAATTAAAAGCGCCGATGTGACAGGCGATTCGGTTAAACATCTCGAAGTTATAAGTCTTAAAACCGGAGATTCAATTGTCCTTTCGGCACCCTATTTTGTCGATGCGACAGAATGTGGAGATTTATTGCCTCTAACCGGAACAGAATATGTTATAGGCGCAGAATCTCGCGAAGAGACCAAAGAGTTGCACGCCGCCATGAAAGCCGAGCCTGAAAATCATCAAGCGTTTACGCTTTGTTTTGCAATGGATTATCAACCCGGTGCGAACAATGTGATTGACAAGCCAAAAGAGTATGATTTTTGGAAAAACTACATTCCCGATTTAACTCCCGCTTGGCCGGGTAGGTTACTCAGTTTAACTTATTCACAACCCGCCACACTAAAACCTAAAGAATTAGGATTCAACCCGGAAGGAATAAGTACCGGAAACACCTTAAACCTATGGAATTACAGAAAAATAATCAATAAGAATAATTTCGTGAAAGGAACTTACCGCGGCGATATAACTATCGTTAATTGGCCTCAAAACGATTTCTTACCGGGCAACTTAGTGGATGTCTCGGACAAAGAATTCAAAAAAAATATTGAATCCGCCAAACAACTCAACCTATCTCTGCTATACTGGTTGCAAACAAGCGTACCAAGATCAGACGGCAAACAAGGCTGGCCCGGTTTAAGATTGCGCGGTGATATTATGGGTACGGAAGACGGAATGGCGAAATATCCCTACATCCGCGAATCGCGAAGAATAAAGGCAGAGTTTACGGTACTGGAAGAACATGTTGGGGCAGAAAACAGAAAGTTAGTTGCAGGCGAAAAAGAAGGCCTAAAAGCAGCCGACTTTTTTGACAGTGTCAGTATCGGTTATTACCATATCGACCTTCACCCAAGCACAGGTGGAAACAACTATATCGATTTTGCCTCTTTGCCATTTCAAATTCCGTTAGGCGCGCTGTTACCTCAACGAATGAACAACTTGTTGCCGGCAAATAAAAATATCGGAACAACGCATATAACAAATGGTTGTTATCGTTTGCATCCTGTAGAGTGGAGTATCGGCGAAGCAGTTGGAATGCTGATTGCTTTTGCCTTAAAAAAGAAGACTCTTCCCAAAACAATTCGCGAAAATAAAAATCTATTGACTGATTTTCAAAGAGAGATAGAAAATCAAGGAGTCGAAATCAAGTGGAAACACCTTTAATTTGATAAATATTGGTTAAGTACCACCTTTTTCAGTTCTATGCGAGACATGCTTTTGTAATGTCATAAAACACAGTTAGAAAGTCATTTTTTCAATTGCCCAATTCAACTTCATTTCCTATTTTTGTAAAAACGTTATTTTTGAAATTTATTCAAAAGAAACCTCATCTCGAATTAGTCGGATATTAGTTCGTGTTAAAAAATCATCCGCATGAAAACTAAAACGATACTAACATTAATCCTCTTATTATCAATAAATTTATCTATTTTTCCTCAAAAGAAAAGTGAACTCATTCCCATTGATTTAACCACCGAATACCTCACCAATCCCACCGGATTAGACATCCCACACCCCCGACTCAGTTGGAAACCGGCAACCGCAGACATGAATGCATTTGCGCAAAAACAAACCGCTTACCGTATTTTGATAAGTTCATCGAAACAAAATATCGATACTAACAAGGCTGATATTTGGGACACTGGCTGGACATTATCGGACAACACTCAACTCATTGAATATAAAGGTAGAAAATTAGAATCGGACAAAGATTACTTTTGGAAAGTCGCCATAAAAGACGAGAAAGGCAACGAGTCCAAATTCAGCGAGACAGCCACGTTTACCACCGGATTATTCGATGATTCGGAATGGACAGCAAAATGGATTGGCGCTTCCGATGTGTATGCGTTTACACCGGAAGGAAATAAGATGCCCGACCCTTGGTTTAGAAAATTATTCGAATTAAAAGATAAACCCGTGAAAGCTACCATCTTTGTGGCTTCGGTGGGTTATCACGAAGTATATGTAAACGGTCAGAAAATGGGCGACCACGTGCAGGCTCCTGCCGTAACCGACCATACTCAGCGTGCCCGGTACATCGCTTACGATATCGCTCCGGTGTTAAAATCGGGCAAAAACGTTATCGCGTTGTGGTTGGGAACATCGTGGTCAATTTACGCGCCCTATGCAACTCCAGATAAACCCCGAACGCCCTTGGTTATCGCTCAAACCGATATTTACGGAAAAAACAATCAAAAACTCACGAGAATCGTTACCGATGAATCGTGGAAAACCAATCCCAGTCCCAACAAACTTATCGGCAACTGGGGATTTGGACTTCCGGGCGGTTACGGCGGTGAAATTTACGATGCCAATAAAGAAGTCTCAAACTGGAATTCAGTCGATTTTAACGTTCAAAACTGGAAAAACGCCACCGTTTACACCCCCGCGCTCAAACTATCGGCGCAACGAGTAGAAACCAACGCGCTTTTCGAAGAAATCCGTCCAATATCCGTCGAAAATCGTTCCGACGGCTCATATCGGGTGGATATGGGTGTAAATTTTGCCGGATGGACACAAATTAAAGTCAACGGAAATCCGGGAGATACCGTCCGATTCCTATTTTCAGAAAGAGAACACGATGACGTAACATTTAGCCTGAACAGCGCGTACGTTATCGGAAAATCGGGCGAAGGAACGTTCAAAAACCGATTCAATTACAGTTCCGGCCGTTGGATTACGATAAAAGGGTTGAAAGCTGCTCCGGAAAAAGAAGACATCAAAGGATGGATGGTTCGAACCAACTTTGCCGATGCCACTTCGTTTGAATGTTCCGATCCGTTGCAAAACTGGGTTTACAATACCGTGAATTGGACGTTTGAGAACCTGTCGCTCGGCGGTTACGTTGTGGATTGTCCGCAACGGGAACGATTTGGTTACGGCGGCGATGCACACGCCACTTCCGAAACCGGAATGCTTAACTATCAATTGGGTGCGTTTTACAACAAATGGCTCGAAGATTGGCGCGATGTGCAGGGGACCGAACCCATGGTGGGAAACATGAACGACCCTAACTGGGCGCGCAAACAGGAAGGCAGCGGACGCAAACTCGGCGGTGGAATTTTACCTCAAACGGCGCCCACCTACCACGGTGGCGGCGGTCCCGCCTGGGGTGGAATTGTGGTTACGCTGCCTTGGTTTATGTATCAATATCAAGGAGATACGCGTGTTTTGGAAGAAAATTTCGAAATGATAAAAGGTTGGCTGGCTTTCTTAGATACACACGTCGAAAACAACCTACTCAAACGATACGGGGGTCGGTGGGATTTTTTAGGCGATTGGCTCTGGCCGGGCGCGACTGCGCAAGGCATGAACAACTACTCCGACGAAAACTTGTTTTTCAACAATTGCTATTGGGTATATAACCTGAAAACGGGGGCGCAAATCGCTCGCGTAATCGGTAAAACAACCGATGCCGAGAAATGGGAACACCAAGCGGAAATATCGGGTAAAGCCATACACGACAAATACTACCACCCCGATGACAACAATTACTCCGATAAATCCATGCGAAGCCTTGCTGCTGCACTCTACGGCGATATTATGCCTCCGGCACTACGTCCGCTTGTGATGAAAAGGCTGGAAAAAGAAATTCTTGTCAATCAAAAAGGACACATCGATGTGGGAATCACCGGCGGCGCCATGC
Organism: uncultured Petrimonas sp.; assembly: GCA_964557135.1. Lineage (GTDB taxonomy): Bacteria > Bacteroidota > Bacteroidia > Bacteroidales > Dysgonomonadaceae > Petrimonas. Next base: position 7,752 of record CAZKZB010000012.1, on the reverse strand, counting down.
TTTTTAAAGTATTGCGCGAAGAAGGCCGCGACGACCTCATCTACTCCATGACTTCGCAAACCACTTACCCCAGTTGGGGATTGATGCACGAAAGCGGCGCCACCACCATTTGGGAGATGTGGGAAAAAGACCTTCCCGGACATTCGCTGCTGCACAGTTCGTATCTTTATCCCGGGGCGTGGTATATCGACGGCGTATCTGGAATAAGAAGGAGAGACGATGCGCCCGGATTTCGTAAGTTCGATATTCGTGTCCCCATTCTTCCCGAAATTTCGTGGGCAAAAGCCGATTTCAATTCTCCTGCCGGAATGATACGGTCGCACTGGACACGCGAAAACGGAAAAACCGTGTTACATGTAACCGTTCCGCCCAATTGTGAAGCTGTCGTACATTTTCCCGATGAATCAGGCAGGAAAATCAACGAGAACTCCGGATTTGCCAAACAGATAGGCAAAAAAGGAGGCTACGTCTTGTTCGAAATTCCATCCGGAAATTATAAATTCGAAAACTGAATCAAACTTTGTGCACTTTAGTGTCTTCGTGGCAAAAAAATAACAGCCACTAAGCCTCAAAGTCTCTAAGTAACAATAAACTATAAATCAAAATGAAAACATTCAAAACCCTATTCATCTTTTTGCTGATATTCACCGGATTAAGCGCACAGCAACTCTCCGTGAACAATTTGACAACGGAACAAAAAACCAATCCGTTAGGTATCGATGCGGCTCATCCCCGATTTTCGTGGAAAATTGCCGCTACCGGAAACAACGTGATGCAAACCGCCTATCAGATTCGGGTAGCGACGAACGCCTCTTTTTCGTCTTCAAACCAAGTCTGGAACTCAGGCAAAGTAACTTCCGACGAATCTGTTTTACAGAAATATGACGGAAACACCCTGAAATCGGGACAACGTTACTATTGGCAAGTGAAAGTGTGGGACAACAAAGGGCGCGAATCCAAATGGAGCGAAACGGCCTATTGGGAAACCGGATTACTCTCTGCATCGGAGTGGAAAGCGCAATGGATTGAATTTAATGAAGATACAAGTCGATACATTCCCGCCCCTTATTTTCGGAAAGAGTTCGATGTATCGAAAAAAATCGTCAAAGCAACCGTTTATGCTACGGCTCACGGCCTTTACGAGTTGTATTTGAATGGAGAAAAAGTGGGTGACCAGGTATTCACTCCGGGATGGACTACTTATGGGCATCGCCTTCAATACCAAGTGTATGACGTCACGCATCAATTGAAAAGCGGACGAAATGCCATCGGAGCAATCCTGGGCGATGGGTGGTATCGCGGCTCATTGGCTTGGAGCGATAATTGGGGTATTTACGGGAAAAACCTCGGATTATTTGCACAAATGCGCATCGACTATTCCGACGGAACTTCGTCACTCGTCGTTACCGATGACAGTTGGAAAGCTACCAACGACGGCCCCATCGTTAAAAACGGTATTTACTACGGCGAAAACTACGACGCCACAAAAAACCTTACCGGATGGAACAAAGCCGGATATAACGATAACACGTGGAAAAAAGTCAGTGTAGCCAATTACGATTTCAAATTAGTAGCATCGGAAGGTGCCGAGATCAGAAAAATTGAAGAAATAAAACCGGTAAAAATTTTCAAATCGCCCGGCGGACGACTGTTGGTGGATATGGGACAGAACATGGTCGGTTGGATTCGCCTGAAAGTTAACGGTCCGAAAGGAACCGAAATAACCATTCGTCACGCCGAAATATTAGATAAAGACGGCGAGTTTTACACCGAAAACCTCCGCTCAGCCGAGTGCGAACTCAAGTACACGCTCGCCGGAACCGGTGAAGAAGTTTACGAACCCCGCTTCACGTTCATGGGCTTCCGCTTTATCGAAATCATCGGTTTTCCCGGGATGCTCACCGAAGACAACATCACGGGCGTAGTTATTCATTCCGATATGCAAGCCACCAGCCGATACGAATCTTCCGATTCATTGCTTAATCAGCTGCAACACAACATTATCTGGGGACACAAAGGAAATTTCCTCGATGTACCTACCGACTGTCCTCAACGCGACGAGAGACTCGGTTGGACGGGCGATGCCCAAGCTTTCGCGCGCACGGCTGCTTTTAATTACGATGTAGCTGCTTTCTTCACAAAATGGATGAAAGACGTGGCGCTCGACCAGCGAAAAGCCGGTGAAATTCCGTTCGTTATCCCCGACGTGCTCAATCCGCAAGGTTCTGAAACCGCAGGCACATCCGCCGGATGGGGAGACGCGGCAACCATTATTCCTTGGGAAATGTATTTGGTATATGGCGACAGAGAACTTCTCGAAACACAGTATCCCAGCATGAAAGCGTGGGTGGAATACATCCGCAACAAATCGGGTGAGGCAATGATTTGGAAAGACGGAAGCGTTTTCGGCGACTGGCTCTTTTACCATCCTTTCGTGAACGACCACACTACACCCGACGGACATACCGAGCACGATTTCATCGCGACGGCATTTTACGCCTATTCAACCAACATCTTAGCCAACGCCGCGCGTGTATTGGGAAAAATGGAAGATGCACGCTTTTACGATGAACTTTTCAACAAAATTAAAAAAGTATTTATTCACGAATACGTAACTCCTGCCGGAAGAGTGGGAACAAATTCGCAAACATCGTATGTATTGGCCTTGATGTTCGACCTGCTGCCCGACAATTTGCGCGAAAAATCGGCACAGTTCCTCGTCAACGATATCCGCAGCCGCAACACCCATCTTTCTACCGGTTTTTTGGGCACCCCCTATCTGTGCCACGTCCTTTCCGATAACGGACACGTTGATGTGGCGTATGACTTGTTGCTTCAAAAAACATTTCCATCGTGGCTCTATCCGGTAACGCAAGGCGCCACCACCATCTGGGAACGCTGGGACGGACAACGTCCCGACGGCACGTTTCAGGACAAGGGCATGAATTCGTTCAACCACTACGCCTACGGCGCTATCGGCGACTGGATGTACCGCGTTTCCGCCGGATTAGACACCCAAGCTCCCGGATACAAGCATCTGCTGCTAAAGCCGCATCCCACGCAGAAACTGGAGTTTTCAAAAGCTACGTTCGAAAGTCCGTACGGCACGGTGCAATCGGGTTGGGAGCGAAAAAACGGCAAAGTCGTTGTGAACATCGTAGTTCCGCCCAATGCTAAAGCAACTGTTGTTTTACAAACTACCTCAGATGTAACGGAAGGCGGTAAACTCGCTTCAGCAAACAAAAACATAACTGCTCTTAAAACCGAAAACGGAAAAACAACTTTCGAAATCGGCTCGGGCAGCTATGCCTTTGAGTATGCGGAATAGTTAACTAAAACGCTTTACTGACAGAGTTGCTCATCAGGAGAGTAAAAACATTCACGGGACAGCTATCAAAGCCATCCCGTGAGTATTCTAATATCGTCAAAACAGAAATAAAGGGACTTTTAAACAGCCGGTATCACTTTTATCTAAATATTTTCTTACTTTTGTAACCGGAATGGTCAATCAAATCGTCATTCGATTGAGAATACCATAGACAATATTTGGAATGAGATATTTTACCCCCGAAACTAAGATAAGAGTCCTTTTATTTTTACTTGTTTGTTCGATTTCACTTTCTGCTCAGGAAAACACGTTTAAATCGACCAATCAGGCTACTCTTTTGGGCGTGGGTAAAGCATTTCTGACCGACACCTACCTCTCTCCGTTAGAGTATAACGGGCTTACAATGTCACTGTTGCACGACCGCATCAGCCCTACCAAGCACTTCAACGAAAAACTTCTCTTGCAACAGCAATTTCAACTGCAAGTGGCCTTTACCAAGAATCCGTCTGCTTCGGCATCGGAGTATTTTGGTGAAGTCTCCTACAACGTGAACGGATTTTATCCTTTTTACGAAAGCGAAAAGTTTCGCTTTTTCGGAGGCGGCGGATTGGATGCTTCATTGGGAGGAATTTATAATGTGCGAAATTCCAATAACCCCGGCTCGCTGAAAACTTCCGTGAACCTCGATTTATCGGCAATGGCCATTTACAATTGGCGTCGGTTTACATTCCGCTGGCAGGTAAGCACCCCGTTTTTAGGCATGTTTTTTTCTCCCGAATACGGACAATCGTATTATGAAATTTTCTCCCTCGGAAACGGAAAAGGTACTGTGAGGTTTGCTTCGCTCCAAAATCAACTGGCGCTGCGAAACTATTTTACGGTTGACATTCCCATTAACAAAATTACAATCCGCACCGGATATCTCGGCGATTTTTACCGAACCGACGTGAATGATATCATCACAAAAATAGTCTCGCATCAGTTTATGGTAGGTTTAGCGGTTGAGTCGCTCAATTTTGGCGGATTTAACGCAAAAGACAGCAAGAAACTCAAAAGCAGTTACTATTAAGAAGAGTTGGGTGATGGGTGACGGATGACGGATGTTGGAAGATATAACGCCCTTTGCACTAAACCCAACGCAAATTTAAAGATATGAGATACAATTTCGATGACATAATAGACCGCTCAACTTCACATTGCGTGAAAATAGAGAAATTAAAAACGGTTTTCGGACGTGATGACCTTATGCCTCTTTGGGTAGCCGATATGGATTTCCTATCGCCTCCGGAAATTACCGAAGCGCTGATGGAAAGGGTCAAACACGGAATTTTTGGATATACCGTTCCCAACGACGGATATTACGATTCTATTATCAACTGGCTGAAAGACAGACACGATTATCCGGTTGAGAAAGACGAAATTAATTTCGTTCCGGGTGTTGTGAAAGGTTTTGCCTTCGCCATCGATGTCTTCACCAAAGAAAACGACAAAATCATTATTCAGCCTCCCGTTTATCATCCGTTCCGAATTGTTTCTGAGGCACTTAACCGTAAGACTGTCAATAATCCGCTAAAGTTGGAAGACGGAAAACATAAAATCGACTTCGATGGATTAAGACAAATTATTGCAGAAAACGAGTGTAAAATGCTTATTTTCTGCAGTCCCCACAATCCCGGTGGGAGAGTTTGGAACAAAGACGAGTTGAAAGAGCTGGCCGAAATCTGTTACGATAACAACATCTTGGTGGTTTCCGATGAGATTCACGCCGACTTAGCTCTTCCCGGCTTCAAGCACCATCCGTTTGCCACAGTATCGGAAAAAGCCCGCGAAAACAGCATCACGCTTATGGCACCGAGTAAAACGTTCAATATAGCCGGAGTTGTTAGTTCGTTTACCGTTATTCACAACCAAGAGTTGAGGAATAGATACCTCGATTTTCTTTCGCCTCGCGAACTCGACCAGGGGACTCTTTTCGCGTTCACGGCTACCGAGGCGGCATACAAGCAAGGTGGAGAGTGGCTTGATCAACTTTTGGCTTATGTCCAAAAAAATATCGATTTCGTAGATGACTTCCTGAAAAAGAATATTCCTCAAATAAAAGTGATTCAACCCGAAGCCTCCTTCCTGATTTGGCTCGATTGCCGCAAACTCGGCTTATCGCAGCGCGAACTCGTCAATCTTTTCGTCAACAAAGCAAAGCTTGCGCTTAACGACGGCAGTATTTTCGGCAAAGAAGGCGAAGGATTTATGCGGCTGAACGTGGGAACACCACGCTCAAACATCGAAAAAGCGCTCGAGAATCTCAAAAAAGCCATAAATCCATAGAACTATTTTCTCAACATATTGTTGAATTTTACATAAAACTTAATCATATAAAAACAAAATCAATGAAAATTTCAGACAGCAAATTTGTTACTTTAACATACGACCTCAACGTAGGCGAAGGAGACGAACGCGAACTTATGGAACAGGCAACCGCCGAAAAGCCGCTCGAATTTATTTTCGGCACAAACTCCATGCTGAAAGCGTTCGAAGACAATATTTACGGACTTTCGGAGGGCGATACATTTAAATTCACCCTGAAACCCGAAGAAGCATACGGCGACTTTGACGAATCAAGAATCATTGAACTTCCGAAAAACGTTTTCGAAGTTAACGGAAAAATTGACACCGAAATGCTTTTCGAAGGGAATGCACTTCCCATGATGGACTCCGAAGGAAATCGGTTGACAGGCTCTGTTGTCTCCATAACCGATGAAGTGGTAACCATGGATTTTAACCATCCGTTGGCAGGCGAAACCATGCATTTCGAAGGCACCGTACAAGGCGTTCGCGACGCTTCTCCCGAAGAGATTGCAGCCCTCTTTTCCAATGACGGCGGTTGCAGCAGCGGAGATTGCGGCGGTTGCAGTTGCGGCTGCTAAAACAGACGTTAAATGTTTTATCGTAGAGGCGTAGCGTGCTGCGTCTCTACTGTTGATTTTTAATTTTCCACATGAACACTTTCGGAAACATTTTCAGGCTTACCTCATTTGGTGAATCTCACGGCGAAGCTGTTGGGGGAGTTATTGACGGATGTCCGCCGGGAATTGAGTTGGATATGGAATTTATCCAAAACGAACTCGACAGGCGCCGCCCGGGACAATCGCGTATCACCACACCCCGCGTAGAATCGGACAAAGTGGTTTTTCTTTCCGGAATTTTCGAAGGAAAAACTACCGGAGCGCCCATCGGGTTTATGGTTAAAAATGAAAATCAGCAATCGTCCGATTACAATAACCTGAAAGATGTTTATCGTCCCTCTCACGCCGATTACACTTATGCGCAGAAATACGGCATACGCGACCATCGGGGCGGAGGCCGTTCATCGGCTCGCGAAACCATTGCCCGTGTGGTAGCCGGCGCCGTAGCCAAACTCTATTTGAAGCAAGTCGGCATTTCCGTTGCGGCTTACACATCGCAAGTGGGAGAAATAAAACTGGAAAACGATTACAAGAACTTCGATTTATCAAAAATAGAAGACACACCCGTTCGCTGCCCCGATGCCGAGAAATCGGAGCAAATGATCAAACTTATCAAAGAAGTACAGTACAAAGGTGATACTATCGGCGGCGTGATTACTTGTGTGATTCAGGGAACGCCGACAGGTCTTGGCGAACCGGTTTTCGGGAAATTACACGCGGCATTGGGAGCCGCCATGCTCAGCATAAACGCCGTAAAAGGGTTTGAATACGGACACGGTTTCGATGTTAGTAAACGAGGTTCTGAGCTGAACGATTCCTTTTTCGACGATAATGGAAAAATCAGCACTCGAAGCAACAATTCAGGTGGTATTCAGGCAGGAATTTCTAACGGCCAGGATATTTACTTCCGCGTGGCTTTTAAGCCCGTTTCCACTATTTTAATGGAGCAAGAAACCGTTGATATCGACGGAAAAGATACTACCATAAAAGCCCGCGGGCGGCACGACGCTTGTGTACTTCCCCGTGCCGTTCCTATCGTGGAAGCTATGGCTGCATTGGTGATTCTTGATTATTACCTGCTGTCGCAAATCAATGGATAGAAACTGTATCTTAAGCAATTGTGATACTTGGAAAACACAAACCTCCTCCGCCTATAATAGACGTAAATTTTTATCACCTGCTCAATACAAAAGCTCTACTTTATAATGAATTAAACGGCCAACAAACCGTTGATTATTTTTAATTCTCATGCTCTTTTCGGGGCACGGGGATTATTTTTCCCAGTAAGAGCAAACATTTTGCCTCTCTCTCATGTTAAACAACATGACTAAAGTCGCCACGTATTATCAAAAAAAATCATACATTTACAGCAATAATCAATCATTTATTAAATAATATTTAAACAGGCCCATGAAAATTCATGAATATCAGGCAAGAGAATTATTAGCATCTTACGGATTG
>CAZKZB010000011.1:0-80352 GCA_964557135.1 uncultured Petrimonas sp. | reverse complement strand
GTAGTGAGAATAGGAAGTTACAGAGTTTTCAGCCTACTTTTTGACCTATAAGTCTCAAATTCATAATTAATATAGCGTTTATAATGAATATCCGGCAAAAATACATTTTTCTTCATTACTTTTGAAAAAAATCTGTTTAAAAACCAAGTTTTACTAAAATAACTTGTACTTTTTGAACTTATTTTTTTGATAGTTGTTTAAAATTTAGAGTTGAAAATTTAGGAATATTTTTGATAATTCAATCGAAAAGTAAAAAACAAACATTGCTGATATGAGTGAAGACAAAACTATTATGGAGTATGACGAAGACGAATCTGTAAAATTTATACAGAAAAGTCTACCCGAAGAAATGCAAAACAAATTTTCGGATGACGAAATCAATTACATTGTTGATTTGGTTTATGAGTTTTACGAAGAAAAAGGCTTTTTGGATGAAGATGACGATAAAGATATCGAAATTGACGAAGATGAGCTTTTGGACTATGTTATTAAAAACGCCCGTAAAGATAAGATTCGCGATTTCTCGGATGAGCAGGTTGAGGCTATCGTTGCAGGCGAATTAGCGTATTGCGAAACATTGAATCTTTTCGAATAACTATTTAACAAATTGTTTATTTATATTTTTAAAACATTAACTATGAAACAGATTTCTAAATTATTTGGCATCATTATTTTGGGTGGTGCATTGGTATTATCAAGTTGTGGTGCGAGCAACACAGCTAAAGGAACAGGAGTTGGAGCCGGCGCGGGAGCTGCTGTAGGTGCAGGTATCGGCGCTATTGCAGGCGGTGGTAAAGGCGCTGCTTGGGGAGCCGGAATCGGTGCGGTTCTTGGCGGAGCTGCAGGTGCCATCATTGGAAACAAAATGGATAAGCAAGCTGCTGAACTCGAGCAAATTGAAGGTGCCCAAGTTGAAAAAATCAACGAAGGAGAGGCTATCAAAGTTACTTTCGAATCGGGTATTTTATTTGCTACCAACTCAAGCACGTTGAACACTGCTTCACGCGCTTCTTTGGACAAATTTGCTACTTCTTTATTGAACAACCCCGACACAGATGTTAAAATCTACGGTCACACCGACAGCACTGGAAGCGATGCTATCAACAATCCACTTTCGGAGCGTCGTGCGGAATCCGTTTACAATTATCTGATTTCAAAAGGAATAGGTGGTTCTCGCATGGTTGCACAGGGCTTTGGTTCTACTCAACCGGTTGCCGACAACAGCACCGTTTCCGGAAGAGCTCAAAATCGTCGCGTGGAAGTTTTTATTCTTCCGAATGCTAAGATGATTAAAGATGCTCAGGAGCAATCAAAATAATTGAATAACAGCAAACAATTTAAAATCGCATTATCGATTTCGGTAATGCGATTTTTTAATTCAATGAGCATTAGAACGTATTGTTACTGAATATATTGGCAATCTATCCGTTTATCAGCGTAGCGCTATCGCACGGAGTGCTTATCACCGAAGGTCTATCTATTTTAAACGTTGCTCTAAATTATTCAACAAACTCAAAAACAGTTATGGTAGAAGAAATAATTATTCCCGACGGAGTTTCAAAAACAGAAAAATATGAAACGCTTATTCCGCAGTTGAAATCGTTGCTAGAATCCGAAACAGATACGATTGCCAATATGGCCAACATATCAGCTGCGTTGAAGGAAGTTTTCGGGTTCTTTTGGGTAGGCTTTTATATTGTTAAGGATGACCAATTGGTACTTGGTCCTTTTCAGGGTCCGATTGCGTGCACGCGTATCCGGTATGGGAAGGGTGTTTGCGGTACTGCTTGGAAAGAAAAAAAATCGATAATCGTACCTGATGTGGATAAGTTTCCCGGACATATCGCTTGCAGTTCGCTGTCGAAATCGGAAATTGTAATTCCTGTTTTCAACAACAACGAAGTTGCTGCTATTCTTGATGTGGACAGCGAATTTTTGAACCATTTCGACGAAACGGATGAGAAATATTTGACAAAAATTGTCGATTTGATCAAATTTTAAAAGATAAATTTCGTGAGTTCAGGAAAAAAGGCTATATTTGCAACCTGAAAATTGAAGTTTATTCTTCATTTATCATTTTTCAATCGTTTTGCGGAAATAGCTCAGTTGGTAGAGCACAACCTTGCCAAGGTTGGGGTCGCGAGTTCGAGTCTCGTTTTCCGCTCCAAGTGAAACCCCAAGCGGTTTCAGGTTAGCAATCAAACAATGCTTTCAAATGGCTTAAAACACTGTAGAACGATGGTTTTACGGTGTTTTTTCTTTTTAAGAAAATAACGAATGAAGGCATTTTGGTAATTGTTAGCCAAAAATCCACCTTGTACGGTATCCATCTCACATCCGCCGTATTGTCAATTCTAAGAAAACGGATAATATGGGATAACTCATGCGCAATAACCCCAATTTGCGCATTGAATGGTACATCACTAAGTATAATACCTTTAAAATCGGATTGATTGTTAATCAATATTTGGTAGCGGATTTTCCCAAATGCGGTAATGGGTATTGGCCTTGCTACCATTGTTTTCGCCTCTTTCGAGTATTTGAAAGTAATTGGAGTATCCTTTAATTCAGAAAAATATGATAGAGCAATTAAGTTGGGTTCAAGATATTCATCCACAAATGTTTATTATTGCTATAAATTCCTAATAGACTGTTTACTTGTTTTTCCATTGGGTGATGAAATTCTCGTAAGACTATATTAAATGAATATCCATTTCGTTACCTAATTGCCCGTCGCAAATCCCGCTGTGCGGGGAATGGGCGGCATATTCATAACCGTAGGCGATTTATTCGCCTGCGGTAAGGAATATCTCTCCTAAGGCTCCGCTCGGAGTGGCGGCATATAAGCAATTTTACGAATACCGCCTTACAGGCGGAGAGTGAAGTGTGTACTCTTACCGCAAGTCGCCGCTTTGCTCTGACTTACGATTATGAAAATATGGCTCTCCAAGCCATTAGGTAAAAATGCGGATGTTCATTTAAACAAATTCAAAGAGTATTTAACGCATCTCGTTATGACTACCAGATTCATATTTTAAGCATTCATAATTCACGCCTGTCGGGAAAACTAACCCGGAAACCATTTTCCCGATGTTTTTCATCTATTTTTCTAATTTTGTGAGTTTTTTTTAACACAAGTAGGCTTATTTGAGAATTTTTCTTTATTTTTGTGAAATAAAAAAAGAATCCGTATTCTATAGTAAGGATGACACTTTTTCGACGTCATTCCCAGCATTTATTTATCATATTGAATCCGTAATTATGGGCAACTTGATCCGTGATTAAAAAGACATATTAGCAGATTTTGCTGATTGAAATGCTCTCGGATAAGTAACACAAAAAAATGAAATTAAAGTACAATCAGTGGTTCAAAATCGGTCAGAGGACTACAGTTTTGGTTCTCATTTCTTGTATTATGTCATTTTGCGGCTTGCACGAACAAGACTTGGAAGAAGAGAGAGTATATCGGAATGAACTTTCGAGTAAACTATACAACACAAAGAGTGAAGACACGTTACGTTTGATGTTGCAGCAGTTCCTTGGCGAAAACAACGATGTTGCTACCATGCTTACCTACAAACAATTGGGTCGAAATCAACGTGAGAACGCTCGTTTCACCGAAGCTATTGCCAGCCACCAAGAAGGATTAGAATTAGCAACAAAACTGAAAGATACAAGTGAAATTATACAGGCTCTTAATAATTTAGGAACAGACTATCGACGAATTGGGGCTCTTTCTGAGGCTTCGGACTATCATTATCAAGCATTGAATTACACCGAGTGCTTTTCCGGAAAAAACACTCGAGAGGGAATGAAAAATCGAGTAGTCTCCATGAACGGAATTGGCAACGTAAGCCTCACGCTGGGATATTTCGAAGAGGCAGAAAAATATTTCCGGGAGGCTTTGGAAAGTGAAATTGAATTGGAAAGCGCTTTAGGCCAAGCCATAAATCTCGCCAATATAGGTTCCATTTTGGAACAACGTGAGCAATACGACTCGGCACGTATGTATTACGAACGTTCTATGGAACAAAACAAAATTGCCAAATCCGATATGGGTATTGGTTTGTGTTACATTCACTTAGGCAATTTGTATAAAAGGCAAAAAAAGTATGAAGAGGCCAAAGTCGAATATACAAAAGCCTACCATCTGATGGAAACAATTTCCGACCGTTGGCATTGGTTAGAGGCTTGCCTGTCTATTGCTCATATTCATTTACTTAGCAACAACATAGCCAACTTCAAAGAGTACATTGATATGGCAGAAGAGACGGCAAAAGAAATTAAATCGCCTGAGCATTTAGCTAAAATATATCTGTTTAAACACGATTACAATTTAAAATATGGCAACTTTGCCCAAGCCTTGGAAGACTACAAACAGAGTGTGATAATGCATGAAAACGTTCAAGGCATGCAAAAATCTAACCAATATCTCGATTTGCGGGTAAATTTTGAACGCGAAAGAAACGAACGCAGAGTTCAAGGAATTGAGGATAGGAACAGAGCGGAACGCGAAAAAAAACAACGTACTCTATACATCACTTGGGCATTTTTTTTGATGGGGCTGTCTTTTACGGCACTTCTTTATTATGCGTACCGACAACGCACACGCAGTAACAAAATATTAAAAAAAATAGAGCAAACGCGTACCGACTTCTTCACCAATATTACGCACGAGTTTCGTACACCTCTTACCGTTATTCAGGGATTCAACACACTTTTAAGAGAAAAGAAAAACCTTTCTGATAAGGAAAAAGACATTTATCGTTCGGCTATTGATAGACAAAGCAACAACCTCCTCAATTTAGTTAGCCAGTTGTTGGACATTGCTAAACTGAAGTCGGGAAAAGACACTCCTGCCTGGAAACGTGGCGATATTATTTCCTATTTGAGAATGATTGCGGAAACATTCAAACTCTTTGCGAATGAAAAAAAAGTAAATCTGATTTTCTACTCCGATGTAGAATCAATAGAAATGGATTTTATTCCGTTCTATATCGATAAAATTGTCTGCAACTTGCTATCTAATGCTATAAGACATTGCGATGCCGGAGACAAAATAGATTTTATTGTATTAAACGGGTCTCGCCCGGAAACCATTATCCTACGTGTTACAGATACCGGCGAAGGCATTTCTGAAGAGGATTTACAACACATTTTTGAACTGTTTTATCAAAGCGAAAATGCTAAAAGTATCTCGGGTTCAGGGATAGGCTTATCCTTTACGCAAATGATGGTAGAAAAAATGAAAGGTCAAATAGAAGTGGAAAGTAAATTGGGAAAAGGAACTACTTTTACCATAAATTTACCCACAAGAAATAAAAACTTACGTAATGTTACTCCCTTACAAGAGCAAACAGAACCTTTTTCTCTCTTACAGAAACAGCATACCGATACTTGGACTGAAGATTTTGAGGAAACAATCGATGCCGAAAGCGACGACAATATTGTAACCAATCCCGTTGTGTTAGTTATAGAGGACAACAAGGATGTTGCCATGTATATAAAGTCGCTTATCAGCGACAAATACAGAGTGATTGTAGCCAGAAACGGACAAGAAGGGTTGGAAATGGCAGAAAAACATATCCCCGACGTGGTAATTACCGACCTAATGATGCCTATTAAGGACGGTAGTCAATTTTGTTGCGACATGAAACAAAATGTTATGCTCAACCATATTCCCATTATAATGCTCACAGCAAAAAGTTCCGATGAAGATCGCATAAAGGGATTAAAATGTGGTGCTGAAGCTTTCATTCGCAAACCTTTTCATCCGGAAGAGATGCTTGTTTGTATCCAAAACCTACTAGAAAGTCGCAAAATACTTATCGAAAAATATAAGAACACATGGGAAGCTAATTTGTCCCTGTCACAAACATCCAAAATCGTCGACGATGTCAATTTCAAATACCTGCAAACCATAACCGATATCATCTATTCCGAAATGCAGAACCCGGAATTAAATACAGCGTATATAGCGGAGAAAATGGCTGTGAGCGTATCGCAACTCAACCGCAAAATCAATGGAATAACCGGAAACTCAACCATTTCGTACATACTGCAAGTGAAACTCGGTAAAGCTAAAAAAATATTGCAAAACACATCTAACTCCGTTTCTGAAGTTGCTGACATCTGCGGGTTTTACGATGCAAATTATTTCGCGCGCGTATTCAAAAAAGAGTTCGGAATGTCACCTTCACAATTTCAAAAAATGTCGACAAACAATACTATCTAAAGGCTTTCGTGATAGGCAAATCCTCTACTCATCGGCAGTCCGGCATGACGAATTTCTTCTTTTTTATTACCTGAAAACAATAACTTTTTTTATTTCAATACTCCTCCGGACTCAAAAGTTATTAGCACACATAATGACTACATTATCAGCGTAATACTTCAAGTATATGCGCAAATTGTGCTAATTGATATAAATGTTAATGCGTATTCTGTGCTAATGTTTGCGTAAATAATGCAGACTCCTTCCTTTTTTTTTCTACATTTTTGTATCAGCGTAATTACAGAAGACTATCTAGACATGGAATTTGAAAGCTAAAAATCATAACCCTTTTTTAAACTATTCCACCTATGAGCTTATTCAACAAAATTAAACAAAAAGCATTCGCTGAGTTTATTGACATCATCGAATGGACCGACGAGACAAGCGATACCATGATATGGCGTTTTCCTCGCTTTCAATCGGAAATCAAAAACGGTGCACAACTCACCGTGCGCGAAACGCAAATAGCCGTGCTGGTTAACGAAGGACAATTTGCCGATGTTTATCAACCCGGGCGCTATGAACTCACTACCGCCAACATGCCCATCCTCACCACCATAAAAGGATGGAAATACGGATTTAACTCACCTTTTAAGGTAGATGTGTATTTTGTGAATACCAAACAGTTCCTCAACCAACGTTGGGGTACCGCAAATCCCATTATGATGCGCGATCCGGAGTTTGGTCCCATCCGAATGCGCGCATTTGGTTCGTACAACTTCCGCGTGCAGCCCGACCCGATACCCTTTATCCGAAATGTGGCCGGAACCAGTGGAGAGTTTACCACCGAAGGAGTCAGCGAACAACTTCGCAATTTTGTCATCACTCAATTTACCGATTATTTGGGCGAATCTAAAATTGCCGCGCTCGATTTAGCTGCCAACCTCAACGAATTTTCGCAAGAGCTTACTATGGCGCTAAAAGATGATTTTGCCGAGTACGGAATTGAGCTTACTCGCTTTCTGGTTGAAAACATTTCGCTGCCCGAAGCTGTGGAAGAAGCGCTCGACCGTCGCACCAGCATGGGCGTTATCGGCAACATGACGGCTTATACGCAAATGCAATTTGCAGACTCACTCAAAGATGCCGCTAACAATCCTGCCGGAGGAGGAAACTTAGCCGGTGATGCTATGGGAGCCGGAATAGGATTGGCAATGGCGGGACAAATGGCCGGGCAAATGATGAGTCCGCAAGGTGGACAATTTCAGGGAGGACAGCAACAGCAGCCCCGCAATCCGGTAGGATTTACTCAACAACCGGGAGCAACACCGCCGCCCATGCCTCCTCAAGCCGTATATCACGTAGCGGTAGGCGGAGTGCAGCAAGGACCATTTCCCGTGCAACAATTACAGCAAATGGCACAGCAGGGACAACTTACTCCCGACACATTGGTGTGGACTACAGGAATGCCCGCATGGGCAGCGGCTAACAGCGTACCCGAACTGTCAACTTTGTTTGGAGCAACGCCACCACCGTTATAAGAGTGATGAAGATAAACTACTGATTACAAAATAAATTGTATAACAAAATTTTCAAACATTGAACAATAAATGAAAACAACAAAATTACTTACCTTATTATTAGCTCTTTTGTGTTTTGTTAATTACGCAGATGGACAATCATTGGAAATGCTCAAGCGCAAGGCGAAAAATCAAGTGAAACAAGAAGCGACCAAAGCAGTTCGAAAAACTGTTAGTGCCGGTGTTCCAAAATCAGTAGAATTAGGCGCTATTCCCACTTCTTTAGAAGAATTTGATACTAAGTATAATACATTGGCTGTTACACCTGAAGGAGCTATAGTTATGTTTTTAGCCGCTATGGATATTTATGCTCAAAATGAGGAACTTGGAAAGAAGTGTTTCGGCTTATGTTTCCATCCTGAAAATCGCAACGGCGATGAGCCTAATAACCATTTTTTGAGTTTTATGCGTTCGCGTTTCCATTCTGGCAGTGGACAATGGTGGATAGCACGATCCTATTTTGAAGGAGCAAAACCTGAGAACGGTTACTCACCCAAAGAACCTTTCACATTGAAAATGAAAAGCCGTGTCAACGATGATGATTACCTTACCAGTATGGATGCCGATGTCGAAAAGCGTTGGCTTCAATCATCGGGAGCAGATAGTGAGCGTGCTGTTCAGGTACTTCGCGTACGAGGTGAAGATTTGTATTACATATTCGAATACGGGGGATTACCGTCACAAATCCGCAAACCAAAGCGTAATTGAGTATTTTAAAATTAAATTAACTAATCATGAACGAAATTATTGAAAACTTCAAAGACATTCTCACCAACAAGTATGCCGAATTTAAAGGCAGAGCGGATAGGAAAGAATTTTGGTACTACGTGCTTGTGCTAATCGTAATAAATGTAGCATTTTCCATTCTCACCAATATATTGGGCGGAGTAGCTTTCCTTCGTTGGGTTATTCTGGTAATACAGGCATTGGTGTCGTTAGCTTTAATTGTTCCCGGCTTGGCTATAGGTGTACGTCGGATGCACGATATAGGCAAAGGTGGCGGTTGGATTTTCATTAATCTTGTACCCATTATCGGCACATTGTGGTTCCTTTTTCTTACCATCAAAGAGGGAGAAAAGGGAGAAAATCGATTTGGATAAACGGCACACATTATTAAGTAGCAGTCACTTTAAAAGTAGCTGCTACCTAATATTTTAACAGCAAGAAGAAAGGACTTCTGTCTTCCAACTCCAGACATCAAACAATTAAACAAAATGGATATTAATACACAACCCATAACCGATGCATTACAGACCAAATGTAAATCGTGTGGCGGTATAATGCGATACTCGCCGGCAGATGAAGACTTAAAATGCATTTACTGCGGTTATACCGGAGGGTTAGACAAAACCCCGGTAGAAATAGAAGAAAACGATTTTGAGTATTGGAAAAATAATGCCGACCAAGACTCAACCGATGAAGTGGTGGAAGTGCCTGAAATAAAATGTCGTCAATGCGGTGCAGTTACAACTTTACCGGAAAACACATCGGCAGCCAAATGTGTTTTTTGTGCCACTCCTCTTATTTTGAACGAAGCTTCGATAAAGCGTTTTTGGCAACCCGAGTACCTGCTGCCGTTTAAAATTACCGATAAAGCCGGCAGCGAAAATTTCAAAAAATGGCTGGGAAAAAAATGGTTTCTGCCTTCGGCACTGAAAAAAGGTGGTGTATCTACCGATAGTTTCAAGGGCGTTTATCTGCCATTTTGGACTTACGATGCCAATACACATACGGTTTACACGGGCGAACGAGGCAAGAATCGCACCGAAGTGTCGCGAAACAGTAAAGGAGAGGAAATTAAGCGTACCGTTACCGACTGGTACTCAACGAGTGGGGTTGTAAATTTAGATTTCGACGATATTGTTGTTCCTGCATCTAAAACTTTACCACAAAGCATAATGAGTAACCTTACCAATTGGGATATGATGAATTGTGTGGGTTTCAAGAAAGAGTTTTTAGCCGGATTTATTACCGAAATTTATCAACGCGACTTCAGGGAGTCAATCGACGATGCAAAAGAGAAAATGAATAGCGTGATAGAGGACACCATTCGGGTGGATATAGGTGGTGATGATCAACGGATTAAATCTAAAAGTACGCAGTTCGATAACTTGAAGTTTAAACTTTTGTTGCTTCCGGTTTGGATAAGCGCATTTAATTTCAAGAACAAAGTTTATCAGTTTGTAATAAACGGACGAACGGGGCAGGTTATCGGTCAGTACCCGAAAGACAAAACAAAAATTATTATGCTCGTTGTGGCTATCATTGCTTTAATAGCTGCGTTGATAATGATTTTCGCATGACAATAATTGAAGTGGGGGGAAGAGAGTTTAAACGATAAATATTTTTCATAACACTTTTCTTTTCTCTTATTCCCCTGCTTCTTTTTCTCGTCATTAGATTTTAAGCATTAATTGATAACTATATAAATCATGAGTAGAAAAGCAATTTTCTGGACTTCCCTTTTCATCGCTTTGTTATTCATCGTTTCTTTTTTTGGGGGAACATACAATCGGCTTGTAAAGCGTGAAGAAGCGGTAAAAATGGCATGGGCGCAGGTGGAAAATCAGTACCAACGACGAGCCGATTTAATACTGAATTTAGTAGAAACTGTTAAAGGATACGCGGCACACGAACAAGAAACTTTCAGACAAGTGACGAAAGCGCGAGCTCAAGCCACGCAAATGCAAATTGATGCCGAGAATCTGAGTGCCGAAAACATGCAGCAGTTCAATGAGGCACAAGGAGAATTGTCTCAAGCGCTATCGCGATTAATGATGGTGCTGGAAAACTATCCCGAACTGAAAGCTAACGAAAACTTTATTCTCCTCCAAGGGCAACTCGAAGGAACGGAGAATAGGATTTCTACGGAACGAAAACGATTTAATGAAACTGTAAACAAGTACAATACCTATCGGCGCAGGTTTCCCAGAAATATTGCTGCCGTTGTATTAGGATTTAGCAAAAAAAACTATTTCGAAGCGGATGGAGGAACCAATATATCTCCGGAAGTAGCATTTTGAAAAAATAACATTAACGCGAGACAACCATTGCCAAAATGAAGATTCGGACAAATAAGGGAGATGATTATTGACGGAAGGCGGAAATTCTCAACCCCTTCTTTGAATAATTCAACGTAAAAATCTTGATTCTAATGTCTTGGCTCTAAAATTATAAACACATGAAAATATCATTTCTAAAACAACTGAGCGGAATACTTTTTCTTGTTCTTGTTACCGGTTTGCAAGCGCAAATACGATACACGGTAAAGGATGTACCCAACGTGCAGTTACATGATTACACTCGTTACGTGAGTGACCCCGAACAAGTATTGGAAATTGAAGACATCATTCTTTTAGACGAGCGATTAGCAGAGTTGCGAGATTCCATGGACGTGCAAACAGCCATTGTGGTGCTACCTGCCATTGATACCGATCGTTATGGCTCGGCAAAGGAGTTTGCCACAGAACTTTTCAACACGTGGGGCATTGGCGACAGAGAAACCAATAACGGTTTGCTTATTCTGCTCCTTACTGCCGACGGCGAACGAGAAGTGGTTTTTGAAACCGGTTACGGCTTGGAGGAGAAACTCACCGATGGTTTGTGTAAGCTCATACAAACCAGAAAAATGATTCCGTTCCTGAAAGAAAGTCAATACGGAGCCGGTCTTATTGCAGGAGTAAACGAAGTGGAAGAGGTTTTGAAAGGGACTTCCGATTTGATTGAAAAACCTGTATCGATAAAAGATTTTAAATGGCCTCTGATTATCTGGATAGCTGTCGGTATTCTTGTCCTTTTTCTTACAGAAAAGCGGAAGCAAAAAGTCGCGACTGATGCAAGTTCTCCTTATATGTCAGCCATTAATCAGACATCAATGAAAGGCTTGGGTTGTGTGGCTACCGTGCTCTTTTTTCCTGTATTCCTTCTTTATAGGCTATTTAAAGGAAAAAGGAGCAACTCGGCAATTATCGATTGCGAAAAGTGCAAGGCAAAAGGAACCGTGAGCCTGAAAGGTGAACCGACCGTTAAACAGAAAGCAATACCCGGACAAGACGGATTGAAGGAATATCGATTTGAGTGTTCGAGATGCGGTTTCGTTCACAGAGAATTGGTTCCTTATGCGTATGTGAAACCGCAAACCCAATCCAATACTAGCGGCTCAACCACATACAGAAGCAGTGGTTCCAGAGGAGGTTCATGGGGTGGCGGAAGCAGCGGTGGTGGAGGGGCTTCAACCAAGTTTTAACAACTGCCGATACATTATGCGCCGTTTAAGAAACGAAACATAACACGACAGTCATTGCGTGAAGTGTAAAAAAACAATCGAATGGAAACCATTCAACAATGCATCATCAGAACCGGTTTTCAACTACCAAGCAATTTCTATTACAGAAATAAGAAAACCGGTGAAATAATGACAGAAAACTTGATCGAAACAGGCGACAAAGAGGGCTTTATGTCATTAGACGCCGCTATTGTTGCTCATGAAAAACTGATGTCGTATTTCGATGCCGTTGACCAAGCCATTAATTTATACGGCAGCGAATTTGTATTTCGTCACTTTGCCTTGGATTTCTCTGTGTACGATTCTTCAAACGGACGCAGGTTGCTCGGGTTCCCTTATCATCGCTCGTTCAGTAAACTGTACGAAATGATAAAATATTGTATGGATGAGTCGAAAGACGGAGGATATTTCTTTGAATACGACAATACGCTGCTCAACATGCATCAGCATCGGGAGCACATATATATATCGTATTTCCAACTGATTAGACCAACAAGTACAACGCACGAATCGGAGCAACCGAGAAAAAGTGATGAACAAATGCCGCCTCAGCCTGAGACAATCCGATTTTCAAACGGAGAGCAAGGCATTCCCATAATAATTTTTCGTACACCCGCCCGCCCGTTTCTCAACACTTTCTGGCACGAGTTGTTTCGCACCGAAAACTTTTGTCGTAAAGTATCCAAAGAGTACGGTGTTTACGAAAATATCTGGTCGCATCGCCGTTTGGTTCCGGCAAACATCGACCAACTGATTTTATCGCAAAACCAACTGTCGCTCTTCTTCGAAGTGCACGATTCCTTCGAACTATCAACGGAAGAAAAATATTTTTATAAGCCAAAACAGGCTTTGATCGTTACCGGTGCACTAAAAAAAGGTTCTCTGTATCCGAACGATGAAGTCGTTTGCCTGAACAGTTGTTATAAAGAAAAGTTTCGTTGCGTTGTAACAGCTATTGAACAGCCGCCTGTGGGAAACATTTCTGAAGCAAATCTCGAGACGACGACAATAAATGGCGACGATCGGTTTGCGCTGGAAATAAGCGATAAAAGTAAACAAGACTTCGAAAGCGTTTTTTATATCTGTAAAATGTAGAAAGTGAAAAAATCAAAAAAAGTAAAATATGAAAAGGATAGTATTTATAACAGTAACATTATTGTATTGCTTGATAGGATGCTCGCAAAACAAATCGGCTTCCGAAGCTAACGGCGAAGATTTTAAAGTTTTTCTCGACCGGTTCAACACCGATTTCGAGTTTCAAAAAAGCCGTATCCTATTCCCGTTCATTCACGAGAGTGTTGAATATGATGAAATTGAAACTGAAAATGACGGAATTTTTTTTGAAGAAAAACTAATCACCACCGAAACACAGGAAAGCGAGTGGGAGAAACTCGACTTAACTTGGGACTCATCGTATGCCGAACGCGAAATAGACGCTTATACACAAGAAATTGAAACCGTTGGCGACACTACATCCATTTACTACAAAGGTGTTGAGAACGGGATACATCTTCAAATAGTTTTCGTGCGTAAGAATAAACAATGGTATCTACAAAAAATAATTAATAGTTCAATGTAAGTAAAATCGAAAATAAAAAATGAAAAAGTTATTCATCGGCGCACTATGCAGTATGTTGTTACTCTGCACCGCCACACAAGCACAAAAGAAAGAAAAAGTAATCCTCGATACCGATATGGTTGAGGTCTTCGACGACGGTATCACCATGATGATGCTTGCCAACGCACCCAACATCGATTTACTGGGAGTTACTATTGTAGTGGGCAATACATGGGTTTCCGAAGGAACAGCTTTCGCTATCAGGCAGTTGGAAACCATTGGCAAAGCTCATATTCCGGTAGTTCCGGGTATTCGGCAACCCATTTACCCGAGTCGTTTTGAGACTATCAAAAACGAGCGTATTCTCTTCGGTATTGGTGATGCGTATGTTGGAGCTGCCGGTTATCCCGAGCCCAAGTCGTGGGAATCGGTTTACTTGCAAAAATACGGTAGTGAACCCAAAACCAAACCGATTGACATGAAAGGCGTGAATTACATCATCGAAGAGGTGAAGAAAAACCCCGGCGAAATAACCATCATTGCCATTGGCACCTGTGTGAATTTAGCTACTGCTGTTAGAATGGCACCGGAAATTGTTCCGCTTATTAAACGCGTCATTTACATGGGCGGTTCGTTCTTCAAACCCGGAAACACTACGCCTACGGCAGAGTTCAACTGGTGGTTAGACCCCGAGGCTGCGAAAATGTGTCTGCGTACACCATTTAAAGAGCAAGTAATTGTGGGATTGGACGTGTGTGAAAAAATGCCATTTCGCAAAGACAAGTACGAAGAAATTATCGCCATCACCAAGAATCCGGAACTGAAAAACATGCTCAACCGTAATTTCTTGAAAACACTCTTTATGGAAAACCCCAGTTATGTGCATTACATCTGGGACGTGATAGCAGGCGCCATCATGATTGATCCCACTCTCATCACCGAGGAAGTTACCCGCTACGTGGATGTAAACTCTCAGTTCGGGTTCTCCTACGGGCAATCGGTAGCGTTTGAAAACAACCAACCCGTAGGCACACAACAGGCACGCATTATTCTCACAGTTGACAACGACAGGGTATGGAAAATGGTAGAAGATTATTGCAGCCGTTTTTAAAAAAATAGGATACGTAGGTGACCGTAATAACAGGTTACAAATTTTACAATGAAATACATCCTGATTATAATTGCAATAGGTAGTGTGTTTTTCTCCTGCAATAGTGGGAGAAAACCGCCTATTGTATCGTTTTATTACTGGCGTACAACTTTCGAACTTTCAGAGCTTGAACGTCTAGCGCTACAGGAAAACGTTGTGAAGAAAGTATATGTCAGGTATTTCGACGTAGATTTAGATGAAGCGGGGAATCCCCGTCCTGAGAGTCCTGTTCGTTTCAAGCATCAACCTCCGAATTTGGAAGTTGTACCGGTAGTTTTCATCAAAAACGCAGTGATGCTGAACAATACGTTAAATATCGATTCGTTAGCCGAAAACATCATTAGATACATAGACCAAATTGACAATGTTTCCGGAAACAAACCCTGCAAGGAAATTCAAATAGACTGCGATTGGACGCTGAAAAGTCGCGATCGATTCATGCAGTTTGTGGATATACTCAAAAAACGAAGCGGTAAAAAACTGTCAGCAACCATCCGCTTGCATCAGGTAAAGTATTATAAAACAACGCAAATACCCAATGTGGATAATGCCGTACTCATGTATTACAACATGGGGAAAATTGCAAGCGATACGCTCAATTCTATTTACGACAGAAATATCGCGTTGAATTATGTCAAAAGTTTAAGAAAATACCCTTTGCCGCTGGATATCGCGTTGCCCATATATGCGTGGGGTGTTCACATCAGGGACGAAGGCGTTATGGGGTTAATTGGAAAAACCAATAAAAATGTGTTTGAAAACGATACCAATTTCATAGTCGATAAACACTCAAACATTGTTCGTGTAAAACACTCGAACATGTGTAACGGGCGCTATTTTTTGCGAAGCGATAAAATCAAAATAGAAGACGTTTTCGAAAAAGACCTGCGGTTGATGGTAAAAGACATTAAAAAGCAATTAGCGTACACTCCGCACGAAATCATTTTTTTCGATTTAGATGAGTTCAACATAAAAAAATATGAAAATGAAACACAACTTTTTAAAGATATTGCTAATCGCTTTTAGCTCGCTGCTTGCAGCAGTAGGCATTGCTATTGCCTGTGGCTGGGAAGGAGGGTATTATGTTGGATACACCTCTAACTTCTCGCCCGAAATTGTTGCCGGTAAAGGATATTCTCCATTGTTTTATGCTCCTCATGATTTTTTTTACGGTATTGTTTTTGACGAAGAGCACAACAATCGCTTCAGTAAAGATGTAACGGATGAATGGTATGATTTTCTCAACAAAAAGATATCCAAAGAAAATATCAAAACCCTGTTGCTTACCGATACTATCTACGATGAACTGAACAACTTAGCAGAGTATATCCGCGACGGAAAAGAGAGTGCTGTCGCTGCTAAATGGCGTAAAGTTATTCCGCTAAACGATAAAAAGATTCAGGAGTTTATTCTCTTCGCCAATGTAGCGGTTTATGTCGATAAAGTGGCTGCTCCCACAAGGACTAATTATTGGAATTATAGTGAAACACAACAGACTGATGCTGATATCAGCGATGACCTTATTGAGTATTTTATAGCGAAATACGATAGCGAAACAGGCTTTCTGAAAAACCGCTACTGGTTTCTGACACTCAAAGCAGCTTTTTATGCCAAAAAATACAAAAATTTCGAAGCTTTCTTTGAAAAAACAAAGCATGCGACAGAGAAAAACACGCTCTATTATCGAGCATTGGGATATTTGGCAGCTATAAAATTAAAGGCCAAAGAGTATAAGCAGGCTAATATATTTTATGCCGAAATTTTCGACAAAGTACCCTCAATGAGTCCCGTGGTAGCCTATTCCTTTCATTTGGAAGACGAAAGTCAGTGGGCACAAACATTGAAGATGGCATCTACAGTAGAGCAAAAGATCTCGCTATGGACGATGTTAGGATATTTCAAAGACGAAGAAAGAGCGATACGCGAAATTATTAATCTCGACCCGAAAAGCCGTCACCTCGATCTACTGCTTACCCGATTGGTAAACAAGGCAGAGAGTAAAGCCAATATGCTTGCTTACGAAAACGTAGAGAACAAACCTGTAGATCCGGAAATTTTTGAATTGATAAGAAAAACCGCTTCCGATAAAAAAATATCAAATCAATTTCTGTGGAATTCTGCAGCCGGATACTTGTGTACACTGAACGAAAATTACAGCGATGCCGAAAAATATTTCGCACAGGCCGAGCGAAACTATCCTCCGGCAAAGCCGCTTGCCAAAGAACAGTTAAGGTTGCTGAGGTTTGTAAATCAATTAAGTTCGATAAAATCCATAAAAGGTGATAACATCGAAAAACTTGCCGGCGAACTATCGTGGCTTTACAATATGCGAAACACAAAGCCCGAAGATTTGAGATATACATTCGCCTCTGAGCAAAGTAAAAAGTACATTGCCGAAATGTATGACAGAGACGGTAATACTTTTTATTCAGAATTGTTCAATCACGATGACAAATTCTATGCAAACCCACACAATATAGATTTGATGCTCTCTTTTTTGCAGAAAAGAAACAAATCGCCCCTTGAGAAAGTAATACAGGAGATCTATCCCATTACGATACAAGACCTTTATCAATACAAAGCGGTAATGGCTGCATTCAACGACGACTTGGATTCCGCTATAGAGTTTATGCGAAAAACGGATGAACTTGCTTCGGTAGAATTGCTGGGTAATCCCTTTAACGGATTTATCAAAGACTGCAATGATTGTGACCACAGGCGGCGCCAAACCGTGAAATACAGCAGGCTCTCCGTACTTCATAAAATGCGGGAAATGAAACAAAACGTCGAGCAAAAAAACGATGTGTTTAACAACGCTCTACTGCTCGGAAATGCTTATTACAGCATAACTTTTTACGGCAACGCACGACTCTTTTGGTGGAACGAAAACCTGATACATTACTATATTCCTTCCGTAGTAGGCTATATTCCCTGTTTTGCGCAAAGAATGCTTACCGATATGTCGATGGCACAAAAATACTATTCAATAGCTTTCGATGCAGCAGAAAACGATGAACAACGAGCCAAGGCAACCTATTTACTCGCCAAGTGCGAACGTAACGATTTCTACAACGAACACTTTACACTGGGAGTGTGCGACTCTCAAGAAATAAATCACAGTAATTATGGTATCAGTATTGAGCCAGTTACGTGGAGTAAATTTGAAGAATTGAAAAACAATTATGCCCACACAAAGTATTATAAGGATGTTATTAACGAATGCGGAGATTTTAAAAAATACGTAAGCAGCAACTAAGTGAAATGAAAATATATATAAACGACATTGAACTTGAAATATTTTCCGGAGCCACCGTGCTGGATGCCCTTCGCGCACATTACGCACAGAGAGGAAAACCGATGCCGGATGTCCTGCCGCGCGTTACGGATAAATACGGAAACCGCGTGGCAACAGACGGAACGCTTACGCAAGGAAACAAAATATTCATCAAATCAAAAAAAAGAATGACTAAGAAAACAACTATTCCCGGGGGATTAGCACGTATCGTGATTGTCGCGCTTATCGTTACCATATTCACAGCTTGTGGGAGCTCACGCAAAGCTACAACGCAACCTGTAGTAGACAAGACAGTGGAGATTCTGGCTGTAAACGACATGCACGGTGCAATAGACAATTTTCCCCGACTGGCATTCATAGTAGATAGTCTGCGGGCTATTTACCCTGACATGCTTATAATTTCTGCAGGTGACAACTTGACCGGCAACCCCATCAACGACCAATATCCCGAAAAAGGAATGCCCATTATTGAGTTGATGAATGCCGTGGGGTTTCATTTATCCGCGGTGGGCAATCACGAGTTCGACAGTAAATTAGACGGTTTTGCTCGGATTACCAATCGAGCTAATTTCGATTTCCTTTGCGCCAGTGCCTTTCCGCCCGAAGAGTACGGATTTCGCATTAAACCTTATAAAATAATCGAAACAGCCAATAGCGCAAAAATAGCGTTTGTGGGGTTGCTGCAAATCAACAGTAATGGCATTCCCGACACCCATCCGGATAACGTGAAGGGTTTCGTATTTAAAGACCCATCTGAAATTGCTCTCCAATACCTGCATTTGAGAGACAGTTGCAATGTATTTGTTTTACTTACTCACTTAGGGTTTGAGGATGATGTGAAATTAGCATCTCAACTCCCTGCAGGCAAGGTTGATTTAATCATCGGCGGACACTCGCACACCCGCGTGGACAAAGAACAAATACACAACGGCATACTCATTACTCAAGCCGAACGAAAGCTCAAGTACGCCACCCTCATTAAACTCAAGGTAAAACCGGATGGAGAGGTTGAACGCTCCATGCAACTGCTTACAGTGGGAGAAAAAGGCAACGAACGCGCCGACATCAGGGCAATGGTGGACAAATTCAACAATAACCCCATTCTGCAAGAAAAAATTGCCGAAGCGCAAGACGATTTCACTTCGTACGAACAAATAGGCTATCTCATGGCCGATGCCTTACGTGCAAGCGCTGATGTGCAAATCGCGTTGGTCAATCCGGGCGGAGTGCGTATAGAGCGCTTGGCAAAAGGTGATATAAGCGCGCTTGACGTCTATTCCATGGACCCGTTTGGCAACGAAATAGTTATGTTTCACCTTACCGGCAACGAACTCAAAGCTATGTTGAAAAGCGCATTCAAGTTAGACGAGTTACTACCGATATATCCCTCGGGAATGAAAACGCGCTATACCCTTGACGATAACGGGAGCGCCAAAGACATACAACTTTTCACTCCCGACGGAACACCCTTGGAGATGACAAAAACCTATACGGTAGCCGTAAACAGCTACATGGCATCGGTTTACAAGTATGAACACCAAGATCCGGGCACCGGACTCTTTAAGCCTACCGCCGAAAGCATGATAGAATACCTGCGCGGATTGAAACAAATTCCGAGTTATAAAAACGAGAAAAGAGTGGAGTTTGAGTGAAGTAAGAAGGGACACAATAAACTTCACTGAAAACCGGATTGGAAAGCATTTATAAAACAAAAACAATTTTAAACATGAATAACATCACCACCGCCCTTCGGGGTACAATAAGCCACACTCAGTGGGAACCCGGAAAAACGGCAAGCGTGGAGTTTAGCCGCTTTCCCACAAGCATAGCAGAGTTCAGGGAGTTGCAGCGCACACTAGGCAAAGAACCGCACGGCGCAATTGCCTTAGAGTTAATGGCATTTGAAATGTATCGGCGCGACGGTGACAACGGCGTTGAGTGCCTAAAGCTTAATAACACACCCAACAATGTACTGTCGGTTGTCAACCGACTCAGAGAATTGTATCGAAAAAACGACAGCTATGCTCGTCCTTATCAGGCAGCAGCGTTTCTAAAAGGCGCGTCGGCAGCCAACGGTTATAAACCCGATAGCCCTTACACGGTAGAGGTAAGAGTAAGTCCGGTAACGAAATACCAACCGGCCAACGATTACGGATCCACTATGCTTTTTATAGACATAAACAGCAACGGGCACCAAAGCAACTGGAAATCGGTGTATGTGGTGAAACCTGCCGGGAGCGAGTATTTTCTCATCAACAACAACCCGGGAATGTATTCGCAGTGCGAGGCATTGGGATACGGGCAAACGTGGGAAGAGATGATTGAGTAATTGCTAATTATTAACTAACTAATGGATTGAGAGTGAGATTTTCAACAGAATTTTGAGAGTCACTCAATGTCTTGCCTGCCTTAAAAGGGTAATTAGTCATGTTGTATGGCAATTTAACATAACTACGAATCTGTCTGTCTGACGATTGGTATATGGTTCTCGGTTAACAAAAAAAGTACAAACAGATGAAAAGAAAAATATCGACTACCCTCTTTGCCTTGTGTTGTATCGCTTTATTGCAGGCACAAAACAGTGAAAATGAAGTACGAAAAATACGCTTGGAGTATAACTCAATAAAATCGAAAATCGAAACACTTCAAAAAGAGGAATATGCGGGGGCATTTTATTGCTTACATCTTACCGATAATGTTTACAACAAATCGTACCCGGCATCCGGAACCTACATTGTTGACCAATACTTCTATTACGATCAAGGTGAAAAGCGAAATTGGCAACTTTATATGCTTGTGGAATCATCTAAAATCTCTGATGTGACTATCTACACAGAGTGTATGTATCAGGAGGGAGAACTTGCTTTTGTCTTTACAAAAAGTGGCTACGATGACAATATGGAGAAACGTCTTTATCTGAGTGGTGGAAAAGCAATAAGATACACCGAAAATAATAAAGAGCGTAACATAAACAGCTCGCAAGAACTCATTGAATCGATGCGTAGTATTGGTGAAAATTATTTGGAACTGTTTAATTCGATAAAAATATCCGACAACGAATAGAACAATCGTATATGAAAAAAAATCTAACAACAGTATTATTGATGACAGCCTTAGTAGCTGTATCGTGCTCGGGCGGTAAAACAAACGAAAGCCGACAGCAGGCTGCGTTGCAAGACACTACGGCAGAAAACCGGTCGAGTGTAAAAGAACAGCATCTTAATTCGCTTTCCTCTTACGCCATAGGCAACCGAACAGGGAGTAAATTCCTTGTTGTGGGAGAAGAAGACCTATCTGACCGAACCGATTTTTTCGACAAGCTCACCTTTGTTATTCACAACGGCAAGTCTTATCGCGTAAAATTTTCGGGAATTCAACAGGAAAATAAAGAAGAAAACAATTACCGTCAATCTTATTTCAATTTCGACAACCTGCACGGAGCGATATTCGACAATTTAGATGGGCAAATCCTACCGCCCAATGCCAGTGAATACGACGGTGTGTTTGAGACGGTTTTGCTTGTAAATCAGACTTTTTTAAACGAAACCAAATTGATTCCGTTCACACAACACGAGTGGGAAAAAGCAGACGAGAGCTCGGTTAAAGCGTTGGAAGAGCACTACAAACGAAAAGTGATGAGCGCCTACAAGGCAATTTCTTTTGATAAAAATGAGAGAAACATATTCGTTTCGGCACAGTTTGAAAACAAAGGCAACGAGGCATTGGGTGTTTATATGGTAGAAACAGCCGACGGACAACGCGCTTTTGCCGAGTTTCCCGCCACCATTGAAAATGATGAAGAAGATTATGCCATAAGCGTGTGGCGGGTTGAGGACGATGGAACTTTTAATGTTCCCAATATTACCGCTGTTTTTAAGCAAGGAGATAACTATCGATTCCTTGTCAACGAATTTAATGCCGAAAGTGTTAATGCTTATTTTATCAACTTATATGATGACAAACTTTTACCCGACGATCCGGAAAACTGGTACTCGAGATATACCGCGCCCATATAAAACTTAAAACCAACAATAACATGAGAACAAGAACACTTCTACTACTTCTTTTGCTACCCCTACAACTGCTTTGGGCGCAAACCGAAAAAGCATTTCCGCAATTTACTTGGACAAATGCCAATGCTATTGACAAAGACGGTACAAGGTTCGGATACGAAAAAGAGTCGTTTACCCCCATTTTCAAAAACTGCCATGCGCTGCCTAAAACCGATCCTTGTTATGAGGCTGATGAGTATGCCGATGTTACATTGCTCGGACGATACAAAAATGCTTCGATGAAAGAGTATGTGAACATTCTGTATTCGCCCGGGCCGAGTATAGATCCCGAATTTCGGATAGCCGACAAAAATGGAAATCCTATTTGGGCAGAAATGGCTGAGGAAATGTGTATCAATTCTGCCGGAGTAATATATCTATCGGGCAATACGAACAAAATGTTCAATCAACGGATGAAATTTCGATTATCGGGAGCGAAGGTTACCGAAGTGAAACAACCGTTTTATTACGTAGATGTGAAAGGCAAACTGCTGAAACCGGTTGAAATTTACAGTCAGAAAAATAATCGGGGCGAATTGGTAGCCACACTGCCTGTGGGGTACGAAATAGAAGTGCTGCTTGCCGATGCTGAAAACGGAAAAGATGAATTTGGAGAACCAAAACCAATGCTGAACTATTTGGCGCGTACCGCTTTCGGCTTGGTCGGCTGGCTCCGACTTACCGACGACGATACCTATTTTATGAGTCCCGTGGTAAGAGGATTGGGCTATTTGGGAGATTAAAAACGATACGGTAAGAATCAGTTAAAATCAACAATTAACAGCCAAATTATGAAAACAAAAAAAAATCTTATTGCGTTCGCTTTGCTCATTGCTGCAATGCTCGTAGTTGCTCCAAATGTAGTGGCACAACAAAAAGTTGACGTGAAAACGTTGTTCCGCCTGTTACCCGATGACGCTTTTGAATTTCAATCGCATAGATGGAAAAACGATCGTGCCGAGTTGGACTCGTACATTAAAGTATGTGACTATAAAAACGGCTTTCTGCGGCTGGAATTTGATAGCGCTAACTATTGGGAAATGTGCTATTGGAACTTGAAAAACGGCAACAAGCTCATAGCTGTAAGATATGATCCCTTATCCAGTGCTTCGTTTTACCTTTATGCCGACGGCAAAATAGAGTCTACAAGCAAGTTTGGGACTGATGAAATACACGAAGACATCAACAACAGTATTGCCGACAATTGCTGCGATAATACTACTGAGTTCCTTATCCCTCGTTATGGCACATCTATTTATGCGG
Organism: uncultured Petrimonas sp.; assembly: GCA_964557135.1. Taxonomy (GTDB): domain Bacteria; phylum Bacteroidota; class Bacteroidia; order Bacteroidales; family Dysgonomonadaceae; genus Petrimonas. Next base: position 56,955 of record CAZKZB010000011.1, on the reverse strand, counting down.
TACACAACACGCTGGATGCGTTCATTTACAAGTGGCAAAACGAACACTTTGTACGTTTAACGGAATATCCCACCCAAAACAGCACTCACGAGCAACTCTTTAAGGGATTCGCGACAGCCCTCACCGCCGCCGATACCGACCGATGCTTGCAATATATTTGTCCCCGATATGTTGTAGCGCAATGTATGGGTCTGTTCGACGGCAAGAAAGAGCATTTTATCTGTGACTTGATTGCAGGAAAAGACGACAAAGGCTATCTAAAGCCGGATAAACTGAGGGATATAAAAAAAGCGACCTATCGTTACACTCCCAATAATGGGTCGCCCACTTACACGCTTTTCATTGAACTGAAAAACGGACGCTCATACACCATTCAACCCGATTTTACAACTGTTGAAATCTACGAATCTATTGATAGCGGTGAAGATGGCGATTTGGTACGTTCTACGCCCTACATAATAGGTGGAGAAGGATAAAGTGTATTTTAACTCACAAAAATAGGAACTATGCAAAAGTCAATACATTATATTTTGATCGCGACCATGATACTTATCGGTATATCATGCACCGGCAATAAGAAACAGAAAAAAAGCGACAATTTCGACAATGAATCCGAACAAGTATGGACAAAGGGCGCGGAGTGGCTTAAACTTATCTTCACCTGCGCCGACGATGAAAATGCTTACTGCTTCCCCGATGAAGAAAGTATCTGCTCCGAGCGCTATTATGCCTATTACATCGAATATATGGACTTATTCGAGTATCCCGATTTTGAAACGGAAGCGGAACAAAAAGCAGCCGAAAAGCAATTCAACGATAAATGGAAAGATATTTATCCGGTTGGCGATGAAATTTGGTCGCCTTTTGGACGGGGCAACGGTGTGGAATTAGGGCAACGTTTGAAAAATGTGTCCATTACCCACCGAAAAGGATTAGAATATACAGTAACTGTGGATTATGGCGACGGTCTCGTATTTAAAAACGAGGTAACGCTTGTTCCGTATGACGATGCGTTTCAGGTTGATTACATCAAAACGGAATTTATAGAGTAGAAATCAATTAAGTCAAAAAAATATGAAGAAAATATCAATCACACTTGTAGCAATTTTAATACTATCATTTTCGATGATGGCACAACAGAAAGTAAACGTGAAAATCCTTTTTCATTTGTTGCCCGCCGATGTGTTTCCGGAATATGTGCCGCAAGACGATAAACAAGCTAAAGAATCACACATCAGTGTATGCGATTACAAAAATGGTTATTTAGAGTTAGGAGGCGGACAATTTACGTGGGAAATGTGTTACTGGAACCTGAAAGACGGAAGAAAATTAATTGCGGTAAATAGCCACACAGAATACGGTTCGGTTATTCGCACATTTTTTCATAAAAAAGATAAACTTACTGAAGACAGAAACTACAAGTTAGGCGGAGAGCAAACATACAAATTGAATGATTTTATTGATGTTTCGCAACTTGCCCCCGATGTGTTTGCAAAAGTAAAAGAGGCATTCGCCAAAGGAGAATATAATCTCTATTACGGCTTGCCGCAAAAAGGAACTTCGCTAAAAGTATGGTTAGACATCTATTCGTTGGTGGAAGATTACGATGCCATCCCTTATGAAGCTCAAAAACAAGTTACAATAAAATGGATAAACGAAAAATGGGTAAAACAGTAAAAATGACGAACTGTATAGTATGATTCTTTACATGCAGCGCATTCCTTCATCAATAAACGCAAAATGTTTTCCTCACACCTGTAGAAACGAGTCTGTGGTTAAAAGCCTTGGAGAACCTTTATCAATCACAAAAGAAGTTGATGATTGGGATGAAGTTTTTGAAAGATATATTACCAATGTTACAATAAAGTACCTCCCAACCGTCATTGAATTGCTTGACGAACAAGGCTTTGTTGAAAAAATGAAATACAGTGCAACCGTTTATGCTCATTAATATATTCACTTTTAGCTATAATAACAATGAAAACAAAACTTATGATTTCAACATTTACTTTTCTTTCCTTCTTGGGATGTTCAAACGCACAGGAAAAAGAGCTTGTATCGGTAAGCTACTCCCGTTCCGGCATGCGCATTGACGACAGTTTTTCAATAAAAGTCCAAAAAACAGCGGAATCTTATACCGTAAAATTAGAAGAAGGTCGCTATGTAGAAAATGGAGGCACTACCTTCGAGATTACAAAAGCTGATTTCGATTCGTTGTCGGCAATTGTTTTTAAAATGAACAAACCAGGCAAAGTAAAGTATTTAATCTACGATTTAAGCGAATGGTTTGACGTTACTTTCACGAAAAACGGCAAAAAGGTAAAGCGGTCTTATTCTATTGAACAAAAAATGAATGATAAAACGAAGACTTTGAAAAGACAGGCAATTGAATTGATGGGACAATGGATTGCTAATTATAATAAACAGTTTGAAATTCGTGTTTCATACAGCAAAGGCATAGCCACTCCCACGGAGATTTACACGCATGTTGAACCCGGTGATCTGCTAGAATATTTGGGCGAATTTGTAGACCGCGAAAGAAGAAACTATACGTATCAGTGGAAAGCCTTAAAACCGGGTAAAGTATTGGTTTGGGTAAATGAGCTGAGTTCAAACGACTCAACCTTCTATGAAAAACATGAACCCTACGGTTGTTATATCATTGACGAAAACCTGAAAGTAACCTACTCAAAGGAAGGTACAGAAGCAGCAAAACAAAAATACAAAGAAGAAAAATGAAAAAAACAATAACTATGAAAATACTGTATATGCTTATGGTTGTTACTTCATCTTTTGGTTTTGGGTGTAAAGCTCAATCTACCGGCAGCGATAAAGAAATAATTTCTGTACGTTTAAAAAGCTCAGGCATGAGGCACATAGAAACATTATCGTTCGAAAAAAAAGGCGATAGCGTACAAGTGGTCAAGGAAACTTTTAGTTCGCACAGCGAGGGCATCATATCCGCCGCTGAATTTGAACCGCTTGCTACTGCCATAGCGCAGGGAAAATTCAAAAACAAAAAACGTTCTCCTTGGCTATTAGACGGTGTAGATTGCAGCCTGTCATTCAAATATATGCAAAACGGTGAACTCAAGTCGGAGAAATACACTTCGGGCGGCACTTGTATTTATAAAGATATATTCAATAAGGCACACGAAATTATTGATCCCTATATTGGTTTGTGGAAAAATAATGCCGGTGAAAATGCAAAGGAATAAGTTTAGCTATCCTAAAAGATTTTTAGAAAAGAACTATTCGACAGCTAAATCAAACCATAATAAAAAACAGATACATGAAAAATAATATTATTTTATTAATTGCCGTTGTGTTATTTGCGAATTGTACGGGTAAAACGCAATCGGGTAGCGATGCGGATGATGTTCAGTATGATTCGGTTGTAGTACTCCAACAGAACAAACTTTTCCCCGAGAAACCCGATTCTGTTCCTTATGTCAAAATTTTTGTGAGCTACAAATATCCCAAAGAAATTAACGACAAACAAAAGTTGAAATGCCTGCAAGAATTGTTCAACTACGCCGTATTAAACGACAGTACTTCTGCAACGCCGCAAGCGGCAGTAGATAAATATATCCACGATTTTACTAAAAATTACAGAGAGGAAAACGTACCTGAATATAATGAAGAATTAAAAGGAATTCCTGCTGATGAGATTTATAATGCTAAATATTCACACATTGCTGATATATCCAATATTATCGAGTTTACAAACAATGCAATTTCTTCTTTTTCTGTAAACAAATACATCTATTGGGGAGGCACAAATGGCGATTACAGCACACATCACACCAATATTAATCTTTCAACTTGCAGTGTTATAAAGGAAAATGATATTTTCATATCTGACTATCAGTTACAATTATCTGAAATTATCAAAGCAAAACTACGCAATCTAATGCAGGATAATCTTCAAGAGTACGATACCAAAGATATAGACCCGGAAGTTTATTTTCGTGAATTACAAAATATTACTTCCAACAATAATTTTCTGATAACCGACAAAGGGTTGCGCTACACATATAATGCTTATGAAATTGAGGATCTCCTGCCTAACTATCATCATGTTTGCAAGTTACGCTACGTATATAATACTCATGAAATTGCTGCATACGAGTCGAGTATGTTAACAATTGATATCAGGTATCCCGAGCTGCAATCGTTGCTTAAACCAGAAGTATTGACAACCCTTTTACCCGAAATTGCAATTCACGAAACTACCACACAAATTGAAAAGCCGCAAAATAACAAATATGTCGATTGTCCTTTTGCTTATCTTACCCAAAACGGCAGGCTGTACTTCTACAATACCCAAACAAACACACCGGTAAAATTTACCGAAGAACGTGATGGAGCTATCCTCAACTTTGTGTTTAATCCAAACAACGGCAATATGTATTACACCGCAGAACGCGACGGTTCGCTGTGGTTAAAAATCGCAGATTTCTCTACATCACCCGCTCAAACCGAATGGGTTGCCGACTGGAAGTTGAGCAAAAGTGACTGTTATTCCGAAACATTAGGTGAGATTACGCCATTATTGTTCCACAAAGGGCAATTATTGATACAACACGATTTTGAGTGGGAGATGTATAGTTTTACAAAATCAGTAGTTTATAACACAACCAATCAACAATTCAAACATATCAATGAATTTGATTACGATTTAATACAAAAATTCAGCAACAAATCGAATACCGAACACGTGGAAAGTAAAAGGGATTTTAGCACAAAAAATAATCAACTCTATTTTAAAAATGTTTGTGTTACAAATGAAATTGATTTTGAAAGTATTAAAACCGAGGGTTACGGTGTGGAAACAGAATTTATCAACTATTCCGTCTCGCCCGATGGTCGTAAAGTTCTCTTTGGCGCAATCATTGAATTTGGCGATTTGGCGCACGGGCCTTACTGCATAGCTAATGCCGATGGCAGTAATCAGCAAATTTTAGAAGACACCGATATCGGCGACGATAAAAAACCGCAATGGATGCAAAATGGTAATGTGGCTTATATAGCGGGTCAGAGAGAATTGTTTCATACAAACGCCGCAGATAATTCGGTGAAAAAAATTGCCGAAGATGTTATTTTTATAGACGTGAGATAAGTCAATACATGGTATACTCAATGAAAAATAATTCCTATATGAAAACTTTACAAACACTACTCTTTTTCATTCTGATAATGATGTTTACTTGCTGTGGAAATTCACAGAAAACAAAAAACGATTCGAATCTTTCAGCAAATGCAATCGAACAAGAAAATAAGTTCGAAAATAGCAAGGAAGATTTGATAGTTCAGTTAGAAAGTCAACTTAACAAAACGGGAAACCCCTTAGAGAAAATTGAGCTTTTGTATCAAATTGCAGAAGAAAAAGTTCAAACCCTATCACTCGATGAGTTTGCGCTCTATTTTGATCATTTTCAAAAACAAATAGATGCCACTTTAGAAGAAATAAACCAAAACAATACCGATGACTTGGAACAATTGACAACTCATTTTAGCAATCGATACGATGACAATATCAATGAGGCGGTAACTCCCGAAACAATTGAAAGGCTAATAAAAAAATATGCCGACATAGGACTTGAACCTGTTCATATAGGAGAAGAAACATATAATTTTAAACTGATAGATAATTTTCTTATTAAGAAATTTGACAAACACCTGACTCCGCAGATAAAAGATTTTTTGAAACTGAGGGAACACGAAGGAGAAGTAATTCAAGATGCCGCTTTGCTCATTAGTGAAAAAGATTTTGCTGATTTGATATTGGCACACGAAGCATTTATCGCGCAATACCCGGCATCTCAGCTTTTACAACAAATAAAAGACAACTACATCTTTTATCAACTAATCTATTTAACAGGAATGGATAATTGGGAACGGATTGACCGGAATGGTCATTTAACTCCCGAAGCCAAAAGAGAACTCAGCAGATTTGTAAAAGAAAATCCTCAAAGCAAAACAGCCGAGTTAGCAAAAGAGATTTTGACCGAAAAAGAAAAAGATATTCAAAAGCTCGAGCAATGGATTAAAAATCAACACTAAACAGAAGAAAGCATGAAAATTAAAATCTTACCTTTGGCCGTACTGTTACTGCTTATCAGTTGCCATTTAAAAACCGAAAAAACAAAAGCACAAAACAGTGATGTGCGTTACGAAACTTATCACAACCTCCGGTTCGATTTTGCTGTGGATTATCCGGCCGATTTGCTTGCTCCTCAAGGCGAATCGGACAACCAATACGGACAGAAATTCCTGTCGGAAGACGGGCAGAAAGAAATGTTGATCTATACTACTTTCGACTTCGATGCGAATGATAATAGCGTGATGCCTGTCGGTAAAGCCTATCAGGAAGATTTACAGGATAAAAATGTTACTAAAAAGGAGCTCGAAGACAATTATTACTTGATAGAATGGAAAGAAAACGGAAAGAAATTCCAAAAATATGCACTGCAGGAATACGATACTTATTTTATTATTCAGTTTCAATATCCCGAAAAAGAAGAGAAAGCCATGAAGCCAATTATGAAACATGTTATCGAGTCACTTACTTTAGGAGTTCTCGAAGGAACTCACGGTGAGCAAGTTGACGGATTTCTTGTTTTTGCAGAAAACTTCTTAAACGACTGTTTTTGGAATAAAAACTTCAACTCACTGCTTCGAGACAATGACAAAGTGTTGGCAACCTACATCGATTCCAAAATGGATGTAATACGCTACTTTAATCCGGGGGCGCTTCCTGTGATTTACAAACGTTCCGATAATTTCGGATTCGAAGATTACAACAATTTCACTTTTGAACCGGACAATGGTGGAGAGTTGTCAATTCTTGTTATACATGAAGGTCAATCTATTTGCGAATTAGATTTTAATGCCAATGGAACATCTGTTTATTTTGAAAAAGCAGATGCCTTACCTGATGAAGTAGAAGTTATAAACTCAGAAACTATTGAAGCAAAACCTGTAGAACTTCCATATCTCGATGCTGCGTTAATAATACTGTACGTTCCTGATGAATTTGGCAATGTAAGAGGGTTTTATTTTGCAGAAACACTTGCGGGATGGAAGCTCGTCGCAATAAATGATGCTATGTGCAGTGCATAAATAATTTAAATAACTAAAATGAAAAATATATTTATCGCGATAATTGCGATCTTTACAGCATTCAATATCCAGGCGCAAAAAGACATTGGTGTTTCTATTAAACAACTATTTTTACTACTGTCTAAAGAAGCGGTTAGCCGGGGTACTGCTCAAAACAAATCAACAAAAGCGAGTACGAATCAGTCATCGCAAGACCGCATTGTCAGCTATTACTGGTCGGGATTAATTAATAAGAAAATTCCCGTAGAAATATCTCTCGAAAAGAAGGGCAGAATCATTCAGGGACAAATTGTATATACGAAAACAGAGAATAAAACACCCATAAGGCTAATCGGCACTTCATACGAAAATGTTTTTCAATTTCGGGAAATAACTAATGATGCAAGCATTACCGGTTTTATTGAGGGTGAAATAACTGCCGATGGCGGTTTTAAAGGCACGTGGACAGCTCCGCCTCGTAACATCCAAAAAGACGATGAAGATAGTTACGATTTTGTATATGGAAAAGAATACTCCATCAATCTGAAATCCTGTAAAAAACGGGCGTCCAAGTTGTTTTCGTGGGCAATAAATGTTGAAGAATCCGTTGGTGAATACAGCTATACTTATGGCGAAAACTTAACTTCAGGCACGCTCCAACTTTTTAAAAGAGATGGTCGGTTATTCTGTACTGTCGGTTCCGTTACTTCCGCGCCATCCTATAATATTGCGGAGATTATCGAACAAGAATGCACTTGGAAAGATGGCCGTCTTGTTTGTGTCGTAGATGAAGATGAGGATTTTTCCTGTGGATTTGAGATTTTTCCCTTTAGCGACTTTGCTATCATATTTTATTTGGAAGGATATGATATATGTGGCTTTGGACATAATGCAACAATAGAAGGGATGTTCTTAAAGCAAAAATAAATCATTCTTAGAATGAAACTTACATGATTTTCCAAACACCCTCGAGCATGAAAATTTAAGGGAATATTCAGCATATATCGTTCTTTATATATTTTAGTATTGGTTCTATAACGTTGAAAGATTACATAACAGATAGGGCGATCAATAAAAGGTCTAAAGCACACAACAACCGTGTCTAAGTTGAGAATGAAACTGATATCAACAGATAGTTTTATATCGCTAATATGCCGATAATATGCATATTATAAGTAAATTAATAATTTAAAATTTTTTAGTATGAAAAAAAATCTAACAACAATTCTCATGCTGATAGCAATGCTTGCTATCTCATGTGGCGGAGGCAGCTCCGAAGGAAAAAAATCAGGAATGAAAGTGAAATCACCTGAAAAAATCGCAAAACTCAGCCCTGATGAGTTTGCAAACGACGTAAACGAGATTTATGTGGGAGCATTTAAAAATCTCGAAAAATTGCTTGATAAATACCCGGAAATAAATGCTGATTTTGAGGCTGAATTTGACGCAATGTATGAAGAGGCAATAAAAAAAATGATTGTGTATGGAGGTGTAATGGATAAAATGGATCAAGAAACTGACAACAAGTATAGTTTAAAAATCGCATCGAAAACCATGGGAGATGGAATGAGTAAAATCACACCTGTTCAGCAGAAATTTAACGAGCGAATTAATGAATTTAGTAACGAATTATATTCAAAAATTCAAAGCATGAATACGATGTTACGATTTTTGGATTTCGACAAGATGAAATCAAAACACGCGAATGAAGCCGAGAAATACGGAATAAAATAAGGAAGTCGCAAGGTTAAGATATAGATGATAAAAACGGATGACACGGATAAAACGGGAAACATTACTTTTTTCAGTAAATTCCTGTTGTGTCTGTGTCATCGGTTTACCTTTTAAAGCAAACAACTATACGATAACAAAAAACAGCCTTTAGTACTAGTGGATTTTTTAAGGGGTTTCTTACCGGGAAGCTTATTTCCGACTCGAGGACAGAACTCTACTTCGACTACATAGCCGACTCCATTTCTTTTTCTGTTTTGGAGAACCATTACAGTTAGTAACGGAAAGAAACGATACGATTGATGATTATGTTCACAGTTGGCAAACAGCTGAATATCCACTGTTCAGACTTAAAATATGGTCAGAATTCGAGATTGGCGAAAAAAAATTGCTCATATCATAGCTATTAGCACCAAAGAATCCGGATATGGATTTGGCGGAATATACGTGGGTTTGCCCGAATGTAATAAAGCATATATAAGTAAACTGTTTGAATGTGTAAGTCAAAATATCGATAAGGAATTTCTATTGAATTAAATTATTGAGAATTCTGCATCACATTCGATAAAAACGAAATTGTGAAGAAAGTTAGATTTTATTCTTCACCCGCAGCTTTATCTTCAAAACGCTCAAAGAGGAGCATACAGGTAAATACAAGTATCAGTATTATGAGTAATATGAAACGGAACACTTTACAAATAGGAATAAGAATGATGAGAGCAACAATTACTTTTAATGTTGATGGCTCTTGTTAAATAATGGATAATGTTCCGGTTTCCAACATAACAACAACAATGAATGATTCAAAAACAACTACACACTCACTAAAATTCGTCACATTATGAAAAAAATTATAACAGCCGCAATATTATTGACTTTTGGTGTATGTTTATTTACCAATGCGCAGAAAATAGAACAAAAAAAACTATCTACATCCGAACGATTTAAAAAAGAATATGTGTATGATAAAACCCAAGACTCTATCAGAGTGGGAGCATACCTATCCGACCCCGATTCCGGTCCTTCAAACATCAGACTTATACCCGGAGGAGAAATAATCAAAACCATTCCTGACGGTGTGGATGTTATATTCTTCCTAATCGAGGCGTGGAACGGATGGATCAGAATTTACCCTGAAATGTATGTGGACAATGAGAAAGTAAAGATACACGCGAAAAGCTGCTGGATACACGGCTCTATTCTGGGAGCCGCCACAAGAAACTATGGAGGACAAGATATAAATATCTACTCAAAACCCGACCTAAAAAGCAAAACTGTGTACGTAATAAAAGGCGAACAGGGATACGTTACCTTTATCGATGTGAAAGATGGCTGGGCTAAAGTGAAAATCAAAAACTCCAAAGGAAAAATCATCATCGGGTGGATAGAATCCGGTTGGCTGTGCGGAAACCCATATACCAACTGTAGCTAAGAGAAGTAACGTTGACACCGATCCCCATGGATAGATTATTGGCTACGCGTTATTTCGCTTGAAATAATGGAAGTGTATCCGGGCGAAAAATACGATGACACAGCGATAACCGAAATATATCTCGACGGAATTGATGTTCACTAATCTATAGAAACTTTCGAGGAGGTATGTGCTACAAAGGGTTGAAAGGGTACATCAACCCACTTTTGGCGTAAAATATGGCAAACACATTATGAACATAAATCAAATAACGATGAACCTAAAAATATTACTGCTCACAGTCGCTCTTATATTGATTGGCTGCAACAATCCGTCGGGCAAAACCAATACCCAAGACAAACCGGAGAATGTGAATTACGAATCGTACTATAACCAACTGAACGATTACCAAATTGATTATCCCGACTTCCTGATTCCGCGAGGCGAATCAAGCAACTAAGACGGACAAAAATTTATTTCGGCCGACGGCGCTCGGCAAATGTGGGTGTACATTGATCATAAAATGAATGTGAAAACCGGGGATATACCAAGTATCAAGGACGCTTTCGCCGACGATCAACAGGGGAGAGAAGTTATCGAAAAACAGCTTTTCGACAATTATTACACTTTGAAATGGGCGGAAAAGGATATGCTGCACACTTCCTACACTATTTTCGAGTACGATAGCTATTTCACCGTTCTTTTCATTTATCCAAAATCGAATGAAAAGCAATTTCTGCCCATCATTACCCGTGTTACAGAATCTTTCAACTTAGGGGTTGGAGAAGGAGGAGAAGACCCGTTTGTTCAATTCCTATATGACTTTTTGAACGATTGCTATTGGAACAAAAACTTCAACACCTTACTCCGCGATAATGACAAAATGTTGGCAAAATACATAGATCCAAAGATGGATGTCATTCGGTACTATAACCCCGGAGCGATTGCCGAACTTTATCGCCGTACCGATAATTTCGGATTCGATGAATATACGGACCTTTCTTTCGCACCAATGGTTGCCGAAGCTTTGAATATAATACATATTTCGGATGACCAATCGCCTTGTGAATTGAACTTTTCAGACGAAGACGGAACAATTCTATTTTATCAGTCGGCAGAAAATCTGCCCGATGAGATAATAAATACCGAATCTTTCGAGTTGAGGCCAGTAAAACTACCTTACAATAATGTCGATATTAAGAGAGTTTATCTCCCCGATATGTATGGAAATCCAATTGGATTTTATTTTATAAATACTCCCGCCGGTTGGAAACTCGCCGCCGTGGACGATTCGCTTTGCTCGGCGTAATAAATACTATTGTAAGAGAATAAATAAAAATATAAAAAAAAGAATTACCGATTCAAAAAATATTGTACTTTTATACCTCAGGGTTGAGTCACTGCCTTTCTGTAAGGTGTTATTAGAAAATTGAGCTTGTTGTTGCAATATTGCATCGAATCAACAATCTTAGAAAATTAAACAACTCAATGTAAGTAGTATAAGAGGAAAATCTAAACCTCGTTTTTCGCTCAAAATTCTAAAAATACGCCCCAAAAGCCATTGTTTGGAGCGTATTTTGCTTATGATCAAATTTATGGAGTTCGACTTAAATCTGCGACAATAAACTGAAATCGCCTCTACGGGATATCTAACAAATAAAGCGAAGGATTACAAGGTAAGTGGAAACACTTCCATTACCCTGTAGAAACGAATCGGAAATCCTGCTCAGCGGAACGACATTCACCACATAGCCGTAACAATAAAATTATAAACAACATGAAAAAGTTTACTCTCTTTTTATTCTTATTCAGCGTATTATCGCTCCAAGCTCAACTTCGAAACAACGATGTGTATAAAGTAACGGAAATGCAAAATTCGCACGTGAGAAACGAAATCCGCATTCCCAATTTCAACGGTTACAAAACACTAAAGTGTGATTTTCATATCCATACCGTTTTTTCCGATGGGAAAGTTTGGCCCGATATTCGGGTAACGGAAGCGTGGCAGGAGGGACTGGATGCTATCGCCATTACCGACCATATCGAGTATCGTCCCTACAAAGAAATAGTGAAAGGCGATTTGAACGAGCCCTACAAAATCGCAAAAAAAGCGGGTGATGCCATAGGTTTTATGGTCATTCACGGAACGGAAATTACCCGAAGCAAACCGTTAGGCCATCTTAACGCGCTTTTTATCAATGATGCCATGCCGATGGATGTGAAAGAACCGTTAGACGCTATCGATGAAGCCATCAAGCAAGGCGCTTTTATCATGTGGAACCATCCCGGTTGGCCCGATGATAAATCGACCATGTATCCCGTACACGAAGAACTGATAAAAGCCGGTAAAATTCACGGTGTGGAAGTTTTCAATCATTTGGAATATTATCCGGCATCGTTCGATTGGTGTAAGGAGAAAAACCTGGCATTCCTCTCAAATACCGATATCCACGACTTGATAAACACCACTTACGGGTCAACGAACAAAATTCGCCCCATGACACTCGTTTTGGCTAAAGAACGAAGCATCGAAAGCATTAAAGAAGCGTTATTTGCCAAACGGAGTATCGCTTTTTTCAACGGAGAACTCGCCGGTAAGCCGGAACACTTGAAAGGATTGCTGAAAGCGTCTTTGAAAATACGTACTATCAACGATAAGCAAGCAGAAGTAACTAACGTTTCCGACATTACGTATCGGGCAACCGCAGGCGGCAATTTATATATTTTTCCGGCCCAAAAAACTATTCGCATGACAATCCCTCAGCCCGATGCCGTTTTTACAGTCGAAAATTGTCATACCGGAAGCAATGAAAAGCTAACGGCAACCTTATCGGATTTTGATATTTAAATAAAACTAAGCCAATAACTTATTTAAAAATAGAGACTTATGAATAGACGAAATTTTATCCGAAATGTCTCCGCACTCTCAACGCTCACCATCTTAAAACCCGAAATTGTTTTCGCTACCAACAATAATTCTGCAGTACGAATCGGACTTGTAGGATGTGGTTCGCGAGCAACGGGTATCTTGGGCAGTATGGCCGACAATACCAATATTCAAGTTACAGCCCTTGCCGATATTTTTGAAGACAAGTTGATAAAAGGAATCGATTTTGCCAACGGACTGAATAAAAAGAAAAACTATGCGGCAGTTGCGAAAAATAAAGTTTACGCAGGCTCCGATGCATACCTCAGGCTATTGGAAAACAAGGATGTAGATGCCGTTATTATTGCTTCTCCGGGTTATTCGCATCCTCAAATATTGGAAGATACCGTAGCGGCCGGAAAGCACGTTTATTGCGAAAAACCACTCGCGGTTGACGCGGATGGATGTAAGCAAATTATCAGAACTGGTAATAACATAAACGGAAGAATTTCGGCTTTCGACGGCTTCCAGATTCGTTATGCGACGCCTTACGTGGAGATGGCAAGAAGGATAAAACAAGGCGACATCGGCGAAATTGTTACCGTGCAATTGTATTACCTCTCATCGGGAGCAGCCATACATCCTCACGAAGGAATGTCGTACGACGAAATGAGAATCCGCAATCATTATCATTTTCACGAAATTTCGGGCGGATGCTACCTCGATCAGGCTATTCACATGATTGACGTTTGTAATTGGGTTCTCGATGCTACTCCGTTGTACGCCATTGGCGATGGCGGTAAAAAAGGAAGCCCCGATTTCGGAAACGCGTGGACAAACTATCAGGTGATTTATAAATACCCCAACGATGTGAATGTGTCTGTGCACTCGTCCAAATTCGGAAAAGTTTTCGGCGATGTGTGCGCCCGTTTCATCGGCACCAACGGATTAGCCGAAGCGCACTATAGCGGTGGAGTCTTCATAAACGGCGATAACAAATGGGATTCGGGAATCGTGCGCTCCGCTGCGGAACTTACACCCGAATCTATAGCAAGAGGCGCAAGCTCGTCGTCGTTAGACGATGCCGATCCCAACAAAGGCAAAGCTTTTATCGAAAGTATTACAAGCGGAAAATACTTGAACCAACTGGAATCGGGCTGTAATTCAACACTAAGCGCGATTTTAGGAAGAGAAGCGGCGTCGAGACAAGAAAAAATAACGTGGGACGAATTGATATATACGCCGCAGCGAATTGACCCGAGATTGGATTTAAAACAGTTTTCACAAAAATAAAATCAGAAAAATTTTGTAACCGTTCAAAAAACATATAACTTTGCAGCCACAAAAATAAAAGTGGCGGAGGCCGCATTATATAAAGTATTAGTGAAGACCGCCCGGATGGCGGAATTGGTAGACGCGCTAGTTTCAGGGACTAGTGTCGGTAACGATGTGCAGGTTCGAGCCCTGTTCCGGGCACTGCACGATTTTTGCGCAGGTGGTGAAATTGGTATACACGCTACTTTGAGGGGGTAGTGCCGGTTACGGCGTGTGAGTTCGAGTCTCATCCTGCGCACCCAAAAAACAGGTATTCAAGAAATTGGATACCTGTTTTTTGTTTTTTTAACCGAAAAAATCTATCTTAGCAGTCTAAAAAAACACAAATATGAAAATTCTTACTGCCCAACAAATCAAAGAAATCGATGCTAAAACAATAGCATACGAAAGTATTTCTTCGCTGGAACTGATGAAAAGAGCTTCAAAAGCCTTTTTCGACTGGTTTACTGCCCGATATACGGATAAAAATCAGCGGATTTCGATAATCGCAGGAACAGGAAACAATGGAGGAGATGGATTAGTGGTAGCGCGCATGCTTCATAAGTCGGGTTACAAGGTAAAAGTTTTTATTGTAGAGTGCACTCAGCACTATTCCGAAGATTGTGCGCACAATGTTCGCCGTGCCAAAATAGAAAATGTCTCTCTTCAAAAAATAACTTCAATTGACGACATCCCTGATTTATCTGATTATGAAATAATTATTGATGCTATTTTCGGAACGGGAATTAACCGAGAAGTAACCGGGTTAAGCCGCAAAGTGATTGAAAAAATCAATCAGAGCGGGAAAGAAATTGTCAGTATCGATGCTCCAAGTGGGTTATTTATGGATGGAAAAACTCATTTTGCTGTTCATGCCACCGAAACTGTAACAATGCAAATTCCAAAACTTGCCTTGTATTTGCCCGATAATGAAGGTTATACCGGAAACGTTCACATTGTCGATATCGGATTGAGCGAAAAGGCGATAGAAGAAGCGGAAAGTTCTTTTTATTTTGTAACCAAACAAGATATTAAGGAACAGTTGCGCCCGCTTAGAAAGTTTACACATAAAGGCACACAAGGGCACAGTCTTATTATCGGCGGGAGTATCGGAAAGATAGGGTCGGTTTGCTTAGCATCAAAAGCTGCACTGAAAACCGGATGCGGCTTGGTAACCGCTTTTGTTCCAAAGTGTGGAACGTTGGTACTTCAGTCTAATTTTCCGGAAGCCATGGTTATTGAAGATCGCAACGATACACATATCACGAAAATCGATTTCGATATTTATCCGGATGCCATTGGGGTGGGGGTGGGATTAAGCGAATTGCCCGAAACGCAAGATGCTTTTTATCGTTTTTTGCAACAAAACCAGTCCCCCTTAGTTATTGATGCCGATGGATTGAACATCTTATCGAAAAATAAAGATTGGTTAGGGATTTTGCCTTCAAAAACTATCTTAACCCCTCATCCAAAGGAGCTTTTGAGGCTTATTGGCGAATGGAGCGAAGACTATGATAAGATATATAAAATAAGGGCATTCGCAGAGAAACACGACCTAATTATCGTGTTAAAAGGAGCCAATACGCTTGTAGTTGATGCTGAAAATGTTTTTGTGAATAGTACCGGAACTCCGGCATTGGCCACAGCCGGAAGCGGTGATGTATTGACGGGAATTATAACGAGCTTACTCGCGCAAGGATATACTCCGTTAGAAGCTGCTAAGACAGGTGTTTTTGTTCACGGATTGACGGCAAATATTACGGCAACAAAAACTCATGCCCGAAGCTTTACGGCTTCAGACATAATCGAGAATATTGGAAATGCTTACTTCGAAATAGAAAAATAATTACTTCAAACCGGCCAATGTGCTTTGCGCCATGTCGCCGATAATCGGAACTTTCTTTTCTTCGTTGTTAATGGCTCCCAACAAACCTATAATCCACAAGACAAACAGGATGATGGAGGCAATCCCAACCAGCACGCTTATTATCCAGCCTAAGCCCCTAATTCCGGTAAATATCAACGAAATAAGCCACAATGCGATTGAAACAAGATGGATAAATCCTGTTTGTCTTAAATGAAACGCACCAAATGCAGTTTTGTTGGAACCGTGAAGAACATAAGCGATAATCCATCCGATCCATGTAATATAACTTACAATGGCTACGGTTTTTCCGTTGTTGGTAATTTGGTCTGTCATTATGATTTGAATTTTAAAGTGTTTCCAAAGATAAGATTTTGAAGTGAAAAAATGACAAAAAATCGGAGAAATATTATTCGCAGCAAATAAAAAACTTTTTTTTGCGATAAACAGGGAGGATTGTTTGGAATTTACAAAAAAAAAACCTACTTTTGCACCTCATTTTGCCAATAGGCTCAATAAGTAGGAGTATAACGCGCCTCGCCTCAGGCTATAACGTAAAAGTTATTTTAATATGTACGTAATTGTAGATATTCAGGGTCAGCAGTTTAAAGTGCAACAAGACCAAAAATTATTCGTTCACAGAATTAATGCCAATCAGGGCAGTGAAGTGGAATTCGAAAAAGTAATGCTCATCGATAACGATGGCGATGTACAAGTGGGTGCTCCCGTTATTGATGGAGCAAAAGTAGTATTGGAAGTTCTTTCGCACGTAAAAGGAGACAAAGTTCTCGTTTTCAAAAAGAAAAGAAGAAAAGGTTATAGAAAATTGAACGGACACCGTCAGCAATTTTCAGAAGTACGAGTTAAAGAAATCATTGCTTAATCAGTTAAAATCAGAATAAAATGGCACATAAGAAAGGTGTAGGTAGTTCGAAGAACGGTCGCGAATCGGAAAGTAAACGATTGGGCGTTAAAATATTTGGTGGCGAAGTAGTTAGAGCAGGCAACATCATCGTTCGTCAGCGCGGTACAGCTCACCATCCGGGAGAAAACGTAGGTATCGGTAAAGATCACACGCTTTATGCATTGATCGACGGTACGGTACAATTCCGCAAACGTCGCAACAACCGCTCGTTTGTATCGGTTCTTCCTCAACAAGCAGAAGCATAATTGCTTTTAGTGGCTTGAAGATTAAGGATACTTGATCCATAAAATAATAATTTTTTTAGTTGATAGAGACAACCTGCTATTTCGATAGTCAGGTTGTTTTTTTGCTCCGTCCGCCCGCTCCCGGCGGGCTGGCGGATAAAAAAAGTGATTTAACCCGCAGAAATGAAACTCACCCCTCAGCAAATCGATTTTATCCGCCAAAACGAACAGGAAGATATTCGGGAACTGGCTCTCAAACTCAACAACAAAGGTGTTGAGGAAGATGAATGTGATTTCATTTTGAAGCAAATTGCCGGGCGGCAAACTGCCAAAAATAAAATTCCCTCGTGGTACGGGATCGATTCCGTTATCTATCCGGTTCATTTGTCTATGGAGCAGGCATCGTCGGAAATAACGGCGAAGTATAAGGCTGCGCTTCTTGCCGAAGGCACTCAATCGATGGTAGATTTAACCGGCGGCTTGGGCGTTGATTTTTCGTTTTTGTCTCAACGAACTGAACAGGCGGTTTATGTGGAACACAACGCCGAATTGTGCGAAATTGCGCGCCACAACTTTACCGAACTTGGGGTGCGGAATTTTGAGATAATAAATGACAAAGGCGAAGACTATCTTGCCACGATGCCCGAAGTGGACACCATTTATTTAGATCCGTCGCGTAGAGACAATTCGGGGCGTAAGGTTTTTCGGATTGAGGATTGCTCGCCCGATGTAGCTGAAATTAAAGAGCTGTTGCTCAAAAAAGCAAAACAAGTTATCATCAAATATTCGCCTATGCTGGATATTTCGCTCGCTGTGAAATCGCTTGAAAACGTGAGCCAAGTGCATATTGTGTCGGTGGAAAATGAGTGCAAGGAACTTCTGTTTTTGCTTTCAGAATCGGAAAAAGAGACTGCGTATTATGCTGTTAATTTGCGAAATAACAATTCTATTGAGAAGTTCCACTTTACGCTGCAAGGAGAGCAAGCTGCCGAAATTTCTTTTGCCGAAACCATCGGAAAATACTTGTACGAACCCAACGCTTCTATCCTGAAAGCGGGCGCTTTTAAGAGCGTAGCTTCTCAATTCGGCATTCAAAAACTGCACATAAACAGCCATCTTTATACTTCGGAAAGTTTGATTTCCGCTTTTCCGGGGCGGAAATTTGAAGTGAAAGATTGGTTTGTACCCAACAAGAAAAACACAAAATCGTTCCTCGCCAAAACAGAAAAAGCGAACATTTCTGTTCGCAATTTTCCGATGTCCGTTGCCCAAATCCGTAAAAAAACGGGATTAAAAGAGGGTGGGGAGCTGTATCTTTTTGCCACTACCGTTGGCAATGGAAAGAAAGTTTGGGTAGTGGGTGAAGCGATTTCCAATCGCTTTTGAAGGCGGGAAGTTTTTTACTCACCTTAAAAATACCTCCTAACTTTCTTCATATACTGTGCATATCCTTCTCCAAAATGCTGAATGCACCAACGCTCTTCGGAAAGAATAAGGTAGTGAACCGATAGTTGAAACAGCATCAAAATTGCCGTGTACAACCACGACTCTACCAGCAGACAAATTCCGAGAAAATAGAGAAAAAACGCCACATACATCGGATTTCGGGAATATCGGTAAAGTCCGGCTTTGTTAATTCCGTCAGTAGCGGGTTTGGAATAATCTACAACAGATTTTATATACAAAACACTTCCAAGGATAAATAATCCCAATCCAACATAATTAAGCAGTGACTCAAATTGGATTTTCAAGAAGAACAAATAACCAAATAATGCGAATAACGTAAGTTGATATGCGCTAACGACAAATCGGTCTTTCGCATCGGAAACTGCCGAATGTTGCGCCCGCCTGAATGCGCCCATACTTATTTTTCGCATCAGCGGATAACGAATCAAAATAATAGGAATCAGTAAAAATGCAGCATTCATTGATTATTTTTATCGGTTTATTCCACTAAAAAATCATACCACACCACATAGCCCATAACTCAGAAACTACAAATACCTCCCCAACATCTCCGCCATTTCCTCTTGCAATTTTTTTGCTTCTTTTCCGGCGGCTTTGCCGAAATTTTCGGTAGAATCGGCATAAATAATTCCGCGCGAGGAGTTTACCAACAAACCGCAGGTGGCGTTCATTCCGTATCGGCAAACTTCTTCGAGCGAGCCGCCTTGCGCGCCCACACCGGGTACCAGCAGAAAATGATTGGGAACAATTCGGCGTACGTCTTCAAACATTTCGCCTTGGGTTGCGCCCACAACGTACATCATTTGCTCGTCAGAAGCCCACGATTGCGAAGTTAGGAGTACTTTCTCGAACAATCGCTCGCCGTTTTCATCTTTCGTAAATTGAAAATCGTGAGACCCTTTGTTGCTCGTAAGCGCGAGAAGAATAACCCATTTTTTGTCGTAGTTTAGAAACGGCGTTACGCTGTCGGCACCCATATATGGCGCAACGGTAACGGCATCCACCCGAGCGGTTTCGAAAAAGGTGCGGGCGTACATTTCGCTGGTGTTGCCAATATCGCCGCGCTTGGCATCGGCAATAATGAACTGGTCGGGATAACGCTGTTTGATGTATGCCACCGTTTTTTCGAACGCCAGCCAACCCGCCAATCCCTGACTTTCGTAAAATGCCAGATTGGGTTTGTACGCCACGCAATAAGGCGCGGTATTGTCGATTATTTCTTTGTTGAAGGCGTAAATCGGGTCCTCTTTTTCCAGCAGGTGTTGCGGAATTTTCTTTATGTCGGCATCAAGTCCCACGCACAGAAACGAGTTCTTTTTTTGAATTTGAGCGAAAAGTTGTTGTTTGGTCATTTGTAATTTGTGATTTTTGATTGCACGATTAACGATTGAGTTTTTAAAATATACAGAAAACGTTTAAATTTCCGCCTCTTTCATTCGTTCTGCGTTTTCGCTGATAATCAGTTGATCGATAACGTCTTGGATTTCACCGTCCATAAAAGCAGAAAGATTGTATACGGTGTAGTTGATACGGTGATCGGTAATGCGCCCTTGCGGATAGTTGTAGGTGCGAATTTTGGCTGAACGGTCGCCGGTAGAAACTAATGTTTTGCGTCGCGATGCGATGTCACCCACGCGTTTGGTCAACTCCAAATCGTACAGACGCGAACGAAGCATCTGCATGGCCGTTTCTCGGTTTTGCATTTGCGAACGACCTTGTTGACAAACAATTACAATGCCGGATGGCTTGTGTGTTAGCTGCACTTTGGTTTCCACTTTATTTACGTGCTGTCCGCCTGCACCGCTGGAACGAGCGGTCTGAATTTCAATATCCGCCGGATTTATTTCAACGTCGAATT
This sequence comes from uncultured Petrimonas sp., assembly GCA_964557135.1. Classification (GTDB taxonomy): domain Bacteria; phylum Bacteroidota; class Bacteroidia; order Bacteroidales; family Dysgonomonadaceae; genus Petrimonas. The sequence goes on along the minus strand of CAZKZB010000011.1, from coordinate 36,191 downwards.
CTTCGGCTTCGGGCAGCACGGCAACAGTCGCGGCAGATGTGTGTACACGGCCTTGTGTTTCGGTTTGCGGTACGCGCTGCACCCGATGAACACCCGATTCGTATTTCAACGTGCCGTAAACATCGGCTCCGGAAACAGTGAAAATAATCTCCTTAAAACCGCCGGCAGTACCTTCGTTTACGTTGGTTATTTCGGTTTGCCATCCCTTGCTTTCGCAATATCTGCTGTACATTTTGAACAAATCGCCCGCGAAAATGGATGCTTCATCGCCTCCGGTTCCCGCGCGAATTTCCATAATCACGTTTTTCGCATCTTCCGGATCGGCAGGAATGAGCAAAATCTTGATTTCTTCTTCCAGTTCGGGAATTTTAGCGAAGTTTGCGGACAATTCTTCGTTTGCCAATTGACGTAAATCGCTGTCGGACTCGTTTTCAAGAATCTGCTTGGCTTCGGCAACGGCGTCGATAGACGATTTGTACTCGTTACGCTTATCCACAATTTTTTGTAAATCGCTGTATTCTTTGTTGAGTTTCACAAAGCGATTCATATCGGCAATTACCGACGGATCGGCAAGCATGGTTTCCAGTTCGCTGTGACGAGTAACTAAGTGTTCTAATTTATCTAATAATGAGTTTTCTGACATTGTAACCCCTGTATCCCCTAAAGGGGACTTTTGTTAATGTGATTTTATCTAATTTATTCGTCTTCTTTGTTTAAATGCTTTCGTTCGAAATATTTTTTCATGGTAAAACCGTAACCCAATCCGCCCAGTAACCATATGGGAAAGCCGATTAAAACACTTTTCCATGTTATGGGTTCATTGAAAAAATACGGAATGGCTATCGCACCCAACAAAAACATAACAAATCCCCAAACAACACCGTTAGCAATCCACTGTTTATTGGCAAAATGTTCTTTTTTGACTGTCATAGCAGAACAATTTTATCCGTTTCAATAAACAAACTCCCCAAACTCGCTCTTGATAGTGAGCGAACGGTTTTCGGCTTTTTCTACGCGTCCCACGATTTGCGCATCCACGTTAAACGATTTGGATATTTCTATTATCCGCTGAGCATACTGTTCAGCCAGATAAATCTCCATCCGATGCCCCATATTGAAGACTTTGTACATCTCTTTCCAATCGGTATTCGATTGTTCTTGAATGAGTTTAAACAGCGGAGGAATGGGGAACAAGTTGTCTTTGATTACGTGCAGCCCTTCACCTAAGAAATGCAGTATTTTGGTTTGAGCGCCTCCCGAACAGTGAACCATTCCGTGAATATTTTGACGTAACTCTTTTAATATCATTGATATAATCGGAGCATAGGTACGGGTGGGGGAGAGAACTAATTTTCCGGCGTCGATACCCAATCCGGCAATTTCATCGGTCAACTTTACTTGTCCCGAATACACTAATTCGTCGGGAATGGCAGAATCGAAACTTTCGGGATATTTTTGCGCCAGATAATTGGCAAAAACATCGTGCCGAGCCGAAGTTAAGCCGTTGCTACCCATGCCGCCGTTGTACGATTTTTCATAAGTAGCTTGTCCCGAAGAAGATAGACCCACAATAACATCGCCCGCTTTAATATGGGCGTTGTCGATAACGTCGGCGCGTTTCATGCGGCACGTAACGGTGCTGTCCACAATAATGGTGCGTACCAAATCGCCAACGTCGGCAGTTTCGCCGCCCGTGGGATAGATATTTACGCCAAGCGACGAGAGTTCTTCGCACAACTCGTTAGTTCCGTTGATAATCGCAGATATAACTTCGCCCGGAATGAGGTTTTTGTTGCGTCCGATGGTTGACGAGAGCAAAATATTATCGGTCGCGCCCACGCACAACAAATCGTCCACGTTCATTATGAGCGCGTCTTGCGCAATTCCTTTCCAAACGGACAAATCGCCTGTTTCGCGCCAATAGATATACGCCAGCGACGATTTGGTTCCGGCGCCATCGGCGTGCATAATGTTACAATAATCGGCATCGCCGCCGAGAATGTCGGGAATTATTTTACAGAATGCTTTGGGAAAAAGTCCTTTATCGATATTTTTTATCGCGTTGTGAACGTCTTCTTTACTGGCGGAAACTCCGCGCTGGTTGTATCGTTGATTATTCATTTTTATTTATTGGGTAACTTTTGAGGGTTTCTTTTAGAATGAAAGCAGGCCAATATTTTTACCGTTTTATTTGATTCGTTTACAATGAAATATAGAGAATACGGAAATTTTTTAATTTTTATCGCCCGGATATTTTTGTATCTTACAGCGAAAAAAGGATTTTTAGTCAATAATTTATACGCATTTTCCAATTCTTCAATAAAGATTACTGGTGCTTTCAAGCTGTAAAGTAGATAATAGTCAATCGCATTGTCAATTTCTTCATGTGCTCGTAATGAGATGATAATCTTATATTCCATATTTTTTTCGCAATAAATCAAGTGATTCATCCTTTGTAAGATAAACTACAGACTCTTCTTGTAAACGATTATCCAGTAATGATTTCATTTCCTGAGAAAGTTCGAAATCTTCTTCTGACTCTTCAATCGTAATAGTTATGGGCTTCGATTTGTATATAGCTTTTATAGCCTCAACTATACCGATATCCATCTCGTCTGCTGATGATAAATGATATATTGTATTCATAATTGCGATATTGTTTTCTGTTTCCGGATTCATTGCAAAAGTAATAAAAAACTACGAGTTTTAGCTATTAATTTAACTCATATGTTTTTTCTATAGCCTCCATTGCGTGGAAGTGATGTTAAATCATGGGATGTGAAATTGCATAAAGAAAAATTAAGAAAACTGAAAATAAAAAGTAAACAAGAAAAATATAATACCTTTGAAATAAAAAATGCTCCTTATAAATTTAAGCGGCTGGGAAATTCCAATTATTATTATTGTTGTGATTTTTGCAATAAGAGGAATTATAAAGCTTATTATCCGAACTATTAAAGACTCATCTAAATAGTTACCTTTCGATTTTCCTATAATTACTATTATGTTTAATAGAGTTTCGAGAAATACCTCCTACTGCTAATCTATTGCATAAAAAAGTGGCACCGTACTCCGATGCCACTACTTTCGTATTGTTTTATCATATTGTCAATTACAATCCCAATTCAGCTTCCACTTCTTTCAGTAATGCCGATTTGTCAACACCCATCATGCTTAAGTTATAATACACGTTTCTCAATTTCATTAAAGCTCCGTCTATTTCAGTTTTGTCTGCAGATCTGTTTTTCAATAAGCTTACAAATTTTTCCAAGTGCGGTAATGATTTCTGATAAAAGTCAACCGTTTTCTTGTCGTTTTCCAGTTGTAGTTTACGGTCAGACATCGTTGCTGTTTCTTCCTTCAACTCCTGAGCCTGAAGAATGAAATTTACTGCAAGCGCTTCAAGGGCTCTTTCACAACCGGGGTCTTGCGCCAAGGCTTTATTATATTCGGCCTCTGCTTTGGCATAATCACCTTCTTCAGCTATCAATGCACCTTTTACACTATTCAAATCGCAAGCATTGGAAGGATCGTTTTTGATGGCTTCATCCAAATACTCCATCGCTTTTTGATTATCACCTTGACGAATGAAAACATTTACCAGATTAGGAATGAAATATTTACTCTTTGGAAATTTTTCAGCTCCCGAATAAAGAGTTTCCAAATATTTAGCCGTATCGCCCTGTTGAATGTATTCACTGGCCATAAGTTCATAAATATCGCTTTCCTGATAAGCACTGTTTTCAATAAAAGGCTCATTTGCAGCTCTTTGAAGCAAGCTCAGTGCTCTTGGATGATCTTGTGCTTGAATAGCCGTGATAATGGCGTAATATTTAATGGTTTGGAAAGTACTGTCAATAAGAAAAGCATCCTTTTGCCCTTCATACATGGGTAATGAAGGAATATTCCAGTACGTTTCAAAGAAATCGGTAGCTTTTTTGAAATCTTGCTGCTCGTTGTAGTAGATTCCGCCGTTAATATAAAAAGGATGATTTGCTTTTAAAATTCCGGCAATGTCTTTTCTGAATTTGTTTCTTACCCTTCCTTTGGCATCAGGTAATTCTCCCAATGAGTCGGCTTTTAAATAGGGTTGGTAAGATTCGAGCAAACCATCGTACATAACTTTGTCATTGGCTTGTTTTCCGAGCATTTGATTTGTTCTCTCATTGTCAAAAGCCTTGTTACCTATATCTCCAAAAACTTTCCATGTTTCGGGATCGTTAGCTGTTTCAGCATTCGTAGTAGCTTGTTTTATCAAAGTACGAGCTTCATTCAGGTCGTTGCTTCCTAAAGATCTCTTAGCATCTCTCAGGGCTGATTTTTGTGCAAATACGGAACCTGCAGCAAAAACAGCCACCATAGTAAGGAAAAATAATTTTTTCATTTTATTCATGTTTTAAGTTAAGTATTGTTCTTTTTCTTATTTGTTTAAAATTTCTTATCGATTTATTTGACTGTAAAATTACAAAAAGTTTAAAATATATGTGTTATTCGTCCGTTTCTTGTGATATATTTTCCCCTTCGTCGATATCTTCAGGCACAACGGTTTCAATATCATCTGTTTCTTCTTCCGAATTCACCTTGCAAACCGAGGCAATTTCATCGTTTCGTTTTTCCAAATTTATAAGACGAACACCTTGAGTTGCACGTCCCATTGTGCGAATATCGGAAATTTTTACACGTATTGTTATCCCAGACTTGTTAATAATCATTAAATCATTATCATCGGTTACCGCTTTTATAGCCACTAATTTTCCTGTTCTATCTGTAATATTCAGTGTCTTAACACCTTTTCCGCCTCTGTTTGTAATGCGGTAAACCGGTTCGCCGTCATCGTCGTTGAGCATGGTACGTTTTCCGAATCCCTGCTCCGAAACCACTAATATGGTATCGGTTGAATCGGAGTCCATGCAAATCATGCCGATAACGTAGTCATTGTCATCGTCGAGTGTCATTCCTTTCACTCCCATTGCCGTGCGTCCCATCGGACGAACTTTATCTTCGGGAAAGCGGATGGCGCGGCCGTTTCTGTTGGCCAGAATCACATCTTTTTTACCGTCGGTCAACCGTACACTGATAACTTGGTCTTCGTCGTTCAACCCGATAGCGATAACGCCGTTTTGACGCGGGCGTGAGTATGCCTCCAATAATGTTTTCTTTACAATTCCTTTGCTTGTGCAGAAAAGCAAGTAGTTCGAATTGATGTACTCTTCGTCTTCGAGAGTAAGAACGCGAATGAAAGCGGTAATATTGTCGTCGGGGTCAATATTCAGCAAATTCTGAATAGCTCTTCCTTTCGATGTTTTAGTTCCCTCCGGAATTTCGAAAACACGCAGCCAGTAACATTTTCCTTTTTGTGTAAAGAATAGCATATAATTGTGGTTGGTGGCCGGATAGATGTACTCTACGAAATCTTCGTCGCGGGTTTCCGATCCTTTAGCCCCTACTCCACCCCTGTTCTGTGTGCGGAATTCGGTTAACGGTGTGCGTTTGATGTAACCGAAATGAGAAATGGTGATAATCATTTCATCGTCGGCATAAAAATCTTCGGGGTTCATATCTTCCGAAGCATAAATGATTTCAGAACGACGCTTATCGCCGTATTTTTCACGAACTTCAATCAGTTCGTCTTTTATAATCTGCATCCGAAGCGATTCGTTGTTCAATATCTCGTTTAAATGAGCTATCAGTTTCAACACATCATCGTATTCGGCACGAAGTTTATTCTGCTCAAGGCCGGTGAGTTGTCTCAATCGCATCTCTACGATGGCACGCGCCTGAATATCAGACAGTTCGAAACGCTCAATTAACCGTTGAATAGCTTCCTGAGGTGTGCTCGAACTGCGTATTATCGCAATTACTTCATCGATATTGTCGGATGCGATAATCAGTCCCTCCAAAATATGTGCCCGTTCTTCCGCCTTACGAAGTTCATACCTTGTGCGACGAACAACAACTTCGTGACGATGTTCAACGAACAATTCGATCATCTGCTTGAGGTTGAGCATTTCGGGACGACCGTTAACCAATGCAATGTTATTGACGCTGAACGACGACTGCATGGCCGTTAACTTATATAGCTTGTTGAGAATTACGTTTGCATTGGCATCACGCTTAACATCAACAACAATGCGCATTCCTTGGCGGTCTGACTCGTCGTTTACGTTTGAAATTCCTTCGATTCTCTTTTCTCCCACCAAGTCGGAAATATGTTTAATCATTTCCGCTTTGTTTACTAAATAAGGAATTTCTGAAATGATTATTTTATCGTGGGTTTTTCCCGATTCAATCTCGGCTTTCCCGCGCATCACGATGCGTCCCCTACCCGTCTCAAAAGCATCTATAACACCCTTATAACCATATATATATCCACCGGTGGGGAAATCGGGCGCTTTGATGTATTGCATCAATCCCTCAGTATCTATCTCTCTATTATCGATATAAGCTACAATTCCGTTTATTATTTCAGTTAAGTTGTGGGGAGCCATATTGGTTGCCATTCCCACGGCAATGCCCGACGCGCCATTTATGAGCAAGTTGGGTATCCGGGTAGGTAAAACCGTTGGTTCCTGAAGTGTATCGTCGAAGTTTAATTGAAAATCTACGGTATCTTTCTCAATATCGCGCAGCATTTCTTCGGCTAGCTTATTCAATCGAGCCTCGGTGTAACGCATAGCCGCGGGGCTGTCGCCGTCAACACTTCCCATATTTCCTTGGCCATCTACGAGTGTGTAGCGCATACTCCAGTCTTGCGCCAGGCGTACCATGGCATTATAAACCGATGAGTCGCCGTGCGGGTGATATTTACCGAGCACTTCCCCTACAATTCTGGCTGATTTTTTGTGTGGTTTGTCGGACGTATTGCCTAATTCGGACATCCCGAAAAGAATACGCCTGTGAACGGGTTTAAAACCATCGCGAACATCAGGTAATGCACGCGATACGATAACGGACATCGAATAATCGATGTACGCAGACTTCATTTCATCCTCAATGTTGATCTTAATGACTCTGTCTTCGTGGTCAATCATACTAATATGCAAATTTTTTCTTCAGACATCATTTATAGTCGGCTGTAAAACAGCCGGATAGCTGTGTCTATATATTCCTTTAAAATAACGTACTAAGGTACGGATTTTTCACGATTTAACAAAGAAAAATGAGTGAAAAGGAAGTAAAAATCTACTGTTTTTGAAAAAAAATTCAAATAGAACATTTTTTCCTTACTATCTGTTTATAATTTGTACTGTATATTATAAGGAATATGGGTAGAGTATGTTATTTTATACTGTTGGGAATATTTGCGACTATTTCGTGCACTCAACAGAAGGGCTCTAACAATCAAACAGAAAGCGATTCAACCGAGATGGAGAAACCGGCTGCTCTTGCTTTGGTTGAAGGGAAGTCGTGTTATGTAGGAATTGTAGGTAAAGATTCGGTAAAATTGGAGATTGAACGCAACGGAGTCAACTTTAGTGGATTTCTGTCCTACAAACGGTTTGAGTCCGATAGTTCTTTAGGCGAACTGAACGGCACAATTTCGGGCGATACGCTAAAGGGGAGTTTCAATTTCTTGTCGGAAGGAATGATTTCGGTTAACGAGAAATATTTCCTACTGAAAAACGGAAAATTATTAGAAGGATGGGGAGATATGGTGAGCGTAGATGATGCGACCATGAAGTTCGAAAATCCGTCGCAACTTACCTACGAAGGAGGATTTGTTTTGAGTCCGACCGATTGTTCGGACGATTTTATTCCGAAAGCTCACAAAGATTTCTATTACGATTTCAAGCAGAAGTAACGATCTTTTTCCCTTTGGCAGCTATTGGGGTTGTTGGCAGAGGGCTGAAAATCAGAGCAATCCATGACGTCTTAATTATTTATTGACGTTATGTTGCACGTTTTGCAAACATTACTCGCACAACGACAATAAACAATTGTCAAATAATCTTGTTTTTAGGCACCGTTGCCACAAACTCCTTCAGGTAAAACGGCTCGAAATAAGCAGAATCCACAAAATCGCCCGCCTTAAAAGCCGTTTCCGCCAATTCTACCATGGCGGAAGCCAATGGCGATATGTCCGAAACAAACGAAGCATTGGGGTGCGTGATTACATCGCGGCATTTTTCGGCTCCATTGCCAAAAAACACAACGTTATACTCGTTTAATAACTCGGCATAAGTTCCATTATCTACAATATCAGCCGATGTTTTTCGAACAGTATTCAGCGCTGAATCAAAAAATGTGGCGTAAACTTCCATTCTTCGAGCGTCAATCATCGGACAAAGCAAACTGTCCGAATCAACATTGTCTTTTAACATCCAGGCCATTATTTCGTGGGTGGGAATGGCAATCAGCGGAATATCCAATCCGTAGCTCAACCCTTTTGCCTCCGACACGCCAATACGCAATCCGGTATAAGAGCCGGGGCCACTGCTCACGGCTATCGCATCTACTCTCAACTCATTGTCGCGAACAAATTGCATAATTTCTTCCACGAAAACGCCCAATGATGTGGCGTGAGATTGTTTCTTTTCGTTTTGTTTGTTCAGCAAGACCTTTCCATCTGAAGATAAGGCACATGAACAAGTTTCTGTTGCTGTTTCTATATGAATGATGGTGGGCATAATGGTTACGGGTTGCGGGTTACGGGTGGCGAGGTAAAGGGAGTAATAAAAAAGACTGCACAATTTACCGCGCAGTCTCTTATTTTCAATTTATTGAGATAGATCAATATCTTCTTTCACGACTTCCGTAACCGCTTCTGTTGTAGTCTCTGCGGGGACGATCTCCTCCTTCGGCGCGCGGACGGGCAACAGACACGGAAAGTGTACGGCCATCATATTCGGCTCCGTTTAGTTCTTCAATAGCGCGCTGACCGTCCTCATCGGCCATTTCAACAAAACCGTAACCTTTCGATCTGCGTGTTTCTCTGTCTGTAATAATTTTAGCAGAGGATACTTCTCCGTATTCCTCAAACAATTCTTTTAAATCGGCATCGTTAATTTGATAACTTAAGCCTGCAACAAAAATGTTCATGTAAAAAATAAAAATAAAATAAATAAAAAATTAATTGGTGCAGAAGATAATGTATAAAAGATAAGGTTAAAGAATTGTTTGCCCCTGTGAGAGAAGAAAAAAACTAAATAACTGTTTCTACTATAAAAACTTTTGCGACGCAAAGATAGGAATAAATTTATTGCGACGAAACAATTTAACTAAAAATCGGACGAAAAAAAGAAAAAAGAAACGATACGAACACCGTTTCTTTTCTGTAGCACCGTTTTTTCAACAAAACGATACGGATAAAATAAAAATATCGTCCCCGCAGGAGTAAATTACAATTTCACGCCGCTTCTTTCCAGCAAAGCATCTATGGTGGGTTCGTGTCCGCGGAAACGTTTGTAAAGCGTCATCGGCTCTTCGGTATTGCCTCTCTCCAAGATATTTACCCGAAAAGATTGAGCTGTTTTCTTATCAAAAATTCCGTTTTCCTTAAATGCCGCAAAAGCATCGGCATCGAGCACTTCGGCCCATTTGTAGCTGTAATATCCGGCCGCATATCCACCCGAGAAAATGTGACCGAAGGCGGTTGACATACTCGTTTCGGGAACTACCGGAAGTAATTTCACCGGAAGCATCGCCTTTTGTTCAAACTCGCGCACATCGCCGTTAAACGGCTGTGTAAGCGTATGCCAGGCCATATCCAAGTATCCGAACGAAAGTTGGCGAAGTGTCAGATAACCGGTATTGTAGTTGGCGGCATCGATGATTTTTTGCACCAACTCGGCAGGCATTTTTTCTCCCGTTTCGTAATGAAAAGCAAATTTATCGAGATACTCTTTTTCCACTAACCAGTTTTCCATAATTTGCGAGGGAAGCTCCACGAAATCACGATAAACACTTGTTCCCGAAAGAGTTTCGTAAGTTGATTTAGCCAATATACCGTGAAGTGCGTGCCCAAATTCGTGTAAGAAAGTATTCACTTCGTCAAACGTGAGCAGCGCCGGTTTTGTTTCGGTAGGACGGGTAAAATTCATTACAATAGTGATATGAGGACGACTGTCAACCCCGTTTTTTACGAATTGCGACTTGAAAGAAGACATCCACGCGCCGGAACGTTTTCCTTCTCTGGGGTGAAAATCGGTAAACAAAACAGCGAGGAAATCACCGTTGCAATCCATCACGTCAAATGCTTCTACTTCGGGATGATAAACCGGCGTGTTGCTGTTTTTTACAAATTTAAGACCGTAAAGGTCAGTTGCTAATCCAAAAACGCCTTTCTTCACGTTTTCAAGCTCGAAATACGGGCGTGTCATTTCGTCGTTTAAACTGAAACGCTCGTCTTTCAGCTTATCGGAATAAAAACTCCAGTCCCACGGCTGAATTTCCATGGGTTTCCCTTCTAATTTCGAAGCGTATTCCTGAACATCCTTCACTTCTTGTCGGGCAGTTTCGCCAAAAGCTTCCGCCAATTGATTCAGCAAGTTGTAAACTCCCTCTTTATTTTTGGCCATTCGGTTTTTCAACGCGTATTCCGCATAGTTTTTATAACCCAACAAATTGGCAATCTGCAAGCGAAGGTTCACAATCTTCTGAATATTATCTTTGTTGTCAAACTCGCCGCCCATAACACTTTTGGTGTTGTATGCCATATAAAGTTTTTCGCGCAAATCGCGGCGGGTAGAGTATTTCATGAAACCGATATAGCTGGGAGCCGACAAATCGAACATCCAACCCTCTTTTCCTTTCGATTTTGCCTTTGCCGAAGCAGCATCCAGTACGCTTTCAGGCAATCCGGCCAAATCGGCTTTATCGGCAAGCAGCATCTCAAACTTGTTGGTCTCTTTCAGGTTGTTTTGCCCGAAGTCGAGCGTGGCTTTGCTCAATTCCATCGATAGTTTGCGGTACGTCTCCTTGTCTTCTGCCGAAAGTGTTGCTCCGCTGTTTTCAAACCGCTCGTAATATCTTTCAACTAAACGAATTTGTTCGGGAACCAAACCAGATGTTTGACGGCTGTCGTAAACCGATTTCACGCGAGCAAACAGTTTTTCATTCAAGTTGATATTGTTGGAATGTTCCGAAAGTTTCGGGCTCAATCGTTGCGAAATCATCATCATTTCGTCGTTGCTTTCCGAACCCAGCAAATTGAAAAATACTCCGCTAACCCGGCTCAACATTTCGCCTGAATATTCCATGGCAGCAATGGTATTCAGAAAAGTAGGCGCAAACGGATTTGCCGCGATGGTTTCAATTTCTACTTTGTGTTGTTTCAACGCTTCATCAAAAGCGGGTTCAAAATGCTCGATTTTAATTTTATCGAATGGTGGTGTTCCGTGCTGCGTGTCGAACGGCTTAAAAAAAGGATTTTCTTCTGCCGTTGAAGCAGTAATTATTGTCGTCATAAGTAATAAAGTGGATAAAAATCGTTTCATTTGTTTATAAATTTTAGAGCCAAGATGCAAGATGTTAGAATCAGGATTTTTGTATTGATATGAGATAATTTTATTGAATAATTCTTGTCACTTAGTAATGGGTAAAATATAAGTTGGTAAAAATAATACAGTATGTTGAAGTAAATTAGCCCACGACTCTCCCCTTAAAATAAGGGGAGTACCCCGCTTGGCGGGGGGAGGGGTTATGAGTAAATGCTTTGATTTTAAAATCGTAACCCCTCCGCTCGTTCCTCGCTCGTCCCCTTAACCTAAGGGGACAGTTGCGCAGGTCATATTTTCATTATTTATCATAAAAATACCAACTTATTTTTCACACGTCACTTAGCGGTGAGATTCTGTTCGTAATCACTTTCCTCCCGATTGATTTTTCGCCTTATAAGCCATGGCATAAAACCGAATTTGTTTGATTACCGCAAGCAAACCATTCGAGCGTGTGGGCGAAAGATGTTCCGTAAGTCCAATTTCTTTCATAAATCGCAAATCGGCACCGAGGATTTCATCGGGAGTGCGTTCGTTAAACACACGCAATACCAATGCCAGCAATCCTTTTACAATTACGGCATCGCTTTCTGCCTGAAAATACAATTTACCGTCGCGATAATCGGCCTGAAGCCATACCCGGCTCTGACAACCCTGGATAATATTCTCGGGCGTTTTATACTCCTCATTTAGCGGAGTTACTTGATTTCCTTGCTCAATAATGTAAGCATACTTGTCCATCCAGTCATCGTAGATGCTGAATTCGTCGATAATTTCTTGTTGTATTTGGTCTATGTTCATAATAGAAGTTGTTTGATGTTTGATGTTTGGGGTTAGGATGTCTTGAATTTATTTCCCTTAATATCAGATTTTTTTAAGTAAGTCATTAAAGCTTTAATTCCGGCAGACAGCTTCTCTATCAATTCAAATGTTATGTTTAAATCCTTTTCAGAAACATATTCAAAATCGAAAGCGCGATATAGTTGCGACTTAGTTTCATTGCACGAACCGCCGGCGAAAGACAAAAAATTCACAAACTCCTTGTTTCCTTCTCTTCCAAAACCCTCCGCAATATTGTCCATGATTGAACCCGAAGATCCTGAAATTTGATTTCTTAGCGTAAAATCCTTAGCAAAAAAATCGTTCTTTAATAACAATGACCTTATCTGTTTGCACAGGAGACGAGCATCTTTCCAAATTTCTAAATCCTCGAAACGTTTAATTGTTGCCATATTATATCTATTTTACAGAATCTTGAGATTGTCCCCCAACGTCAAACATCAAACGTTAAACGTCAAACGCCAAATTATTTTTCACCGTAAATCACCTCCATCACCGTTTGCCCTACGACATTCAGGCTCTCTTTATTTATGATGCGCATATTGTCTTTATGCGTGTGCCAATGCGGAGCAAAACCGGTTGGAGTATCTTTCAGGTTGATAATATCTACGCAGGGAATTTTCAAATTTTCGATAATCGGAACGTGGTCGTCAGTAATGTAAGTACCGTTGCGCTGAACGAAAAATCGCCCGTATCCCAGTTTCGAAGCCGTTCCCCAGATTTTGGAAACTATATTGGATGCGTACTGCATCGAATAGCCTTCGCGCAAAAACGTGGCACCGTCTGCCCCTACCATATCAAGCAAAATACCGTAAGCGGCCTGATAGCCGGTAACATGCGGATTTTCAGACCAGTGACGCGAACCCACGCACCACCAATCGCCTTGTAAAAAATCTTTTTCAAACGACGGCTGTCCCCAATCTTCCAAATCGAAGAAGATAATATCGACGCCTATCTCGGTTGGGTTTTGCTGCAACTGCCGGGCAATTTCCAACAACACCCCCACCCCGCTTGCGCCGTCGTCGGCTCCGTCGATGGGTTGAATTTGTTTTTCAGCATCTTTTTCCTCATCGGCAAAGGGCCGACTATCCCAGTGGGCAAAAAGCAAAACGCGCTTCTCCTTTTCGGGTTGATAACTGCCGATAATATTACGGATTTGAATATTTCGGCCGTTATAATGCGTGACATCTGCCTTTTGCTCAACAACTTGAGCGCCAAACGTCGAAAGTTTTTCCGACAAAAAATCTCCGCAGGCTTCATGCGCCGGACTTCCCGGAACACGAGGACCGAAACTCACCTGTTTTTCCACGAAACTGTAGGCACTGTCGGCATTGAAATCGGGAGAAATTTTAATATATGTATTTACTGCTGTTTCTTTACCTGCACTTTTCTGCGATTGGCACGCGTTGCACGACACCCAGAAAATAAAACTTGTGGCAAAGGCCAGCACCAAAAATGCTATTTTTATTCTTTTCATGGTTGAGTTATCAATTATTTTTCTGGTAGGAAAAATCAGAAATACCGATATTTTTGTAAGTTTCTTTGAGTGCCTTTTCGTCATCCGAGATAACCAAAAGTTTATCGCCTTCGTGTAAGGCTGTTTGTCCGGTCGGAACAAAAAATTTATCACCGCGTTTCACCATTACCGCCAATGTTTTATCGGGCAGCGGCATTTCCATTAGGTTTTTACCGTGCTTTAAGGTTTCCTGCGTAATTATAATTTCGGTCATTGCCGTTTTTATCTCTTCCGAAAACTCCACATCAAAATCCTCGAAACTCTTGTATTTTCTTGGTTTTTCGGCCAAACCCAGCCATTTTGCCACAACCGGAAGCGAAGTTCCCTGAAAGAGCAACGAAACAATGGTTATGACAAAAACAATATTAAAAACGGTTCTCGCACCCGGCACATCTGCCGCCAGCGGCAAAATAGCGAAAATAATGGGAACGGCACCGCGCAACCCCACCCACGACACATAAGATTTATCGCGAAACGAAATTTTACGGAAAGGCATGAGGCACAGGAATATCGTAAGCGGACGCGCCACAAAAATCATAAAAAGAGAAATAAGAGTCCCGGGAATCAGCACCGAAATCAATTCACTGGGATTTACCAGCAGACCCAGCGTAAGGAAAAGCAGAATTTGGCTCATCCACGCAAATCCGTCCATGAAATTCATCGATGTACGTTTATGAGCAAACCGTGAATTTCCAATTACCAGCCCGGCAATATAAACTGCCAGATAACCGTTACCCTTGAGGTAGTAAGTCACCGAAAAAATAAAAATTCCGGTAATAAGCAGCAGCACCGGATACAATGAAGCATTATCCATTCGGATTCGATTGATAATGACAACAGAAAATCTTCCTAAAAAATAACCCAGCAACGAACCCACTACCAACTGAATCAGGATATTGAGTAAAACCATCAGGTAGTTTGGATCACCGCCAACATTGATGATGCTGATGAGTGTAATGGTAAGCATATACGCCATGGGGTCGTTGCTTCCACTCTCCAATTCGAGCAAAGGACGTAAATTGTTTTTCAGAATCAGTCCCTTGGAGCGAAGGATACCGAACACCGAAGCCGAGTCGGTAGAAGAAACGGTGGACGCCAACAACATGGCTGTTAGAAACCCTACTCCCAACCCCGCAAATAATCTTTCGGACAACCACCAGGTAAAAACACCGGTAATAACGGCCGTAACAAAAACTCCCAATGTAGCCAACACCACTCCCGGCTTAATAACGGGCTGAATTTCTCTGAATTTTGTGTCTAATCCTCCCGAGAAAAGAATCAGCGTTAAACAAACGGTTCCGATGGCTTGAGCAATCTGAATATTTTCGAATCTGACACCAAACCCGTCACCTCCGAAAACCATTCCTACCAACAGGAAAAGCAATAAAACGGGTACACCGAACTTATGACCGGCTTTACCCACTACCATACTCACAAAAAACAGAAAAGAACCTATGAGTAAAACAAATTCTGTAGATAACTCCATGATTATCCCAATCTTATATTAATGTTGTTTGAATATGATTTTATTTTCCTTAACGGATAGTTTTGCCTTTTTTCCCATCACTAACGGGAAGTTGTGCTTTACGTGTCCAACCGGAAAGTCGAAACAAACCGGAAACGAATACTCTGCCACCGTGGCAGCAATAGACTCGTAAAGAGCGGAATACATATCGTTGTCTTCGGTATATTCTGTAAATTGTCCGACAATTAGCGCTGAAATTTTATCGAATACCCCTGCCAATTTTAGCTGATGCATGTATCTGTCTACTTTGTAGGGTTCTTCCCCGATATCCTCGATAAAGAGAACGCCATTTTTAGGAATTCCGGCATATTTTGTTCCCATTATCCCGCAGAAAACCGCTAAGTTTCCTCCGAAAAGTCTTCCCGAAGCTTTTCCCTGTCTGTTTAAATAGGCATAATTGGTGACCGGAATATCGTAAGCCAACGATTCACCGGCAACAATGGCTTTGGTGAAACGTACGGAAATATCGGCGCCGCCTTCTTCGGCGAAATGCTTGGCCATAGGCCCGTGTATGGACATGATTCCGTTGCTTTGCAATGCAGCGTGAAGCACCGTGATGTCGCTATATCCGATAATCCATTTCGGATTTTTCTTTATCGCAGTAAAATCGAGTTTATCGAGCAAATGCATGGTTCCGTATCCACCGCGCGAGCATAAAATCAACTTTACTTCGGGATTGTCCATGGCTTTTTGCAAATCCGACAACCGCTGTTCAACAAACCCGCTGAAACGTCCGGTCTCACACAACGCATTTTCCGAAACCTCCACACGCAATCCCCATTCCCGAAGCGTTTCGGCGGCATTGTACACAATTTCCGCATTTATTTTTCCGGCGGGTGAAAGAATTACGGCTTTGTCGTTGAGTTGAAGTTTTTGTGGTTGAAGCATTTACTATGTGGGATTTGGGAATTCGGATTTGGGAATTAAGACATCGAATTTCAAACTTATATTACATTTGAAATCCGATGTCCATGTCCATTTATCTAATGTCTTATCTCTATAATCTAAACTATGCGTCAATATGCGCATACGTAGCGTTTTCCTCGATAAACTCCCTTCGCGGAGCTACTTCTTCGCCCATCAACATCGAGAAAATCATATCTGCATCGGCCGCGTTCTCGATAGTTACCTGACGAAGGGTACGTTTTTCGGGATTCATGGTTGTTTCCCAAAGCTGCTCGGCGTTCATCTCTCCAAGACCTTTGTATCGTTGCGAATGTACTGCACTTTCGTTTCCGTCGGCATATTTATCGATAAACGCCTGACGTTGACGGTCGTCCCAGCAATATTCTTCGATTTTACCTTTTTTGCACAAATAAAGCGGCGGAGTGGCAATATACACGTACCCGTTTTCGATAAGCGGTTTCATGTAACGGAAAAAGAACGTAAGAATTAGTGTGGCAATGTGGCTTCCGTCCACGTCGGCATCGGTCATAATCACTACTTTGTGGTAGCGCAACTTATCGATATTCAATGCTTTGGAATCCTCTTCAGTTCCAATGGTCACGCCCAGAGCGGTATATATATTTCGGATTTCTTCGTTCTCGAAAACCCGGTGAGTCATCACTTTTTCCACGTTCAGAATTTTTCCGCGTAACGGAAGAATCGCTTGAAAGATACGGTCGCGTCCTTGCTTGGCTGTTCCACCGGCTGAATCCCCCTCGACGATAAAAATCTCACATTTCGCGGGGTCTCTGTCCGAACAATCGGCCAATTTTCCGGGAAGCCCTCCGCCCGATAGCGGCGATTTTCGTTGTATCAATTCGCGCGCTTTACGGGCAGCCTGACGCGCGGTAGCGGCAAGAATAACTTTTTCGACAATAATCTTCGCCTCTTTGGGATGCTCTTCCAAATAATTGGTCAGCGCCTCGCCAATGGCCTGATCAACAGCTCCCATAACCTCGCTGTTCCCCAACTTGGTTTTGGTTTGTCCCTCGAATTGAGGTTCAGCCACTTTAACGGATAAAACGGCTGTTAAGCCTTCGCGAAAGTCGTCGCCGCTGATTTCCACTTTCACCTTTTCCAGCATTTTGGAGTCTTCGGCATATTTTTTTAACGTACGCGAAAGTCCGCGTCGGAAACCGGTCAAGTGAGTACCGCCTTCTATCGTGTTGATGTTGTTTACGTATGAAAAAACGTTTTCGTTGTAGGTTGTATTGTACGACATGGCAATTTCGATGGGTACTCCTTGCTTTTCGGTAACAATATGGATAGGTTCCGAAATAAGCGGTTCCTTTGCCTTGTCGATGTAACGCACGAATTCTTCCAATCCGTTTTCGGAATAAAAACGTTCCTTTTTGAACGTTCCGTCTTCCTTCTGATTTCTTTTGTCGGTAAGCGTCAACGCTACTCCGGCATTTAAAAATGCCAACTCACGAAGGCGGGTCGATAAAATATCATAGCGGTATTCCGAAACGATAAAAATCGTATCGTCGGGCTTGAATGTGATAATGGTTCCGGTTTTATCGGTTTCGCCGATTACTTTTACATCGGCATACGGTTTCCCGCGCGAATATTCCTGCACGTATATTTTTCCGTTGCGGTGAATTTCGGCTTTGAGATACATCGAGAGAGCATTTACACACGATACCCCTACACCGTGCAAACCACCCGAAACCTTGTATGTGCCTTTATCGAACTTTCCACCGGCGTGCAACACGGTAAGAACTACTTCCAGCGCCGATTTTTTTTCTTTTTCGTGATAATCTACCGGGATTCCTCGACCGTTGTCGGTCACGGTAATGGAATTATCTTCGTTGATGATTACGTTTATTTCACTGCAATATCCGGCAAGCGCTTCGTCAATAGAGTTGTCAACTACTTCGTAAACAAGATGGTGAAACCCTTTTTCACTCACATCCCCGATGTACATCGCCGGGCGTTTACGTACTGCTTCCAATCCTTCGAGTACCTGAATGTTTTGTGCTGAGTAATCAACACTTGCCGATTTTCTTTCTTCTTCCGTCATTTTTTTACTTTAAATATCTCTCTGAAAATTAATTACTTATTTATATTAGCTTCTTGGCTAAAAAATCGAACAAATATACAAAAAATATGCCACCCGGACAATCGTTTTTCGTTTTTTTAGCACAAAAAAAGCGGTCAAAAACCGCTTAAAATTCACAATTGATACCGGAACGCTTTGTCTTAACTTTAACGACGAATCCTCACACTTTTTGGTACTCCGGTCACCGTTTTATCACGAACGAAGTTCAGCTGTCTCCCTCTGTTTTACGGGGAATTATCACGAATGTGCTATCGTGTAAATCGGCACAATAAATTATTCAGCCAAAATTATTGACTGAAAGTTCAATGGAAACTCCTATTTTTTTTGTAATTTTGTTTTGAGCGTAAATAAAAATCAACAAGAAAACAGTTATGACAGCAGGAGTAATCATTACCGTTGTAGGAATTTTAGTAATTGTAGCGGCGTTTTATCAGTACTACAGCGCAAGCAAGAAAAGAAGACGGAGATACAAAGACAAAAAGTAGCGACTGCTTTGTAGGCAACCACTACTAATTCCAACAAAAAAAGCCGAACACACGTATGTCCGGCCTCATCTATATTTTATAGCGAACCAAAAATTAATCCAATTTGCTGATGTGCGCGGCTAATTTAGACTTTAAGTTATTTGCCTTGTTTTGATGAATAACTTTTTTCTTCGCCAATTTATCCAACATCGAGCAAACTTGGGGATACATTTTAGTGGCTTCTTCTTTCGATGTTAACGCACGCAATGCACGTACCGAGTTTCTGGTTGTGCGCGATACGTAACGATTTGATAAACGACGAACTTTTGTTTGTCTGATTCTTTTTTCTGCTGATTTGTGATTTGCCATTATCGTTTGACTTGTTTAAATCTTTGTTATTCGTAGCCCATAGGGGAATCGAACCCCTCTTTCCAGAATGAAAATCTGGCGTCCTAGCCGATAGACGAATGGGCCGGCTGAGTTGCGAACCCGATAGAAAATTTAACCTTTCCTCAAATTGCGAGTGCAAAGATAGAACCTTTTTTGAGACTGACAAAATTTTATATGAATTTTTTTCTAAAAAACTTGATTTTATATCAAAAAAGAAAATAATTAGAATTTTAAACGCGATAAATTGGATATTTGAAAAATTATTTCTAATTTTGCACCCCAATATTTCAAGCAACAAATAAAAACATCAGATAAAATGAAAAGAACATTTCAACCCTCTAACAGAAAGAGAAAAAACAAACACGGTTTTCTTTCGAGAATGGCAACCAAGAACGGAAGAAAAGTATTGGCTGCCCGCCGTGCCAAAGGGAGAGCGAGATTAACCGTATCCAGCTAACTTCGAATACGGTATTTAACCAACTGAAAGCAGAAATGTGTGTCACATATTTCTGCTTTTTTTTGTGCGCTACGCACACCCTATTTCTATAGGGTGCAAGTCCCGAACGTGCCTGCCAACAGGAAACGTTACTCAAAGACAAGGGTTGTTTCCTTTCGGATAAAAATTTAGACATCGAATTTATATCATTTTATCGCGCTCTCTGGAGCTCATGGAGGCTCAAATAATTAAAATATCTGAAAAATACGATATCAAACTTCAAGTATATTAGTCTATTACGATGTAAATTCAAAGTAAAAGTTTACATCTACAATCGCGTTGTTTGAGATGCATACCGATTTAACATCGGAAATCTATAAGCTGAGCCGGCTCACACCGGCAGATAAATCAACTTCTTTGTTTCGAAAAAAGGTTCAGCAAAATAGCCGCTGAGTTCAAAAGATTCTACCTTATTTTTAAAAGGCGAGAGTTCTGAGGTTAAATCACCGCCTTTCAGGCAGATTATTCCATTGGAAATGGCATTTTTGTGGTGGGAAGAGATGTTTTTCCGAACGATTTTCACTAAATCGGGTAATGGCATCACCGCACGGCTGACAACGAAATCGAATTTTCTCTTTTCGTCTTCCATGCGTGAATGGGCAAATTCAACATTCTGTAAACCGATGGATTGGGAAACTTCTCGGGCAACTTTCACTTTTTTACCGATACTGTCTAACAACAAAAAATTCACTTCAGGAAAAAATATTGATAGCGGAACGCCCGGAAAACCGCCCCCGGTTCCTACATCCATCACCGATGTTTGCGGTTGAAAGCGGATATATTTTGCAATGGCGAGCGAATGTAAAACGTGGTGCAGGTAAAGATTATCGATATCTTTACGGGATATAACGTTTATCTTCGAGTTCCAATCGGAATACAAATCAAAAAGCGCATCAAACTGCTCTTTTTGTTTGGAAGAAAGCGAGAGAAAGTATTTTTCAATAACACTCACTACAGTCGAGATAATTTGAATACGAGGGAGTTATCGCGCAACAATGAACGAATTGCTCCGTAAGGGATGAACACTTCGGGGGCTTGTAACTGATATGCCGAATACTCGCCCTTGTTGTACGTGTAAATAATGCCCTTGTCGGTTATGAGAAAATTTTTATTGGGCAGAATTTCATCGATACCAAAAAAGCCCAAATCTTCGAGTTCGCTAATAGACTTCACGTTATTGGCTTCCATCAGCGAGTTTTGGATCAAAGAGCGTAACGCGACATCGTAACCGGCGGAAAAGATATCGCCTTCGGTTATCAACTCGCCGCTCGATAAATCAAGCACATAGTTTTTAATGGTCTCATACGACATCCGGCCGCCTTTGTTGTTCGTTTGCTTCACCTGAAACGAAATAATTCCGTAATGGTTGTAAACAATGGAATCAGACAGATTTTCGTAGTACGAATAAAACACTTCGGGAAGATAATCATGTTCATCATCGACAAGATATAAATCTCCCAAGACATTATCGGAATTTTCCCGTGCAGGTTTATTAATCCTGTAAATCTCGGCATCGTTCTTGTAATTGTCGATATATCTCTGCACGTATTTGTCAACGGCTTCCTGAACGGATAAACTGTCGTAATTAGCCCCGATAACTGTTCTCAAAAAAACACGCTTAGCAGTTGCTTGAGTATGGAAATTGGTAATATTTTTAGGATAAACAAAATTCAAAATCAGGTTACAGGATGGATTTTCCGGATTGTTATCCAGAAAGTGTGTTTTTTCTATGTTTACCGTGTCGAACTCTACCCCGTTATCGGCTTTAAATGCACTTTTCGTATCGGTATTGCACGAAAACAAGAATAAAGCAACCGCGACGGCAATAAGTGACAAGGACTTAAATACTTTTCGTTTCATCTGTTAAAAAATATGTATGCAAATATACGTATTTTTATTTTCAACCGTCAATTATTGTCTAAAAAAAATGCAAAAAGAGAATAACCCGAAGGCTACTCTCTTTTATTCTTATCATTTTCTTTATTGCGAATATCAATAAGCGTGTCCGTCTTTTGTCAAATCTTCGAGTTTCAGTTTTTTTCTTTCTAAAGCCCGCCATGCATAAACAATATAGGCCAGGACAAAAGGAACAAGTAACGAGACTATCGACATAGCCGTCAACGTGAACTCGCTCGAGGACGAATTTTGCACGGTGAGCGAACTTTGTAAATTAGTATAAGAAGGATAGTATGCCGTGTTGTTATATCCGGCAACCAGCAACAACATGGTTACCGTTAACACGGTACCGGCTCCGGCAAACCAAATTCCTTTGTCGAACGACTTGTTAAACACCGTACCGAAAATGCCCCACAAGACGGCTAAAACACCTATCAAAAAGATTGCAAGTACTACCGGCATCTGAATGAAATTGTGGAGGTATTTGAATGGCTCCATAAATACTTCTTTGGTCTCGGGATTAACCGCGTAACCGTCCGAAACCAATGTCCAGATTAAGAACGCAAGAAAGAAAACCACAAACGGAACACCGTTATAGAGTGTATATTTTCTCGATCTTTCGTGCAACACATCGTGGTCTAAACGATTCACGAAAAACAAACTGGCCAATGTTCTGGCTAAGAAAAGAACCGCTAATCCTAAGCACCAGTTTCTTAAATTACCCAAGGCTTCGAGTCCGTGAAGCGGATTATCCCACCCGCTCATCACGTTTGATGACGCACCGAAGCTAACTAAATTCACTTTATTAATTGTAAACTCCGATCCGGTAAAGAAAGTAGCAACGGCAACTCCCAATACAAAAGTTCCAACAACTCCGTTGAAGAATAAAAATGCCCGATACGTTTTCGGCCCAAAGACGTTACCCGGTTTCGATTGGAATTCATAGGATACGGCCTGCACTACAAAAGAGAATAATAGCAGCATCCAGACCCAATATGCACCTCCAAAGCTTGTAGCATAAAAGAACGGAAAAGATGCAAAAAAGGCGCCTCCAAACGTTACTAACGTTGTAAACGTATATTCCCATTTTCTACCCAGAGCATTTACTACTAATTTCTTTTCGTCTTCGGTTTTTGAAATCGAATTAATCATCGATTGTCCGCCTTGTACAAAAAGAAGAAACACCAATAATCCTCCAAGCAGCGATATTATAAACCACCAATAATTTTGTAAAAATTCGTAAGTTATCATAGTTTGCTAATGTTTTAAAGTTTATAAATTATTCTGTGAAAGATTAATAACCGGGACCCTTTCGAATCTGTTTCAACATGATGGTAACTTCGGCAATAAGCAAAACAGTAAACAATACAGCGAAAAGGATAAAGGTTGTTATCACGTTGCCTGCTGAAACCGCCGATACAGCGGCTTGAACGGGCAATACGTCCTGAATTGTCCAAGGTTGACGTCCCACTTCAGCTACAACCCACCCGAACTGGCTGGCGAGATAAGCCAACGCAATACTCCACAACGACACGTACTGCAACCACCTGGCACTCTCCATTTTTTTCTTATTGTGGAAATACCAAACTAACGCGAAGAATAAAATAAAATATCCTCCCACCAGTACCATAAAGCGGAACATATAGAAAGTGAGCGGAATATCGGGAATTAAATCTTCTCCTTTTTCAAGAAATCCATAACCAAAGTAACTGTAATTTTCCTTGATTATTGTTTCAAAATTGGCGGCATCCACATCTCTTCCTTCACTCTTTGCCTCTTGATAATCGGCCAATGCCTTGTGAGCAATCAATGCCCGTTCTCTTTTTTCATCAAAAGACAAGGCAGTTGTTCCATCCGGCAACTTATATCCCCCCTCAACAATATCTTTAACTCCGGGCACGAACGCATTAGCATTTCTATAGCCCATTAGAGACAACAATTTGGGAATTTCTACTCTGAAAATATAAGGATCAACCTCATCGTTATACTCTTTTTTCTTGGGATTCAACAAACCAACTGCTACTAAGCCGGCACCCTCTTTGCCTTTGTATAATCCTTCCATTGCAGCGAGTTTCATCGGCTGTTTTTGTGCCACTTCGTAAGCAGATCCGTCACCACTAAGGGCAATCAAGATAAAGGATATCAATCCGAAAATAGTAGCTACCTTGATGCTTTTCAGGGCAAAATCCTGATTCCTTTTCTTAAGCAAGTACCAACTGCTTACCCCTACCACGAATGCCGCACCAAGGCCCCACGAGGAGGTTACCGTGTGGAAAAACTTGTTTATGGCTACGGGAGAACCGGCTACAGCCCAAAAGTCAACCATTTCGTTTCTCATAGTGTCCGGGTTAAACTCCATTCCAATCGGGTACTGCATCCAGGCGTTTGCAACCAGAATCCAATATGCCGATAAAGTAGCGCCGAGTGTAACTAACCAAGTTGATGCCAAGTGCATTTTTTTGCTCACCCGATTCCATCCGAAAAACATAATGGAAATAAAAGTTGCTTCGAGGAAGAATGCTACAATTCCCTCAATGGCAAGCGGAGCGCCAAAAATATCACCCACGAACAAACTGTAATTCGACCAGTTTGTTCCGAACTGAAATTCTAAAATAATACCGGTTGCTACACCTATAGCGAAATTTATACCAAAAATAATCTGCCAAAATTTAGCCGTTTTTTTCCATCTTTCATCTCCCGTCTTCACGTAGATGGATTCCATGATAGACATAATAACGCCTAAACCCAGCGTGAGCGGGACAAAAATCCAATGATAGCCGGCGGTTAGAGCAAATTGTCCTCTTGCCCAACCAACTGCTGTTGCGTTCAATAATAAATCCATAGATCTTTAATAGATTAAATTGTTAATAAATAATATTTCTATTCATCTGAACCGAAAGATGACCTCTCGATCATTTGTTCGCGCACATAACCCGCTTTTTCCGATTCTTCGTTTACTTGCGATTTCAGAAAATCAGGAAAAAAAATGGGTTTCAGTATAGCAAACATTATGATGAGTTTTACAATCACTATAATCCAAAGTGTCCGGCCTAATTTCGACATACTTGTGAAACCTTCCCAGAACATTTTAAACCAATTGAATTTTTCTTTTTTTACTTCTGATTCCATAAATAATAGTGCGTGATTTTTAATATTGGCAGAGACGTAGCATGCTACGTCTCTGCGTTTCTACGTCTATGCCTGTCCCATACCTCCTATTGGCGGAAGAAAACCGGGGTTTTCGTTGTTGACAGAAATAGTTCCGTTCATCTTTTCAAACTTGTCAATGTTATCACTCAGGGCAAGCAAAAGTCTTTTGGCGTGTTCGGGTGTAAGAATGATACGCGATTTCACTTTTGCTTTGGGAATACCCGGAACAATTCGCACAAAATCTACCACAAACTCCGACGAGGAGTGCGAGATAATGGCTAAGTTTGAGTAGGTTCCCTGGGCAATTTCTTCTGTGAGTTCTATTTGAATCTGATTATCGTTGTTGAAATTTTCCATTGTGAGATATAAACATTTAGAGGTAGAAAAGATTAATAAAGCAAAACAAAGAAAAATAAAATTTTTCAGACTACAAAGTTAACCGGGACAGAAAATATAGAAATGTCCGATTTTAAACTAAAAATGTCCCATTTTAAGGGACATTTTTATGAATACTTTATTTCAACCAATCTATTAGTTTCGAAACTGAATCTTTGGCATCACCCAATAGCAGATGCACTCCGCTTTTTTTGGTGTACAACGGATTTTCTACACCGGCGTAACCGGGCTGCAGGTCGAAGTTGCAAATGAAAATCTGTTTGGCTTGGTCAACGTTCAGCACGGGCATGCCGTAGATGGGCGTATCCACCGCGTCGCGGGCGGCGGGGTTGAGCACGTCGTTGGCGCCGATAACGATAACCGCGTCGGTGTTTTTGAAATCGTCGTTGATGGCGTCCATTTCGTAGAGTTGTTCGTACGAAACATCGGCTTCGGCAAGCAATACGTTCATATGCCCGGGCATACGACCGGCAACAGGGTGAATGGCGTAACGAACTTCCGCGCCGTTGGCTTGCAACTTATCCGCCAACTGACGAACCTGATGCTGCGCTTGCGCCAACGCCATTCCGTAGCCGGGAACGATGATAACCGATTTGGCTGTTTGCAGAACCGCGGCGAAATTATCATCCTGCGCGGTTTCTGTTTGTGTAGCCGAAGGCTTTTTGTCCATATCCGAAATAAGTTTGGCAACCATTTCTTTGGCATCGCCCAAGCAGAGATGAACGCCTTCTTTCTTGCTGTACAACGGATTTTCCACTCCCGCGTATCCGGGTTTTAGGTCGAAATTGCAAATGAAAACCTGTTTGGCTTGGTCAACGTTCAGCACGGGCATTCCGTAAATGGGCGTATCCACAGCGTCGCGGGCGGCGGGATTGAGCACGTCGTTGGCGCCGATAACGATAACCGCGTCGGTGTTTTTGAAATCGTCGTTGATGGCGTCCATTTCGTAGAGTTGTTCGTACGAAACATCGGCTTCGGCGAGCAGCACATTCATGTGTCCGGGCATACGACCCGCAACAGGATGAATGGCGTAACGAACTTGCGCGCCGTTGGCTTCCAGCTTATCCGCCAACTGACGAACCTGATGTTGAGCTTGCGCCAACGCCATTCCGTAGCCGGGAACAATGATAACCGATTTGGCAGTTTGCAGAACCGTGGCGGAATTATCTTCGGGAGCGGCTGCGGCTTGCGCGGCAGGTTTTTTGTCCATATCCGAAATAAGTTTGGCAACCGTTTCTTTGGCATCGCCCAAGCAGAGATGAACGCCCTCTTTCTTGCTGTAAAGCGGATTTTCCACTCCGGCATATCCGGGCTTTAGGTCGAAGTTGCAGATAAAAACCTGTTTGGCTTGGTCCACGTTCAACACGGGCATACCGTAAATGGGCGTATCTACCGCGTCGCGGGCGGCGGGGTTGAGCACGTCGTTGGCGCCGATAACGATAACCGCATCGGTGTTTTTGAAATCGTCGTTGATGGCGTCCATTTCGTAAAGTTGTTCGTACGAAACATCGGCTTCGGCAAGCAAAACGTTCATATGTCCGGGCATACGTCCGGCAACGGGATGAATGGCGTAACGAACTTGCGCGCCGTTGGCTTCCAGCTTATCCGCCAACTGACGAACCTGATGTTGAGCTTGCGCCAACGCCATTCCGTATCCGGGAACAATGATAACCGATTTGGCTGTTTGCAGAACCGCGGCGGAATTATCTTCGGGAGCGGATGCGGCTTGTGCGGCAGGCTTTTTGTCCATATCCGAAATCAGTTTGGCAACCGTTTCTTTGGCATCGCCCAAACAGAGATGTACGCCCTCTTTCTTACTATACAGCGGATTTTCCACTCCGGCGTATCCGGGTTTTAGGTCGAAGTTGCAGATAAAGACTTGTTTCGCCTGGTCAACATTCAACACGGGCATTCCGTAGATGGGCGTATCCACCGCGTCGCGGGCGGCGGGATTAAGCACATCGTTGGCGCCGATAACGATAACCGCGTCGGTATTTTTGAAATCGTCGTTGATGGCGTCCATTTCGTAGAGTTGTTCGTACGAAACATCGGCTTCGGCAAGCAATACGTTCATATGCCCGGGCATACGACCGGCAACAGGGTGAATGGCGTAACGAACTTCCGCGCCGTTGGCTTGCAACTTATCCGCCAACTGACGAACCTGATGCTGCGCTTGCGCCAACGCCATTCCGTAGCCGGGAACGATGATAACCGATTTGGCATCGCGAAGAATATCGCCTGCCGAAACTTCTTGTCTGGGGGCAACGGCTTCTTCTTTCTTTACTTCAACAACCGGTTGAGCTTTCGTCAGCTTTTTACCCGACACAGAGGTTTTTCCGGTAAGGATATCCATCAGACTGCGGTTCATCGATTTGCACATAATCTGCGTGAGGAACAACCCCGACGCGCCCACGATTCCGCCCACCGAAACCAGCAGAATATCGCTGATTGCCATACCGGCAATGGCTCCGGCAACGCCGCTCAACGAGTTGAGCAGAGAAATGGTAATGGGCATATCGGCTCCGCCTACGCGAATGGAAAAGGCGTATCCGAACAGCGCGCTTAAAGCAACGCCGATTATCAGCACAACGGCAATATCGCCCGATGTACCCAACATATTACCGATAAACAGGGAATAGATAACGGTGGCGGCAAGCAGCAAAAGGCTCACATTGAGCACAAGAGCGTGATTGTTCCAAATAACGGGACGCTGCGGCAGCAATTTGTGCAGTTTTCCGGCGGCAACCAAACTTCCCACCAGCGTAATCATTCCCACAACAAGTGCCATAACGGCGGTAACGTTGGAAAACCGGGGGAAGGGATTTTCGGCCAACCCGATGCCGAGAAGCGTGAGAATACCCACCAATGCCGACGCCAATCCGCCAACACCGTTGAAGAGGGCGACCATTTGCGGCATCTGAATCATTTTTACGCGCACGGCAAGCATTCCGCCAACAATCGCACCAATAATTACGTAGATGTAAATGCTTCCAACGGAAATAATATCGTTATAAAGCAGCGTTACCAACACGCCGGCAAAAACGCTGAACGCGCTGAGCAGGTTTCCCTGAACGGACGATTTTACCTTGCTCATCATTGAAATGCCGAGCAAAACCAGCACCGAAAGAACGGCGCAAATAACGTAGTAAAGTGTAGCGCTCATTATTTATTGGCTCCTTTCTTTTTCTTGTTAAACATTTTGAGCATACGGTGCGTAACGCCAAAACCGCCCACCACGTTCACGGTGGCGGCAATAATGGCCAATCCGCCAAGCAGTTGACCGAGCACAATATTTTGCTCGCTTATTTTAACCGATAATCCAACGGCTGCCACCGCGCCCAAAATGGTGATGCCCGACAGCGCGTTCATACCCGACATAAGCGGCGTGTGCAACAAACTCGGCACGTTTTTTATGATGAAGTAGCCCACAAAGGTGGCAATCGCGAAAATTAATATTAAAAAAAGTGGATTCATTGTTTTGTAGATTTTGGATTGACGATATACGAATTACGATTGACAGAGCGCCAATCGTAATTCATAAATCGTAAATTGTAAATTAAATGCCCATCGCTTCTTTGGTTCCTTCGTGAACAATTTTTCCGTCGTAAGTAACCAAAATGGAGCGAACAATCTGGTCGTCCATATCCATCGATACTTTTCCGTCTTTCACAAGGAATTTCACCAAGTTGTACACGTTGTTCGCGAACATCCAGGTGGAGCTGGTGGGAATAAGGCCCGGTATGTTTTTGATACCGTTGAGGGTAACGTTGTGTTTTACCTCTTTTTTGCCGGCGGGCGTAATGGCGCAGTTTCCGCCCTGGTCGATGGAAATATCCACGATAACCGCTCCGGGTTTCATCGACTTCACCATCTCTTCCGTGATGAGGATGGGAGCCACTTTTCCGGGGATGAGCGCGCTCAAAAATACCACGTCCATATCTTTCACGGCGTTGGCGATGATTTCGCGTTCTTTTTGCAACCACTCGTCGGAGAGTTTCAGCGCATAGCCGCCTTCGGCAACCGCAGCCTCTGCCGGAACGCCGGTTTCGATAACTTTCGCGCCCAAACTTTTCGCTTGTTCGCAAGCGGCGGGGCGAATGTCGATGGCGTGCGTTACCGCGCCCAACCTACGAGCCGTGGCCAACGCCTGCAATCCGGCAACACCCACGCCGATAACCAATACCTGAGCGGGTTTCAGCATTCCCACGGCGGTAAACATTTGCGGCATAAAGAACGAAAGGTCGTCGGCAGCCATAATAATTCCTTTGTATCCGGCACAAGTACTCATAGAGGTGAGCGCGTCCATATTTTGCGCGCGCGAAATGCGAGGAATACCGTCGAGGGTGAGTCCGATAACGCCTTTTTCCGCCAATTTGCGAACCATATCGTGGTTTACGGGCGATGCGGGATGGATAAAGGTGATGAGGTATTGTCCGGCGTGCATCATATCCACTTCGTGAACGCCCAAATCGTTGTTAAACAACGGCTCTTTTACTTTGAGGATAAGGTCGGCACGTTCGAAAATTTCTTTGGGCCCCGACACCATTTGCGCTCCTGCTTCCACATAATGCGCGTCGTGATAATGGCATTTTTCGCCGGCGCCGTTTTCGATAATAACGGTTGCGCCATCGGCAATAAACTTCTTTACCGTTTCGGGAGTGGCAGCCACACGGGCTTCGCCCGGCATGATTTCTTTGGGTATTCCTACGATCATAATCAGTTAGTATTTTAGTAATTAAACATAATATTAGAGTTTTCTCAATCGGGTATTCTCTTTTAAAAGTCGATAAATCCATGGTTTTTCCGCATTCGTCTTTCACTTTGTAAAGCAGATACGAAAATTGACTACAAAAGTAATGAGAAAAAATAACATTAAGACAGTTTTCGGGAAAATAAATTGAGTTAATCTGAATATCGGGATAATGCCTTGAAGATTTAGGCATAATCGCCGATTGGCGCAAGTTTCCGCCAGCGGAAACGGAGATATGTTAAAAGCCTCCCCTTTGTATATCGATTTTTTGTCCAAAAAAATAAAACACTATAAGTCGAAGTGATAATTCAGGGAAACTATTGATTTGTGTTTTACCAAATATAGGATAGACAACGTAAACGAAAATAACAAAAAGTTTTAAACAAAAAGCACCAATTGGAAATGGACATTTATTTGAAACATTTATTCATGGTGCTGGGTTTGTATTTATTATGAATTTCACGGGTTGATATATACTGTTATTTCTCTCGATTCTGATGTTATATATTAATTGTTTTGTCCAAAAAATCAGCAAGATTTACACCACGCTCTAATCCTATTTTTTTTCTCAATTGAGTGCGGCGCGTTTGTATCGTATTGTGACTTTGCTCTAAAATTAAGGCAATTTCTTTTACTCGGAATCCCGAGTAGGTAAGAAGGCATATTCGAAATTCAGACTCTGTGAGATCCGGATAAGTCTCTCGAATTTTATCCGCAAATCCCGGCAAAGTATCATTAAATGTATGAAACAGAATATCCCATCGTTCTTCAGAATTCGTATCACCGTATAAGGTCCTATTTAATTGTTGAAGCATGATTTTTTCTTTTTGCGAAATACTGCTCTTATTCATCTCCAAAACTTTTTTAGCCACATCAAATCGCCAGAGCAGTTGCTTTCGCAAATCTTGCCTTTTCTGATTGTTACTGATTTCTAAATCTCGATTCATCTCTTTTAAGGTGGCAATTTTCTGCATTGCCAGCTGACGAATCCTTTTATGTCTTGACACGAAAAGAGAGATTAAAACACCTCCTATAATTAAGATTATTAGCAAATTAATAATCCATCTTTGATAAAGGACAAATTTTTGATTATACCGATTTTGGTATTTCTCAAAATCATATTTCTGTTGTATGGCATAAACTGATTGTTTGTTGCGGTTCTCCATTATATTAGTCAGTACTTCCATTCGTTGGTTTTGATAAAGAAAAGCTTCATCATATCTGCCTTGTTGTTTTTCCCATTCAGCCAAAAAATCATAAGCACTTGCTTTTAAATACAAATTATTTGATAGTTCTATTTCTTGTTTTAAGTAATTTACATAAACAACAACAGAGTCTGCTTGTTTAGTGAATTGATAGAGTTTTGCAAAATTCAGATAATAACGGGGTAGTTCTTCAACATTTTGATTTAGTACAAATGACTTAAACAAATAATTTTCTGCTTGTTTGTATTGTTTTATTTCACTATAAGCTATACTCAAATTTTGAGTCAAAAGACTTTGTAAAACAATGTCATTTGCACTCTCTGCCAATTTAAATCCACAGTAAAATGCAGACAATGCATCATCAACATTACCTAATAATAAGTGCATTCGACCTATTGCGCTAAAACATTGTGCTCGTTTATGATATACCACTTGTTTTGAACTGCCATATAACCGTTCTGCTTCCTCATATTCATGCAATGCATTTGTATATAAGCCTTCTTCGGAAAACAAATCACCTATATTATAATGTATTAACCCCTGCAAATCCAAATCTTTGTTGGTGAGTGCGTAACTTACGGCCTCTTTATATAAATGCATAGCTTTCTCGTAATTCTTTTGTTCCCGATAAACAGAACCACCGTAAAATGTTGCCAAAGAAGCATTTCTTGCTTCTTTATTATTATGTGAAAAATATTCTATTGCTTTGAAAATAAGCGTATCATCTTTAACCGGAATTTGTGTTTTGCGACGCGCTTGTACACGTGTTACAACATATTCCATATATTCTTTTTTCTTTAAACTCTTTTCGGGATAAAAAATAGAGTCAATTAGTTTCAGCGCACTATCGGGCCGGTCTTCAACGAGACTTTGCGCTTCTCTCAATAAAGCGGGCGCTTGATTTTGCGGATTGCAGGCAACGAGTAAAAAAACTGCAATCACTGTGCATATTAATGTTATATTAAGTTTCATAACATTCGATTAGGTATTTGTGCAAATATATAAAATTAAACAGAAAGGTGGGTGAGATTTATGTCAATAATATTCGAAGCGGATACGTTTTTTAATTTGTATTTGTATTTCCTATAAATTCTTTAATCGCTTCAATATAATATATTTTGATATCTATATTTTAAAAACACATAACTATCACATTTACAACATTATGTATAATGTGATTTAAAAAAAACCTATATTCTGAAAAAATAAACCTATATTTATTATTCTAATTTTCTTAATTTCTCTAATTTTATTCAAAAATAAACCCCAACTGGTGCAAGTTTTCGCCAAAGGGAGAACACGGTGTAACTTGTGCCCAAAACACCGGCAGTTTTAAACGGCGATAAATGAAACCAACAGCTATCCTGCGGCGGCGGGGTGGCTTTCCAATCCAACCATGTTGCCAATGCCGATGGTTCTTTGAAACAAGAGTTAAGTTACGACGCGTGTTGTGTGAAATAGGTTTTTACAGGCAACAGCCGTGTAAAAACCGTTGTTGAACCAATCCCGATACGAAGTAATGGGGAGGGGTAAACTAAGAAATCCCGCAACGCAAACTGTTTATGCACAAGGTAGCGAGCCTGCGTTGTTCCTTGCCAGAGGCTATACGGGGCACGAGCACCTGCCGTGGTTCGAGCTCATCAACATGAATGCGCGGTTGTATGATGCGGCGTTGGGAAGGTTTTTAAGTCCTGATCCGTATGTACAAATGCCGGACTTTACGCAAAATTTCAATCGCTATAGTTATTGCGTAAATAATCCATTGGTGTATATTGATCAGGATGGAGAGTTTTTTTGGTGGATTGCTGCAGCGTATTTTATCTTTTTTACCGATGCAGGCTATCAATTACAAAAATATTTTTTCCCATTGCTATTAAAATAGATTTAAGATTTGGTACCCATCAAAAAGAAATAGGATTTGATGTTTCACTTGGTTTGCCAAAACTTGCTCCGGTAGCTGGGAGATTAGAATATGGAAAGTCTTATTTTTGGAAAAATTATGGAGATTACAAAGGATGGGAAACAAGAGAAGGCTTTGAAGTTAGTGCACTGGGTGGATTAGCAACGTATTCAAGAACTCATTTTAAAGCTGGAGAATTCACTCAAACTGTTGGCCGGTTTAGTTTAGGTATTCCATCATGGGCTGGGTTGGATATTTCAAACGACCTGTTTGGTGATGGAGGAGATAGATTTAGAACATCTAATGTGCGAGTTAATGTAGGTCCATTTAGACTTGGACAAGCATTATTTACCGGTGACCCCGGATTAAAAGGAGAGGATAGGTGGAAAGAAAATATAAACGGTAAAAGAACTTATGTAAAGAATCCATACGGAAATGATCCTGATAAATACCGTCACGGAACTTTTTATATGGGGTTTGGGCCTATTGAAGTTGGTTGGGATTCGGAAGGAATAAGGAATTTTGTTCAAAACGAATGGATTCACAATTGGTTTGGCTCACCCTATTTTAAAGATTTAAGATATCTCCCAAAATATAGAAGAGGACGTCCTTTTATCCAAT
This sequence comes from uncultured Petrimonas sp., assembly GCA_964557135.1. GTDB lineage: Bacteria > Bacteroidota > Bacteroidia > Bacteroidales > Dysgonomonadaceae > Petrimonas. Next base: position 2,600 of record CAZKZB010000011.1, on the reverse strand, counting down.
TTGGTTGGGGAGCAATGTGGTAACATAAAAAACGATGCATCATGAAGTATTTATTATTTTTATTAGTATCAACGCTTATTATGAGTTGTGCATGTGGTAAATTATTTTTTGGAAGTGAGGAATTAACTCTGCCAAAACAATTCTACAATGGTAATGAGTTAAGAATTGACGGATATTATTACTATAAGTATTATCCTAACGAAAATGAGGTTTATTATGGTACATATTTCTTTTTTGAAAATGGAATTATCTTACAAGGAGATGCAGTAAATGAAAATCGAATAGGGGAGTTAGAGAATAAATTTAAAACTTTGGAATGGCAGAATTCGATAAAGAAATATAAAGATGGATGGGGTATCTTCAATATCAATAAGAATAAAATATTATTTGAAATGTGGTATCCCAATTCACCCGGTCAACCCAAAGTGTATATCAGGGAAGGTGAAATTTTAAACGATACCACTTTTCATATCACTGTTTCTTATCGTCCCGATGGTTCGGAAAGGCGTGAGAAAGATGAAGTATATCATTATAAGCAGTTTAATCCCAAGCCGGATAGTACGAATAATTTTATTAAATAACATTGATTATAAATCAATTATAAGCTATCCCGTCTCGACGGGGTAGCTTTCTTTCCAATTTCAGGAACGGACAATAGAAATCCACCATTACCAGCAATGTGAAGACTAAGTGCCTATGGCGAGGTCATGTTTGGAATAATCGGCGCAACGGTGGCATAATCCAACAATCCGCACACGCATTACAAACTCACTTTTCCGGTAGAGCAGGGCAAATCTTATACCATTATGCCCATAACCGACACAACTACCGAAGTACCTGAGTTTTTCGTAATAGAAGCGGCTACCAACGATACTATTCGCCCGCGTGTGGTGCAAATAGAAAAAATGAACGGACGACAAACATCAAACATCAAACAATTAAAAACTAAGGATTTATGAAACGAATTTATTTTATCGCGCTCGCGGCCGCTTTTATTTGTGCGTCGGCCATTTCGTCTGCCACAGCACAGCAGGCAACAACTTATGAGGTGGAATACCAGACTCCGCAAAACTACAAAGATTTCCGCTTTGCCATTGGCGGCGGATATGCTTACCGGTTGGGAAAAACAGAAAAAACCGGCAATCAAGCCGTGGACGACATGAACAAAAAACTTCGTCACGGATTCACCGTTGATGCCGATGCCCAATACTTCTTCAAAGAAAGCTGGGGATTGGGACTAAATGCCAATTATTGTTCGGCAAATACATCGGGCGATAACGTTACCATCCCCGGAATAGATCAGAGCGTGAATTACAAGGAAACACAAAATTTTCTTTATGTAGGCCCTTCGTTTGTGGGACGCAACGAATCGGATAAATTCTTGTTGATAACTAATGTGGGGATTGGCCCGTTATTTTTTAAAGCAGATATGAACCTGAACGGCCGGAACTTTATCGGGAAAAAAACAACTTTGGGCGTAAACGCAGGAGTTGCCGGAGAATATAAAGTAAGCAGCAAAACGGGCATCGGACTTAAGTTATCGTATGTGATGGGAACGATTGACAACATAGACGTGGAAGGACAAAATGTGAAATCGGATGAAAAGATCAGCGTTTCCAACCTGATGGCTACCCTGTTTATCAGTTTCCGTTCGTGGTAATGCAACGATTGAAATCTATTTAATTATTTGAAATACAAATTATGAAGAAAAAAATCATTCATTTAACGGCGCTGCTTTTGTTGGTAGCCCCCACGTTCGCCCAACTTCGAACGGGAGTGAAAGGAGGCGGCAATATCTCGAACATTGGCATGAACATGGCCGGTGTGGAGTTAGAAATTTATAAACCCCGCATGGGCGTACATGCCGGATTTATGGCGGAGTTGATGTTTGGCGCACATTTCGGGTTACATTCCGAATTGATGTATTTTTACAGCGGTGCAACCATTAACCCCGAAAAATACACGCAAGGGTTAGAAGTGCCCGAAGGAGTATCTCTGGAAGGTTATGTAGATATGCACACGTTTCAGTTGCCGTTGTACTTGAAAACTAAGTTTGCCGTATTTCCAAATGCCAAAGTGTATGTCATGGGTGGTGGTTTTGCCACTTATTCGCCGACTGCCAATCAGCACGTGACAACATCTTACGAAAGCGAATCCATGAAAGTGAAATGGAGTTTGTACGAGCCTAAAATCCGTATTATGGATTCGGAAGAAAGCAACGTGTATATGCAACAGCGCTGGAATGTGGGCTTAGCAGGCGAAATTGGGGCAGAAGTAATGGATAAAGTAATGATTGGAGTCGGTTTCCGGCATGTGCTGAACAACATGGCAGCATTCGGCTACATAATGGGCGGCGGTTCTTTAAAACCCACAACAAAGATGTGGACGGCAACTGTTTCGGTGGGCTATTTCTTTTAGAAGATGCAATAGTTAGTCGCATCTGAAAAAACAACTGAAATTTCTATTATTATTAGAGTTTATTCTGAATAAAATTATGTGAATTTGATATTTAGAGTTTTACCCGAAGGATAACACCTGCCGGCGGATAATGAAAGCGACTGTATCAAAAGCACTCCTGCAGTTTCATTTTGTCATTTTGA
>CAZKZB010000010.1:79904-82827 GCA_964557135.1 uncultured Petrimonas sp. | reverse complement strand
TTAATTATTTTATTGATTATAAAGAAATTATATATTTTTCAGCAGACCCTATTTAATTTCGTATTTTTCTCTCATAGGGAGTTGCTCTATGCTAATCGATGTAACCCTTTCAGGGTTTATAAATAAATATTACTCATTTTCTGCTTTATAAAACTGTCTTAATCACACCAACGGTGTGATAGCCATTAGTGCGGGGCAACGCCCTGTAGATTTGGCGATAATAGAGAAACGAAGCCCTGAAAGGGCGAAAGCTGAATTATTCACTTTTTGTTTGTTTCAACTCCGGTTTTTTCTTTTTCTTCGCCTTTCCAAAATCCTTATCCACTTTCATAAACGGAATAAGCAGGAGCGTGGGAATGGTGCAAATCATTACAAAAATAAAGAAATGCTGATACCCGATTTGCTCCTGAATCCATCCGGCGGCCATTCCCGGTAGCATCATTCCCAGCGCCATAAAACCTGTGCAGATGGAGTAATGGGCGGTTTTGTGTTCGCCATCGGAAAAATAGATAAGATAGAGCATATAGGCCGTAAATCCGAATCCGTAACCGAATTGCTCCACCGCCACGGCTACGTTTACCCATAAAAAGTTTTCGGGTTGAAGCATCGACAAGAAAACATAGGCGGCGTTGGGTAAGGTGATTGCCAGCGCCATTGGCCAAAGCCAATATTTTAGTCCGTTGCGCGATGCCAACACGCCGCCGATAATTCCGCCCAGTGTGAGCGCTACTACGCCAACCGTGCCATATACAACGCCTACTTGTTGTGTGCTTAAGGCCAAACCACCCACTTCGCGAGCATCGAGAAGGAAAGGCGAAGCCAATTTTACCAACATCGCTTCGGCTAACCGGTAAATGAGCATAAAAGCGATGGCGAGCAAGATGCCTTTTTTTGTGAAAAACGATTTGAACGTTTCCCCAAACTCTGCCATTACCGCCGATGTTGTGGTTGCCGATTTTCCTCTGTCGCTTGCCGGACGAGGCAAAATAAAATTGTGATAAACAAAGAAGGCGAGAAACAATCCGGCAAGGATAAAAAAGGTGATGCTCCAGGCAAGAGAGAGTTTATCGGTCGTTTTTTCCAGCCATCCCGCCAAAATAATCAACAACCCTTGTCCGGCAATCATCGCGAAGCGATAAAACGTGCTGCGGATTCCCACGAAAAACGACTGCTGCGAATCGTCTAACGCGAGCATATAAAACCCGTCAGCGGCAATGTCGTGCGTGGCAGAACTGAATGCCAGCAGCCAGAAAAACGCCAGTGTTGCCTTAAAATAGAACGGTGTGGGCAGTGTGAGCGCTACGCCCGCCAATCCCGCGCCAATAAGCAACTGCATCGCGATAATCCACCACCGTTTGGTTTTCAGGATATCCACAAACGGACTCCAAAACGGTTTAATTACCCACGGCAAATAGAGCCACGAGGTGTATAGCGCGATGTCGGTATTCGATAATCCGAATCGTTTGTACATTATTACCGCAACAGTCATCACCACAACATATGGGATACCTTGGGCGAAATAGAGGGTGGGGATCCAAGACCAGGGGGAACGGGTTGTTTTATTTTTCATTTTGTTGAATATTTGATAGGCACTTCGCGTGATAGGGACTTCGTCCGATAGGCGCTTTGCGCGATAGACGCTTCGCGTGATTATTTTACTTACTTTCCATTCTTTTTGAATGGGCTTTTATGAATCTTGACAGCTTGATGTTTATGTTTTCAAGTTCTTCGTTTAGTAAATTAAACTCTTTTTCGGTAATTAGCTTTCTTCGGATAGCTTTTTTCAGCCACGTTTTGCTCCCTTGTAACGAACCTCGTGCAATAATATAAAAGTTTTTCGAATCTTTTGAAGTATATCGTCCAAATCCTTCGCTTATATTCGCGTCCACAGAGTCGGCGGCTCTAACCCATTGTTTGCCAATAGTGTCTTTTGCAAAGTAGTCCCACTTGCATACCAAATCCCAGATTTTATCTGAAAAATCCATCGATAAGTTGTAAATTTCTAAATCTTCTATCTTCATTTCTTCAACTATATTGCGGTTAATTCTTACTATCGTTTATGACGTAAACCTATCGGGTAAAGTCCTTATCTTGCAAAGCAACTATCGCAACGCAGTTGCCTATCGGACGAAGTTCCTATCACGCAACGCGTCTATCATTCATATAGTTTCGTTATTGCGGAATTTGGGAAATAATGTTCCAAAATTTCATCGTAGCCGAACTGATTTTCCGCCATCATTGCCGCGCCAATTTGGCACAATCCCACGCCGTGTCCCCATCCGGCGCCGGTGAGCGTGAATTGTTGGGGAATGCCGTCGGCGTTTTCGTTGTGAGTATCTACTACGAAGGCGGAACTGTAAAGATGCGACGGCGATAACGTGCGGCGGATTTCCAACTCTTTGCCGATGGTCATCACACGCTCGGTTCCGATGATTTTCAGGCGGATAATCCGACCGGACGCGCCGCGCTCCAAGGGTTGAAGGGCGATAATTTCGCCGAAATCTATTCCGGAACGTTGGCGAATCAACGCCGAAAGTTCTTCTTGCGAATAGCGTACTTTCCACCGATAAAAATCGGCAGTTTCTTGGTCGTAATCGTTCAAAACCTGTTTCAATACTTTCGTGTCCTGCGTGTTACAAAACGCGGGGGGCGAGGTGCGAATCCAACGGTCGGCAGTCTCTTCGTCGGTTAAATCGGGTAGGGACGTCTCTGCGCTATCGGCTTTGGCAACCAAATAGGCGTGTGCCACGGGTTCCCACACGTTTTCGAAAGTTTCCATCACGCCGCCGCAACATTTCGAGAAACGGGCGTCGCAAATTTTGTTGTCGTGCATCAATACTTCGCCGCGCGTGGCGTGGATAACTTGTTGCACCAAAAGGTTAGATTGGCGGGTAACGCCCTGATAGCGTTGGCAATGGTCGTC
>CAZKZB010000010.1:0-79894 GCA_964557135.1 uncultured Petrimonas sp. | reverse complement strand
CGGGCATCGCAAATATTTCCGTTGAAAGTAATGGTTATACCCCTGGTTGCTTCAATTGCCTTTGCTGCATTGTTCGATATGATTTTGGTAATACCCTGATAGCGTTGGCAATGGTCGTCGGCACAAACATCGAAACGGGCGTGGTCTTCGCGGTCGTACCAACGGACGATTTCGGTGGGCGTTACAAACGAAGTCTGATAATTTTTTTCAATCGATTTATTCTTCTGAATCTGTGCCAGCAGCCAGCTTCGTGAAATTACGGCGTGCGCCTTGAGCAATTCTTCGGAGCTGGAGGCGCTCATTTCAGACGAGATTACGCTGGTGAGATAATCTTCCAACGAAACGATATTGACGGCCGAAACGGCGCCGTTTTCCACCATAAATTTCAGTCCGCCCAAAAAACGTTGGTCTTCTTTTCGTTCCCAATGGAAATTTACGCCGATGATTACGTTTTTCAGTTCGAAAGCGTTTTCGTGGATATTTTGGGGTTCGAAAGTAATCTCATCGAACAAATCGCCGTTGAAAGGGATTTTACCGTCGGAAATCTCTACCGAGTAATCTCCCCCCGAAACGGGTTTGCCGTTGAGCGTATAGCCGTTGGGCAGGGAGAAATGAATATCGGGTTGTTGCAATAATATGCCGACGTGGATGTTGGGAACCCCTAAATCCCCTGAAGGGGACTTGGAGGAGTGAAAATTATTGTTGGTTGAGTGCATAGATTGTTGTTATTTTATCCGTCAGACCGTAAATCGGTCGGGACGGGGCGTGGAACTTTTAACGAACTGTCAGACGGACTTGAAGCCGTCAGACGCGTTCGATATTTTTCCTCGCCTGCAACTCCCACGTTCTTATTCTGTCTTTATACGTGTTGTGTGCGTTCATTTTCACAATGTCGAGCGAGGCGTCCGAGTTGTCTTCCCAACGGCGGCAATAGTAAATAACATCGTAGATTCTTCCGATTTGATATTCCCGGCTAACGCGCAAACCAACGGCGTAATCTTCTCCATATTTGGTTGTGGGAAAGTTTATTTCGCGCAACATGGGAGTGTAAAAGCCTCGAGGTGCGCCTAATCCATTAATTCTTAAAGCATTATTTCGACCGTTGTCGGGTGTCCACTCGCGGTGGTCGATAATTCCGGGAGGAATCATTTCCATTTCGAAATTGGTCATCATATAGGTGCCTACAACCATGGCGCAATTTTGCTCGTAGAAAGCATCGATGAATTTTTGAACCGTATTTTCATCGGAATACATGTCGTCACTATCCAATTGAATGGCAAATTTTCCGCATTTGGGATGATGTATGGCGGCATTCCAGTTTCCGCCGATTGCATGGTACGATGTATCTTGAGCGATGTAAATCAGTTTCGGATTATCGGTGTATTTCTTGATAATGTCAACCGTTCCGTCGTCTGAATTGTCATCTACCACGATTACGTTGTAGGGTGCTTTTGTTTTTTGATTGAGGGCAGAAACAATGGCGTTTTCGATGGTTTTTACCCGATTTTTGCAAGGAATAATTACCGAAGCCTCATATTCGAAGTAGTTATCGGAAAACTCGATGGGTTTAAAGTTCGGTTCTAAATATCCGCCAATATCTTTGAGGTGCTGTGTACAGGCTTGTTCCATTTCGATTTGAACGGCACGGTTTTTCGGATCCACGTAATCGAAAATTTTCTCGCCGCTTTTTCGGGTATCATGTTCAACTTCGTAATAGAGATACTCGTTAACGTGCACCAAATCGCCTTTTTGCGAAACTTTCAAACGTAAATCGTATAAAGCAGCAAATTCGTAGTCGGTTGTCATGCGCGCTACCGCTTCTTTTAGAGCCGAAGATCTGTATAGCAGTACCGACCCGAAATCGAAATCGTCGCGCAGCGAACCAAACTGGTAGTCGATAACGGGCGCTTCGGTACGTTTTCCATCGGCAACTTTAAAGTGGTCGGCGTAGGTCATAGCTGCGCTTGTGTCGTCGGCAATTGCCGCGATGCGTTCGATAGCAAAATTCACCCATTGTAACGTAGTGTCTTTGATGTAAATAAGCGTGTATTCGGTATTTGCTTTTTCCGCTATTTTCCGCATGGCATCTGTCGATTTCAAGCTTTTTGCAACAATAACCTTGCATCCGTCAATCGGGGGCTGCTCGTGCGGAGTAATAAGATAAATGTCGTTTATTAACGGCGATTTTTTAAAGTTTGCTATGGTTTGCTCCACCTGAGCAGCATTCTCATAAGGAATAAAACAATTGATTTTTTTCATTTTGATATTTGTTTATAATTGATTTTCGTAAATAAAAGTTTCTTCCGTTTCGGGATTATACAAATAAAGGGATTCTGTATTGTCCGGATTTCTATAACTTTCTGATTTTTCCGATGGGGTAAACCATGTTGGCGCGGTGGAAGGTAACTGCCATTGTATGGTATCTTTTAGAAGGTTGTTTTTTTTTGTAAAAGCATTCCACCAAGTTTGTGAAGTTTGTATTTGCAGATAAACAATATATTCATTTGTCCAATGTGCTGATTTCCAATATTGACCGTTAAGAACTTCAATGTTTTTGTCGGGTTTTTGATAAGCCCATAAAGTATATACCTTTTTAGGGTCTGTGGATTTCTTTTCCATGCAACTTTGAAAGATAATGCTCAAAAGGAAACTATAGAAGAAGATAATGAATGTTTTTTTCATTGTTGTTGTATGTTTTGTTCCTTGAATCTTCGTTGATTGGCCGAGTTGTATATTTTCTTTGTTTAGCTTTGCGTCTTGGTGTCTTAGAGGCTGATTTTTTGCTGCAAAAGCGTTAAGTCGCAAAGTTATACTAAATTTATTTGTCAAATATCGTTTTCAAAATCTGTGCTACCAATTCATTTATTTTTTCCTGTCGTTTTAATGATTCAATCGGAAATCCCAAGATACAGGTATTGTATTTTTCGCCTTTATAAAATGTTCCGGCGCTTAAATTATTCTCCGAATAGCGGAAAACGGTAAACGAATTGTCGTCGACCGGTTCTACGGCATCGGGATTTTCGACCACGTACGATTGGGAGTTTAATTCGTTGAAATACTCGTAATCTCCTTGAATTGAAGTGAATGGCGAGGCAACGGCTTTTATTTTTCCCGTGACGGCGCCGTTGTTATTACGCCATTTGTATTTCAGCGTGTTTTGCGCCCACGCTTTGTCTTCTTTCGTGGCGAAGGGATTGTCCCAAAAATCGGTTCCCACAAACGCTCCGCTCACGATTATGTTTCCGCCGTTGTTGCAGAAATCGGTAACGGCTTGTTGTTGAGCTTTCGAAAATGTTTTGAATTTCGGTGGCTTTGCGCCGCGGGCGATGCTCCACTCGCGTTGTTTGCCCAAAATCCAATCCACGAGTTTGTAATCCGACAAATTTACCGAACCGTTTTCCACTGCGCTTGCCGCGCACGAAACAAACGAATATCCCGCCTGGGCAAACGCTTGTCCGTGAACGAAAGGATAATCGAACGTGTTGCCTGCAATTTCGGTAGTTTCGTAGTTGGCGTAGCTGTCGCCAAAGCCCGACGCGTCGTCGTCCATCCACGGAATAACGCGCCGAAATTCGTGCATTTGTCCGATAAAATGGTGGTCGGAAATGTACGGCACGCCGTTATCCACACTGCCCGCGAATCCGGCAAGGCTGTCTTCGGAAGTGGTAAAGCTGTGCGGAGCCGAAACGCGCGTGAATCCGTTCACAATCAACGCTTCGCCTTTTTCATTCGATTTGCGGCAAACCGAAAGAATTTCCGACGGGAAACTTTTCCCGCCGTCGTTTACCGCAACTACTTTGAAACTGTAAATTCTGTCTTTTTCGATATTTATTCTGTCGAAATTTACATTTAATAGCCTTCCGTTATCAAAGCCGCCATCATCTGTGCGTGTATATAAAATATATCCGATTGGCATTGCCGACGGTTCCGATAAATCGGGTGTAGCCTGCCACCTTAATTCCACTTCCGTTTCGCCCGAAAACGTCGCGCTGAAATCCTTTACGGGTAACGGTTGCACAACGTACGGGCGATTGTATTGCGACGCGACGAACTTGAGCATTCCCTTGTAGATGGAGCGACTGACCGCGAAACGAAACGACGGGTCTAATCCGTAGCGCATATCGGCAAAATTTTGGTGCGAAAGCAGCTCTAACAACATTGTGGGCACGTTGGGTACGCGCGCTTCGGCGTACGAACGGTTCCAAAGATGACGGAGCGTCCAATCGGGTTCGAAATCGCGACGAATGTCGGTAACAATCTCATCCATAATCAACTCCGATAAATCGCGTGATGCCCAACGCGAACGTCCGTTTTCGAACTTTTCGTTGTTGTGGTGCGTCATATAAATTCCGAGCGTTCCCACAATGGTGTCGCCCCAAAATGTTCCCGCGTCGGTATGAAACGCAAAAGCCAAATCTATCGGAATTTTTAAGCCTTCGGCTTTGGGAAGCACCGAAGAACCGCCTGCCAGCCAATTTACCCAATAGCCGCGCGAAGCGTAATCGTCGGTGTAGTCGTTTTTACCCTCGGTGCGGTTATAAATCGTATCCGGAACGCCCGCCCACTGCATCCAATAGCGTGCGCCTTCGGTGTATCGGGGGTAGCCGCTCGTTTCGGGTTTGTAGTTGATTTTCGAAACGAGCGTTTCGTCTGATGCCGCTGTCTCGGAGCTTTTGGTGTTCTCTTTTTCGAAACCGTCGGGGTGGGGCAGTCGGGCAATATTTCCCATTCCACCGCCTATTTTCACGGCATCGGCGGTAACAATTTTTCCCGCGCGTTTGCTTTTGTTGGAGAGTGTAATTTTGTGGTTTTTCCCTTTGTCGAATTCAAAATATCCCAAAAAAATCCACGTTCCGCCGCCCATTTGCTGGTTTATGCGAAAATCGGTTTGTCCACCCGCGTGATGCACGCTGTAGAGCGCGTCGTCGGCGCTGTTTTTTAGCGTTTGGTACGAAACATACACGCCGTATCTGCCTTTTTCGGGAATATCGGGCACCCACGCTGCAAGACTTTCTGTGCCGCGCGCAACGGTTTTTACCTGTCTCGCCGTTCCCATTGCAAAAGGATTTTCTCCGTCTAAATAAACAGATTTGGGATTGGCGAAACCGGCCGATGTTGTGGTTTTCCACTGTTCTTTACCGTTTGTTTCGGAATAATCCGCGCCGTTGTTGTCCACAATAATTTCGTGGCGGTTGTAATCACGTTCGCGCGGCAGTAACACGTTCGCGCCCGCGTTTTCCAGCATCGGCGCCAAAAACGGAAGCACATAACTTTGCGTGTACAAGTCTTCCACGGTTTGAAAAATGCGCGCTCGCTGCCATTCCCACCGGGCGAGTTTTTGCTCGTAGTACCAGCCGTGGCTTTGCCAAAGCGCGATGTGGTTGTTGGTGAGTCCGCCGTTGAATTGCGATAACGGTTCGGAAACATTTTTTACAAGCGGTGTTTTTACCTTGTGCGCGATAATCCGGTTTTTGTCTTTTGCCGATTGACGGTAGAAATTAGGGACGAGCGTGCTTATTTCCTGTTTATCGGAAAAAATGTCGATGCGGTACTTTTTTTGTGCCGCGGGCAGATAATATCGCACGCTGTCGTAAATTTGGCTGATGGTGTTTTCTCGCATCGGCAGGTAAGATAGCGATAGGTTGGTGTGAAACTCGATACTCTTTTTTCGGTGGTTTACGGCGATGCTGTCAACAACAACTCTTCCGGAACGAAACTCATTCCGGTAAATAGAAGTTAATGACTGCTCTAATCTGTTTTTGAGTTCGGTTTCGGATGTTTGCCCGAAAAACGGGGGAATAAAGAGTATTATAAATAGAAAAGATAGAGTCGTTTTTTTCATATCGCTCTCAATGTTATGCAAAGTATTCGTAAAAGTACGAAATCTATCGATTTGCACCAATTAAGTTATGGTGAAACAATTTATTTCTTTTCAATCGGTGCCGACGGTTCACTTTCTTTGTTGTCCGCGTTAAGCGTGGTTACACAATAAAATCCGTTGGAAGTGACCGAGACGGATGTTTCGTTGGTAATTGCCACAACAGTACCTTCTTTCTTAATGTCGGGAAAATGATAAACAACCGATTTTACGTTTCCGGATTTAGTCCACGATAGTTTGCCGCTCTCAATTTTTACATTCTGAGGTTTTACCGGATTGGAAGCGACTTCTCGTCCCACAAACGGAGTTACGGCTTTGTTTTTGTAAATAGATGCCAGCTTATCGGTAATGCCGATGGTATTAAAAAGGACAAATCGCGCACTGTATTGTGCATTTCCCTGTACTTTTTGGTTTCTTCGTGTTAAGTTGAATTGGTTTTCCAATTCGGTTACCGATTGAAACGCAGAAGGTTGAGAGGTGTCGCCAAACTTATAGTATCCGTGTCCAATCATTAATGCGGCTTTGTAATTATATTGAGCCCACCAGCCTAATCGAAGTTGAAAATCGTTGTATTGGTTGCCAATTTCTTGATACAATTGCGGCATTACAATATCTATCCATCCTTCGCGGCACCATTTCGCGACATCGGCAAAAAGAGTGTTCAGATTGTACTCCGGACTTGCCGCCGGCGAAATTGTGAAAACGACTTGCGGCTTAGTTGCAACAATGACATCGTGTACGGCTTTTATGGCTTTGTCAACATTATCACGTCTGAAATCTTCAATTTTTGCAAATTCGGCGCCGTATTTTTGAAAGTCTGCCGCATCAGAAACCATTGTTCCTGCTGAAGATGGATCGGGGTAGAAATAATCGTCGAAATGTATGCCGTCCACATCGTATTTTGTAATTAAGTCTTTTACAATATCGGCAAGCCGTTGTCTTACTTCGGGGAGAGCCGGATTGTAAATCTGAATTTTTTCGTGACTTACCACCCACTCCGGTTTTACCGACGCGTGCAGAGGGGGATAGGTTGTGCCGTTATTTGCCCGTGTGGCAATCCGATAGGGATTCATCCAGGCGTGAAATTCAATGTCGCGCTTATGTGCTTCGTCAATCATAAACTTCAATACATCGTAACCCGGGTCTTTTCCTCGGGTGCCGGTAATGGATGCGCTCCAAGGCTCGTAAGGCGAATTGTAAAATGCGTCACCCATAGGTTTTATCTGCACAATTACGGCGTTAATATTCAGTTCTTTGAATTTATCTAAATATTGAATGTATTGGTCCTTTTGCGGTTGAATATCGTACTTTCCCATCGGCCAGTCTAACCCCCAAGCGGTGGTAATCCATACGGAGCGCATTTCTTTTTTGGGGAAAATCAACTTAGGTTCTTCGATTGGCGGTTTGGGGTCATCCGGTTTCGGAATATCATCCTTACACGAAACCACAAAAACGGCAAAAGCCAGTAAAATATAATAGAAAATGGATTTATTCATCGGTAAGTTGTTTATTAAAAAGATGAAAACTTCGTGTAAAACTAAATAACTTTGCCGAAGTTGAATCCGGCAAAGTTATTTAAGATGTTAGTGTGCTGGATCCATTAATCGTCTAACGATTTTTTCGGAAACTCCACTATGACAAAACCGGCATCGTTGGATGCACCGTAGAGCATAAGCGTATCGTCATTTCCTTCGCTGTCCTTAGTTACATACCAACCTGTTTGTGTGGAAGGCGTGGCGTTCACGGGTCCCATCAGCGGATATTGGTAAACAGGTGTCATGTCGCCCGATTCGAAAATTTCTAATGCCTCGGTAATGGTTTCACCCCTTGTTATGTTGTAGAGATACATTACTACCGCATCGCCTGCACCTCTTGCCGCGGTAACTACGAGCAGATAGCGCTCTCCGTTGAAATAAACCACTCGCGGATCGGAACTTCTAATCGGTATGGATGAATTGGCCATCCTGTAACCGATGGTTCCATCAACGCTTGCAACCATAATGGGAGCCGCGTGTCCGGTAAGCAGGTAGCTGTCGGTGGTTCCCACGCGATTCATGTTCATAAACGGCTCCAGAAGTCGCGGAGTCATCTCTATTATACGGGGATTTGTTACTTGTGTGTAATTGGTAACCGTAAATCGCAAAATTTGCGTCGAGGCATTGTCGCCGAAGAATATATGACCGTTTCCGTTATCGTCTAAGTTTACGGAGAGATTATCTCCGTGGCGGGCACCGGCATCCGGTATATCGGCTTTGTTGATATGGGCAATCACTTGCGGCTCTTGCGCCGGATCGGTCCAATGATAAATCTTTAACGGAGAAACCAAGCCGCCCGAAAGGTTGGCAATGTATGTATGTCCGTTAATTTGAGCGCCAAGGTTTACGGGGAATGTACCGCCGCCTACACCTGTAAGATTCAACGGAATGGGTTTTATTTCATTTTTCTTTAAATCGTTTACATCCAAAAGGTGCGATCCCATGGGATTTCTTGTAACGATAAGCACGTGTTTACCGTCGAATCCGGAGCCTCTTGTGGTTGAAGAAACAAACGTTGGATAGAGCGGATTTCCTAAATCGTTTCCGGTATTATCGTAAATTTGAGGTTTCTCGAAATCAGCGCCAAATACGGGAACATTTAACCTAAGTGTAACAAAGTATTCCCGAAACCTGGGTTCGTTCAATACTTTTACTACAATGGTTTTTGCGTCCTGCCCTTCCTCAAACTCGAAACTATACGTCTCTTTGTCTAATTTTGCCCCATCGGATAATTGAGCTTCAAAGCGAACGGCAGATACATTTGTTTCGGGATCAACCCTCGGAAACCAAACCGTTTTGGAGTCCTCATCCACTCGGCCTTCGAGGACAATGTTTCCGCTTTCTCCGGCATTTAAAATTTTAATTGATTTGAGTACCACTTCGTTGGATGAATCAACATTTACCGGTAAATCTTCGCCACAAGAAACCATGAAGAACATTGTTAGTAGCGCGAATAATCCTATAAATTTTGATGTATTTATTATTTTTTTCATACGATTAATAGTTTTAAGTTATTAATTGCTCGGCCAACCTTCGGTTTGTTGCAAAACGTATCCCTTGCTGGCGTAATCGTCTATCTGAGTTTTTCCTACGGGACTCAAATAAATATTAACATTCACCTGGTCGAGAAATGGTTGACGACCGCGAGTGGTTGAGCTTTTGTAAAATCCTACCATTTCTGCACCGTTACCACCGTTGAAGGGAACATTATCACCATCAAGTTTCATAACCGAGAATTTACCCGCGTTTCCGGGTACAATTTCGCCCGGCACTTCTTTCGGGAAATTCACCCATCCGCCATGCAGCAAGTCTTTGCGGGTATCGGTATCCATGTAATTCAGTTTGTGCCAGCGTTCTAAGTCGGCTATGCGCGAATGCTCAAAAGCAAACTCCATTCTTCGTTCTCTTCTTATTTCCCAAAGTAAGGCCGGTACATCTGAATCTTTCTTCGGGTCGGTTGGCAACTCAGCAAGCAGCATGGGCACGGTTTTTACCACTCCCATTTCTTCTGCTTCGGGCGCAATAGGTCTGTTTCTCAGTTTGTTGATGCTCTTGTCGATATCCGCCTGAGTTACAGGACTGCCACCGCCAACAGTTTGCAATTCGGCCTTGGCCTCAATCCAGTTCAGTAGTACCTCTGCATATCGCATTACCGGATAATCGGTGCGATTGTTGGTGCTTGTAAACTCGACGGGAGGTGCGTTACCTGCTTCCACCGATTTTGCGACGCTTCGCGGTAAAAACTTATTTATGTACCAAAAAGCACCTCTGTTTCTTGGGGTCGGCTTGTCATAAAAAGTAGCTTCAAGCCTCGGGTCGCGGGTTTTTATCATATTTGCCAACTCGAAGTTTTTGGCTCCTTCCATGTCGGAATTTTGCCAAACATCGCCGTCATTCAATATAAACGACTTAATGAGATCGGCGGTAGGACCAAAGTTAATCGACTCAGACAAGTTGTTGTTTGACGCAACACTATGTGTCACACCGACAGCAGGATCGTAGTGCCTGTACATTATCACGTCTTTGTTTCCTCCTAAATCTTCCGAAGTAAACAGAGCCCTGAACTCGGTAACAATATCGTATCTTCCGCTATTTATAACATAGTCGGCAGTTTCGACTGCAAAGTCGAAGAATTTTTTAGCACGATCGTTGTTTTTGTAATAATACTTTTGCCAGCTTCCTTCGTAAAGTGCAATTCTGGAAATATATGCTGCTACCACGTATCGGTTTACGTTCATTTCTCCGTCGTTTACCCGAACGTTTTCAAACGCGAATCGCAAATCGTCGTAAATAGCATCCATCACTTCGTTACGAGGGGTGCGAGGTTTGTATAAATCGTCCATATCGGTATCGGATACCACGTGGTCGTAATAGGGAACATCGCCGTAAGCAAAAACAAGTTCAGAGTATCTCACACCCCTGAAAAATCTGCCTATTCCCATCCAATGAGCATACTGCTCGGGCGTGAGAATGTTACTCATTTTGTTCTCTATCCTGTCTATCATAATATTTACGGAACGAAGAACAACCATGCTCCATATCTGACTGTTTGGAACAGTGCGCGTGAAGTTTCCCTGATTGCCGTTGTGAACAATGTCATCGCTGAATTGATAGCCCATTAACGGAGAATAAGCGTTTGTCCAGCCCGATCCGTATCCCATAAAAAATCCGGGGTAAAAAGTATTATTGTATGTGAATCCCGGGTAAAACTTATTGGCATAAAGTCTGACATTGTGTTCACTTTTCCAAGCCGTTTCGTCATTTTCTTGAGTTAAAGGCGGCCTGTCTAAAAAATCATCGCATCCTACGAAAAAAAGGATTAGCGTTAGAACGAATAGTTTATATGTATTGAATTTCATCATATTCTTGTTTTATAGATTATAGACTAATTTGAATACCTACGGAAGCCGATTTAAACGTCGGATTAGAAGTTCCGGTACGTCCTAAATTATAATTGCCATCACCATATAGCATAGAGTGTCCTGATATTGCTTCCGGATCGATGGGTAAACCTCTCAACTTATCGAAAGTGAAAAAGTTTTCGAACGAAACATAGAGACGAGCATTAGACAAATGTAATCGGTTCACTATATTGGTGGGTAAAGAATAACCCAAGGTTATGTTTTTAATTTTCAAATATGCCATATTGAGCATATAACGCGACTGTTTTCTCATCACAAAACCTTCGTTTGCTCCGCCAAGATTCCATGCACGGGGATAGAAAGCGTCTGTTCTGTCTTTTTTCCAGAAATTGGCAGCAATTGCCTGTGGCATGGCTCCGTCTTTTACGTGGAAACCGGGAATAGCCAGTTGTCCTGCTCCCCAGATACTTCTTTTTCCCACTCCTTGGAAGAATATTGAAGCATCGAAGCCTTTAAAATCTGCACCTAAACGTAACCCATATTCAAAGCGCGGAGTAAAGTTACCTATAACGACTTGGTCGCCCGGATCTCCAAAGGTGTTTTTTCCCGGAGTAATGTATCCGTCGCCGTTTACGTCTACAAACTTGACATCTCCCGGGCTGATTAACAATATCTGATTTCCGTCTTCGAAGTAGGTTTGATAAACCGGGTTGTTTCCGACTAATTGATTAGTTCTTTTAGCCGTTCCCTCCCAAATTATGGTCGTTTGCATGATGTTCCCGTCCGCGTCATAAACGAAGTCTTCTTTCTGATACAGACGATCGGTTACATATCCGTAGATATCGCCGTAGCGGCGCCCGGTGGAGTAATTGTTGGTTAATAATCTGTTCTCCCACGGTGTGTTCCAATCGGCACCTTTTGTAATGTCTGTAATGGCATCGGCTATATTGGCATTTAGCTGAAGACGCAATCCGTTGTCGAATCGATGACTAAAATCGACTGCAATTTCCCAGCCCCGGGTACGTAAGTTACCGTAATTGCCTTGCGGCGCATTTGCGCCATAAGTAGCGGGCAGGGCATCACCTGCGATAATCATGTTCTTTGTATCGCGCTGAAACCATTCAAACACAAATCCCAACTTATTTTTGAAAAAGCGTAAGTCCAAACCAATATTTAATGATTCTATGTCTTGCCATGTAATTCCGGCGGAAATCGGATTGGGAGTACTTAGTTGGAAATACTGTTGTCCGTCATGTGTGAGCCAGGTGTTTTTGTCAATGTTCATGGTTGCGAGATACAGCGCGTTTGATACCGATTGGTCACCGATAGTTCCCCATGAAGCACGAATTTTGGCAAAACTCAACACCGGTTCAAGCGGCATCATGAAGGGCTCGTTGGTAATTACCCATCCACCGGAGAACGACGGATACCATCTCCAGCGTAAATGGCTTGGGAACTTAGATGTAGCATCGTAACGCAAGTTTCCTTCCAGCAAATATTTATCCATAAACGAATAGTTAATCCGGCTGAAAACGCCCACTTGCGAATCCCAGTTGGCTCCACCGCCTACGGTTTCGGTGCCTACAGCGAAGTTAAACTGTGGATTATCTTCATTGATTAACTCTGTTTTGTTAGACCAATGGCTGTCCCACTTGTAGCTTTCAATGTTTGTTCCGAGCATAAATTTAATGTCGTGGCTTTCTGCCAATTTCAGGTTGTAATTGGAAACCGCGTTAAATGTATGTTTTTCGGAAGTAAAAGTGGATTTATAAAAATAGGATCTGTCGGCTGTAACGTAATTAACATATGGGAACCTGTAACCGGGTACACCACCTGTATCGGTAATGTTTCCGTTTTCATCCACGTAAATGCGGTTTCCGTCTGCATCGTTCCAGGCAACGGGTGTGTACCACGGCTCGCGTCCGCCGAAAGTTGGTCTCGATGTAGTTGTTTGATTCAACTGTGTACTAAAAGCGTAATCGGCGAGAAAATTCCAATTGTCTGTGAAATCAACTGTGGTTCCGATGTTTAAATTGGTGTATTTTCTTCGGTCTCTGGCGGTATGTGCATTTTTTGTATCGAAATACGGGTCGCGCACCTCTTCACCGTTCTCCAAAGCACCGGTCGGGAAAAGTCGGCTCCATCTGTACAAGTATAGCCATGGGTCGGCAAGGAAACCGGTAGCCGAGTTCGGATATCTTTTTGTGGCATCTGTGAACATAGCCCCACCGCGAATTGTGAGAAAGTCGTTTAACTTGGTGGATAAATTCAAATTTCCTGTAAATCTTCTGTAATCATCGTGTTTTGCCGGTTTCATCATCCCCTCTTGTCCGAGGTAACCAAGACTTAACGTATAGTTTGTGTCTTGTCTTTTTCCGTTGAGCGATAGGTTGTGGGTTTGAGAAAACGCCGAGTTTTTTACCATGGCTTCTACGGGGTCGTATATTCTATATCCGTATTTATCGGTTCCGTCGAAAATCCAGTCTCTGCCGTACACAACAGGGTCGTTAAATTTTACTGTGCCTGCGTATTTTTTCTGCCAATCTTTAATTTTTTCAAAACTATCTCTGTCCACACGCCAAAAGCCACCGGCAGGTCCGCCTGCTTTCATGTTTTCGTGGGCTTCCAGAGTATATTCGAGACCATCAACACCGGCTATTTCAATTTTTTTGAAGGGTTGTTGCCAGGATAGGTTGGTTGAGTAAGTGATGTCTGTTTTTTCGCTAGTTGCTCCTTTTTTTGTGGTAATAAGAATGACACCGAAAGCTGCTTTTGAACCGTAAATGGAACTTGCAGCGGCATCTTTTAACACAGAAATAGATTCAATGTCATTTGGATTGATCATTTGAATATTAGGAATCTCAACGTTGTCCACCAAGATGAGCGGATTGCTGGAGCCTGCTATCGAGGCTATTTGGCCTCTAATTTTCATAACAGGGTCTGAGCCTACTTCGCCACTGGGGATTACAATGGAAAGACCGGGGATAGTGCCTTGCAAACCTCGTCCCACGTCTCCAACAGGGCGACTGCCCAATACTTCATCTACTTTAACTGATGACACGGCTCCGGTTAAGTTGGCTTTGCGCTGCGTGCCATATCCAACAACCACTACTTCATCCAATGCTTGCATGTCTTCGCGAAGCGTGATGGTGAACTCCGTTCTTCCGGCGGTGGCGATTGTTTGGCTCAAATATCCGATGTAACTTATTTGGATACTTGCATTGTTTTCCACAGTGAGCGAGAAACTTCCGTTAATATCGGTGACTGTGCCATTGGTAGTTCCAACTTCTATAATGTTGGCTCCGATAATGGATTCTCCGCTTGCATCCACCACCTTACCGTTAATTGTTTTTCGTGTCTGTTGGGTTACTTTTTCAACTTTACCGGTTTCAGCTTTTGATGCATCGCTGTTACTGTTGTCAACAGCATTCTGTTTTCTTGAAACAGTAATTTGCCTGTCGACAATGTTGTAGGTTAAATTCGTTTTGTCCAGTAAGCGGTTTAACACCTCGTCTATGGTTTCGTTGTTTAATGAGATATTGATTTTTCTCGACAACTCGCTTCCGGTGTTATCCATGATTAAGAACAAATAGTCGCTATTCTTCTCTATTTCACGAAATGCTTCCCTCAGGCTAACACTCTTTAATTCAGCGCTGATTGTTTTTGACTGGGAATAGATATTTTCAGCCGAAATTGAAAGAACAGATAATAAAGTTATTAAAAAATAAATTTTCATGATTTTTAAAAACTTATTGTTTTTTTTCGTGATGAATTGTTCACATTTATACTTTTCTTGCATATCTTTGTTTTTGAGTTTTAATTTGTTACGGATAAATTATAATTCACTCTAAGTCGGGTAATGTTGGCCGCATTATTCGACTTTTTTTACATTTAATTTTCTCATAGGCACATTCGTTTAAGTTTTGTTACAAGTTTGATTATTAATTCGGTTTTTTGATATTTATTGTATTATTGTTGTTTTTATCATAGGTGAGAAAGGTCATTTTTGAAAATGCATTCAGTACATTGTCAAAGTTTTCAGAGAGGAACAGTTTTCCGGAACAGGTTTGATTTGTAAGATTCAACTCATTTTCATACTGAAATTCAACGTTGTAATATCTTCCTATTTTTTTCAGTACATCGTTCAAAGGCGTCTTGTTTAACTCCATATATCCACTTTTCCAACTGATATATTCCGATACATTTACTTTTTTTCGTTGAATAATTCCGTTTTCTATTTCGGCCATCTCGCTGGGTTTTAGCATTATGGAGTTGTTTTCGCTTTTTACTTCCACGGAGCCGCTAACCAGTACAATCGATTCATTTTTTTCATCGCTGTAAGACGATACATTGAACGAAGTTCCGTACACAGTAATTTGAGAATTGGGCGTGCGGATAATAAAAGGTTTATTGTTTTGTTTGGCAACATCGATAAAAATTTCACCTTTTACACCGATTTCTCTCGTGTTACCGATAAACGCGGTTGGAAACTCAATTTCCGTACCGGAATTGATCTGCACCGTTGAACCGTCTGCTAAAACAACAGATGATCTTTTGCCAAACGGAACAATGAGTTTGTTGGTTTGACTATTTTTCAGGTCTATCTCTTTTTGAGAGACAGAGTCCCGGATATATGCACTGTTTTTCTTTTCTGCAAGCGTTAAAGTGGAATTGCTCTCTATTTCTAAAACATCGTTACCGGTAATAAGTTGTACGTTTTTTTCGCTCATGGTCTTACCGATTGATGTTATTTCTTGATGAAAACTCTTGGTATTCCGGTTTAAAATAATAAAGGTGGAAACCAGAGCCATTACAACAACAGCTGCTACTGTCGAGAGGAAAGAGAGCTTCCTGATTTTCCTCTTTTTTTGCATTTCGATTCTTTCGATCAACTTTTGATGCATCAGGTTTTCATTGAAATCAACGTAATTTTGCTTGTCGCGAATGGCATCGAATGCTGTAACAGCTTGGCGAAATTGACTATCTAAGTGTTTATTTTCGAGTATGAATTGCTCCCAAAACACGTCGAGTTCTTTTGTGGGACGAGTTCTCCAATAAATGAACAAGTCGTCACATAAAAAGTCTTTAGAATCCATCCAAAGTTTCATAGGATATTTTTAATAAAAAATTTATAATGGCACTCTGTTTTTCAAAATGCTTTTCATTTTTACTCAGCCTCTATCTTAAAGACCGCGTAAAAGGAAAATTCGGACAATATTAAACATATTTAACTAATTATAGTTAAAAAAAAGGAGAGAAAGATGTGGAAAAATTGAGAAGAGGATGCTCTCAACTTTTGTAAGGCTCTATACAGCGATTTTCTTACCGCCGCGGGCGACATCTTTAAAATCGTTGTAATTTCTTGAAGTTCGAGATTTAACTGATAATGATAATAGACTATTTTCCTTTGTGTTGGAGACAGCTTTTTTAAAGATTGAGAAATGGCATTTTCAATTTGCAATTGTTTTTCTTTGTTTATAATCTTTTCAACAACGTTGTCTTCTCTTTGAATGATAATATCGTCGTAGTTGATTTGGTTAATTTTAACCTGATGGTTATGCATATCAAAAAGCCTGTTTCTAACACATTGCATCAGGTAAAACTCAATGTTTTCTATATGAGTTAATTTCGTTTTGTTTACGTAAATGCTGTAAAATACATCTTGTATGGCATCTTTACATGCATCCTCGTCAAAACCTATTTTTACACCATAGGCAAAAAGCTCTTTAGAGTATATACGATATAGGTCCGAGAAAGCATTCTCGTTATCCTCTAAAAATTTTTGCCAGATGTCTTTACTCATTATAAAGAATTTATTTTCTCACATACGTTTCAAACGTGTAATCGTGTCTATGTTTTTCGTCCGCTTTATGCGCTTCTGTTTCCACTAATTCCCATTCATTGAAATTGATTTCGGGGAAAAAAGTATCGGCATTTTCAAAGGTATGATGAATGCGTGTGAGATACAACTTATTTATTTTTTCCAACGAAGAACGATACAGTTGTCCGCCACCGATAATAAAAACCTCTTTGTCTTTTGGAGCTTCTTCAAACGCTTCTTCCAGCGAACGAACGACTACACAACCGGGATAATTTTCAGTTTTGTCTGATGTAATCACAATATTCGTGCGATTGGGCAGCGCGCCTTTCGGCAACGATTCAAACGTGCGGCGCCCCATAATTACGGTGTGTCCTTCGGTTACGCGTTTAAAGTGACGTAAGTCGTTGGGCAGGTGACATAGCAAATCGCCATCGCGACCGATAGCATTGCAATTGTCAATAGCGACAATGATAGCCCCTCTGATTTTCTCCTGAAGAGGAGAATTTGAGGACTGAGTGAAGTTTTCCATTGTGGAGGTATTTTAATTTTTTCTCAAATATAATTTTTTTTAGTTAGAAAAAGCCCTAATGTTGCAAAAATGTTGGTTGCATCCGTTCTATAAGTTCAAAATATATTCAATTACACTGTCTGTACCTTTTACATAATCTTCAATTGATTGTTTTATTTCTATATCGGGACTTATGCCTTTACCGTGATATCCGTCAAAATCTTTTCCAATGGATAACATAAAGGGAAAAAGTCTAACACTTGCATTTCCCATTGTACCATTTGTGCCGGAAGTGTTTGTACCGACAAGTGTTCCAAGATTGTTCTTTTTAATTGCGTTAGCCATACTTTCGGCATAGCTTGTTGTATTGCTGTTTATTAGAAAATAAGCCGGAGCTTTTACGGTAGGCAGTT
Organism: uncultured Petrimonas sp.; assembly: GCA_964557135.1. GTDB lineage: Bacteria > Bacteroidota > Bacteroidia > Bacteroidales > Dysgonomonadaceae > Petrimonas. The sequence goes on along the minus strand of CAZKZB010000010.1, from coordinate 62,377 downwards.
TAGGCGATATCTTTTCAATTTCTTCTTTCCAAATTGTCTTGTTCTGTTCAGGAAAATAGCGCAACGGCAATCGATAATCGCCCCAAATAACAGATTTTTCTGAAAGGAAACCTAACAACTCAAAAGCTTGAGGATTGGGGTATTTGCGAAGTTCGAAAATAACTTTTTGTATATCCGGAGTATCGGTAAGAAATTTTTCAAAGGATTTTACTGAGCACATTTTTGAAGAAAGTAAAACATAGAACGCGCCGTTTCCTAAATCTTGAATAAAGTCATCATTCTTAGGTTGATTGTCGGAAGAAAAACCATTATATGCCTTGTCATTGGTGCCTCGAAGATAGCTCAAGGTATCCCCTTTTTGATTTTTAAATGTATACTTAAATGCAGACTCGGTGTCCAAGGTTTCGAAACCATGTCTGAGAAGTTGTTCTATTCTGGTTGTGTATGTCGCGGCAGAAATGTATTTTAACTGCTTTTCCAAGAACAAATTAATAGGAATATCATTAACTGCAATCAATGCATCGCCCCGCTTTATTTTTTCATTGTTTTGTGTTTGAATATTATATTGACTTACAATATTTCCGTCAATATATTCTAAGCCAATGAAGTTATTTTCTGTATTGATATAACCGCTAACTAAACCTTGTCCGGAAAAATCAGATACCAGAACAATGTGTTGATCGTTGAAGAATCCCATAAATTCACGCAAAACATAGAAGTAATATTCTTCAAGATTCTTGGCTAACGCCGCTTTTTGTGTGTAGGATAATAATAGTTCAGTCATCCGTTCGTCACTTAGTCCATCTTCTTTTAAATAAGGATAAAAAAAGCGCAATACATTCCAGTGAACGATTACATCAGCAATTCTTAACGATTCATCTTGATTTTTTATTGGCTTAAAGACATCCGGTTTATCCCTTAAACTTTTTATCAGCGAAGAGGTTGTTCTTAAATCAATTGAATCGGTTGTTTGTATGATGTTTTGAGAACTTTTCTTCAATGAAGGCTTTAATTTGCTTATCGCTATCGGGTAACGTAAAGTGATTTCTGCACAAATGGGATAGCTATACAACGAATCGGGTACGGGCAACTCATCTGATAAGTTTTTCTTAACTACTTTAGAGTGAAATGGCATTTTTGTCCCAAAGACATTTCTTCCACCCATTCCGTAATGTTCCGTTATATAAAATGATTTAGCACTTTTGACTTTATCTTGTCTCTGAATCCCGAATGTTTTACTTGAAGTACTAAGTTGCATTTCCGGCATCAATGGAGAGAAAGAACGGTAGAGAAATTCGGCTATTTTTTCTGTGTCATTTTCTATTTTCTTTGATTCCCTCAACGTGTGCATCAAAAACTTGTACCAATTAATTTTTTCGGCGTATTGATTCGGATAAAAATAGCGAGCGTATCCGTATAAGTTAGCTATGGCCTCTATTTTAATGTCATTTTCAGAATTGTTTTTATTGTCAATTTTTGGGTAAGCGCTATGAATTTGTAGAAAAATAAAAAGTAACGTAACGGTTATTAGAATTCTAATTCTTTTCATGAAAACAAATTTAAGAAGTTTTTACTGAATATTACTGTTTTAAGGCCTATTTAATTTAACGGAATCAGATATGCCGAAACAATATGGCTTGCCAGCCCCAGCAACACGAAAACGTGAAAAACGGCGTGCACAAATTCTCGTTTTGCCAACGCGTAAATTACCGCGCCAACAATGTAGAACACGCCTCCGGCAACAAGCCAGTAGATAACTTCGATACAGTTTTTTTGGTTTGCCGTTTCGATAAGCGGTTTAAAGGCAACCAAAACCACCAAACCCATAATAACGTACGACGCGGTTTTCAGGTGGCTGTTTTTCTTCAATTTACCAAAACTAACGCCGATTCCCACCAACGCTATTGCCCAAACCAACCCGAAAAGCAGCCAGCCCCAATACTGCGATTCGCGCAACAAAACCAACGTAAACGGCGAATAACTGGCGGCAATGAGCAGGTAGATACTCGCGTGGTCGAAGTGGCGCAAACGCGCTTTGCGATTGGGTTGCTGCACAAAATGGTAAACGCTGGAAGCGAGCATGCACGCCAGCATTCCGAATCCGAAGATGGAGTAGGCGAGTGTTGCCCAGCCGTTGTCGGCAGAAATGGATTTGCCGAGCAGCAAAACGATTGCCGCAATTGCCATAATTACGCCGAAGGCGTGCGTGAGCCAGTTGACGCGCTCTTCGCGCGGGCTGTAAAATTTTTGGTTACTCATCGATGCTTATTTTTAAAGTTACTCTTCGGTTTCGTTCCGACCACGGCGGAGACCCTAGTAACAGTCGTTTGATTTCGATTTCCAATTCGGGACACGAATTTTCTTTAATGGCGATACTTCCCGGCTGTCCCAAATTATTTACGTAAAACTCTACTTTTATCGAAATCGGTTTGTCCGGACAGAGATTTTTATCGTAATTCTCTTCGAAGAACCGTTTAAATTCCGCTTCTCCAAAACGCGGAGCGTTATCTTTTACTTTTGAAACGGCGCCCGTCATCGTTTTTTTACTTCGTGTTCCGTAACCAACTACCACCACTTCGCTCAGCAATTCCGCATCGTCTTTCATTGTAATATCGCCCACATTCTCTTTGAGTGGAATTTCCTTGTTTTCCATTCCCACATAGGCGGCTAAAAGCGTGCCTTCCTGCTCTTTGGGAACGGTCAGACGGAAGTTTCCGTCCACATCGGTAATGGTGCCGATTTGCTTGTTCTCTTTTATATTTACCGACGCACCGATAATTGGTTCGCCGTGCGCGTCCAGCAATCGTCCCGAAATGAGCTTGGTATTGGTGTCGGAAACGGCGATTCCCGCAACGCGCCCGGTCAATTTTTCCGATATCGAAACCTGCGGTTTTTTAATTTCTGTTTTCGAAGAGGCGTCTTGCGCGGCGAAATGTATTTCTTTGGATGGCGAAGGAATAACAACCGTTTCTTCTTCTATTTCCACGTCCATTACTTCCGACTTTTGCACAGCGGGAGGTGTTCGTTTTTCAGTTTTCAGAACTTCGGGTTGAACGTGGTCGGCAACCAAAACCGAATCTTTTTGTGGTAAAAGAACGGTCGGTTCTTCCTGTTTTACGGTTTCGGATGAGGCAACCTGAATTTCTTGCAAATCGGGTTTGCGCAACAAAAACGGAATGCCGATAAGCAGCACAAACACAGCGGCGGCAGCCCACATCCACACGCGCTTATCGATGCGCTTGGGTTGCGGCGCAAACTGTTTTTCCAGCGATTCAACGGCGGAGAAATGGTCGCCCGGCACCGAATCGAATCCGTCGATGGCGTCTTGCAGAAAAGAGTCGTTCATCGCTTCACGCTCCAACCGATTGGCTTCCTTTCCGTGCCGTTTCCCGTGTATGTAATCTTTTAAATTCATTTTATGTCGTTCGTGGTTTGAGACGTCATAATATGGCGTCTCTACAAGAATGTGACGTCTCTACAGGGTGTTTAACACCCGTAAAATACAATTTTTCAAATTCCTTTTTCCGTTTTGAATATAACTTTTTACCTTTGCCAACGCGTATCCCGTAATGGAAACGATATCGGCGTACGACTTGTTTTCGTAATAAAAATATTCGATGCTCTTTCGCTGCTCCTCGCCTAACTCTTTTAGGCAATATTCCAACGCCGATGTCTCTTCACTGGACTTCTCCCTATCTATTAGAGTAAAAAAATCGTCGTTTTCCACAAACGCGTCGTCGATATTTACAAAATACGCCCGTTTTTCTTTTCTCAATTTCAGCAAACAGTGATTTTTTGCCACGCTGTACAACCACGTGTGAAAGTTCTGAATATCATATCGATGCACTTTTTGCGACAACTCCTCATACAAATCCATCACGGCGTCTTGCGCGTCGGCTTCGGCGCCCAAATACTTCAAGCACAAACCGTAAATCAGCGGAATATACCGACGATACAGCTCGCCGAAATATTCCGTTCGATTCTCTTTTCTGAAAAGTTCGAACAATTCTTCGTTTGTCAAATTCTCTATGTCGGCCCTGCTTTTCAATCAGTTATCTGTCAAATGGTGTGGCAATGTTTCGCAAAATGAAGTTTGAAAAATAAGTAATCAAACAAATTTGTAGTCCTATTTTGTAAATTAAACCACATAGATACATAGCTTTTTATCTATAAGATCTCCTTTGGAGATTGCAATAGTTTCACATAGAGCTTGTCCCTTGGGGAGGTCGGAAGAGGCTATTGTGTGAGAAAATTTATTTTCCTAATGTCCAACTTTTATAAACTATGTATCTATGTGGTTAGAACTTCTTGATGCGATTTTTGATGTGTTGTTTTTTTTGAATATCGCAAAGTTAAAAAAATATTCCGTCGCTTTATGGAATTTCGCGCGCATTTGCATCCATATAGCAGAACATTCATCATTAAAAACTGAAAAATATGAAAACAACAGGTCGAAGAATCGGATTGATTCTCTTTTTAGCGGGATTTATTTTCTCTGCCGCGGCGCAGAAAACGGTAGTGAGCGGAACGGTATTTGACGCTACCGATAAATCGCCGTTAATTGGAGCAACGGTAATCGTGAAAGGCACAAACAGCGGAACGGTTACCGATATAGACGGAAAATATCGGATTGAAACTGAGAAAGGTAAAAGGCTGGTTTTTAATTGCGTGGGCTATAAATCGCAGGAAATAAAAGTTGCAGGTCCGAAATTGGATGTTTATTTAAAACCGGATGTTACCGCGCTGGAAGAGGTGGTTGTGACAGGTTACGGAACGCAAACAAAAACCGCAATAGTAGGAAATGCGATGGTGGTTGCCGATCGTTCGTATCATCACCAGCCCTTTTTTATTCCGTCCCCGCGTGAGGTAAATACCGAAGAATACGAGGCGTTTAATGAAAATCGTTTTCTCTCGGCATTGAAAAATCCGTTGTCTACTTTTTCGTTGGATGTTGATGCCGCTTCGTACGGAAATGTGCGCCGAATGATCAACCAAGGACAGATGCCGGCGAAAGACGCGGTGCGTGTGGAAGAGATGATTAACTATTTCAGTTACAACTATTCGCAGCCAAAAGGTGAACATCCGGTTAATATTGTAACCGAGTCGGCTGCGTGTCCGTGGAACGGCAAACATCAATTGGTGCGCATCGGTGTGAAGGCGCGCGAAATTCCTTCTCAAACGCTGCCCGAGAGCAATTTTGTGTTTCTGATTGATGTTTCGGGTTCGATGTTCAGCGCGGATAAACTTCCGTTGGTAAAAGCGTCGATGAAGCTGTTGGTGAATAACTTGCGCCCCAAAGACCGGGTGGCGATTGTAACGTATGCCGGCGCGGCGGGCGAAGTCTTGCCATCGACAAGCGGAGCCGATAAGCCGAAAATCATCGACGCACTTGAAAATCTGCAAGCCGGAGGCTCAACTGCCGGTGGCGCGGGTATTCAGTTGGCGTATAAAATTGCCGAAAAGAATTTTGTGAAAGGCGGAAACAATCGGGTGATTTTGTGTACCGACGGCGATTTTAACGTGGGCGTTTCAAGCACATCGGAACTGGAATCGTTGATTGAACAGAAACGAAAATCGGGCGTTTTCCTAACCGTTCTCGGTTACGGAATGGGAAATTACAAGGACAATAAACTGCAAACACTGGCGCAGAAAGGAAACGGAAATCACGCTTATATCGATAATTTGCAGGAGGCCAACAAAGTGCTCGTAAACGAGTTTGGCAGCACAATGTACGCCGTGGCAAAAGATGTGAAATTGCAGGTGGAGTTTAATCCGGCGTTTGTAAACGCGTATCGGTTGGTGGGCTACGAAACCCGTTTGCTCAACGACGAAGATTTTAACGACGACACCAAAGACGCGGGCGAATTGGGCGCGGGACACACCGTTACGGCATTGTACGAGATTATTCCCGTGGGCGTTGAATCCTCTTTCGGGAACGTGGACAAGCTGAAATATCAACTTCCCAAAAACAGTGTTTCGCAGCCGAAACTTACCGATTCAAAAGAGTTGCTCACCGTGAAACTTCGCTACAAAAAACCAAACGAAGAGGCGAGCCGAAAATTGGAAGTTCCCGTATTGGCAAACAACCTGCAAGCCAAACCGTCTGCCGATTTCAATTTCGCGTCAGCCGTGGCAATGTTCGGGCAATTGCTTCGCGACAGCGATTTCAAAGGCGATGCCACCTACAAAAATGTGGTCGAGCTTGCCCGAAAAGGGTTGGATAACGACCCCAACGGCTATCGTCGCGAGTTTATCCGACTGGCGGAAACGGTGGAGCAGTTGAGGAAATAGAGCGACAAGGTGACAAGGTGACAAGAGACTTGGAGAAAAGGTGACTTGGAGAGAAGGAGACTTGGAGAAAGCGTTGGGCCGGTAAGCGGTCCGACGCTTTTTGCATCCCGGCCATTCATTCGTCGGAATCAGAATTTAGAGATCGGAAAAGTAGTGGAAAATATCAAGATACCATCGCTCAAACTATCCGGGATTCTCCCTAAACTCGCTCGGCGAAACACCTTTATATTGCTTGAAACTTGTAGCAAAATAGCGCTGCGACGAAAATCCTACGCCGGCGGCAATGTCCGCGATACTTATTTCGGGTTGAGAGATAAGCATTTCGGCGGCTTTTTCTAATTTCAGGCGGTTAATATAATCGTTCACGCCAATATTGAGCAGCTCTTTCATTTTGTTGTAGAGCGACGAGCGACTCATACCCATCTCCACGGCGATAAACGCCACGTTGAGTTTTGGTTCGCCAATGTGTTTATGGATGAGCGCGTTGAGTTTCATTACAAAGTCCTCATCCGCTTTGCTGAACGTAATTTCCTGCGGTTGTGGCGTGGAAGTTTGCGATTGATAACGTATTCTGATTTGCTCGCGGATGGTCAGTTGATTTTCGAGCACGGTTTGCAGAAAATCCACATCGAATGGTTTTGCCACGTAGGCGTCGGCGCCGAGTTTGTAGCCCAAACGGACGTTATCGGAATCGCTGCGCGCGGTGAGCAAAACCACCGGAATATGGCTCATTTCGATATCCGATTTCACGCGGCGACACAACTCGAAACCGTCCATCAGCGGCATTACCACGTCGCTTACCACGATATCGGGGTGCTCTTTGCCGATAATTTCCAGCGCCTCCTTGCCGTTTGCCGCCGTGAAAACGGTTTTGAAACTGTCGGAAAAGTGTTGTTTCAAGAACGCGAGCAACTCCGAATTATCTTCTACGGCTAAAATGGAATGGTGTTTTGTGTCGACGCGGGAAGGCTGTCCGTAATCAATTTTCGGCATATCCGAATCGGTGTGCGAAAGCATTTCGTTGATATACGCCTTGGGTTTTAGCGGCACGTCGTGTGGCCGTTGATTGAGCGGAAGTTCGAACGAAAAAGTCGCCCCCGGACCTTCTGCGTTATTTTGCGCGATCATTTTTCCGCCGTGCATTTCAATCAGCATTTTGGAGAAATCCAACCCGATTCCGCTGCCGCCCAAATTATGCATTCCTTGATAAAATCGGGAAAAAATTCGTTGTAAATCGGTATCGCTCAGCCCTTTTCCTTGGTCGGAAACGCTCACGCGAGCATACTGTCGGTTTTCATCCAAGCGGGTAGAGATAGTAATTTCGCTGTCTTTCAGACTGAATTTCAGCGCGTTGGAAAGCAAGTTGGAAAGAACAATTTCGCACTTCGCCCTGTCGAAAGCGAGCGTATTGACGCGTTCATCGAAGTTGAAGTTAAGTCGGATGCGCCGGTGAGCCATCTCTTCGGAGAAAAAATCGGCAGTTTCGCGTATCCATTCGTGCAGCGGATGCGTTTCGATGTGGAGGTTGTCGTTTCCGGTTTCCAACTTGCGCATATCCAGTATCATATTGATAATCTGCCGCATATGCGAAGCCTGTTTGTAAACGTTAGCAAGGCTCGTTTGCAATTGCTCTTTTTCGGGAAGCCGGGTAAGCATCCGCTTTACGGGTGCGTAAATGAGCGTGAGCGGTGTGCGCAACTCGTGACTGATGTTGATGAGGAAGCGCACTTTTTCTTCGTACACCTGTTGCTCGCGTTCTTTTAGCTGCCATTTGAGGCGACTTTCTTTTTTTCGGATAAAAAGATATACGGCAAGCACAATTCCGGACAACAGCAAGATTATGAGCAGGATAGTAAACCAAACGCTTTTCCACCAAGGCTGAGAAACCGAAATTCGGAGAAGCTGCTCGGGGCTGCTCCACGTGCCGTCTGACAAATTGACGGATACCGATACGGTGTATTCTCCCGGCGCGAGCGCTTGCAGCGTAAGCGTTTGATCGGCGGTTTCTATCGGTTCGCGCGACAGATTGGAGATGTAGTATCGGAAAATTCGCTTTCTGAAAATATCTTTTTCACGCGCAATAATCCGCATAATAATCGATGATCGATTCCACGGCAAACGAACGGTTGGTAACGCAGTCTCTGTGGCGCGCGAAGCAAGAAGCGGCTGTTTGTCCTTGTCGTTGGCGGTAATTTCCAGCAATCCGATGTGCGGCGCGTTGGGTTTCTCGGTTTTTATTTGGCTGTCAATAAACAGCAATCCGTTTACACCACCCAGATACACATCGCCGTTTCGGGTAACCAGCGCCGGGCGCGCCAGGTATTCGTTGGGAGTTGCGCCGTCGGATTCGCCAAAAAGGTCGAAATGCTTTTCGTTGATGGAATATCGCCACAACGCGCCTTGCGTGCCAATCCACAATCGGTTTTTGTTGTCGCAGATGAGCGATGTTACAGCGCTTTCAGACGGAACGTGAATGACTTCTTCCTCTTCTTTTGTTTGCGGATGAAAGCGTTTTAACCCCGAATTTGTTCCCAGCCACAACCAACCTTCCACATCGAGCGCGACAGCGTTTACAATATCTTTGGGCGTGAATGGAAGAATGCGAACCCAGTTCTCATTGTTTTGGCGGGAAAAAATACCCGATGTGGAGTAAAGGAAATTACCGTTGTCGTCGCCCGCCACTTTTTTGAGTACGGTGTTGTTTTCCGGCACGGAAATGTTTGTGAACGAGCTTTTTGAACTGTCGTAAAGATAAATATCAGACGAAAGTATTCGAATCCGTTTTTCATCGTCTATTTGAAGTGTTGCCGATAGTCCCGATTTCAGGATTTTACTGTTCTCCTCTTCGTTTACGATTACCCAACGGCGTTTTTGTCCCGTTTTTTTGTTGAAAAAGAAAACCCCTTCTCCAAAAACCGAAATAAGCAACTGATTTGGCGAGTAATGGGCGATAGATGTTATTTTGTCGTTAACCGAGGCGATAAAATGCTCAATGCGCTTCGTTTTCGGATTCAGTTTGTTCACTCCGCCTCCATCGGTGCCAATCCAAATGGAGCCGTCGTTGTCTTCCAAAAGCGAAAGAACGGTTTCGTTGCTCAATCCGAACGGATTTTGCAGCGTAGCTTGCCGATACGTGTTCATTGATACGGTTTTTGCTTCAATAAGCCCGTTTCGGGTGCTTCCCATCCACATCGAGCCCCATTCATCTTCGTACAGCTTCAGAACGGCGTTTGCGGGAAAAGAGGACGCGTCTTCGGGGATGTTTCGAAGGTACGAGAAAGTATTGGTTTCGGGGTTCAGAATATTCACACCGCCACCGTCGGTCGCAATCCAAAGATTACCATCGGAACTTTCCAGCAAATCCAGCACCACGTCGTTGTTCAGAGCAGAATTTCCGGTGTTAACCGACGCGATATGTTTGCCCGATTTTGTGTAACACTCAAGCCCTTGCCCGTAAGGTGAAATCCACAGTCGGTTTTTGCTGTCGATAAATATTTTCCGAATGGTTTTGTTTTGAAAATAGGGAAACGGAGAGAGTTTGCCCGATGGTAAGTGGTAGAAAAAAAGCCCGTTATGTCGACTCGATAGCAATAACTTTTCTTCATCCCAAGGCAAAACCTCCGTGAAATGATATGTTATCTTATTTTCGCTTTTCAGCGGAAGTCTTTTCCATTCACCCGTATCGTATTGATATTTAAAGAGCGCACCGGATGAGCAACAGAGCAATCCATCGGATTGAAGCAGAAAGTCGTGGCTGTCGAATGCTTCATTTTCTATTTCTTGCAGTTCAAACGTATTGTTGTTGCCGTTGAAAAGGAGAAGTCCCTTGTTGGTTGAAATCCACACATTGCCGTGCAAATCTTCCGCGATGTAGCGTATATTATTACCCGAAAAGAGTCCTTTGTTGTGTTGTATGGTATAAAAATCGGTCAGATTTTGTCCGTCGAATCGATTAAGTCCCGCACCGGTTCCAATCCACAAAAAACCGCGACTGTCGCGCAAAATGGCGTGAACGGATGTTTGCGTTAAACCATCTTTCAGCGATAAGGTATTGAAAAAATAATTGGTCGTGTTTTGGCATATAGATGGTGCAAGGATAAAAAAGAAAAAAAGACCAAACAGAAGAAAGCGGAATATTTTTTTTACAAATCGAAACGTCATAATATCTGCGATTGTTGAGGTCGTCCTTGCAAAAATACACAAAAAATGTGAGTTGAAATGACATTTGGTTAAAAAATAGAATTTCAAATGATTTTTTCACAAAATAGGAGCGGTTCTTTCTTGCAAGTATCCAATTGTTAAATAGACGATTTTGGAAAAGAATTAGACGATTTTAAACATCCAAATGCCCACAAAACTCCACTTTTGCAGCGACTTATGTTTCGCGTCTCGTACAGAGATTACGAACTCGAAAAATTTATCTAAAACAAACCATAGACAATTCAAAAAAGAGAACCAGAATGAAAAATCAACATTCATCAAAAAAAGTGTTAAAAGGGATATTATCCATTAGCTTGTGGATGCTATCTCTTTGTATGTTTGCCCAAAATATTACCGTGAAAGGTACGGTAACCGACGGGCAGGGAGAGGTACTGATTGGAGTTTCCATCAGAGTAGAAGGCACCGGCACCGGAACCGTTACAGATTTTGACGGAAACTACACCTTGAGCAACGTTTCACCACAAGCAAACCTGGAGGTTTCTTACGTGGGAATGAAAACGCAAATCCTCGCGGTGAACGGAAGAACCCAAATAGACATTGTTATGTCTGACGACTCGGAACTCCTCGAAGAGGTTGTTGTTGTGGGTTACGGAACCGCCAGAAAAGGAGACTTAACAGGTGCGCTGACAACTCTTCGTCCCGATGCCAGCGACGCATCAAAAGCCATTTCGGTGGACAACCTTTTAGAAGGAAAAATTGCAGGACTCGTTGTAAGCTCTGCTTCTTCAAGCGTGGGTGCTGCATCGTCAATCACCATCCGTGGTGCAAGTTCGCTTCGCGGAGACAATCAGCCGCTCTACGTTATCGACAACGTGCCGCAAGCATCAACCGGAGAATTTGCCTCATCTGCCATTGGCGGTGACTTTCAGATCGCGCAAGATCCGCTTTCTTCGTTAAACCCCGCGGATATTGAAGATATTACAGTATTGAAAGACGCTTCTTCTACCGCGATTTACGGTTCGCGCGGTGCCAATGGAGTTATTCTTATTACCACCAAGCGAGGAAAAGCTGGAAAAGCCAAAATAAATGCTTCGGCAACGTACACCGTTGCATCGCCTGCACGATTGCTTTCGATGATGAACTTGCAAGAGCACGCCTTGTACCGCAACTCGCGCATTACCGGAGACGACGTTCCGTTTCACATTGTGGGTGACGAGGTACGTTATGTATTCAACGGCGCGTTTGAAGATTACGACCCCAATGACCCCGAGACGTATAATGTGGTAACTTATCGCAATTGGCAAAACGAAATTTATACTTCGGCTTTGTCGCAAAACTACTCGCTTTCTGTTAACGGCGGAAGCGACAAAACAACCTATTATGTTTCTTCGAGCTTCAAAGATATCAACGGAACTGTAAAACAAACGGGATTGAAACAAGGAGACTTGCGTCTTAATTTAAGTTCAGACCTGTCGGACGCTGTATCAATGAAATTGAACCTGAGCGGTTCCATCAGACAAAACAATATGATGGCCGGTGGTAACACGCTGGGCGGCGCTACGGGAGCCATTTCGCGTACCGCGTTGGACTATGCGCCGTTTGAAATGCCGCAAAACGACCCCTCGTTTACCAACGAAAACAGAACCAATATTTTCAGCTGGTTGAACGATTACGTGGACTTGGCATTAGACAAAAGCTTTAAAGCAAGTTTGGATTTGAACTGGAAAATCAACAAATCGTTGAACTACACGCTGCGTTCGGGTGGAAACCTCAACAACAACGATCGCAAACGCTGGTACGGCCTCGAACTGTATCAGGGAATGAACAACCAGGGGTATTTGGCCATTTCCAATTTGGCGAAAAACAATTTCTCGGTAGAAAACCTGCTTTTCTACAACACCAAATTTAGTGACGACATTAAGTTTGACGCTACTGCCGGGGTAACATACGAAAATTATCGCTTTTTGAACCAAAACACCATCGGTAAAAAATTCACTACTTACGATTTCCGCGAAAACGGATTGCATATGGCCGGCGACGTTATTCACGCTCAGCCCATTCAAAAAGACTATCAGCTGTTGTCGTATCTGGGACGCGTAAACTTAAACTTCTTCGAGAAATACCTGCTTACCGCTTCGCTTCGCGCCGACGGTTCAAGTAAATTTGCCAAAACAAACCGCTGGGGATATTTCCCATCCGCTTCGTTTGCTTGGCGTATGGAGCAAGAAGACTTTTTGAAAGATGTAAACGCAATCAGCCAAATGAAAATGCGTTTAAGCTACGGAGAAACAGGTAACCAAAGTATCGATCCTTATTCTACATATTCACTGTACGGACAAGAAGCCGGAGAAACGACGGCAACGGAGAAAAAACCACAGCCGTGGTGGTTACAAACCTGTCTAACAGCAGCTTGAAATGGGAAAAAACAGCATCGTGGAACGTGGGACTCGACTTCGGATTCTTCAATTCTCGTCTGAGCGGTACGTTCGACTTGTACAACAAAAAAACCACAGACCTGTTGATTTCGAGAGCATTGCCCGGTTCGGCAGGATTTGGATATACCTATTTCAACCAAGGTTCTTTAACCAACAAGGGCGCTGAGTTTTCGTTAACTACCCGCGTTATCGATTCCAAAGACTGGAAATGGAGTGTAACCGGAAACATTGGTATCAATCGCGCAGAAATTGGCGATTTGGGACTGTTGCCCAGCAATTTCGGCGCTTTGGGCGAAAAAGTGGGGTATTACGGCAACTCATTGGGCGACCACTTTGGTGTAGGACACATTTTCTTGGCGGGTGAAGCTCCCGGATTGTTCTACGGTTACGTAACTCAAGGAATTGTACAAACCGACGATATCACTCCCGACGGAGTAAAATTTACAAAAGAAGACGGAACAACAGGCTATGTGAAAACTGTGAACAATGCCACCCCATCGCCCGGTGACGTGAAATTCATTGACAGAAACGGCGACGGAATTGTAAACGCTGATGACCAGGATATTATCGGTAATCCCAATCCCGATTTTACCTATGGTTTCCAAACCTCCGTTTCGTGGAAATCGCTATCGTTATCGGCTTCATTTAACGGTGTAAAAGGACGTGATATCTTGAATGTGGGAAATCGTTACAACACAACTCCCGGAACGCGTGCCAACAACATTACACGTCACGCCTATCAAAATATGTGGACGGAAAACAATCCAAGCAACCTCTATCCCAGCTCTAAGTTTGTTATCCAAAATATGGTTATGGACAGATACGTAGAAGACGGAAGCTACCTGCGTTGCTCCGATATTACATTGAGCTATGTGCTGCCGAAAGAGGTGACGAATAAAATCGGTTTCAGCAACATTTCACTCTATTCATCGGTGAAAAATGCCTTTGTAATCACCAACTATTCAGGTTACGATCCCGAAGTGAATAGCTTCGCCTTCGACGGACTTCGCCCCGGTGTCGATATGAACTCATATCCAACTCCGATGTCGTTGATATTTGGTATGAATCTTACATTCTAATCTTATTAAAAACTCAAGAAAATGAAAAAAATAAAATATTATTTCCTGTTAATATTGGTTGCGGCACTTGCTTTGCCGGGTTGCAGCTCCCTTTTGGATGAAGATCCTAAATTCTCTCAAAACTCAGGTGTGATTTTTGCCAACAAAGGCAATGCCGAATTGGCGCTATTGGGCTGCTACGGATATATGACAAACACCAGCGGTTACGGACAAGTGTGGCAGCAAGTTCCCATTCTCGGATCGGGACTGGCTTTCGGACAACGCAACGGAGCCGATGGAATTGTTTCTATGGACGCGCTCGGAAGCGACATTCTCGTTACCTTACCCTGGAACGGAATGTTTAAAGTAATCAGCGAAGTAAACGCCTTTTTAGAAGGTCTCGAAAACAGCAATTTGAGCGAAGAAGATAAATTGCAAATGAGCGGTGAAGCAAAATTTTTGCGGGGCGTAGCATACTATGCTTTAACCTCAATGTTTGGCGATGTGCCGTTGAAAACCGTGGCATCGTCATCCGAAGGTATCGCCATCAAGCGTTCGCCGCAAGCCGATGTGTTGGCACAAGTGGTAAAAGATATGCAAGACGCGTCGAAAATAAGCGCTGAAATTGTGGACGGACGTGCCAACTCGTGGGCTGCAAAAGCATTTTTAGGTAAAGTATATTACAAAATGGCAAACTTGGGAATTGACGCGTCGGCGAACTACGCTAATGCCAAAACCCAGTTTGACGAAGTGTACAATTCGAAAGTGTTCGCGTTGGAATCGAAATTCGGTAAACTGTTTGGCGACTATGTAACCAATTCAAAAGAATCCATCTTCCAACTCAATTTCACAACCGCTTCCACCATTTGCTACAACCGCGGCAGCAACTTGTTTGCTCCTCCGTTGTCAACTACCGGGATTTCCTGGGGCGGACAGCGCGCGTCGAAAGCGCTTTACGACTTGCACGAGGGAACTTATCCCGGAGATCCGCGTATTGCCGAAACGTATTTAACACGTTGGAGAACTCGTGGTGGAAATAATCAACCTAACCCCAGACCAATGGTGGGAGATGAGCCGCTTCCCAACGACTCGTCGTATCTTTATCCCTATTTCACTTATACCGTCCCCGGCGATTTTGTAGAGAAAAACGGCGCCCCGACCAAAATATTGAAACAGTATGTCGCAAAACTTCCGTATGATGATTTCCCAAATCGCAAGAATCCGAGCGTGAGCGTGATTACCGATTACGAGAAGAACAACGGCGCGAATCCTAAAAACAACGCTATTTCCACTTCACTGAACCGGGTTTTCGCAAGAGCCGGAGGACAACTCGCTTGGCCTTGTTTCAATAAAATGTACGATCAAAATCAAGAGGGAACCAGAAGCCACAAAAACCTGATGGTTTTCCGATATGCCGAAATGTTGCTGTTGATGGCTGACGTGTACAACGAACTGGGCGACAGCCCCAAAGCCATTGCATTGGCAAACGAAGTATTGACCCGCGCTCGCAATTCGGGCAGCAAGCCGTCGGCTCAACCCACCAACTGGCAGGCCGGTTTAGGTCAGAACGAGGTACGCGAAAAACTCTTTTTCGAAAGAATCATCGAACTTTCGGGCGAACCCGGTATGTACGAAATGTCGCGCGTGAAAGGCGAGAAATACCTCAAAATGGTATTGGAACTGCACAACAACCACGAAATAACCCAGTTATCTGCCGGAAAATATGAAGAAACAACCAATATTTGGTTAGACAGACTTTACAACGGAGCAAACGGATTAACCGATAATTTTGTGAAAAAGAATATGCTGCTTCCTATCCCCGATAGCGAAATTACAGCAAACTCGGACATCTCAAATGCCGATAACAACTTTGGTTATTAAGATGTAAAACCTACATAATAGACATTTTTGTGTAATTACATAACCGGACGGCATATTGTTTCAAACTCAACAGGTTTATTCAATATGCCGTTTTTTCCCGTTCAAACACCCTTTAATAGTTAAATACAAATGAACACAAAGTTTTTCCTCTTAAGTTTTTTAATATTTGCAAGTGTACTTTTCGCTGGTTGTAAATCGGATATTCCTGTTCAGCCCGAACTTACAGAAAATGAAATTCACATAACACTCAATCCTTCAACAATGCTGCGTTCTACAAGAGCTTTGCCCGAAAGAGAAGGACATAAATTGAGATATGTTTTGGAGATTTACAAAGAGAACAACGGTGAACTTATCGATAGAGTAAGCCGCATTATACAAACGTCCCCCGAATTTACCGTGAAATTGTCATCGGAAATGACTTATACCGTGCTGGCGTGGGCAGACTTTACCTCCAAAGAAACCGGCAGTGAGGAGGAATTAAAAAAATCAGACGAGTACTATCTCACCAATCCGCTCACAAACGTACGGTTGAACAAAGAAAAATATACGCTGAGCAATGGAGCGCGCGATGCTTTTTCCGGAAAAGCAAACAATATTTCCATCGCGCAAAAAAATGTTGCGTTAACACTTCGTCGTCCGTTTGCGCTGATGAATCTGAAAGAGGAAAACTCAACCGTTAAGAGTTTACGCATCACTTATCCCGCAATTTATACGGCCTTTAGCGTGCAAAGCGGCGACGTCATCGGTTCACTTTCGGCATTATCGGCAACAATAGAGGTGCTTCCTTCAAACGATGAGCACGTGCTGGCTTTCGACTATCTTTTTGCCCGTCCGTTGCCCGAAGGCGGCAATCCGCAAAACGGAGCATCGCTTTATGACATCAAAGTAGAAGCGTCTGATGAGCCCGCGTTAGCTTCACCTGACCGTAGATTTGAAATTCAACACGTTCCTTTCACACAAAACTACCGTACCAATATTCTTTGCAAATTTATTACGGATAGAGAAACCGGAATAGAAATTGATATTGACGACCAATTTGGATTACCCGACATCGAAGGAAATAAAACCTTTATCCTAAGTTCCTATATTCGCTCTTCGTTTTACGAATCATCAAATCGTATTCCCGAAGAAAGTTTACTCGCCAATAACGACCTCATTCATATGGTTGCCAAACCTTACTCGGATGGTTCGCTCTATTTTGAACTCCCCGAAAACAAGGCCTCTTTTGCAAACGCGGACTATTTGTCCGATTTTGACGGGCGAGATGGAGTAATGCATTTTAAAGGAGCGAATGCCCAAATGAATGCGGGAAACGATCTTCTAAACGGAGTAAAAAGTTTTGAGTCTGACGGCACATACAAACAATTCACATTTGGTACTTGGATATATATTGATGAATGGACTCCTGAAGCGTACATTTTTAAGAAAGAGGAAGATGATTCGGCGTTATCGTGGAAGATGGGTGCCGAAACCTCACAACTTGTTTTTTCTATAAATGACAAAGACTTAACGATATCGGTTCCGGCGCTCACCCTCGGCAAATGGCATCATTTGGCGTTGGCATATCACGGCGGAAAAGACGTAAATAACCGTGTTGCAATTTATATCAATGGGAAAATAGTTGAAAATACCGTTGTTTCGGCAGACTTTCCCAAAGCCATTCCCTTTATTCGTTCGCAATTCAACATCGCATCGGGGTTGAAGGCAAAAGTGGACGAAACGTTCATCAACTCTCTCTATCTTGGTGCTTCGGCGGTAGAAAATTATATGAAAAACGGTATCGCGTTGCGCAAAACCGATTGGAATTCAACAAAAACACTTGCTTACTGGAAATACGACGACGCATCTAATCCGGGCAAAGACCAACAAAGTTGGAAAAGCATTTACGAAGAGGTAAGATCAAAAATTGCCGGAAAAAATATCAAACTCCGGCTCGGATTGATGGGCGGTGATTGGAAAACGATAATGAATAATCCCGTAGCGCGCACTAATTTTGTGAACAGCGTTTACTACGAAATTGTGAAAAACAAATGGGATGGAGTGGATTTCGATTTCGAATGGATTTACAACAATCAAGATTTCAGTGGCTACAACGCCACCGTTATAGAGTTGGGCAAAAAAATCAAACCCTTGAATGTAACGTTCTCCGTATCGCTGCATCCTCTGGCTTATAAAATTAGCCCGCAAGCTGTTGATGAGTTAGATTTTATCTCGTTGCAGGTTTATGGACCCACACCCGGAATTTTTTCGTTCGACCGTTTTAAAAACGAAGCGCAAGCCGTACTCGATTACGGATTTCCAAAAAATAAATTGGTGATGGGCGTTCCTTTCTACGGTTCAGAGAGCAACGGAAACAAAGCCACCGCGGCATATCTCGATTTTGTACAGGCAGGATTGATTACGTCGCCCGACGCGGATGAGGTTACCTACAACGGCAAAACCTACACTTTTAACGGACAAACCACCATACGTAACAAAACGCGTTTTGTGCGCGATAACAAATTGGCGGGCGTGATGAGTTGGGATATTGCGACGGATGTGTCGGTAAACGATACTCGTTCGCTTTTGAGAGCGGTAAAAGAGGAATTAAATAAATAGGTTAGAAGTTCAAATGAGAATTAAAACATTTCTTTTACTGTTTTCGTGCATCGTTACGCTTCTTGCTGCGCAAAACAACGCCGTTGTGCCACAACCTGCGCGTGTGCAAAAATCGCAAGGCGTCTTCACTTTTTCGCCGCAAACCCGTATTTCGGTAGAAAATGAAGGACAGCTACGCTCCGCGCAACTTTTTGCGGAACTTTTTCGGACATCGGCAGGATTTTCGCCGATAGTTGCAATGCGAGAAGATGCTGCAAACGTTTCCATTCGTTTACAAACGGATAAAAACCTCGCCGCCGAAGCCTATAAACTCACCATTTCACCTGAACATATCGACATTTCCGCGTCGGACAATGCTGGGTTTTTCTACGCGTTCCAAACGCTCAGGCAGATGTTGCCCTCGGCAATTGAAAACGCTTTCCCGCAATCGGGAACCGCGTGGACGGTTCCTTGTGGCGTGGTGGAAGACGCGCCTCGCTTTGGTTATCGCGGGCTGATGCTCGACGTTTCGCGCTATTTCATCCCCAAAGAGACGGTGCTGAAAACCATCGAAACGATGTCGACACTCAAGCTCAACAAGCTGCACCTGCATTTGGTGGACGACAACGGCTGGCGATTGGAAATTAAACGCTATCCGCGACTCACGCAAGTAGGCGCGTGGCGCGTAAACCGCAACAACGAATTTTTCTCCGCCCGTCAAAATCCACGCCCCGGCGAACCGACCACCATTGGCGGATTTTACACGCAGGACGATATGCGCGAAATCATCGCCTTCGCGTCCGAACGACAAGTGGAAATCATCCCCGAAATAGAAATGCCGGCGCACACTGTTTCGTCGCTCGCGGCGTATCCGCACTTGGCTTGCCCCGTGGTGGACAAGTTTATCGGCGTGCTTCCCGGCTTGGGTGGCGATATGGCAAAAGTGGTTTATTGTGCCGGAAACGACAGCGTTTTCACCTTTATCGAGAACGTGTTGGACGAAGTTATAGCGCTTTTCCCGTCGAAATACATCCATTTGGGTGGCGACGAAGCCGATAAGCATTATTGGGAAAAATGTCCCCGTTGTCAGGCAAGAATGAAAAGCGAAATCATTGCCGACGAAGAAGAATTGCAAGGTTGGTTTATGCAACGCGTGAGCCGATACGTGCAGAGCAAAGGACGCGAAGTAATGGGCTGGGACGAGCTGACCAACAGCACGATACCGAAAGATGCCATTATTTACGGTTGGCAGGGCGACGGAAGCGCCGCGCTGAAAGCCGCCAAACTCGGTCATCGGTTTGTGCTTACGCCCGCCCGAACGCTCTATCTTATTCGTTATCAAGGTCCGCAATGGTTCGAGCCTGCCACTTATTTCGGCAACAACACGCTGAAAGACGTGTACGATTACGAACCCGTTCAGCCCGATTGGGACGAACGCACAAAGTCATTGCTGATGGGCGTTCAAGCCTCGCTTTGGACCGAGTTTTGCGCGTCGCCGCAAGATGTGGAATATTTACTTTTCCCGCGTTTGGTGGCGTTTGCCGAAACGGCTTGGCAGGCGAAAGACCGCAAAGATTGGAGCGGTTTTCTGCCCCGGTTGGACGCGTTTAACAAACGGCTGGAAGCCCGCCGGGTAAACTACGCCACATCGATGTACAACCTCGACCACGTGGTTTCGCCTGCCGAAAACGGCGCACTTTCCGTACAGCTTTCGTGCATCCGCCCCGATGTGGAAATCCGATACACCACCGATGGAAATCTGCCCGACGCGACTTCAGCACTCTACACAAAACCGTTTTCGGTTGAAGAAAACGCCGCCGTGAGAGCCGCCGCGTTTATCAGCGACAGCCGAAAAGGCGAGATTCTTACGCTGAATCTTCGTCGCAATTTGGCAACGGCGAAACCCATTGTCGGTGTAAACGGAAAATCATTATCTGTTTTGGTGAATGGTTTGCGCGGAAGCCGCAAGCACAGCGATTTTGAATGGTGCGGATGGCACAATTCGGACGTTTCGCTCACGGTAGATTTGCAGAAAAGCCAAAAACTCAACTTTATATCCATTGGCACGATAACCAATTACGGAATGGGTGTGCATATTCCACGGGAAATTGCTATATTTGTCTCCGACGACGGCGAAAATTTCCGTCCCGCTGTGAAAAAGTCATTCACCGACAGTGACATTTTCCGCGAAGGCAATTTTATCGAAGATCAAACGCTGCCGTTAAACGGTGTTTCGGCACGTTATATCCGCATCGAAGCCAAAAATCCGGGCGCTTGTCCTTCTACGCATTTAAGAAACGGGTTGCCCACGTGGATTTATTTTGATGAGATAGTGGTGGAGTAAAGCCCCCTAAATCCCCCAAAGGGGGAACTTGGCTGAGTGTAACCAAGTTAATGACCCTGATTTTAAACCCCGCGAATTTGAGAGGTTTAGAAAACAAGCCGGATTAAAAGTTGCCATCTCGCAAATGAAATCGTTACACGAAAGCAATTCAATAAAAAAACTGAAATAAAAACAGTATCAAAAATAAATTCTATGAATAATCTAAAACTAACATCCCTGCTTTATCCGCTTGCCGGAGCCGCGGCTTTGGTTTCTTGTGGTGGAAAAACGCAGAAAGAGCAAATCGAGAGCAAACCGCTCAACATCGTCTATATTATGACGGACGACCACACGCGACAAATGATGAGTTGCTACGATCGCCGTCATATCGAAACACCCAATTTGGACAGAATTGCCAACGACGGCGTGATTTTCGACAATGCTTTTGTGGCAAATTCCATTTCGGGACCCAGTCGCGCCTGCCTGCTCACCGGTAAGCACAGCCACAAAAACGGAAAATTGGACAATTTTACCGAATTTGACGGCTCGCAACAAACCGTACAACAGCTTCTGCAAGGCGCTGGATACCAAACGGCAATGATTGGAAAATGGCACTTAGACAGTGAGCCGACCCATTTTGACCATTGGGAAATTCTGCCTGGACAAGGCAGTTACTACAATCCCGATTTCATTACGCCCGAAGGAAACAAGCGTTACGAGGGTTATGTTACCGATATTATTACCGACCTGAGTCTCGATTGGTTGGAAAAGGATCGCGACAAAAACAAACCGTTCTGCCTTTTCCTTCATCACAAAGCCATTCACCGAAATTGGATGGCAGACACGTTGGATTTAGCGCTCTACGAAGACCGTGAATTTGAAGTGCCGAGCAATTTCTTTGACAAATACGAAGGACGTCTTGCCGCCGCTCAGCAAGAAATGAGCATTGCCAGCGACCACGATATGGATTTGGTGAATGACCTGAAAATGACGCGTCCGGGCGTAAAAACACGCCTTTCGGCAGCGTACGAAAAAGGCGAGTACGCGCGTCTAAATCCGGCGCAAAAAGCGGCTTGGGACAAACATTATCAGCCCATTATCGATAAGTTTTACAAAGATAATCCGAAAGGAAAAGAGCTTGCGCTGTGGAAATATCAACGTTATATGACCGATTATGCCAAAACTGTGGCTTCGCTCGATCGCAATATCGGGCGCGTGCTCGATTATCTCGAAAAGAACAATATGCTCGAAAACACGCTTATCGTTTACACCTCCGACCAAGGATTTTATATGGGCGAGCACGGTTGGTTCGATAAGCGGTTTATGTACGAAGAGTCGTTCAGCACACCGCTGATAATGCGCTTTCCGGCAAGTTTGAAACGCAAAGGACACATCAAAGAAATGGTACAAAATATCGATTTCGCGCCCACGATGCTCGATGTTGCCGGCGTTGAAATTCCTTCGGATATTCAAGGAATATCGCTTTTGCCGTTGCTGAAAGACGAAAAATCGCCCGAAAACTGGCGTCCGGCGCTCTATTATCACTATCACGAGTATCCGGCCGAACATATGGTAAAACGCCATTACGGCATTCGCACCGAGCGTTACAAACTTATTCATTTCTACAACGATATCGATACGTGGGAACTCTACGACTTGCAAAACGATATTCACGAAATGAACAATCTTTACGGAAAACCCGAGTACGACGAAATTGTGAAACAACTGAAAGGCGAACTAAAACAACTTCAAATTCAGTACGATGACCCTATTCGGGAACAGTTTCCGTTGTAAAACATAAAATAAAAGGAAAAAACTATGAATTTTCATCCTCTTTTGAAAAAAACGTCGCTATTAGCCACATCGGCTTTGGCGGCAACGGCGGCGATGGCACAAAACACCTCGCAACAGCCGAACATTGTTTTAATTTATGCCGATGACATCGGCTTCGGCGATTTTTCGTGCTACGGAGCTACTCGCGTACACACGCCCAACACCGATGCTCTGGCAAACAGCGGTATGCGTTTTACTAATGCCCATTCGGCAGCGGCAACCAGCACGCCGTCGCGATACGGAATGTTCACGGGCGAATATCCGTGGCGCCGAAAAGGAACGGGAGTAGCCGCGGGCGATGCAGCCGTTATCATTAAGCCCCACCGATTTACGTTGGCAAAAATGTTTAAGAAAGCCGGTTACGCCACCGCTGCCGTTGGAAAATGGCACTTGGGAATGGGCGCCGAAACCGGAAAACAGGATTGGAACAAACGCGTTTCGCCCGGGCCGGCGGAAATGGGCTTCGATTATTCGTACCTGATGGCCGCCACCGCCGACAGAACGCCGTGCGTGTTTATGGAAAATCAACAAGCGGTAGGCGTTGATCCCAAAGACCCTATCCAAGTGAGTTACACCAAAAATTTCCCCGGCGAACCCACCGGAAAAGATAATCCCGAACTGCTTACCAAGCTGAAACCCAGTCACGGACACGATATGTCCATCGTGAACGGAATTTCGCGCATCGGGTATATGAAAGGCGGAAAATCGGCGCTCTGGCAAGACGAAAACATTGCCGACAGCATCACCAACCGCGCCGTTCGATTTATCGACGAAAACAAAGACAAACCGTTTTTCCTCTATTTCGGAACCAACGACGTGCACGTGCCTCGCTATCCGCACCCGCGTTTCCAAGGAAAAACCGGAATGGGACACCGTGGCGACGCCATTCTACAATTCGACTGGTCGGTGGGCGAAGTGATAAAAGCCCTCGAAAAAGCGGGTATTCGCGAAAACACCATCATCATAATTTCCAGCGATAACGGTCCGGTGGTTGACGACGGTTACCAAGATCAAGCAGTTGAGTTGCTCAAAGACCACAAACCGTGGGGGCCATTCCGTGGCGGAAAATACAGTACTTTCGAGGCCGGAACGCGCGTGCCGTTTATCGTAAATTGGCCCGGCAAAGTGCGTGAGGGAACATCGTCGGCGCTGGTTTCGCAAATTGATATGTTGGCTACGTTTGCCGAATTGGTGAACGTGAAACTGACCGATGAGGAGAAAGCCGACAGTCAGAATCAACTTCCCGCCTGGTTTGGCGAAGATAGTCGCGGACGCGATTATGTAATCGGAGCGGGACATTCGTTAAATATTAGAACATCCGATTGGAAATACATTGAGCCGTCGAATGGTCGCCCCTATAACGAATATACAAGGTCTGAATTTGGAAATAATCCCAACGACCAACTTTACGATATGCGCTCCGACCGCGGCGAATACGACAACCTTGCCGAAAAAAATCGCCTGATGGTTGATTTTCTGAAACAAATTTTGGAAAAAGAGAAAGCCAAAGGGGTAGGGATGGAGTTGTAAGGAATTGATTATAGAGGTTTTTGTTAAATCTCTCATTAAATGGCAGAGTTGAGATTTTCAATTCTGCCATTTTAATTTTTTAGAAAGATTTGATTATCAGTTGCATTTTTGTTTTTTTCGATGATCGTATCTGCGTCCGGTAATGAATAGAGAAATCAATCCTCCCCAAAAAATAACAAGAGCAACAATCTCTGCTGCTTTCTCCAATCCCAACCAATAATCCAACAAAAAATAGCTTCCGATTATGGCTAAACCCATAACAATAAATGTGTTCCTCATATTTGTTGATAATCCTTTGATATCTACATTTCTCTTCTGTTCTTTTGTCATCGCGTTATATCCGGCTATTAAAACCGGAAATGCGTTGATTAGAAGACCGAGGATAATGAGGGCAAAACCGTAGATTAGATAAGATGTTTTCATTATAATTCTTTAGGTTGTGTCTGTACTTGTTTTGAAAATCATTCACAGTCAGTTTATTGCTTAAAAAATATTGGGTGTTATTTTTCTTTTCACATAATACCTATAATGCAAATTGACACCTAATGCAAAAAGCAGCATCGGTAGGTTTTTCCATAGATACCGATTGAACAGCACTCGCCGAAAGATGCTTTTTAAAGAGAAAACGTGACGATTGAGCCACCAATACATTTCGGTAAGTTTTTCGGGTTCAATGCTTTTGGGAATATGCACGGCGCGGGTACCGTCGAATTCATGCAGGTTGTCGGTAAGCATTCTTCCTTGTGCGTTCAATTCGTCGTAAAGTGCAGTTCCGGGAATCGGGGTGAGGATATAAAACCGCGGTATGGGAATTCGATTACGGTTAATAAACCGATATGTTTCGCGAATGGACTCTTCGGTATCGTAATCGGTTCCGACAATCATTTCGGTGCTTACCGTTATTCCCGATTTAGCCAGAATGCGCATATTTTCTTCGTGTTCATCGGCTTTCAACCATTTCTTTTCCAAACTGTCGATGGCATCCTGACTGATACTTTCCACGCCGAAGCTCATTAAATCGCAGCCCGATTTCCGCACTATTTCCAATAGCTCTTTGTTTTTCGCCAAATGAATAACGCATTGGCTTGCCCATTTCATTTTCAAGGGAGTAATTTTCTCACAAAGCTCGCGCAGGTACTTCGGATTTGAGACAATATTGTCGTCTATCAGATAAAAACGCTTGAATCCCAACTGTTTCACTGCCTTGATGTCACGAATAACTTCATCTACCGGACGGAAAAGGTATTTTCCGGAATAAAGGCACGCGATGGAACAAAAAGAACAGGTAAACGTGCAGCCACGGCCGGCTTGTACGGGCAGCATAGCGCCAATAGGCTTTTTAAGGAGCAAATCGTAACGCGGAACAGGCAAATCATTCAGTTGCGTTACCGGTTCATCGTAAATCGGCTTTACCGCTCCGGTTTCCTCAAAATCTTTCAGCATCTGGGGATAAGCAATCTCTGCATCGCCAATTATCACAGAATCAACGTATTTTGCAGCTTCACGCCACGCGATAGATGCCATGTATCCGCCCATTACCACGGTTTTGCCTCGCTTTTTGAATTCCGAAGCAATTTCTATACCCCGAAACGTTGCGTGTCCCATGCTTCCGATGGCAATAATATCGGCATCGGATTCAAAATCAATATCATCCACCACTTCAATCAGCAATTCCACTTCCCAATGAGCGGGCGTGTAAGCCGCCAGCAGCGGAAAAGCGAGTCCGGGAAGATTTATTTTTCGTTGTTTGCAAAGCTTGCCGCTCACGGCATATTGCGTGGGTTGAATGAAAAGTATCTTAGGCATGATGTTCGGCTTGTTTAATTTTTTGTTTGTATTGTTGCGATACGCGATATCCGCCCACAACCATTTTCCACAACATAGGCAGCGGATACGAAGTCAGATGCTTCCATAGGGTCGAAGGGCGGTACAGAATGGAGTAATACGCTTTGAGAATTTGACGGTAAAATTCCGGAACAGATAATTTGGTGGGACGAACGGCTATGTGAGCCATATCCCATTGCTCAAATTTTTCTTTTTCGAGAAGAATATCTTCCGGTGGATAGCTGACGCCTGTTTTGGGAAGCGGAGTTAAAGGTTGCAAATTTACGAAATGAATTCCGAGCGATTTTACCGCCCGAACCATCTGACGAAAATCGCTTTTGTCCCATTCCGGCGGGATAATGATGGTTGCGAATACGTCAACGTTATTCTTGTTCAGCACTTTCATTGTTTGCCGATAAAGTGTTGCCGATGTTTTTTTGTTGTATTGAACCAGTTCTTTATCCGAAAAACTTTCAAATCCCACAATTACCGTTTTCAGCCCAATTTCAGCCAGGTCTTGTATGGTTTCGGGATGTGTGGCAATAAAATCGGCTCGTCCATACACCAAATAGTTTTTACGGATATTCCGCCGTTTTACCTCATCTGCAAATCGCTGCAACCAACGGGCATCGAACAGGAAATCATCGTCCACGAAGTAAATTTCTTTCTCCGTAATGCTTTCCAGTTCTCCTACGACTGTTTCTAACGGTTTCCGATGATAAGTGTCGCTGGTGATGGCGCGGCAAAAACAAAACGAACAGTGATAGGGACATCCGTAGGAGGCTTTCATAAGCGCGACCCGTTGGCTGAAAATGTAAAAATAGTGTTTTCGGTAACGCGCCACCAAACTTCTGTCGGCTAAAGGCGAATAAAAATCGAAAGGAGGAAGGGCCGTGTTTTCGAGTGTGTTTCCTCGAATAAAAACACCTTGCGGGAGTTGGGTGCGGTTTTCTATGTGATTCAGTAAATCGGGGAAAACTCGCGCCGCATTTCTAACAACTCGATAATCAATTTGCTCACAATCAAAATCTTCGGGACATACTTCGCAATGTACACCGCCGACAATACATACCACCTTGGGAAACATTTCCTTTGCCGTTGCGCAATATTCCTTCATCGTGTTCACGTGAGTAATGTAACCGGTAACGCAAAAAATATCGGGGGCGTGTTGGGCGAGGAAATGTTCTAAAGGCTTCTTTTCCAAAATCATATCAACAATAACTGCCGTATCGGAATCTCGTTTTACGGCGCCCAACACCTCAAGTTCGAGCGGCTCAACCACCATCAGGTGTTGTAATCCGATGGTTTCCGGCGACGGTTTAGGACGTACGAAAAGTATTTTCATTGTTTGGTGGCTTTAAAAGGATTATTCTTCTCCGTTTTTCGATTATACTCGAGCAAAGGTTTGCTCATTTTTAGCATGACGTTTAAAAACGGATTGCTGTGAGACGCTTGCATATAAAGAGGTTGAAGTTTACCACCCATGCGCATTTTTGGTATTTCCGCCGTTTGACCTAATTCAACCAATTGGCACTTGCTTTCGATTCCCGCTTTTACTAATTCAGCCAACAAGCGCAGATAAATGTTGTGCGTTTTATTGAGGCGATAGTCAACACCGCCCAGAAAAAAATAAAATATATTGTTGTCTTTCAGCGAAATGTTCCAGCCCGCAACTTCTTTGTTGTGATAACAAACAAGAAATTGAAATTCGGGAGGGAGGTTTTTAAAAAAATCGATATTCAGTTTTTCTAACTTGGCTTTACTTTTTTCGTATACATTTTCATAGAGTTGATACATGGGCTCGGAAAAGTGAGTGGAAGCAAGGGTAGAGAATTTCAACGTGGCGTTGTCTGTCGTTAACTTTTTCAATCGCCTTCGATAGGAGGATGTTAAAGAAGCAAGATATTCGTCCCAATCTGAAAAGCGGTTTTCTAAAACAACGGTTGGCAGCGTTTTACCCGAAGCATACATTTTTTGCTCCGGCTTTTCTTTTCGATTGAGCATCAGCACAAAGCCCTTTTCGGTTGAGAAAATATAATCGGACAATGCTTTTATTCCGATATGGGAGCCAAATATGCCCGGGCAGGATACCGAGCATGGGATGCCGATTATCTGCATCTGAATGACACTTTTTGTGCCTGCAAACGAAAAAATATTCACCGGAAGCGAATATACAACGGCGGCTGCAATTGTTCTGTGGTTTTCTGAACACACGTAATAGCGCTGATTGCAGGGATTGTATTCTTCGAGATGTCGCAAGAAGACACTTCGCTGAAAATAATGCTCCGCAAGCTTATTCCACTCGTGGGGTAAATCGCAAACGCTATGTAAACAATTGAAATTCATTGTTAAAGAGAGGTTTCGAATACTGCAAATTCACGATACGGCTCAGGTTCCTTTCCGTAGCATCGCTTCAAAATTCTTTTCACAAAAGCTATCGACGCCCGATTTTCTTCGAAAATAAATCCGCCTTCACAAAACGAAAAGCCTTGTCGAGTAACCGTTTGCAGCGATTTGTCAATCAATGCATATGCTACTGAAGTTCTTTGGTATTTGGGAAGTATTCCGATTTCGGTAAAACGAAACGTATCTATCGGCTTACCGATACCGGCGCGATATTTTAATAAATGCCAAGCATTTAAATCACTTTTGTTCTTAACCAATTGATTAAAATCGGGATACCACAAATAGAAACCCACCGGTTTACCATCGACTTCGGCGATAATGAGATTTTCGTTGTCTAAAAAGTAACGAAACGGGGCAAAAAGCTCCAGGTCTTCTTTCTCGTCACGATTTGCCCAGTAAGGATGATTTATAAATGCCCGATTATTGAGTTGAGTGTAAATCGCACTTTCGGACTCAATCCGGCGTTTGTCCATAAAGCGCACCGTTAAACCGTTTGCTGGACGCTGCATGGAATATCCGCGTGCCCATTCCCTGTAAGCATCCATACTGAAACGAAAAGTTACCATTTTTCGGCAACACAATGTTGAGAAATATTCGGAGTAGTAGGGTGGGTTGTAAGGAAGTCCGAAGAGCGGGGCTTCATCAAAACGGTTGAGCAAAATGCCCGCTCCGTAATTCAGATGCGCGTTTAAACCTATCACAACTTTTTTTACGTGTGGGAAATGCGTGCGAATCTCATTCCGTATCAGTGAAAAAATATCGCCCAATCCTTCTTGGGCTTCAAAAAACGAAACCTGTACATAATCGGGTAGGTGTTTGTCGTGAATAAGCGCAAATCGCGCCACCAAATCGTTCCGATCCTGTACAACAAACATCTTTATATCGGCATGGTTGCTGAAACTGCTTTTCGAGCAGAGAAGCATTTTCTCAATACTCCCTTCGGTACCCCGATAATAAGGATTGTTCCGATACACCTCTTTTGCAACTTGTGCAAACGTTTGGTAAGCGGATTTTCCGCATAGTTGCGTTACTTTCATACGAACAATTCTTCGGGTTTTGGAAAACCAAGAAAATGCAGATACGTTGAAGCTGAATATGAACCGGCGTTGCAAAACACGAGCGTGTCGCCGGGTTCAACCACAGGCAGTTGTACGTTTTCTCGAAAAATATCGCGTGAGTAGGTGGAGCACCCAAAAACAGTAGAACAAACCGTTTCCGATTCATTCAACGGAATGCCGTTGCGCAGTACCACAACCGGATGTTTTGCGATATCAGGATACAACAGAGGACGAGAAAACTGAACAGTGGAGCCGTTAACCCCGATCAGCCGTTTGTTTTCACGCTGTTTTATATCGGTAACGCAGCACACAAAATATCCGGCTTTACCGCCAATAATTCTGCCCGGTTCTAAAATTAATTTAAGCCGCCGTTTCGTTTTTTCGGAAATGCTTTCCATGAGTTCAGTCACACGTATGTTGTACTCGCTGAAATCAAACGCTTCGTAGCCGTTTTCGGCAACACCGAATCCGCCACCCATATTCAGGTATTCCAATTCAGGAAAATAATCGGCAAAACGGATAAGTTCACGATAGCAATTCATGAAATAGTTCAAATCGAAAATATCGGTGCCTGCATAAAGATGAAGCCCGCGGATTTTCGATTTATCCGGGATGTTTTTTATTTCGCTTTCCGTGAATCCAAGTCGGCTGTTCTCACCAATAAAAAAACCGGCATGAGTAGCAAACGGGCTAACGGTACTGCCTATATTACAACGAATTCCGACTTTTTTGTCAGGGAATAGTTTAAGCCACCGCTCTAATTGCATCGGTGAGTCTAAGTTGAGTTGAACATCGAATTCGGCAATTTTTTGCATCGTGTTTTCGGTCAGTCCAGAAGAGGTAAATATAATCTCTTCGCGTTCAAATCCGAGTTGTGAAACAATATCCAAATGCAACAAGGAGTTAACAAAAACCCGCATTCCTTCTTCTTTTATTATTCGAAGAAACTCGGGATGATTGTTGGCCATTGTGGCAAAATGAATCGATTTTTCGGGATAATCCAACGAGTTAAATTGTTGGCATTGCTGCCTTATTTTTTGTGTGTCGTAGATGTAATACGGCTCAAACTCTTTTTGAGAACGATGATTGATGCGTTCGAGAATTTTATCGGTTATTTTCATAACAGGCTTATTATAATTCTTTTACAGTTAAAGTCGTGTTAATTGATTTTTTCGATAAATCAAATATAGAAGATTATTTCGGACAAAGGTGTAATTTGAGAGATTAAAAACATTCTTTAACTCATTTGGCTGCGGTAACTACACGCTTTGAGACGATGTTCTCTAATTGCTTTTCGTATCTCTTCTGTTTAAAGCATTCCTGCCAAATCGTCATAAAATTCTCTTTGGCAAGGATTTTGACACCTTTGTGTAGAAACGATGCGCGCATCGTCTCACTGAAAAACAAACGATTAAAACTAAAAAAAACAAAAATATGAACTTCAACAACTTTACAATAAAAGCGCAGGAAGCTGTGCAAAAAGCCATTGATATGGCGCGTGCAAACGGTCAGCAAATGATTGAGCCGGCGCACGTGTTGAAAGGCGTGATGCTGGTGGGCGAAAACGTTACCAACTTTCTGTTTCAGAAATTGGGCGTGAACATTCGTTCGCTGGAATCGGCTGTGGATACCGATATTCAGTCGTACCCGAAAGTGTCGGGCGGCGACCCGATGTTGAGCCGCGAAACCAATGCCGTGTTTCAAAAAGCGGCTGATTTCGCCACCAAAATGGGCGACCAATTTGTTTCGCTCGAACATTTGCTGCTGGCGTTGGTTGCCGAAAAAAACGTCGCTTCGCAACTGATGAAAAATGCCGGAATATCGCAAAACGTGCTCGAAACCGCCATCAACGAACTTCGGAAAGGCGAAAAAGTAACCAGCCAATCGGCGGAAGATACCTATCAGTCGCTGAGCAAATACGCTGTGAATCTCAACGAACGCGCGCGCGAAGGCAAGCTAGACCCCGTTATCGGTCGCGACGAAGAAATCCGCCGCGTGCTGCAAATTCTGAGCCGCCGCACCAAGAATAATCCCATTCTCATCGGCGAACCCGGAACCGGAAAAACGGCAATTGCCGAGGGAATCGCCCATCGGATTGTGCGTGGCGACGTGCCCGAAAATCTGAAAAACAAAGAGCTTTTTTCGCTCGATATGGGCGCGCTCATCGCCGGAGCCAAGTACAAAGGCGAGTTCGAAGAGCGGCTGAAATCGGTTATCAACGAAGTGGTAAAATCCGAAGGCGAAATTATTCTCTTTATCGACGAAATTCATACCTTGGTGGGCGCCGGAAAAAGCGATGGCGCGATGGATGCCGCCAATATCCTGAAGCCGGCTCTGGCGCGCGGTGAACTGCGTTCCATTGGCGCCACCACGCTGGACGAATATCAGAAGTATTTCGAAAAAGACAAGGCGTTGGAGCGTCGTTTTCAGACCGTTATGGTGGACGAGCCCACCGAATCGGACACCATTTCCATCTTGCGTGGATTGAAGGAGAAATATGAAAATCACCACAAAGTACGCATCAAGGATGAGGCGATTATTGCCGCCGTGCAGCTTTCGAGCCGATATATTACCGACCGGTTTTTGCCGGACAAAGCCATCGACCTGATGGACGAAGCGGCGGCCAAACTGCGTATGGAAGTCAATTCCGTGCCGGAAGAACTGGACGAGATTATGCGCCGCGTGAAACAATTGGAAATTGAACGCGAAGCCATTCGCCGCGAAAACGACAAGCAGAAAGAGGAACTGCTTACTAAGCAAATTGAGGATTTAAAGGAGGAGGAATCGGCTTTCAAAGCCAAGTGGCAGGCAGAGAAAGATATTATCAATAAAATTCAGCAAAACAAAATCGATATCGAAGACGCCAAATTTCAGGCGGAAAAAGCTGAACGCGAGGGCGATTACGGAAAAGTGGCCGAACTTCGCTACGGAAAAATCAAGGAAAAAGAAACCGAAATTGAGTCGCTCAAAAAGCAGCTGCACGAGATGCAGGGCGCGAAAGCGATGATTAAGGAAGAAGTGGACGCCGAAGATATTGCCGACGTGGTTTCGCGCTGGACGGGCATTCCCGTGAACAAAATGTTGCAGAGCGAGCGCGAAAAACTGCTCAATCTGGAAGACGAATTGCATAAACGCGTTGTGGGTCAGCAAGAAGCCATTACTGCTGTTGCCGATGCCGTGCGCCGCAATCGCGCGGGGCTGAGCGACCCGAAACGTCCCATCGGTTCGTTTATTTTCCTCGGCACAACCGGCGTGGGAAAAACCGAATTGGCAAAAGCGCTGGCGGATTATCTGTTCGACGACGAAAATATGATGACGCGCATCGATATGAGCGAATATCAGGAAAAATTCAGCGCTACGCGCCTCATTGGCGCGCCTCCGGGATACGTGGGATACGACGAGGGCGGGCAGCTCACGGAAGCCATTCGCCGCAAACCCTATTCGGTGGTGCTGTTCGACGAAATCGAAAAAGCGCACCCCGACGTGTTCAACATTTTGCTGCAAGTGTTAGACGATGGCAGACTGACCGATAACAAAGGCAGAACGGTGAATTTCAAGAACACCATCATTATTATGACGTCCAATATGGGGTCGAATCTCATTCGTGAGAATTTCGAAAAAATAACCGAGACCAATCGCGAGTCGGTGGTGGAAAACACCAAAGAGCAGGTGCTCAATATGTTGAAGCAAACCATTCGTCCCGAGTTTTTGAACCGCATTGACGATATTATCATGTTTGCTCCGCTCAAAAAGAGCGAAATTGCGCAAATTGTACGCATCCAGCTCAACGGCGTGAAACGGATGCTGGCGGAAAACAGTATCGTGCTGGAATACAGCGATGAAGCGGTAGAAGCCATCGCTCTTGCGGGTTACGACCCCGAGTTTGGCGCGCGTCCCGTGAAACGGGTTATTCAGCGCACGGTGCTCAACCAATTGTCGAAAGATATTCTGGCAGGAATGGTAGATCGTTCCAAACCCATTGTGATTGACGCAGTGGGGGATAGGGTAGTGTTTAGGAATTGAAAGCGGAGTGGGTTGGGCAAAGAGTATGGAGTATGGAGTATGGAGTATGGAGTACTGAGTATGAGTAAAAAATCTCGGAAATTATTTCCGAGATTTTTTTGTATTAATAAGATAAGTATTTACCATTAGTTTCATCAACTTGAGCGCAAAGCCAATAGCCAATTAATCATCTTTGCTCCAATCCTGCCATCCGCCCCGATAAATATATATGTTGTTGAATTTTTCCGACAATAAATAGGAATATGCCGTTGAAGACCTGGCACCGGTTCTGCAATAAACAATTACCTGCTTGACTTTTGATATTTTCTGAGTGTTTTCGGGAACTGTGCCGTGCATAATATTCTCAGCACTTTCAATGTGTCCCTCCTTGAATTCTTTTGCGCTTCGAACATCAATAAGTTGAATATCAGGTCTGTTTAGTTTCGTTTTCAATGTTTTCTTGTCTATTGATTTTGCAACTATAAGGTTTTCCTTTTCCCAATGCAGGAACTCTTTCGGCGTAACGAATCCTATTGCATTATCAAGCCCTATTCGCATAAGTTTCCGAGTAGCTTCCTCTAAATTTTGCTTTTCGATAATAAGGATAAACGGCTCATTATAATTCATATACCAACCCATTTCAGTTGTAAACGAGTCACTGTTAGAAATATTCCAAGCTTCGGGAATATGAGATAGGGCGTAATCGTCGGGGGAACGAGTGTCTATGATTTTTGCTCCTTGGGATTTCCATTTTTTATAATCCTTTTCTGACAAGTGTTTCATAACCGGGACATTTGTAACAAGCTTTCTATCCTCTTTATTGAGCTTTTTCATGGTGGCGTAGTAACGCGGCGCTTCGGGCTGATCGATTAAAAGTTCCTCAACAAATGCTTTTTTGTTCTCGCCGAATTGAAATGCCCAGTTTCGAATTTTTTCGTATCCCAACGTAGTAACCGGAACAGCTCCGAGAGACTTTCCACAGGAAGAACCCGCGCCATGTCCGGGCCAAATTTGAATGTAATCTTTTAATTGAAACAGTTTTTTTATCGATTCAAATTGCTGATAAGCACCAGCTTGTGTTGAGTTTCTCTCTCCGCCCAACTTTTCCAAAAGGTCCGGACGGCCTACATCTCCAACAAATAGAAAATCGCCGCTAAAAAACATAACGGGCTCATCGCAAGCCGCTTCGTCGGTAACTATGTACGATAAATGTTCGGGCGTATGTCCGGGGGTGTGTAAAGCTTCAAAAACAACGTTACCCAATCGAACTTTATCGCCGTTTTTCAACCCGACATGCTGAAATTCATATTGCCAGTTCTCATCGCCTTCGTCTGATAAATAAAGTTCGGCTCCGGTAAGTGCAGCAAGCTCCCGCGATCCGCAGAGAAAATCGGCATGAATATGAGTTTCAAATATGTGGGTGATTTTAAGGTTGTTTTCCTCGGCTATCTCGATGTAGGTATCGACATCTCTTTTGGGGTCGATAACCGCTGCGATTCCTTTTTCCTGACATCCGATAACATAGCTTGCTTGGGCAAGAGATTTTTCATAGACGAACTTAAAAAACATAATTCAAATTTAGTTGTTACTATATTTCAACAGCTAATTGCAGTTAAAGGTTGACTGTTTGGTGATTTTTTTCTAAAGCAGAGGTTTTATGCCATTAAAATCAACGAATTGTGAGTTTTTTACACTCTATTATTTCTTAACGAGTTGTTTCTTTTATGAAGTAATCTCTGTTTTACTATGCGTTTTTTATGTAAGTTTGTACAAAATAAGTTCATTCAATAATTACTATCCATTTAAATTGAAAAA
This sequence comes from uncultured Petrimonas sp., assembly GCA_964557135.1. GTDB lineage: Bacteria > Bacteroidota > Bacteroidia > Bacteroidales > Dysgonomonadaceae > Petrimonas. The sequence continues at coordinate 27,183 of CAZKZB010000010.1, read as the reverse complement.
TGATTGACTTCGACAAAATCCCTTCGCCCTGTTACGTGATGGAAGAGGCGTTGCTGCGCCGAAATCTGCAACTCATACAATCGGTAAAAGAGCGGGCAGGCGTAAATATAATTCTGGCTTTCAAAGCGTTTGCCATGTGGAAAGCGTTTCCCGTTGTGCGCGAATACATCGGTTATTCTACGGCGAGTTCGGTTGCCGAAGCGCAATTGGCGTTTGAAGAGATGGGCAGCCCGGCGCACACCTACGCGCCGTCGTACACCGATTCCGATTTTCCCACGTTTCTGAAATACAGCAGCCACATCACGTTCAACTCGTTGTCGCAATTTTATCGGTTTTATCCGCAGGTGGCGGCGTCGGGCAAAAAAATAAAGTGCGGAATACGCATCAATCCCGAGTTTTCGGTGGTGGAAACCGATTTGTATAATCCCAGCATGCCCGGTTCGCGATTGGGCGTAACGGCTAAAAATATGGGCGAAACTCTCCCCGAAGGCGTCAGCGGACTGCATTTGCACAATCTTTGCGAAAACAACTCCTTCGATTTGGAAAAAACGCTGGAAGCCGTGGAGAGAAATTTTGGACATTTTCTGCCTGAAATAGAGTGGCTTAATCTGGGTGGAGGGCATCTGATGACGCATGCCGATTATGATGTGGAGCACTTAATTCGTCTGCTTATCGGTTTCAAGGAAAAATATCCCAACTTAGAAATCATTATGGAACCCGGAAGCGCGTTTGCGTGGGAAACAGGCGTTTTGGTGGCGGACGTTGCCGATATTGTGGAAAACGAAGGCGTGCTCACGGCAATGCTCAACGTGTCGTTTGCCTGCCACATGCCCGACTGCTTGGAAATGCCCTACAAGCCCCGCATCCGAGGCGCGCATCACGAACCCGTTGCCGGAAAACCCACGTACAGAATGGGCGGAAACAGCTGTTTGAGCGGCGATTTTATGGGCGAATGGTCGTTCGACAAGCCGTTGCAGGTGGGCGACAAAATCGTTTTCGAAGATATGATTCACTACACCATCGTAAAAACCACCATGTTCAACGGCGTTTCGCATCCCTCCATCGGATTGTGGGCCACTGATAATCAATTTGTTCTTTATCGAAAATTCGGTTACGAAGACTATAAAAACCGCATGTGCTGAGACTCGAAAAGTAAATAATATTTTAATATTCTAAACAAAACTGTTCATTTTTCTGTTTATTTTATGATAAGAAAATCTTATTGATACAAAATTATTAACTAAAAAACTTTTTTATTATGGGTTGGTTATGGTTTATCATTATTGGTGCAGTAGCCGGATGGCTTGCGGGTAACATTATGCGTGGCGGCGGCTTTGGACTGCTTATGAATATTGTTGTTGGAGTAGTGGGAGCACTTATCGGCGGCTGGGTTTTCGGCTTGCTGGGAATCGGCACCGGCGACGGACTTATCGGAAGTCTTATTACCTCGTTAGTTGGCGCGATCTTGCTCTTATGGGTAATCTCCCTGTTTAAACGGACATAGCGCCGGCGAAAAAAAATAAAAAATGGTTGAAAGTCGGTGTTTCAGAAATGAGCATCGATTTTTATATTTTTTGCTGAATAGATGAAAAAGAAACAGGTTGGCATTTTTTCGGGTTCGTTTAATCCGGTTCATGTCGGGCATTTGATATTGGCGAACTATATGCGGGAGTTCACTTATCTCGATGAGGTCTGGTTTGTGGTCACTCCTCATAATCCCCTGAAGTCCGCTGCCGATTTACTCGACGATGATATTCGGTTAGAGATGATGAAAATCGCTGTTCGGGATTACGACAATTTGATAGTGTCGGATGTCGAGTTCGATATGCCCAAGCCCTCCTATACCATTGATACACTGACGAAATTGAGCGCCGTAAATCCCGATTCGGAATTTACCCTTATCATCGGCGGTGATAATTGGATCAAATTTCCGCGCTGGAAAGAGAATGAACGTTTGGTGAAAGAGTATAAGATACTTATCTATCCCCGATTGGGTTCGGAGGTGAAAATTCCCGAAGCGTTGTCGCAAAACGTGAAGTTAGTTGATGCGCCCATCGTTGAAATATCCTCTACTTTTATCCGTGAGAGTATTCGTGCCGGAAAAGATGTTCGAGCATTTTTGCCCGAGAATGTATATGACTATATAGTGGATAAAGGGTTGTACAAATAATCCCCGTTTAGTTTTTTTAAAAGAAAATTTAGTTTGACTTGTGCTATATTGACTACATTTGCACTAATTATTCATTTTAAAACAACACAATTATGAAAAAATTAGTATCCATATTGATGGTTATTTCTTTAGTTTTGACAGTCTCTTCTTGCAGTAAAAAGCCTAATGATCTACCGGTTTCGCAAGAAGCAAGTGCTACAAAATCAATAAGTATTATTGCAGCGGAAGGAAACACGACTACAACCGATGTTATATTCAATTTGAGTGATTTTGCAGCATTGTCTAAATACGAGAAATGGGTTGAAAGCGGCTTAGTGCAGACTACTTCGGTTATGACGGTAAGTGGAATTACTGAGGGACAAAATGTAGAATTAACTAACATAAAGTTATCTTTGGCCAGCAATTCGAAAGTAAATTTAACTTTGCCAAATGTTACCGATAACGTGACGTTTAAAGAGTTACCGCAGTTGAATTTTTTGCAGCAAGTTATTAATGAGGTGATTAAAAAAGGATCATCGAAAGTTTATTTATCGTACAAAACAACAAACGATATCACTTCACCTGTTAAATTTTCAATTAAAATTGACGGAAAGTTTTCATTCTGATTGGATTTAAAAAGCATATAAAAAAAGCCGCAATTTGCGGCTTTTTTTATTGATGTTCCTTAAGTTGAATCTTACTCCAAATAAGTATATCCATACAATCCCGAGCGGTAATTCGCTAAAAACTCTTTCCCTTCTTCTACCGAAATTTTACCTTGTTTTACCGAACTCATCACCCACGTTTCAACGGTGCGCACCAATTTTTTGGCATTATACTGCGCGTATTCCAGTACTTCGGCAACGGTTTCTCCGTCAATAATTTGGTCAATACTGTACCCTTTTTCGGTCGTACTTACGTGTACCACGTTGGTGTCGCCGAAGAGGTTGTGTAAGTCGCCCAAAATTTCCTGATAAGCGCCCACCAAAAAAACACCGATGTAGTACGAATCGTTTTTCTTGAGCGAGTGAACCGGCAGAAACGATTGGTGAGAACCGCCTTGAGCCGTGTAACTGGCTATTTTTCCATCGGAATCGCAGGTAATATCTTGAAATATTGCCGTTCTTTCCGGTTTTTCGTCTAATCGATGAATGGGAATAATGGGGAAAACCTGGTCTATCGCCCACGAATCAGGCAACGATTGAAACAACGAAAAGTTGCAGAAATACTTATCGGGCAACAGTGACGAGAGCTGACGCAACTCCTCCGGAGCGTGCTTCGCCCGATTGATGGTGAAGTTTATTTCGCGGATAATGGAAAAATACAACTGTTCCACCTGCGCACGCGTTTTTAAATCGAGCATTCCCAGGCTGAACAAATCGAGCGACTCTTCCCTGATTTGTTGCGCGTCATGCCAGGCTTCCAGCATGCGGGGTTGCGACAAATTATCCCAAATCTTGTATAGTTCTTTCACTAATTCGTGATCGCTCTCCTGAATCTCGACTTCTTCTTTCCATTCGGGTAGGGTAGCTGTTTCGAGCACTTCGAAAATAAGAACCGAATGGTGCGCGGTAAGCGCGCGTCCGGATTCTGTAATGATTTTGGGATGCGGTATTTCATTTTTGTTTGCCGCGTCAACAAACGAGAAAATCGAGTCGTTCACATATTCCTGAATAGAATAATTGATGCTGTTTTCGCTGTACGATGAGCGGGTTCCGTCGTAATCCACGCCCAATCCACCGCCAATGTCCACAAACTCGATATTGAAACCTGAGTGGTGCAGCTGAACGTAAAACTGCGACGCCTCGCGTAAGGCGGTTTTTATGCGGCGGATTTTCGTAATCTGGCTTCCGATGTGGAAATGGATTAGTCGGAAAGAGTCGCTCATCTTGTGCTTTTCGAGCAACTCAAGCGCTTCCAACAACTCGCTGGAATTCAGACCGAATTTGCTTCCATCGCCACCCGATTCTTCCCATTTTCCGCTTCCTGAACTGGCTAATTTTATGCGAATACCGATATTGGGACTCACTTTCAGGCGTTTGGCTATAGCGATGGTTTGCTCCAGTTCGTTCAGCTTTTCGATTACGATAAACACCTCTTTGCCCATCTTTTTAGCCAAGAGTGCCAGTTCTATATAACTTTCGTCTTTGTATCCGTTGCAAATAATCAGCGAATTCGATTCGGTGTTAATGGCGAGGACCGCGTGTAGTTCAGGCTTTGAACCCGCCTCCAGTCCGATATTGAATTTTTTTCCGTGGTTCACGATTTCTTCTACCACTTGCCGCATCTGATTTACCTTGATGGGATAAACAATATAGTTTTGCGAATTGTAACCATACTCTTTGGCCGCGATTTGAAAACAGGTGGATATTTTTTCGATACGGTTGTCCAAAATCTCGGGAAACCGCACCAAAACAGGGGCTGCAACGTCGCGAAGATAAAGTTCCCGCATCAACTCATTCAAATCAACAGCTCCGCCCGTTTTTTTTCGGGGTGTAACCTGAACGTTCCCTTTTTCGTTGATGGAAAAATATCCGTTTCCCCAACCGTTGATGTTATATAATTCTTCCGAATCTTCAATACGCCATTTTCTCATTATCAGTCAATTAAAAAAGTGATAAATTCAAGGATACAAAAATAGCGAATTTATTTGTTTTTTGGTTCATTTCGTAACAACATCATAGGAAAAAAGAAAAAAATCTCATTTTATATTTTTTTAACGATAAGCGTGCAACGTTTTTTGGTAAAATCTCATCTATATTATATAACCCAAAAATTCACGTATATGAATCCAACTATTAAATTAACTGCGCTGTTAGTGTCAAGCGCCCTGTTTTTTACCGGTTGCAATAAATCGGACAATGAGATAGACGGGACTAATCTTCTGAAACCGATTGAAATTCAACTTCGGTCTGCCGAGTCCGAAATTTTGAAAACCGATAGACAGTTTGCTTTCGAGTTTTTCGCTAATGTATTCAACGAAGAAGCTCTTGACGAAGACAAAAGTTTTATGGTGTCGCCTTTCAGCTTGAGCATGGCGTTGGCTATGACTTGGAACGGAGCCGCCGCAGAAACCAAGACGGCAATGCAACAAACGCTGAAAATGGGTGGCTATTCCGACAACGACGTCAACGGTTATTACAAAAAAGTGAAAGAAGCGTTGCTGAAGACCGACCCTTCTACCAAATTATCGATTGCTAATTCTATTTTTACGAACAAATTCGTAACCATCAAGCCCGATTTCATCAAAACCAATATCGATTATTACGACGCGATGGTTAAACCGGTGGATTTCACGCTTCCAACCGCCAAAGACATCATTAATCAATGGGCATCGGATAACACCAACGGATTGATTAAAGAGGTGTTAGATAAAACCGGACCGCTTGATTTAATGTATCTGCTCAATGCCATTTACTTTAAAGGCATCTGGACGACGAAATTCGATGCAAAAAACACATCGAAAAAAGCGTTTATGACCGAAAACGGCACAAAACGAACGGTAGATATGATGGCGCAAACCGCCAAGTTCAACTACACCGAAGATGAAACTATGCAGATTGTACAGCTTCCTTACGGAAATCAGGCGTTCAGCATGTTGATTTTGTTGCCCAAAAGTGGCAAGAAACAACTTGATGTGGTTTCGGCATTGCAAAACAGGGAGTATTGGACTAACACAACATCGAGATTATACAACGCGGAAGTGGAACTTTATTTGCCGAAATTCAAAACCGAATACAGCAAAAAACTGAATGATGTTTTCACTAATATGGGCATGGGAATTGCCTTTTCCCCGAAAGATGCTGACTTCTCTCGCATGTCTGATTATCCGGCCTACATTGCTTTTGTAAAACAAGATACATACATTAGTACGGACGAATTAGGAACGGAAGCCGCTGCGGTTACTGTCGTTGGGATGGAACTTACTACAGCAAATCCAACCCCTCAAAAAGTAGTCTTCAATGCCGATAAACCATTTATTTATCTTATTCAAGAAAACTCTACCGGAGCTGTTTTGTTTATGGGAGCGATAAAAGATATTTGATATTAAATTCAGGTCGAAAACCACAACTTAAGATTTTAATTTATCTTTAACAATCACCTGCCTCGCGGGTGATTGTTTTAATTAAAAAGAGAAATAAAAATAAAAAATGCATTTTTATTTGGATGATACAATTTTAATTCATACCTTTGCACTCCAATTAAGGAAAATACATCGCGGAGTGGAGCAGTTGGTAGCTCGTTGGGCTCATAACCCAAAGGTCATAGGTTCAAGTCCTATCTCCGCAACTATCGAGGGAAAGTTTTAATAGCTTTCCTTTTTTTGTTATGTATTATCCGATAAAAAAATAGACAAGTTCTTCAAAATTGAGACTTATATCTGTTCTGTAATTACGGTAAACTCTGTTTACAAGGAGCCGAAGAGGAATTACTAAAGGAGAAATCAAGTCTATTACCGTAAAATCCAAATGTAGTATTGCATAATAGTATCTAATGACCTAAGAACTTACCGGTTCAAAATGCATCAAAACTAAACTGTTAAAAATGAACGAATAATAAACCGAACTATAAAAGTAGAACAAAAACCTTTTGGGTGTTCCAATAGGCAGAACAGGAGTAAAACATCCGTTTCACGAATAAAAATGTATGTGTAAAACATATTGTTCGAAAAAATATGTACTTTTGTTCACGTAGTATTTTTAAACAGTTGGAACTCTTTTGAAGTGACCGAAAAAATAAAAGAAACTTTTTTAAACAGATATTCGTTTGTTATTCAATGCATTTAGTTGTGTTGTACAATAATTAAACAGACAATGTACTTGTCTGCCTGTCGGTCAATAACAATCAATAAACCCAAAAAAATAGTTAAGAAGTTTATCTTTGTATGTTGTAACAAGATAAATGAGCAAAGTGAATAGTTGTTATTTTTTTTTTTAATTTTTTCATTTATAGTATAGTATCTGTTTTTTCCATATATTGAATTCGTGAACAATGACAAAGACATAGAAGCACTGTACTCGTTGTATGTGAAAGATTTATTCACGTACGCCGTTTATTTGGGTTTTGATGAACACCTGATTATGGATGCCATTCACGATGTTTTTTATAAAATCTCCTCCGAAAACAATCGATTGGCAGCCGTAGAAAATGTGAAGTTTTACCTTTTCAGAGCACTGAAAAATCGATTGGTGGATTTACACAGGTCGGTGCGTGAGCATGTTAGTCTGTCTGCTGTTGAAGATGGCGTTGAAATGCCGTTTGATATCCGCGTAACTGTAGAAGACAGCCTTATCGATACCGAAGAGCAACGCCTTATCAAACAGCAAATTGAAGGCATGCTTAATTCGCTCACTTCTCGGCAGCGAGAAATTATTTATTTGCGCTACGTGCAAGAGTACGACTATCCTCAAATAGCTCAGTTGCTGAATATTACCGTTCACGGATGCCGCAAACTCGTATCTAAAGCCATACAAAATCTCCGCGAAAAATACGGACACCAAGCCCTGTTGTTTTTCTTCTCCGCCGGACTTGAAATGTTAAATTAATATTTTTTTCTTTAAAAAAGGGTATAGATAAAAAAATATACCGTCTCTATTGTAGTGTCCGAAATTTTCGGACACGGATTTTTATGTTTTTATTCGCGAAAAAATGAAATTATATTCTAATTATACCGATTTTTTAAAAGACGAACAATTCATTCGGTGGCAATTGCTGCCCGATGAAACACAAGACGTGTATTGGAAATCGTTTATTGACCAACATCCGGAATTAAGCAACGAGGTAAACCGCGCCATCCGTTACCTGAAATCGACGGGACTGAATGCCAACCTGCTCTCTCCGGATAACGAGCAGCAGATGTTGCAGCACATTAAGCATTCGCTTGCCGATAATCGAAAAAGGCAACGCACCCGCCGCTTGTATTACTTTTCGCTTGCTGCTTCCATAGCCTTATTGGTTGCCGTGGGGAGTATTCTGTTCTTTCAGAAAAGCGAAAGAATGAAGACAGCCGGACAACAGCAGGAGTTTATCGTGGGAAATCTTCTTAATAGTGAAGATATTCAGTTAATTACCGGCGAAGGAGAAGCCGTGTCGTTTAAAAACGATATCCGTGCGCAGGTTGATGGAAAAGGAAACACGTTGAAAATTACCGACAGCGAAAATTCCGAGACTACCCTCGATATGCATCAAAACACCCTGAATAAATTAGTGGTTCCATACGGAAAACGCTCGCAACTTACGTTGGCCGACGGCACGCGACTGTGGCTCAATTCCGGTTCGGTATTGGAGTTTCCATCCGATTTTAAGGGAAAAGCACGCGAAATAACCATCGAAGGCGAAATCTACTTAGATGTTGCTCCCGAAAAAGGAAAACCGTTTGTGGTACATACCAAAGATTTTTCGGTTCAAGTGCTGGGTACAAAATTTAATGTAACGGCTTACAACAATCTGGTCGGCTCGGTAACTTTGGTGGAAGGAAATGTGTTGTTGGGAACTCAAAACAACAATCAGCTTAAACTATCGCCAAACGAAAAAGCGACACTCAAGGCTGACAATACGTTCGATAAAAAAACGGTAAACAGCATCGCCGAAATAAGTTGGATACACGGTTACCTTACCCTCGACGAAACGCCCATGTCGGATGTCTTGAAAGCGATTGAGCGGTATTATAACTTCTCGTTCAATTACGAAAACGACATGAGCCTGCAAAAACGCATCTGTTCCGGAAAAATTTACCTATCGGAAAACATCGATGATGTAATGGGAACTATTGCTCTGCTCACTTCAACACAGTACCTGAAAGAGAATAACAAAATATACATTAGTAATAAAATTCAGTAAATATTTAAATGCCTATGAGATAAGATAATATTGAGGTGTGAATTACACCCGTTTGCCGTATCGGATTTGCCATTCACAAAGAAAACCGCACATCCGCGATAAGACAAAAGAATCATTAACAAAAATCAAACAGACATAAAGAGATGATGAACATTTACTCGTATGAGAATGAAAAGTTTTTAACCTCATTCAAACAAACTGCAAAAAGAATGAAAACAACCCTGTTTTTTCTGTTTTTCTGCTTTTTGTTTGTTCAAGCTGAGGCAGGATACTCGCAAAACGTGAAGGTATCGCTCAACATGAAATCCGCATCCATTAAAGATGTGTGCAAAGAAATCGAACGCGAAAGCGGCTATATTTTTGCTTTTTCGGAAAATGTACAAAACGATGTCAATAAAAAAATCGATATCGCCATGCAAACCCGAAGTATAAACGAAGTATTGGACAATGTACTCACCCGTTTCGGCTTGCAATACAGAATATTCGGAAAACAGATTGTGGTTTACAAAAACGAAGCTAAAACTGCTCCGACACTCTCACCAATTGTCCCGGAAGTACAGCAACAACGTGAAATTGTAATCAGAGGAAAAATAGTTGACCTACACGGTGAAACCATGCCGGGCGTTACTATCCTTCTAAAAGGAACTACCCGTGGAGTTACAACGGATATTGACGGGGGCTTCACCTTCAATCTTCAATCGAATGATATAGGCAAAATCTTGCAAATTTCTTACGTGGGTTACCAAACGAAAGAGATAAAGATTGAAGATGAACGTTTTTTGAACGTTGTACTCTCAGAAGATATCGGCTTGATGGATGAACTCGTGGTTATCGGCTACGGAAGCAAAGACCGCAAAAGCCTTACCAGCTCTATTTCTTCGATGAAAAGCGAAGATGTAGAACGCTTGGCTGCCACCATTCCTTCGGTTGACGGTATGTTGGGTGGTGTAGTAAAAGGAGTATTCAGTACTCAGGCAAGCGGTGCACCCGGAGCGGGACTGAATATCAATGTGCGAGGAATTACCTCGCCCGTTCCCAAGTTAGGTTCGTTGCACCAAAGCAACGTGCCGTTATACGTGATAGATGGTTTGCCTTATTTTGTGGAAAGTTCCAATCTGAATCCCTTAGCGGCAATTTCGCCTAACGATATCGAAAGCATCGACGTACTGAAAGATGCTTCCGCAACAGCAATTTACGGGTCACGCGGTGCCAACGGTGTAATTATCGTGAAAACCAAAAACGGACGTAAAGGCGACAAAGTGTCCATCGATGCGGGATATACATTTTCCATCGGAAATCCGATAAAAGAATATAATCCCTTGAACATGGATGAATATAAACAACTTCAAAATATTATTATTAAAGGAACGCTTGATTATGCGCAGCAAAGCAACGACGGATATTTGGACGAATTGCAGTACGAAGGACTGAATATCTTTGGCGATATAGATGCCGAGTTCGATTGGGATATGTTTATGTACAAGTTTAATTCTTACGGAGGGCTGCGCGAATCAGCTTTTGGAGACGTGCGTACCAACTGGATTGATAAAACTACCAATCGAAATGCGGGAGCTCATCAGTATTACATGTCGCTTCGTGGAGGTTCGGAAAAGACGAACTATTCCGCCTCCATCAATGCGCTTAATCAAGAAGGATTACAGTTGAACGACAAATACAACCGATACGGTATGCGTTTAGCGCTCGACACCGAAATCACCTCTGCCATTAGCGGTGGGGCAACGCTGAGTTATTCGGCTTCGAAAAGAACTTCCGGAGAATTAGAATTAGGTTACGGCTCGGGAATTACTCCTTGGCGTATGCGTCCCGATATGCCGGTGTACGACGAAAACGGCGATTTTGTGCGTTTTGATGAATCGGCGTTGTACGGAGGTCCGGTACTTAGTCCTAACCCGGTGGCAGCAAGAAGTTTAAAGACGAAATATACAGGACAGCAATTTATCGGAAGCGCCTATTTAGATGTAGATATTACGAAAGGACTGCGCGCACGCGGCGAAATTAACGTATCGTCGTTTGCATTTCAAAGCAGTTATTTCACACCTTCCCACGCTCAAGGCATTTTCTGGGGAATAGAGCCGCAGGCCCAATTAAGTGAATATACCAACCAGGCAACTTATGCATCGTTAAATGCACGTTTAGATTACAACACATCCATCGATGTTCACAACATAGCAGCTATGGCCGGAGTTGGTAGCGATCGCACTTGGACAGAGGGAAGAACCTACAACGCTGTTGATTTTTTCAACGAGAAGGTGCTAAACAACATCGGTTCGGCAAATACCTATTATCCTATCGGTGACAGTTATTCTAACGGGGGACTCAATTCTGCGTACTCTCGTTTTAGTTACGATTACGATCATCGTTATTTAGCTGAGCTAAGTATCAGGGGCGATGTCTCGTCTAAATTTGGACCCGAAAATCGCTTAGGCGTTTTCCCGGCCGTTTCGTTGGGTTGGAGAATGAAAAACGAATCATTCTTGGTGGATGTGGAACCGGTAGATGATTTAAAATTACGCTTGAGCTGGGGGAAAACCGGTTCTACAAACGTAGAAGACTTTTCTTATCTGCAATATTTTTCGAAACAAGGAAAATACGGCGGATCACCCATAGTCCGATTAGAAGGCAATTTGCCAAACCAACAGGTTCGTTGGGAAATAACATCGGAATACAACGGAGGATTTGACTTTTCGTTTTTCAACCGTCGTCTTTACGGTTCGTTAGACATCTATTCCCGATACACGAAAGGAGCATTGACCAACTCGCCTTTTATGATGGAATCCGGGATGAGTACCTTCTCTTCGAATCTCATAGATATGAGCAACAAAGGGTTCGAGTTTGAATTAGGTGGCGATATTGTTCGTAAGCAAGACTTTACCTGGTCATCTTATTTCAATATATCTTCCAACAAAAACGTAGTAGAGAAACTAAACGGTGCAAACCTGAATATAGGAATGCAAGACGTGATTGTTGAAGGACACCCCGTGGGAGTTCTGCGCGGTTACAAAGTGATAGAGATTGTGAATGATCAAGCCGTAATAGACATGTTAAACGAGATGGCTCAAGAAAAAGGACACGAAAGTTATCAAGCGGATTTAGGAATCGGAGATTATCTGATGGAAGACACCAATAATGATGGACATATCTCTTCCGATGACCGTGTGGTTATCGGTTCGCCGCTTCCCAAATTTTTCGGTGGGTGGAACAATAGTTTATCATATAAAAACGTTGAACTATCGTTCCTTATGCAGTTCTCGTATGGTGGAAAGGCGTCTTATTCTGATATGTATTCTGATATGTATTCAACACTGGGTAACAGCATTACACGAGAAACGTTTGGAAATACATGGACACCAGAGAGGACAGATGCCAAGTATCCGCGTTTAGTAGGTTTCCGATACAGCGGTTACAATTTCAGAACAAACGATCGTTATCTTTTCAGTACATCGTACCTGAGAATGAAAAATATCACTTTATCTTACAACCTGAATAAAGCGATTACAGAAAAACTGCATTTGCAAAATGCAAGTCTGTTTACCTCAATCACCAACCTGTTTACCATTACAAAATGGCCGGGATTAGACCCCGAATTGGTTGGAGTGGGAGTATACGGTGGAGACAGCAACGAAGATCCCTATCCGTTGAGTCGTACTTTCTCGGTAGGATTTAGAGTGCAATTTTAAAGGACAAGTCACTAAATTATGATGAATTAACAATGAATATCAATATGAAAAAAATAAATATAAACATCAAATTGAAGCGAAGCGGAAATTTCGCCACGCGGAACATCAAGTTAGTTTCGCTTTTGATTTTTGCTGTACTCTTTTCCGCTTGTGAATTAGTGGGAAGTATCGATAACATTCAACCCGAATATAAGCTAACCGACAAGAACGTGATAAGCGATGTAAAATCGGCTGAAGCAAACGTAAACGGAGTATATAGCTCTTGGAGAACGCTGGGCATAGGATGGATGCGTCATTTTCTCGATTTTCTTACGGGCAGCGAGTTAGAGGTACGCCTTAGCGGAATGGATGGATTTAAATCCAATCAGGTAGAAGATACCAACTCCGGTGTTGAAGCCAATTATATCAGTTTATATAATGTGGTGAACAATGCTTCCTCATTTTTATATAATTTGAGCGAAAAACCAAAACTGCCCGGTTTATCTGATGAGCGTCGCGCCGAAATGGAAGGAGAAGTGAAATACCTACGTGCTCAAGCAAATCTGATGTTATTGCGTCAATATGGAGAATTTTACAATACGGCTTCAATTTATGGCATTGTGTTGTATCCTGATAATAAGCCCATTAGGGATAACACGCCCATTAAACGTTCTACCGTTACCGAAAGTTATCAACATATCCTTAGCGACTTAGACTATGCAATTGAAAACGCACCGGAAAATAACGAACACTATAAAGTGAGCAGCACTACGGCTAAAGCGCTAAAAGCCCGTGTACTTTTGTATATGAAAGATTTTGCGGGAGCATCCGCTTTGGCAAAAGAAGTATTAGATGAGGCTCCGGCAGCTGGTTACGCCATTGAGGAGGATTATAAAGAAATGTTCGAAAACAGTTTTGAGTCGTCTGAAATGCTGTTTGCTCTTTACTCCGAGTACCCCGATGAAATATATAGAGGAGGAGAATGGAGTCAATGTCGTCCGGGAGCCACTTCCGGAAAAATTGCCACGGCAATTGCTGAAAACGGAGAGAAGGACAAAAGATATGTACAAACGTTTGAAGATTTAGATCCGGATAATTCTTCCGTGCAAAACAACAAGTACTATTTTTGGTCTTATGAACCGGGCAAATACGACTCGCACTACTACATACGTTTAGCCGAAATGTATTACATTATTGCCGAAGCAGAAACCCGACTCGGAAATTTCGATGAGGCTCGTGACGCTTTGAAAGAAATTATCTGTATAGAGCGTGCCGGCTATTCGTTCGAATATGTTGACGCCATTGCAAATGGAGAACTTCTTAAAATGATTCTTCACCACAAATGGATGGAATTTACTACCGAAAACAACGAAGAATGGTTCGATTTGGTGCGGTATCGCAGTTGGGACAATTACGAAATAAAACCCTATTACGTATCTTCCGACACGCACCTGTTGTTACCCATCCCACGTAAGGCTTTATCGGGAAATAACCTGTTAGAACAGAACCCGGGATATCAAAGCGCCGGAGAATAAAGAATGAAAAAAACATTTCAATGAAAAAAATAATTCTTGCAGTTGCAATTATTATTGCTATGGTTGCCTGCACACAAAAACCGGCAGACGGTTTTGTAATCAACGGAACCCTGAAAGGCAATGCCGAAAACGCGGAGGTAAAACTTTATGACGGGATGGGAGGCTATCCCTACAAAGAAGCAATGGACAGTACTTTCGTGAAAAACGGCAAATTTCAGTTTAAAGGAAAACTTGATCGACCAATGCAGGTGCTGGTAAGAATAATTATGCCCGATTCAACCCTTGAACTTTTCGACAGAGAATTGGGGGGCAGTTTCTATCTCGATAACTCCACCGTTACTTTCGATGCCGATGTCAATACGGTCACCTCAACTTATTATTACCCCCCAAGAAAAGTTGCGCCGGTTATTACCGGTTCGGCAATACAGGTAGAGAACGAAAGATTATCGGCCATGATCAGTGATATTAATGCCAAAATGGAAAGCTTAGGTGAGACTCGAATAGAGATCTACAACAAGTTGGATGAAGATGCAAATGCAACTCAACTGAACGGCGAAGATATTTTCGATTTGGGAGTGAGATTGCAAACCGAAATGGAAACATTAAGCCAAAAAAAGGACGAAATCATAAATAAATTCATCAAAGAGAATCCGCAATCGGCCGTGGCATTCGATAATGCTGTTTACATGTTTTTCGACGGGCATCTTTCGGCGCAGCAGATCGACGATCTTCTGGCCACTCTTGAACCTGCATGGAAAGGAACAACAAGATTCGAAGAACTGCTAGACGAAGCCGAAAATTTCAAGAAAATGGCTATCGGGCAAATTTTACCCGATGCCGAATTTTTGAATGAAAAAGGCGAAACGGTACTCCTATCATCGGTTCTTCCGAAAGACGACTATGCTATGGTTGAATTTTGGGCATCGTGGTGCGGACCGTGTCGCGGAGAAATCCCCCACTTGAAAAAGCTAAAAGAGAGATTTCCCCATTTCAATATCATCAGCATTTCTATCGACGAAGACAGCGAAGCTTGGAAAAAAGCGCTGAAAGAAGAAAAAATGAACTGGCTGCAACTTAACGAAAGCAACGGGTACAATGGTGTTATAACCACCAAATACAATATTTCGGGGGTTCCGGCGTGCTTCATCATCGATAAAGATAGACGCATTATTCAATCGGATTCGCGAGGAATAAAATTAGATAAATTCGTTTTCGAAACATACGGAAAAAAACAGTAACAACACATAAAAAAAATTCAAATGAAAAAAATAGTTTTTTTGCTGGCGGTTATTTTTGCTTTTGCTGCCTGCAATCAAGAAAAAACTGATGGTTTTGTGATTAACGGAACCCTGAAAGGCAATGCCGAAAATGCGGAGGTAAAACTCTACGACCCCATGAATATGGACCCCAATGCAAAAGCAATGGACAGCACTGTTGTGAAAAACGGAACATTTCAACTCAACGGAAAGCTTGAGCAACCCATGCAGGTTGAGGTAAGGATAATTATGCCCGACTCAACCCTCGAACCTTTCGACAGAGAATTGGGAGGTAGATTCTATCTCGAAAACAGTGTCATAACTTTCGATGCCGATGTCAATACGGTAACCTCGGTTTACTATTATCCCCCAAGAAAGGTTGCGCCAATCATCACCGGTTCGGCTATGGACACAGAGAACAAAAGATTTTCAGCAACATTGACCGATATACACAATAAAATGGGAGAACTGTATCAAAAGAAAGAAAAGATATACGAAAAGTTAGAAGGAAGCGAAGATGAAACCAAAATTGACGGTGAAGACATTTTTGATGTTGGGGTACGTGTAGAAACCGAACTGGCAACACTCGAACAAAAAAAGAACGAGATAGTTACAACCTATATCCGAGAAAATGTACAGTCGCCCATCGCATTCGATCAAGCCATGTATGTAATTAGCAGCGAAAGGCTTTCCGCCGATCAAATCAACGATCTTTTGGTAACCCTCGAACCTGCGTGGAAAGGAACAAAACGTTTCGAAGAAATGCAAAGTTTGGCTGCTGATTTCTTGGTAAAAGCAGTAGGCCAAATATTACCCGATGCCGAGTTTTTGAACGAAAAAGGCGAAAAAGTGCTTCTCTCTTCCGTTCTTCCGAAAGACGACTACGCGATGGTGGAATTTTGGGCGTCGTGGTGCGGTCCTTGCCGCGCTGAAATTCCTCATCTCAAACAATTAAGAGAGAAATTTCCTCATTTCAATATTGTAAGCATCTCTATTGATGAAGACAACGAAGCGTGGAAAAAAGCGCTGAAAGAAGAAAAGATGAATTGGCTTCAATTGAACGATAACGAGGGAATAGGGGGAGTTGTATCAACAAAATACCGTATCGACGGCGTACCGGCTTGTTTTATTGTTGACAAAGATATGCGTATTGTTCAAGCCGATGCGCGCGGCATGAGGTTAGATAAGTTTGTATTTGAGACATACGGGAAAAAAGAGTTTTAACAGAAATATTAATTATAGAAATCAACTTATGAGAAGAATCGTAATAGCATTGGCAGTTATTTTTGCAATTACTGCGTGCAAACAACAAAAAACGGAAGGTTTTGTAATAAACGGTAGCTTGAAAGGCGACGTTGAAAACGCTGAAGTTAAGATCTACTACGCTGTGGATCACAGCGAAACCGCGTTGGATAGCACGGTTATCAAAGACGGGAAATTTCAATTAAAAGGAAAGATAGAAGAACCCGGTTTATATCAGCTTGTAATTTCATTGCCGGATACAACATTGTCGATTTACGACCAAAATTTGGGTACTCGTTTTTATCTTGAAAATTCGGTAATCACTTTCGATGCCGATGCTGCCACTATGACTTCTTTTTTCTACAATCCCGATCGGAAAGGTGTTCCCGCTATTACCGGTTCGGCAACGGAAGATTTGAGCAAAAAACTTAAAAAAGAACAAAGCGCTATTCGCGCAAAGTATGCTGAGTTAGATACAAAGCTTTTGGAGGAATATCATCGCCCTTCGTTAGAAGGTGTTTACAATACGGAAGTCGGCATCCGCTATCAAACCGAAATAGAAACTCTTTCAGAACAGAACGAAAAAATTGCGATGCAGTTTATAAAAGAAAATCCCGCATCTGTCGTTTCTTTAGACCAAATCTGGTATTGGCTTTACGAAAACGATAAAACTCCGGCTGAATGGGACGAAATAATAGCTATTTTTGAACCACACTGGAGCGGAAAAAAGCGTTTTGAAGAATTTAAAAACGAAATTGCCGCTAAAAAGAATATGGCGATGGGAGTAAAGCTCCCCGATGCGGAATTTCTGACAGCTAAGGGCGATAAAGTGATGCTTTGGTCTGTGCTTCCCAAAGAAAAATATGTACTGGTTGAGTTTTGGGCATCGTGGTGCGGTCCTTGCCGAGGAGAGATTCCTCACCTGAAGGAAGTAAAAAAGAAATATCCCGAGTTTGAAATCGTAAATATTTCCATAGATGAGAAAGATGCGGATTGGCGTAAAGCGTTAGCCGAAGAAAATATGATGTGGAATCAACTTCATAATCCCGACGGATTCCAAGGCAGTACCCAAGAGGTATATGGCATAACGGGTATCCCGGCCGGATTTATTCTTAACCCGGAAGGAGAAATAGTGATGAGCGATGCTCGTGGCGCGAAATTAGATAAATTCTTGTTTGAAACCTACGGAAGATAACAATTGTAGGCTCTACTTATGTTAAACATTAAACAAAAAGGCTGTCTCGGAAAAAGAGGCAGCCTTTTAACTAAATACTTTATAAACTCTCTCCAAAGTCTTCCTTAAATTTAGCCATTAGCTGCTGTGGCCAATCGTTCACAGGTTCCAGTCCACCCATAAAGAAGCGAAGCACCGGAGGTTCGTAATAGAAGCGAAGCCCGCTAATGAGTTCACGGTTTTCGCATAGCCACGTAACGCGATCTTCAACATATTTGATTTGCGACAAAGTAAAAACTCTTCGAGGAACGGCAAGCCGCACTAATTCCATATCGGCGTATGTTTCGTTCCCGTATTCGTCGCGTTGATTGGAAACCGAGCCGCGCTCCATTCCTCGAACCCCGGATATCAAAAATAACGCTGCGGCAAGTGCACCTGCCGGATACTCGTTTTGCGGAATATGGTCGCAGATTTCCATGGCGTTGAGGTGAACCCCAAGCACTCCCGCAGGTTTTATAACCGGCACACCTTTAGCATCCAACGCTTCCACTAAGTATTTTATGTAACCCGGGCTTTGGCAAATAATAGACTCGTCCAATGTTTCGTAAAGGCCTACGGTCATGGCTTCCATTTCACGAACCGACATACCGCCATAGGTGAGAAATCCTTCAAACAGCGGCACCAAGGCCTCCAGTTCACGATAAATCTCCAGGCTATCGGTACACATTCCACCGCCGCGGGATGAGCTCAGCTTTCGGGCCGAAAAATAAACCAAATCGGCTAAACCGGTCATTGTCTTTAAAATATCGCCCAACGATGCGTCTTTAAATTCATCTTCACGTTGTTTTACTAAGTAAGCGTTTTCACCTATCAAACTCGCATCAAGCACTAAGCGGATATTATATTTATCGGCAATAGCCCGAACGTCGCGCAGGTTTTGCACGGAAAAAGGTTGCCCTCCAATAAGATTGGTTGATGCCTCCATGCGAATGAACGGAATGTTTTTTGCACTGTGAACTTTTATTATTTCCTCCAGCTTCTCTATATTCATATTTCCTTTAAACGGATGTGATGAATTAATAACGTAAGCCTCGTCATATAACAGTTCAACAATTTTTCCGCCATACTGCGTAATGTGCGCCATGGCAGTGGTAAAATGGTAATTCATGGGAACAACGCTTCCTTTTCTCACATAAGCATTGGAAATGATATTTTCTGCTGCCCGTCCCTGATGAACCGGTAAATAATATTGTTTGCCAAGCACTTCCTGAACGGCATGTTGTAATCGATAAAAACTCTGCGAGCCGGCGTAGGCATCGTCTGCTTGTAACATCGCAGCCATCTGGTTGTCGCTCATGGCATTGGTTCCGCTGTCGGTGAGCATGTCTAAAAAAACATCTTTCGTGTTTAGTCTGAAAGTGTTAAATCCGCCCTCTTGCAATGCTTCCAACCGACGTTCGATAGGTACCAAATGTAATTTTTGCACAACACGCACTTTGTGCAATTCCAACGGAATATTTTCTCCGCTGTAAAATTTAATTTCCTGCATAATTAATTATTTTGTTTGTAATGAAAAAAAGTCTGTAGTCCTCTAATCGATACAAAATCTCTGAAAAAAGTGTTATTTTGTAATTTTAAGTTGCAAAGATATTTTAAATTATTAAATTGCAACTCATAATTCGGATTAAATTTCGGAAAAATAGTTTTAGTGCAATTTTTTTAACGATTTCATTTAAGGATAACAAATAAATAGTATATTTGCAATAACAATTAATCTAATTTGACTAACTAAATAAAAACAAATCATGGATAAACCTTATGCAATAGGTATCGATGTCGGCGGAACAAACACTGTTGTCGGCATTGTTGACAAGAGAGGACAAATTTTGCGCAGTGGAAGCCTCAAAACTGCCAAGCATGCCAACGTTGAAGATTATCTGGACGAATTGACCCGGGTAATTGAGGATGTAATCAAAGATCTTGCCACCAAAGACGAGATCAAAGGAATTGGAGCCGGAACTCCCAACGGTAATTATTTTAGCGGAAGCATTGAGTTTGCTCCCAACCTTCGCTGGAAAGGCGTTATTCCGTTTGCACAGATGCTTGAAGACAGAGTGGGCATTCCCGTGGCGCTAACCAACGATGCCAATGCGGCAGCTATCGGCGAAATGACATACGGTGCTGCTCGCGGAATGAAAGATTTCATTGTTATTACATTAGGAACCGGTGTTGGTAGCGGAATCGTGGTAAACGGACAAATGGTTTACGGGCACGACGGTTTTGCCGGAGAACTTGGTCACGTAATTGTTCGTCGTGGAGCAGCAGGCCGCGTTTGCGGTTGTGGGAGAACCGGATGCTTGGAGGCATATACATCGGCAACGGGAGTGGCTCGCACTGCCCGTGAATATTTGGAGTTACGCCCCGATACCAAAACTCAATTGCGCGAAATTCCTATTGATGACATCACGTCGAAAGATGTTTTTGATGCCGCTATGGCAGGCGATGAAATGGCAAAAGAAATTTTCCGCTTTACCGGTGAAATGTTGGGTGAAGCATTTGCAGATTTCGTTGCTTTTTCAAGTCCCGAAGCCATCATACTTTTTGGTGGATTGGCTAAAGCAGGCGACCTTATCATGAATCCCATCCGCGAGTCGATGGAAAGAAACCTGCTCACCATTTTCAAAAACAAAGTCAAGTTGATTTTCTCTGAACTCAAAGAAAGCGATGCAGCCGTACTTGGCGCCAGCGCGTTGGGCTGGGAAGTTAGATAAAGTAAGTTGTTTATTTAGAAAAGGCGTCACATTTGTTGGCGCCTTTTTTGTTGTCTGTAAAGCAATTGATTTCCAATCTTTTTCCGCAATAATTTCACAATAAAATCTTCATTATATCTTAATAAAAACGTAAGCGGTTCGTAACATTCTTTCTATAGTTTTGCGTCATGAAACGAGCATAGTTATTCACGACTTGTTTTGTTTTGTAGTTGATAAGAAAAAGTGGAATACAGACAGACGGATGCAACTTTTTATCTCGTAATTCAAATAACACGCAACACGCAGCAAGCACATGAAGAAAATCACAACATTTGTTTTATTGTTTACGGTTATCACTTCTTTTTACGCTTCAATGGCACAGCATGCCCGAATTGGCGTAATATCCGATCTTCACTACACGCATCCGGCGCTCATTGTCGAAAAAGGCAAGGCGCTGGATGATTATTTGCGGCAAGACCGAAAATTACTGCTTGAAAGCGATGCTTTATTGAGAAAATCTGTTGAAAACCTGCTGAACGAAAATGTGGATATCGTTCTTATTCCCGGCGATTTAACCAAAGATGGCGAACGAATCAGTCACCTCGGAGTGGCTAAGCTGTTGAGTCCGCTTCGGGAGAGGGGAGTGCAAGTGTTGGTTATTCCCGGAAATCACGATATCGATAATCCCCACGCTGTGAGTTTCCACGGCGATGAAATCCAAAAAACGGAAACGGTTACACCTACCGAGTTCAAAGAAATCTACACCGATTACGGTTATGGCAGCGCTATCAGTTTCGACGATAACTCGTTGAGTTACGTGAGTGAACCGGTTGATGGATTGCGGATTATTTGCATCGACGCGTGTAAATATTACCACAACACATTTGTATCGCGGGGCGCAAAAAAAGATTCGTGCGTTACACAGGGCAAAATAAAACCCGAAACCATGAACTGGATAAAAACAGAAACGCAGGTGGCCAAATTGCTCGGTAAACAGGTGATAGCCATGATGCATCATGGAGTGGTGGAACACTTCGAACATCAATCGTTTTTTGCCAAACCCTACCTGGTCGATAATTTTGAATGGGTACAGCAATCGTTTATGGATGCCGGGTTAAATGTGGTGTTTACGGGGCATTTTCACGCCTCAGACATCGCTCGGGTAGAAGACCAAAACGGCAACTATTTGTACGATATCGAAACCGGTTCCATTGTAACTTATCCGTGTCCTTATCGAGTTGTTAATATCTCAGATAACCAGATGGATGTGCAAACAATGTTGATTGATACTATAGATTATCCCATCCCATCGGGAATGAGTTTTCAGCGCTATGCCCAAAGCATGATAAATATTGGTTTCAACGAGATGATATCGTCGCTTATCGATGAATACTATTCTTCTTTACCGGCCTATCTTCCTAAATGGCTGCAACCGATTGCGAGCATTCCCGATGCCGAAAAATTCACCCAAATTGTACTTTCCAATCTTTCTGAATCGGCTGTGAAAATGCTTGTCGCGCATTACGGCGGAAACGAAAACGAAACGGAAAACGCCGAGCGTCACAAACAGGAATTTCTGACCTCTATTGACGGTTTTGTCCATGAGCTGTGCCGCGAATCGATGGGCGTTTTGGGCGGAATAACCACGAAAGTGCTCTTGCGAAGCAATGCGATAAGAAAAGCTAAACTCGCGGTTTCGAGCATTTGGGACAATATCGCGGTATACAACAACAAACAATACGCTTCCATAAACAAGCCTGTTAACGATTTACATTGCCTGTTAACGCTTCAAGACAACAAACTCAATATAGACAACGAAAACTTTTATGCTAACAGTAACGACGAAAATGAGATAAAAGTTAAGTTGTCGTCCAATAATTCGGACAACGAGGAGGAGCAACAAGTTTTTCCTAAAAATAAATTTGCCATTCTATCCAAAGAGGTCTCCGTGGTTGCCGAATAAATTTCTTCATTCTCTCTATTTTTATGGTTTCTCGCCATGTTTGCCAGCCCGCAAGTGATTGTAGGCTGTTTTTTTGTGGAAAATTCTACAAAAAAAGATTAAAAATGGAACAATAAAAAAAACGAGCATTTCTAACACGTTTTATTCAAGAAATTACGATAGATTTTATACCTTTGTATTCTTTTAAAAAAAGTCATACATGTCAAAGAAAATCAATTCGGCGCTGATTTCGGTTTACCACAAAGATGGGTTGGATGAAATCTTGCGGCTATTGAACAGTTTAAATGTAAAATTTATCTCAACCGGCGGAACGCAGGACTTTATTCAATCGTTGGGCTATGAGTGCGAGGCGGTTGAAGATGTAACCGGATATCCGTCTATTTTGGGCGGACGGGTAAAAACCCTGCACCCCAAAGTTTTTGGAGGGATTCTATACCGTCGGGAAGAAGAATCGGATAGAAAAATTATTAAATCGTACGACATCCCGTCCATCGATTTGGTTATTGTTGATTTATATCCGTTTGAAGAAACCGTTGCCTCAGGCGCTTCCGAAGCAGATATTATTGAAAAAATAGATATTGGCGGAATTTCGCTTATCCGCGGAGCCGCCAAAAACTTTAAGGATGTAACGGTTGTTGCATCTAAACAGTTGTATAAGCCGTTTCTCGACTTGTTGAAAGCGAAAAACGGAAATACTGACCTCGAAGACCGTCGTTGGTTTGCCAAAGAAGCTTTCGCTGTTTCATCGGGTTACGACTCGGCTATTTTCAATTATTTCGATGAAGGAGATAATTCCGTTCTGCGCGTTTCCGCCGATGCGGCCAAGGCGCTGCGATACGGAGAAAATCCGCATCAGAAAGGCGTTTTTTATGGTGACTTCGATGAAGTTTTCGAACAGCTTCACGGCAAGGAAATTTCTTACAACAACCTGCTCGATATCGACGCCGCCGTTTCACTCATTGCCGACTTCGATGAAACTGCCTTGGCCATTCTCAAACACAACAATGCCTGCGGCATGGCGTGCCGCCCCACGGTAAAAGAAGCTTGGGATGCCGCGTTGGCAGCCGACCCCGTTTCGGCATTCGGAGGAATTGTGGTGACAAACCGCAAGGTGGATGTCGATGCCGCCAATGCCATAAACGAAATTTTCTTTGAAGTAATCATTGCGCCCGATTATTCACAAGACGCACTGGATATTTTGTTTCAAAAGAAAAATAGAATAATTTTGAAACTGAAACCCGGAGGAACTGAAACAAGCCGCGCACAATTTCGTTCTGTTCTGAACGGAGTATTGGTGCAGGATAAAGACACAGCGGTTCATTCTCGTGAAGATTTAACCGTTGTAACCACTCAAGCGCCCACCGAAAAAGAGACGGAAGATTTGCTGTTTGCCAATATTTTGGTAAAACACACCAAATCCAATGCCATTGTTTTGGCGAAGGACAAACAGCTGATTGCCAGTGGAACCGGACAAACATCGCGTGTGGATGCGTTGAACCAAGCCATCGAAAAAGCCCGCGCGTTTAAGTTCGACCTCAACGGAGCGGTAATGGCGTCCGACGCTTTTTTTCCTTTCCCCGATTGCGTGGAAATAGCGCACAAAGCGGGAATCGCGGCAGTTATTCAACCCGGCGGCTCCATCAAAGACGGCGATTCGATACAGTATTGTAACGATAACGGACTGGTTATGGTAACCACCGGTATAAGACATTTTAAGCATTGAAATGTAGAGACGCAAAGTATTGCGTTTTTAAGAGAAATTAGAAATCAGAAATCAGAAGTTAGAAGGAGACAGGTAAAAGGTTTTAACTGTACGAAACCGAAACTCGTAACCCGAAACTCGCAACTATCATAAAATATGGGATTATTTTCTTTCACACAAGAATTGGCCATGGACCTCGGAACCGCCAATTCCATTATTGTAAACAATGCCGGTAAAATTCTCTTGGACGAGCCATCCATTGTGGCTTTAGACCGAAAAACCGACAGAATGATTGCGTTGGGCGAAAAAGCCCGCCAAATGCACGGAAAAACGCACGAAAACATACATACGGTGAGACCGCTCAGAGACGGTGTTATCGCCGATTTTAACGCCGCTGAACAGATGATTCGCGGAATGATAAAAATGGCAACCAAAAACAGAGGCGGCTTGTTCTCACCATCGCTTCGCGTGGTGATTTGCATACCATCGGGCAGCACGGAGGTTGAAATCCGCGCCGTTCGCGACTCGGCCGAACACGCCGGCGGACGCGACGTTTATATGCTTTTCGAGCCCATGGCTGCCGCTTTGGGTATTGGATTGGATGTGGAGATTCCCGAAGGGAACATGATTGTTGATATAGGCGGTGGAACAACCGAAATTGCCGTCATTTCATTGGGGGGAATCGTATCGAACAAATCGATAAAAATTGCCGGTGACGACCTCACCGAAGATATTATGGATTACATGGGACGCCAGCACAACATGAAAGTGGGAGAGCGTACCGCCGAACAGATAAAAATTAACGTAGGCTCCGTTCTTACCGAATTGCAAGATCCACCCGAAGATTTCATCGTGCACGGTCCTAACCGCATGACATCGTTACCGATGGACGTACCCGTTTCCTATCAGGAAGTGGCGCATTGTCTCGAAAAATCCATTTCGAAAGTAGATTCGGCCGTGCTGAGCGCGTTGGAACAAACTCCACCCGAATTGTATGCCGATATCGTGCGCAACGGAATTTACCTGACCGGAGGTGGGGCATTACTTCGCGGCTTAGACAAACGATTGACCGATAAAATCGGTATTCCGTTTAAAGTGGTGGACGACCCGTTGCACGTTGTGGCAAAAGGAACGGGAATTGCGTTGAGAAATATCGATAAATTTAATTTTTTGATGAGATAAGTCAGCTGTTAGCTGGTTAGCCGTTAGCCCTTTAGTTATCAGCCGACAGCTTAATTGTTGAAACAAAGTGCAAATCCCGCCCTGCGGAACAGCCCTGTCTGCCAAGAAGCAGGCAAAAGCTAAGAGCAAATGCGAAACCTTCTCACTTTTATTATCAGAAATAGTTCGTGGCTGGTAGCAATTGTTTTGATTGTTATCAGCTTCTATCTTGTATTTTCTCATAATTCGTATCAGAGAAGTGTTTACCTGACATCGGCAAATAATGTGGTGGGGTGGTTCTACGAAACTTCCAACCAAGTAAACGCCTTTATTCATTTAAGAAAGAACAACAAGTTGTTGCTGGAGCGAAATGCTCAACTCGAATCGGAGTTATATGCGCTAAGAGCTTACTTGTCTGATGAACAGACTGATACGTTATCGATGGGAGCGTTTTTGAATGACTCGGTTCCGGCTTCTCAGTTTTCGTTTATCCCTGCCGAAGTGACAAACGTGAGTTTCTCAGGCCCCAACAATTTCATAACCGTGAATAAAGGCTCTTTGCACGGTGTCAAGCCCGACATGGGTGTTGTTTCACAAAACGGTGTAGTAGGGGTAGTATTGACCGCTTCGCCTAATTTTTCGGTGATAATTCCCATTATAAATCCTAAATTCAGGCTGAGCGGTAAGTTGAAAAACTCCAGCAACACCGGATCGATTTTTTGGGATGGCAAAAACCTAAATGTTGCACAAATAGGCGAACTTCCCAAGCACGAAGTTTTTCAGCTTGGAGATACGGTAGTGACCAGTTTCTCGCGCATTTTCCCGAAAGATATTGTAATCGGTTACGTTACCGAACAGATTTTATCTAAAGATGATAATTTCAATGCGTTGAATCTGCGAATAGCCACTGATTTTTATTCGGTAAGGGATATTCACATCATAGATGACAAGTATTATGACGAACAAAATCAATTAGAAAACTCGATTCCGTAATGAAAGCGATTTCCATATTAAGAGAGATTTTATTGTTCGTCATCTTGGTGTTGTTGCAGGTATTGCTGTTCAACCGCATCAGCATTTTCGGATTGGCCGTACCGATTTTATACCTCTACTTTCTCATTAAGTTGCCCTACGGAAGAAACCGGTTTTACGTAATCATCTCGGGGTTTTTATTGGGGCTAATTATAGATATTTTTCTCAATACGCCCGGTATGAATGCCGCTGCCACTACTATTGTAGCAACGTTCCGAAGTGTAATACTAAACCTGTTTTATCCCAAAAACGAATATGAAGAGTTGGTTCCGAGTATTCATGTATCGGCAGTTGCTTTTATAAAATTCACCATAGTAATGGTGCTGTTGCATCAAACACTGCTGTTTTTTATCGAAGCTTTCACGCTCTTTAATTTAATCGGCACGCTCATGAGGATTGGTGCATCGTCGTTACTGACAATTATCTTGATTCTGGCATTGGATTCACTATCAATCAGGAAAGAAAAGGTAACCGGTTGATACGAGCAACCAAGGTTTGAGACGATAGATGTTCGGTAGTAATTCAATTGTTATTCAGTTGTTGTTTGGTAGTTGTGTTGTATAATAGAGTTTATTCTGAATAAAATGTTATAGATTTGATGTTTAGAGTTTTACCCGAAGGGTAACACTTGCCCGCCTGCAGGCGGGTTTTCATAACCGTATGCAATCCGCCGATAGGCGGAGCAGCTTACGGAAGAAATAA
>CAZKZB010000009.1:0-83566 GCA_964557135.1 uncultured Petrimonas sp. | reverse complement strand
GTTACCAAAGTGGCCAACTGGGGCTGACTGTAACTCAGCTGTCTTTCGACTTCGGTGGTTCGAATCCATCACTGCCCACACCCCTCCCGACCTCCCCTAAAGTGGAGGAGTTGTTGAAACAACGACCGGATGGGAAATTATTAAACGACCTTTTCTTCCCCTTTAGGGGATTGAGGGGTAATTTGCGGAAGTAGCTCAGTTGATAGAGCATTAGCCTTCCAAGCTGAGGGTCGCGGGTTTGAGCCCCGTCTTCCGCTCTCTCGAAGAGAAGTAGCCCAAACGGTTGCTTCTCTTTTTTTATTCCAATATCCCCGCATCTTTCGCTTTTTGCAACAGGTTTACGGTTTTGTTTACGTTGAATTTTTGGAGTAAATTTCTCCGATGGGTATCGACAGTGAGGGGGCTGACAAACATTTTCTCGGCAATTTCGGCCGAACTTAGTCCTTGCGAAAGATAGCGCAGTACCTCTTTTTCGCGACGGGTAACGGGCGGAATTTCTTCCAATAAATCCGGCTTTGCCGAAGCGAAGCTTTTTTGAGCGTGGGTTCCCAAATAAACACCACCGTCGTAAATATGCAGAATTGCTGTTACGATTTCTTCCATCGGAGCGCTTTTGAGTAC
This sequence comes from uncultured Petrimonas sp., assembly GCA_964557135.1. Classification (GTDB taxonomy): domain Bacteria; phylum Bacteroidota; class Bacteroidia; order Bacteroidales; family Dysgonomonadaceae; genus Petrimonas. The sequence goes on along the minus strand of CAZKZB010000009.1, from coordinate 82,945 downwards.
GTAGCCCGACGCGCCTTCGTTCAGCATTCGGAGAATGACGTTGCGATCGTCTAAATTACTCAATCCCAATATCTGGATATGCGGATATTGCCGTTTTACTTCGCCGCAAAGGTTGATACCGCTGCCGTCGGGCAATTGGATATCGAGCAGCAACACATCGGTTTGGGTAGCGGGCAGCAGTTCGCGAAGTTCTTGCGCCAATGCCGCCGAGGCGACAATTTCTATCTGTTCGTGCGAAGCGATGTAGCTTTTCAGACCTTCGGTAATGAGCGGATGGTCGTCGCAAATAACGGTTCGTATCATAGTGTTATAATTGGGATTCAATCTGAATTTGAGTTCCTTCACCCGGTTGGGAGTCGATTTTCATTGTTCCGCCGATGGATTTTACGCGCGCTTCGAGGTTGTTTAAGCCCATATTTCGGGAAACGGTGTCCGGATTAAACCCTTTTCCGTTATCCTCGATTTCGATAAGCAGAAACCGATTTTCGGCAGTGCATTGCAGGATAATTTGTGTGGCTTCGGCGTGGCGAACGGCGTTGGTTACCAACTCCTGCACGATGCGGTAAACGGAGAGTTGTAGGTTTTTATCGGAAACGGCCGATAGTCCGTTCGCGTAGAACGATATGGCGGTTTTGTGCGATTGCAACGACTGACAAAAATGACGGATAGCGTCTTCCAATCCTTGTTTTTTCAAAACCGAAGGTTCCAGATTGTGCGCCGTATGCCGCAGCTCGGCGATTACGGTTTCCAGTTCGGCAACCACATCGGGCAGTTCTTTTTGCCGACTGTCGCGCGCAATGCGCTCCACGTTCATTTTCAATCCGGTAACACGGCCAACCAATCCGTCGTGCAGGTCTCGCGCCAAACGTTTGCGCTCTTGTTCTTCACCGTCCATCAGTGCTTTCGACACGTCAATCTCGCGCTGTTGACGCTGCATCAACGCATCTTTTTCGTTCCGCCTTTTGCGCGCGTTCCAAGCGTACCAAATCCAAAGGATTAATAAAACGGTAAACAAAATCGCTCCGAAAAACAACGTGCGATGCAATCGGTTTTTACTTTCGAGCAGCACAATTTCCTGTTCCTTTTCCGCCGTGCGATAACGCGTTTCCATATCGGCAAGCTGTTGCTTGAAATCCATCGCGCTGATGCTGTCGTTTAGTTTTTTGTGATTTTGCATCAGTTCATAGGCGCGGCTGTAATTTCCCAATCGGGCCTCAATATCCGACAATTCATTGATGAGCGCCAGATGACTTTTTCCCAAGCTCGTGCCGCGCGGGTCCTTCAGCAGCTCTTCGAGTTCGGTTTTTGCCGATTGCCAGTTGCCCGACGTCTTGTAAATCTGCGCTTTTTCGTACTTCAACGACACAAAATCCCAGTAAAAATTATACTCGGCAGCCACCTGCATTCCCGCGTCAATGCTGTGCAACGCTTCGGCATAGTCTCCTTCCAGATTCAGGAATTTCGCTTTGTTTTTATAAAAAATTCCCGCAAGCTTCTTTTCCGGAATTTTCTCCAACAACTCTTCGGCTTTAAGGAGAATGCGCCGCGCCTTTTCTTTTTCGCCCCGATACAAATACGCGTCGAACATATTTACATACGTCCACAACAAATTTTCGGTTTCATCGTCGGGCGAACGAACCAGCGAAACGGCTTTATCGTAATACTCCAGTGCTTTGTCGTACTCATTGTGGTTGTAAAAAACCATTCCCACATCGGTAAAATAACTCATCAGCAAATCGTTATCGCCCGATTTCAAAGCGTAAGGAATGCATCGGGTGAGCGTAATATCGAGAAACGCCTTGTCGTTATTGGCTTGCTGCTCCAACGCGCCGTAATTGTGCCAAAGTTTTGCCCGATATCGGTATGTTTCAGGCGTATCCAGTTTTTTCAGGTATTCATCGGCCTGCAAGTAAAGCCGTTGGCTTTTGGGATTATCGTATCCGTAATAAATTCCGGCTTCATAGAAAAGATAAACGCCGTGCAGAAAATCGTTTCCGCCAATCAGCGGCAAGGCATCGTGCAGGGTCTCAACGGCTTTCGTGGTATCGCGATACGACCAATAGTCGGAAAGTTTGGTGAGCGCGTGGAATTTTTCTTCGTTCGTTTTGGCGTTTTCTAAAGCTTGTGTCAATTCACCAATATCTTGCGCGTGTAGCGAAAAAAACGACACACACAGGAGCCACAAAACGATATGAATTTTTCTCAGCATCATTAGGACAAAATTAGTAAAAATAAAATGTTTCCGGCAGTCTTCCGGAAAAGAAATACCGGAAAACCAGTAGAAAAAATTACGCAATTTCGGGTATTGACACGGCCGATGGTTCGATTTATCTTTGTATAAACTTCAAAAAAAGGAGGAATTATGAAAACATTACAGCTTAACATCAGATTTTGGCGATTTGCTATTCTGCTAATTGTCATACTATTGACCGCTTGCGAAAAAGACGACGACGATATACTGAAAGACGCCCGAGTGGTTTATGAAGAAGATTTTAACGGAAACTCAGGTTGGTATTTTTTTGAATCCCCCGATTACCATATAACTGAGTCGGACGGAAAATTAGTTCAACAACTGGCTAAAAATGATGGTACGTACCGCTACACCTATAACGATCAGCGATTTACAGGCTCTGAGAGTAAACAGATAATAGAGTATACACTCCGTATGAAATCTGGAACAGGCGGAGTTATCATCGTATTTAATCTGAATAATACAAAAGAAACTCTGTTTTACTTATCTGAAAATCAACACTTCAAAATTGCTCATTATTTTCGGGGCGATGATAAAAGGGAAGAAGTGGTTGATTGGACTGAAAACAAACTTATAGATGTTACCAAAATGTCGGTAGTAAAAATTGAACTCGAAAACGGAACGGTAAACTTTTATATAAACGGAAAAAAATTGTATCAGTGGAACAATTCGGGAATTACAAGCTTAGACTATTTTGGTTTTGGAATAACAATGTGGGAAGGCTCTACTCCTACTACCGTGGAGTTGGACAAAGTACGTGCGATAGCAATAGATTAATATTCAAAAAAACGACAGAAAATGAAAACAACAAAACTTTTCTCAATCATTGCGCTCGCTCTTTTTGTGAGTTGCAGCGCGTGCAGCAAAGAAAGTGTACATATCGGCGAAAATAACCAAACGGTTAAAAACCTGCCGGGCGCCATCTATTTTCAATTTGCGGGTAAATACGGCTATATCCGTTTCGGCGAGAACAAATTTGTAGAAGCGTATGCCACGAAAAGTAATTTCGGGAAAATCGATATTTCTCAAAACGGTAAAAACATTTTGCTTGTTACCACGAAAGGAATAAGCGGCACCGACCATCAACGCATTGTTTACAGGGGATTTAGCCCCTCGATTGAGTTTACAACACTGTCGGACAACAATAACATTTTCAACTTCACTTATCAGTGGCGAAACATCGGGATTGGCAGCGGCACACAATGCTATATATCGCCGAACGAAAAATTCATCGCCATTAATGCCGAGAGTTCCGGTAATCACCCCATTACCATTGTTCGTGCGGGCGAAGACGAAACCGTTGAAAGTTTCAGAGACGCGAATGTGAGTTTAAGAAACCACAAAATTATCGGATGGACAGCCGACAACAGCCTGATTGTGAATGTCGATGGAAGTATTTTCAAAATCAACGAAGCGGGAAATTGGGAGCCTAACGGCTTGCTGAAAATCCCGTCCTTGCACGCCACCATCAATCCGCAGGGAACAAAAGTGGTTTTCAGGGCGGAAAAACATCTTTTTATGTGCAACACAGACGGAAGCGACGTGCGGCAAATTACCCAAAGCAAAACCATAGAATCGCTGACCGAAGACGGTGAAAAGCTTCCCGTTTTCAGTCCCGACGGCAGATACATCGCGTTCAGCACGAAAGCCATTGGCGCCGCGGCAAGTTGGGAAAACCCAATAGACGGATCGGTTGTAGGCACCGGAAGTCATTATGGTTATCTCGCGATTATTCCGGCCGATGGAAAACTTTACGATATGGACAGCAAAGACAGCGGGGTTATTTTTCCGGTAAACGCGAAAAACAAACTGATTGCAGTTGACGGAGAATTTTTCTGGAAATAAGATATTAGAGTTTATCTTGATTAGTTTATTATATGTTTAATTTACAGTAGTATTACACCTGAAAGGTGTGATTTTCATAACCGTAGTTCGCTGAGCTACGGTAGAAGCATCCCCCTGCCCAACCTGACCCGAAGTGGTCAAACTTTTAATGTACCGCCTTTCAGGCGGACGATTTAGGGGTTATTTCTTCCGTAAGCTGCTCCGCCTGTCGGCGGATTGCATACGGTTATGAAAATATTACCCTTCGGGTAAAACTCTAAACATCAAATTTATAACGTTTTACTCAGAATAATCTCTATTAAACTAAAAAATAAAACTGATAAATATGAAAACAATAAAACTTCTTATTCTCTTTGCACTCGCCCTCTGCATATCTTGCACGGCGTGCAGCAAAGACGATAACTTTCAGGGTATAAGCGACAAAGCAACCAAAAATCTGCCCGGCACCATATACTGGTACTTTGCAGGCGATGTGGGTTATATGGATTTCGCCTCCGGAAAATCATCGTTGAAAATGATGAAAATGGGGCCCGGTTCCTCGCGATTTGACAGCTACGACATTACGTGGGACAACAAAAATATACTCCTGACGATGGATGTGGAAGGAACGTACAATTTTCACGAAAGGCGATTTGTGTTACGCGACAAAAACTCCGCACTGGAGTACAAATCACTTGCCGACGACAAAAATTTATTCGATATTACCTACGAATGGGACGATGTGAAATCGACCGACGCCCATATTTCGCCAAACGGGAAATATTTAGCGCTGGAAGCACAGCACTTTTCGGATATGCCCATAACTATTGTAAACACTGCTAACGGACAAGCAGTTGCGCAATGGTATATAGAGGGAGTGAGCTTTCTGAAATACGGCCCTCCCGTTTGGACGGCAGACAACACTCTTTATTTCAGAATCGATAAATCGGTTTACAAATGTAGTCCGGCTGATGGTTACCAATCAGCACCTCACGTTTTTTCGCTCGAAGGCATTAGTTACGTAACTGTCAATCCGCAAGGAACAAAACTTGTTTTCCGAAAAGACAAACACCTGTGGATGAGCAATATCGACGGAAGCAACCTGCAGCAAATCACAACCGGTTACACCCTCGACTTTATCGACCGCGACGGCGAACACCGTCCTACTTTTTCACCCGACGGCAAATACATTGCTTTTACAGGCGCCACACGCTCGGGAACGCCTTGGAGCGACCACGATTATCCCGACGGCTCGTGGGTTTCCGTTACGGGCGGGAAATTTGGTTACATCATCGTTATCCCGGCAGACGGAAAACTCTACAACTTGGAAGATAAAAACAGCGGCGCTTTCTGGCTCCGTAAACCCGACTCCGGCAATCAGGGAATCGCTTGCAGCGACTATTTGATTTGGAGGTAAATATATGAACATTCTTTTTGTCGCGGCTTAAAAACGTAGTATCTTTACGGCTCGAAATCATCACGAAGCAATCACCGGAACCGATTGCTTCTTTTTTTGTAAAACCGCATCCGAAAGAATGGAGAGACAACCTGATAAAAAGCAGCAAATAAGAGATTTAACGCAAGGAAAAATCTCACGTCAACTCATCGCGCTAGCGATGCCGTTGATGGCGGTCAGCTTTATCCAAATGACGTACAGTATGGTGGATATCATTTGGATTGGTCGATTGGGCAGCAAATCGGTGGCGGCGGTAGGAACCGTGGGAATGTTGATGTGGATGATGAACTCGTTCGCGCTGCTTTCGAAAGTGAGTGCCGAAGTTTCCATTGGGCAATCCATCGGTGCCAAACGAATGGATAAGGCGATACTTTACGCGTCGCACACCACCACCATTGCTATTATTATGGGCGTGTTTTTCTTCGTGTTCTTTTTCGTGTTGCCGCAATTACCCATTTCGTTTTTTCGCCTCGACGCGGGCATCGAATCCGAAGCTGCCGCTTACCTGCGCACCATCAGTGTGGGCGTTCCGTTTATGTTTCTGATTCTGAATTTCTCGGGAATTTACATCGGTTCCGGACGAAGCGACATTCCGTTCTATTTCAACGCCATCGGGCTGGTTATCAATATTGTACTCGACCCGCTCTTTATTTTCGGATTGGCTTTTGTTCCCAAAATGGGTACGCAGGGCGCGGCGTTGGCAACCACATTGTCGCAATTGATTGTATTTCTGCTTTTTGTGCGCCATCTTCGAAAAAAAGACGGCATTCTGAACCGGTTCCCGTTTTGGATAAAACCACGCCGAAGTTACACCGTAAACATCCTGAAACTGGGATTTCCCGTAGCGGCAATGAACGTTTATTTCTCGCTTATCAATATGAACCTCACACGAATAGCATCTATTCACGGCGGACATTTGGGCGTTACGAGCCAAACCACAGGCGGACAAATTGAAGGCATTACGTGGAATACTTCCTCGGGATTTGCAACTGCGCTGGGCAGCTTTGTGGCGCAAAACTTCGCCGCGGGAAAAATGTATCGCGCGCGATACGCTTTCCGATACACGCTTATCGTTATGTCGGCGCTTGGCGTGTTTGTTTCAGCAACATTTATGCTCTTCGGCAGCGAAATTTTCTCCGTTTTCATTCCCGAACGCGAAGCGTATCTTGCCGGCGGCGATTACCTGTTTATCATTGGCATTTCGCAACTGTTTATGATGCTGGAAATTACCACGCAGGGAATGTTCAACGGAATTGGCAAAACCACGCCGCCCGCCATCGTGAGTATCGTTTTTAACACGGTGCGCGTTCCGCTGGCTATTTTACTCGCCGGCACAATGGGCGTAAACGGTGTGTGGTGGGCGATTTCCATAACTTCCATTATCAAAGGAGTTTCCTCGGGCACGTGGTATTACTTTTTACAACGAAAATACAAGTAACCTTAGAATCGAAACAGATTTTTAGTTAAGTTTGTAAAATATAAATTTTCGACGAAAAATCTTTCAGAATATGAAACACATTCAGCCGATAGCTTTTATATTACTCTCTTTACTCAACATCCTGATTCCAAGAGCAGAAGCTCAATCCAACAAAGTCAACGACCTGACTCTTTGGTACAATCGGCCTGCTGCTAACTGGAACGAAGCGTTGCCAATCGGAAACGGAAGATTGGGCGCGATGGTTTTCGGGAATCCGACAACCGAACTCATTCAGTTAAACGAAGAAAGTCTTTGGGCAGGCAGTCAAATCAACAACAATAACCCCGAAACGTTGAAAAATCTTCCGGCTTTTCGGGACGCCATTTTCAATAATCGGTTCGAAGAGGCTTCGGATATCGCGAGTAAATATTTTATAGGAACGCCCCCACGCATCCGTTCTTATCAACCGTTGGGCGACCTCATTATCCGATACGGATGGAGCGATACCGCTACCGATTATACAAGAAAGTTAGACCTGAACACGGCGGTTTCTACTACGCAATTTAGCATTGCCGGAAAAAAATACGAGCAAAAAGTCTGGGCTTCGGCTCCGCATAATATGTTAGTAGTTGAAATTGAATCGAAAAACGGGGGATTAATCAATACCGAAATAGTTTTAAAAAGAGTAAAAGACGCAACAACAACATATCAAGAAGATGGCATCATCTTTTTGAACGGTCAAATCATGGATGAAGAGGATTCGTTACGCGGTCCGGGCGGTGCACACATGAAATTCGCCGCTGAAGCGCGAGTCAGGCTTATAGGAGGCGAGTTGGCAGCAACCGACTCGAGCCTCGCTGTAAAAAATGCCAAAAGCATCTTCATTTTGCTGACCACTGCAACCGATTACAATATTGAGCAGCTTAATTTCGACCGCACAATTAATCCTGCATCCCGATGTAAAGCTATACTCGATAATGTTTCCAAAAAATCGTTATCTTCTCTTTTTCGAGCTCATATTGAGGAATATCAGCCCGCGTTCAATCGGGTAAAACTATCGTTAGACAGCGGCAATTCGAATCATTTACCTACAGATATCAGGTTGGAGAACGTGAAAAAAGACCAACCCGATAACGGACTCATCGCGTTATATTTTCAGTTTGGCCGATATTTGCTGCTCAGTTCTTCCCGAAAACCGGGCGTATTGCCGGCAAATCTTCAAGGTATTTGGAACAAAGAGTTTAACGCTCCCTGGAATTCCGATTTTCACACCAACATTAACCTGCAAATGAACTATTGGCCGGCAGAAAATTGCAATTTGCCGGAAACTGCTGAAATTCTCGCCGGTTTTATGACGCAACTGATGAAGCCGGGAAGTGCAACGGCGCGTGAGATGTACGGAGCATCGGGCTGGACTTTGCATCATCTCACCGATGTCTTCGGGCGAACAGGTGTAGCCGACGGTCCTTGGGGAATTACCCCTATGAACGGCCCGTGGATGGTATTTCCCGTTTATGAACACTTTTTGTTTACCCGCGACATGGATTTCTTACGCAATACGGCCTATCCTTTACTGAAAGGCTCAACGGAGTTTTTGCTTGGATTCCTTGTGAAATCTACCGAAGGGTATTTGGTTACCAACCCTTCACACTCACCTGAAAATGAATATAAAGACCCTATTTCCCAAAAAAATCAGACACTAACTTACGCTGCCACCATCGATATCCAGATAGCCAACGCGCTTTTTGATTATTTCACTGAAGCTGCCGAACTTTTAAACACCGATCTCCAATTAGTAAAACAAGTGAAAGCTGCTCAAAAAGCATTGCCTCCTGTTCAAGTCAGCAATAAAGGCCTTATCCAAGAGTGGATAAACGATTTTGAGGAAGTCGAACCCGGGCATCGGCACATGTCGCACCTGTTGGGATTGTATCCGCTGGCGCAATTTACACCCGATAAACCCGAACTTTTTAACGCAGCAAAGGCTTCCCTCGAAAGGCGATTGTCTTTCGGTGGCGGGCACACGGGATGGAGCCGCGCCTGGATTATCAACTTCTATGCCCGATTGCTCAACGGTGACAAAGCGTATGAGCATATCAATGAATTACTCAAAAAATCCACGTTTATAAACTTGTTCGATGTGCATCCTCCATTCCAGATAGACGGAAACTTCGGAGGAACGGCCGGAGTGGCGGAAATGCTGCTGCAATCGCACGGAAAGTCCATTCAACTGTTGCCGGCCTTGCCTTCGGCCTGGAAAAAAGGGGAAGTTAAAGGATTAGTAGCCCGTGGCGGTTTTGAAGTATCCATGAAATGGGACGATAATCGATTGATTTCGGGAACAATTTCCTCTAAGAAAGGCGGTGAAGCCCAACTGAGTTACGATGGAAAAACAATCGCGGTTAAATTGAAGCCGGGAGAGGAGCAGAAATTTAAATTTTGAAAGAATAATAACCTAAAATAAGAAATCAGATGAAATCTTTCTTTAAAACAACACTACTTATCTTGGCAACTGCGCTTGTGATACCATCATGCGGTTTACTTAAATTCGGAAAACAAAAAGAGCAGAAAGTCCTTATCCAAACAACCGAGGGCGATATTACGCTGAAATTGTATAACGAAACACCGTTGCATCGCGATAACTTCATCAAATTGGTAAAAGCGAAAACATACAACGGCGTACTTTTTCATCGTGTCATCAAGGAATTTATGATTCAGGGTGGCGATCCGAACTCAAAAACCGCCGCTCCCGATGCTATGCTCGGCGACGGCGATGTGGGTTATACCGTTCCCGCGGAATTCAGAACGCCCGCCATTTATCACAAATACGGCGTGCTGGCTGCGGCTCGTGAAGGCGATGACAGCAATCCGGAGAAAGCATCGTCGGGTTGTCAGTTTTACATTGTGGTGGGCAAGAAATTCACCGATGAACAGCTCGATAAGCTCCAGGAAAGAAACATCGCCCGATACGGCCACGCCAACGATTCCACCTACAAATTCAGTGCGCAGGCGCGCCGGGATTACAAAACCGTTGGCGGAACGCCTCACTTAGACGGCAACTACACCGTTTACGGCGAAGTACTGAAAGGAATGGATGTAGTGGAAAAAATATCGAAAGTTGAAACAAATAACCACGATCGTCCCAAAAAAGATATCCGGATAAAGAGAATGAAATTGGTGCGCTAAAAAAAACTCTTTGTGAAAATTGAAAACTTTGACAAAAATTTTGCATCAAAAAACATTTTTTGCTTGCTTTAGTTAGCTATCCTAACTATATTTGCATTCGGCAATAGTGCCAAACAAACGAAAAAACTTAAAAAATCATGCAAGTAGCAGTTTGGGACACCTATGTAACAAAAAAAGACGGGAAAGTGATGCACTTCGACATCATTGTTCCGGCAGAGTTAAAAGACGAAAACACGATATACAATTACGGAAAAGAATACCTGAAGACGAAAAATCAGGAAGGACAGCCACTCACATCGGAAGAAAGCAAATATTGTCACACTGAAAAAATCAGGACGCAGTGGGAAGCCGATATCCGAGAAAAAGGATACTATATTTTAGAGATGGAAAACTGCAACTAATAACCCTATTTTCATCTCATGAAAAGAAAATACACCCTTTCCATTATTGCCCTGTTTATTTGGATAGGATTTGTAGGAGCCATAAGCTTTATGGAAGCTTGGCTCAAGTTCAGGGCAGAAGGCGTTACGTTGTCCATAGGTTTGAATATCGGGAAAATAGTTTTTCAGGCTTTGAACAAAATGGAATGGGCATTTTTCATCATTATACTCAGTGAATTGATGTTCAGAAAGGCAAAAATTATGAACATTCGAATTCTCTACTTGTTTATTCCGGCTATAGTACTCATTTTTCAATCCTTTTGGCTCCTGCCCGTTTTGAATGAAAGAGCCGATTTACTTGTTCAAGGGAAAAACTTAGCATCTTCGAGCATTCACTTCGTTTATGTTGCGGTAGAAATAGTGAAGATTGTTTGCCTGTTTGTTTTCGGCATATCGTTATTAAAAGAAAAAATTTAAAATATGAACGATATCACAAACAGAAAAGACATTGAGCTGATGGTGGATACTTTTTATGGGAAAGTGATGATTAATCCGATTATAGGCCCTATTTTCAGTGATGTGGTGCGGGTAAACTGGGGCGTTCACCTTCCCAAAATGTATTCGTTTTGGAGCAGTTTGTTGTTGAACGAAGAGAGCTTCTCGGGAAATCCGATGCGCGTACACATCGGCCTAAGCAAACTCACAACGATGAAAGAGGCTGAATTCTCCGAATGGTTGAAGCTTTTTCACGAAACTGTTGACGAACTTTTCTCCGGCGAGAAGGCAGATGAAGCAAAAACAAAAGCATCGGACATTGCACGATTGATGCTGACAAAAATAAAAATGAATGAGCAGTCTTCAGTTTTACTCCGACCAAACTCTTGAAGGAAAAATAGTTGCCTCATTAGAACGGATATCGCAGGCATTTCGGGTACTGTTGTGGCAGGAAAGTAAAAAACTCTCTCTTACGCCGCTTCAGGTGCAGATTCTGATTTTTTTACACACTCAACACGATGAAAAAAGAAAAGTGAGCTACTTAGCAAAAGAATTTAATGTAACTAAAGCCACCATTAGCGATACAATAAAAACGCTGGAACAAAAAAAACTGATTTTTAAAGAAAACGAAATCCTTGACTCGCGAAGTTACATCATTAATCTTACGGAGAAAGGGGAGAAAATGGCCGAGCAAACATCGGACTTCGCAGCAGCGATTTATCGGCCTATCTTGGCGTTAAAACCGGACGATAAAAGAAACTTGTTGCTAAGTTTAATAAAAGTAATCGGCCATTTAAACAAAACAGGAGTAATTTCCGTTCTTCGTATGTGTACCACGTGCTCTTATTATCAACCTTTGGACGATGAGAATACTCTTTTTTGTGCCTTGTTGAATGAAGAATTGAGCAATACCGACTTAAGAGTGGATTGTCAGGAGCATAAAATGGCAGATTTTTCAACCATAATATAGGGAAAGCATGAAAAAACTGATAATTCTGCGCCACGGGAAATCATCGTGGGATAATTACAATTTGGGCGATTTTGATCGTCCGCTCAGCGAACGAGGTGAAAGGAACGCTGCCGAAATAGGAAGTTTCATCAAAGTGAAATCGGGCGTACCGAAGCTGATTTTAACTTCATCGGCCGTTCGTGCGTTGCAAACCGCCACCATTGCGGCAGGAAGTATGGATTATCAAAAGGAGAATATTCAAAGCGATCGCATACTCTATTTAGCTTGGCCGGACGAGATTTTGAGGCGATTGTCCGAAATTCCCGATGATATCGATTACTGCCTGCTCGTAGGGCACAATCCCGGACTTACCGAACTTATCAATTATTTCGGTGTGCGGCTCGATAACTTGCCTACGGGATCGGCTGCGTGTTTTGAGTTTGATGTGTCGGCGTGGAAAAACATTTCTCGTAAGAATACGAAGTTTCGGTGGATTCAGTTGGCGAGAGAACTGTAAAATGCTTTGCGACAAACTCGCTTTTACCCGTGACAGACACATTTCACGTGCGATATTTATTTCTATACCCATCGCCTTGTCGCAATTAAAGTCCCGGCAAAAACAATCCGATATCATTTACCATTAGATTAAAATGGTTTGCCACATACGAATTAACCATTTTCCCCGAAAACATATAAAATCCGGCAGCAAACCCCCGGTCAAAACGGGCAAACTGCCCCACTCCACCATTATCTGCCATGGCCATAAACATTGAAATAAAGATATTGCTCAACGCTATGGATGCCGTGCGCGCCACCCGCGAGGTCAGGCTCAACTCGCAAAAATGCAACACGCCGAATTTCTCGAAAACTGTGGGATGATTCGGTAAACAAGCCTCCATAGTGGTCTCAAAGCAACCGCCCTGCGCCATACGCAAATCGATGATGAGCGCGCCTTTTTTCATTTCTCGAATTAAATCGGTGGAAATACGATGCAAGTGCGTTTTATTTACATATTGCATGGCGCCAATTACCACATCGGCCGAGCGAAAAACATTTCGCAACACATTGGGCTGCAAGGTAGAAGTAAATATCGGCCGACCTAATTCGTGTTGAATTTTTCGCAGTTTATTGATATCGTTATCGAAAACTTTTACCGCTGCGCCCAACGCAAGCGCCGCACGCGCAGCCACTGTTCCAGCTACTCCCGCCCCGATAATGACCACTTCGGTGGGCGAAATTCCAGGTACGCCACCCAATAAAATTCCCTTTCCACCGTAAACATTGCTAAGCAATTCGGATGCCACGGAAATGGAGCACGCTCCCTCAATTTCACTCATAGCAATTACAAACGGACAGGTTTGATTATCGTCGTAAATCAATTCATAAGCCAACGCATTAATTCGCTTTTCGGCCATCAGTTCCAGCGTTGCCGAGGAAAGCAAGTGCAATTGCAAGAAAGAAAAAACACTGCCTCGCGGTTTCATCAAAGCAACTTCCTCAGTTGTAGGCGGCGAAATCTTCAGTATAATATCGGCCTGAAAAACCTCCGCTTTCGATTGAACAATTTGTGCACCGGCATCGGAATAATATCGATCGGAATAATTAATGCTCAATCCAGCATCCGACTCAACAATAACCCGATATCCCGATTCAACGAGCAGTGCTGTTGTTTCGGGAGTAATGGCCAGCTTTTTTTCCACGTTTTGATTTTCCTTCGGAATGCCGATACTCAACGAAATATTCTGCCTTTCGACCTTGAGCAACATTTCGCGAACAAAAAATTGGGTACTTTTTAATGGTTCGTGTATCATTTTTGCAGTTTTTTTATTTCTTCGGCAATGCCGTTTACTGTGATATGAATGTCTTTTTTGGTAATTAAACGATTGGTTTCGTAAACAATGTGCGCTTGATTGTAGAACGTCTCTCTTTCTGACAAGTGACTGGTTATAAATGAAATCAATTCATCTTTTTGCTTTTCGGCTATTATGGGACGAACCGTTTTCGAAGCCCGTAAACGAGCTGCCAGTTCCTCGGGTTCAGCTTGAATATAAACCGTAATTCCGGACTGATTCATAAGTGCTATGTTATCGAAAAAACAGGGGGTTCCTCCACCCGTTGAAATTACCACGTTTTCTATATCCGAAACCTCCATCAGCGATTTTTGCTCAATCAATCGAAATGCACTTTCACCACGCTCGGAAAAGAGCTCCGGTACCGTTTTGTGATACTTGCTTTCGATAAACTTATCCAAATCTATAAATCCGATATCGAAAAACTGAGCCAGTTTTTTTCCTACGGTGGTTTTTCCCACGCCCATGTAGCCGACTAAGTAAATTCTGATGACCCCTAAATTCCCTGAAAGAGAGTTGGTGGGTTCTGTTTTATTTATGCTTGTTCTGTTATTTAGCATTCTCTTTTGGTGAATATTTTGTCAGTTACTGCTTTCCAAGTCTACTATTCAGAGAAGATTAGAAAGTTTACAACAAGGGGGCAAACAGGCGCATAAACGACTCGATAAACCGAAGTTTCTTCGGCCGTTTTGTCCACTCACGCAACGAAGCGATTTGCGAATACCGCTGGTCTTCAACAAAAATTTCAATAGCCTCTTTTGCCACGTCGTTGTCGTAAATAAATGCTTCCGCCTCAAAATTGTGCTCGAAACTGCGAGAATCAAAATTTACCGATCCGATTAGCGTTAATGATTCATCGAAAACCATCAGCTTTGAGTGCAAAAATCCTTTTTCGTAAAAATAAATTTTTATTCCTGCCTGCAAAGCCTCTTTCACAAACGACAACGTAGCCAAATGCACCAATTTCACATCCGATTTTTTGGATAACATCACCCGAACATCCAACCCTCGGATTGCTGCTGCCTGAAGTGCTTCGAGCAACGATTCGGGAGGAATAAAATAGGGGGTTTGTATAAAAATACTTTTTTGCGCATCGTAAATGGCTTGCAAAATACCGTGCGAGATTTCTCTCTCCTCGCGTAACGGCCCGCTGTTAACGGTTTGCATTGATATTTTCCCGAAACTCGGAAGCTCCGGAAAATATTTTCTCGAAGTAATAAGCGTTTGGCTGACAAAAAACCAATCGATTAGAAAAATCGATTGAAGCCCTTGTACGCCTTTTCCCTGAATCCGCACATGAGTGTCGCGCCAGATTCCCCACTTAAATCCGTCGATATAGCGATCGGCAACGTTCATACCACCAATGTAACCGATTTCTCCGTCGATAACTACGATTTTCCGGTGATTGCGATAGTTTAACCGCGATGTGATTTTGGGAAGTGCAAGTTTTAAAAAAGGTTCCACCTCAATTCCGGCTTTTCGAAATTCCTCAAAAAATGCTTTTTTTGTCTTGCGCGAACCAAAACTATCGTAGATTACGCGTACTTCAACACCTTGCAGCGATTTTTCGACAAGCACGTTTCTAACTTTCTTCCCTATTTCATCGTCATCGAAGGCGTAATATTCAATGTGGATATGCTCTTGGGCATTCTCAATATCGCGAATCAAATGTTCGAATTTATCGGAGCATTCGGTAAAGAACTGAACATCGTTTCCTCCCAGCAGCGGCGTATGGTCAAGATTTTTCAACAAGCGAATCAAATTCGCGTGTTCTTTGGGATAAACAAATTCTTCGAGCGCACCTATTTCGTCTAACGGACGTTTTTTGAGCTTGCTGTACATCCGTTTGGTGATAACCTGTTTTTTTGTAAAATCCTGTCCAAAAGTGAGATAAAGCACCAAGCCCACAAACGGTAAAAACACAAGTACCATCACCCACGACAGTGTTTTAATGGGATTTCTGTTCTCCGAAATTACGACGATAACCACACTGATAATGGTTATGGCGTAAAGAATTTCGAGAATAAGCATTAGAACACTGTTCATAATTATTTCAATTGTAATTTGCTCACTACATTCGTGTAATTCGTCGTGATGGTCTTGTTGTTTAACAACAGAATACAAATATCAGCGAAGCGAAATATTCATTAAACACAAAGTGAAAATCGAGTTAAGCGCGAATTTACCGGTATTTTCCCTCGTCGACATCTTCCAGAATATTCAAATACGACGAGTAACGACTCTCGCTGATATAATGATTCTCAACAGCTTTGAGCACCGCACAATCGGGTTCGTTGAGATGTTGGCAGTTGTAAAAACGACATTTCGCCGCAGTTTTAAAAATCTCGGGGAAATAATGCGATACTTCCGCCGCAGTCATATCAATAGTGCCGAAACCTTTAATTCCGGGCGTATCAATGATAAAACCACCGTTTTCCAACTCTATCATTTCGGAAAAAGTGGTAGTGTGAACTCCCATCTCGTGATAATCGGAAATTTCGGCCGTTTTCCGTACCGAATCTCCCAGTAGCGCATTCACGATAGTGGATTTTCCAACTCCCGAATGTCCGGCAAGCAGCGATATTTTCTTGTCGGTTAACTTCCCAATTTCACCCATACCTTCACCGGTTTCTGCCGATGTTTTGATGCAATTGTAACCTACGGTTTGGTACAAGTGCATGAGCGCGTCCACGTAAGCAGCATCTTCTTCGTCGTACAAATCCATCTTGTTGAAAACTAAATGAACGGGCACACTGTACGCCTCTGCCGTAACCAAGAATCGGTCGATAAACACGGTAGTGGTTTCGGGAAAACGAACGGTTATACAAAGCAGCGCCAAATCAATATTAGCTGCCAGAATATGCGAATGCTTAGAGAGATTTGAAGCTCGGCGGACGATATAGTTTTTTCGGTCTTCAATTTCGGTAATATACGCCGAACCGTCAACGTTCTTTTCAATCCGAACTCTATCGCCAACCACCACAGGGCTGGTGCTGCGTATGCCTTTCAGACGAAATGTACCTTTAGCATAACACGACACATCTTCCCCGTTGTCGGTTCTGACGAGGTAAATATTTCCCGTATTTTTAATGACTAAACCTACTCCTCGCTCTTCGCTCATGGCCTTACTAAACGGTCAGGATTTCTTTTTCCTTTTCGGTGAATTTTTCGTCGATTTGTTTGATGTATTTGTCATGAATTTTTTGAATTTCGTTTTCCGCATCTTTTCCCGCGTCTTCCGAAAAACCATCTTTCACCGCCTTTTTCACTTCGTCAATCGCTTCGCGACGCGAATTGCGAATACTGATTTTGGCATCTTCCGACTCTTGTTTGGTTTGTTTCACTAATTGTTTGCGACGCTCCTCGGTAAGCGGCGGAATTCCCAATCGAATAACTTCACCGTTATTTTCGGGAGTTATTCCCACATCGGAGTCCATAATGGCTTTTTCCACCACTTTCAGCATATTCTTCTCCCACGGTTGAACCAAAATGGTTTTTGCATCGGGAGTAGAAATCGATGATACGTTCGATAATGGCACCTGACTTCCGTAATAATCGACCCTAACGCCGTCGAGAATGCGTACATTAGCCCTTCCGGCACGAATTCGGGCAAAAGTTTCGTCGAGAAATTCCAGAGTCATCTCCATTTTCTCTTTGGTTTCTTTTTTAATTTCATTAATATCCATAATTGTTATATTTGGTTGTTTGTAAGCAAAAATAGTAAAAAGTTTCGAATATTTTCTCTTAAATAAATACATATCACTTCGTTGCGAAGATTTACGTTGTAAAAGAATCTCTGAATCGTAAATTTCTCACACATGCACCACCGTCCCGATGTTTTCTCCCGTAAGCACCTTTTTCAGATTTCCGAATGTATCCATATCGAAAACTACGATGGGCAGATTATTTTGTTTGCACATGGTAGCAGCGGTTAAGTCCATTACTTTCAGTCCACGGTTATACACCTCGTCGAACGAAATTCGGTCAAATTTGGTTGCCGACGGATCCTTTTCGGGATCGGCGGTATAAACACCGTCCACGCGGGTACCTTTGAACATGGCATCGGCTTCGATTTCGGCTCCCCGCAGCGCGGAAGCGGTATCGGTTGTAAAAAACGGGTTTCCGGTGCCGCCGGCAATAATGGCAACTTCGCCGTTTTGCATCGATTCTATCGCGTTCCACTTAGAGTAGAGTTCGCCCACAGGCTCCATTCGAATGGAAGTGAATACTTTGTTTTTCTGCCCCACAGCCGATAAAGCCGAGCTCAATGCCAAGCTGTTTATTACGGTGGCAAGCATGCCCATTTGGTCGCCTTTAACGCGGTCGAAGCCTTTTTGCGCACCGGCTAATCCACGGAAAATATTTCCTCCGCCAATCACGATTCCGATTTGTACGCCCATTTGAGCGGCATCTTTTATCTGCTGAGCATATTCGGCAAGGCGAGTTTCATCAATTCCGTAGTCTTTTTGTCCTGTCAGCGATTCTCCGCTGAGCTTGAGTAAAATTCTGTTGTATTTTTTCATTTTTATCTGGTTTTATTTTTTGTAAAAATCTTCGGGTAAAATATCCATAAACAAGATATCGTGATAGTTTCTGTTTCGGCGAATAGCTTCACGTCTTCGTCCGACATCTTTGAAGCCGAGTTTACGGTAACAGTTGATGGCTTTTTCATTGAAAGAGTACACTTGTAAGAAGATATTGTGAAAATTAAGATAGTTGAAGCCGTAATCAATCAATAATGCCATAGCTTCAAAGCCAAATCCCTTGTGCCAATACTCTTTATTTCCGATAAAAATACCGATTTCAGAACTTTGGTTTACAGCATCAACATGAATAAAACCGCAAGTGCCTATCAACTCATCCGTCTCTTTGTTCACAATTCCATAGTTGTGATTGTCGCTTAACTCCGCCACAAGCTTTCGCTCATTCTCAATATTGATTACACCTGTAGCTAAAGTCAGATAATGAGCAACTTCCATATCGTTAAGCCAACGGGCATAAGTTTCGGCATCATCGGGACTCATGGGAGATAAAAAACATTTTTCTCCAATCAATTTTTGGATTCTTTTCATCGCATTATTTAATCTAAAAAAACAACTTCCTTAAAAGCGTATATCCGCTCTTCGTTGCTTTCTAACGTGCGAAGCACAAGATGTCCCGACTGCAATATATTGTCTATTTTCGCCTGAAAACGCCCGTTTTTGTCTTCGTACCAATAATAGTCGTTTTTCCGATATAAATCGAGCATATATTCATCCTCTATTACTTGCTTTTCTCCGCGCTGTAAGCTTCTGTATAACTGGAAGAACTCTTTTAACAATAAATCCAACACGTATTCTTTATCGTATTCGTTAGCAGTGATTTGGCGCAACGAAACCGGATTAGGCAATTCTATGGGGAAAATTTGCTGGTTGAGATTAAGCCCCACTCCGATAACGGAATTTTCAATCACTTTTCCTTGTAAACTGTTTTCGATAAGGATACCGGCAATTTTTTTATCTTTCCAATAAATATCATTGGGCCATTTTATACGAATATCGTCAGTAAATCGGTCTAACGTATTTTTTATCGCCAGCGAAATAATTCGGGAGATTATAAACTGCTCATTGGCCGCAATTTCCGTCGGATAAATCAACAGGCTGAAAAGTAAGTTTTCCCCTTTGCCCGAGTACCAACTGTTTCCTGCTTGTCCCCGTCCGGCCGTTTGAAAATCGGAAATTACCACCGAACCTTCTTCCAACTGTTCCGTATTCAGAAGATCTTTCAGATAAGAGTTGGTAGATTCGGTTTCTTCCAGTCTTACCGTTTTTCTGTTTTTACTTAACTGTTCCATAGTACTCTTTTTGCTTTGTTTTGGGGAGCTTTTTGATTACTTCATCCACCGAATGGCGAATCCATTTTTTTAGCTCATCATCCGGCATTTCTCCTGTTATATAAATGGTATTCCAGTATGTTTTGTTCATGTGAAAGGCGGGTTCTACGCAAGCGTATCTCTCGCGTAAGCGCACCGCTTCTTCGGGCTGGCATTTAACGGACACAGACAGACTGTCGGCATCTAACGGAATTAGAGCAAACATTTTGCCGCACACTT
Organism: uncultured Petrimonas sp.; assembly: GCA_964557135.1. Classification (GTDB taxonomy): domain Bacteria; phylum Bacteroidota; class Bacteroidia; order Bacteroidales; family Dysgonomonadaceae; genus Petrimonas. The sequence continues at coordinate 63,046 of CAZKZB010000009.1, read as the reverse complement.
TCATCACCAGTGTAACATCGTCAAACGGGGTTGTGGCCTCGGCTTCCGGAATCGACAGACAGTAATCGTAAAGTTCTTCTACATTCATATTCTATTTTCAATAGATTTCCGATAAGCGATGTTATAAAAACGGCAAAAATGCGTCGTCGATATGTTCCAGTTCAAATCGTTTTCCATCCCACACCAAGCCGATAATATCGAATCGGGCGGGTTTATCGATATCTCTTTCAATCAGGAAATGGTGGGCGGCATCAACCATTCTGCGCATTCGAGATTTACCCACAAAATCTTCCGGATTTCCCCACTGCGCGGATGTTCTCGTCTTGACTTCCACAAAAACAATAAACTCCGAATTCTCAGCTACAATATCGATTTCATAGCCATAAAATCTCCAGTTACGACAGACAATTTTGTAGTCTTTCGATTTCAGATAGCGAACGGCCTCCTCTTCACCTTTTATGCCTAACACGTTATGTTGTGCCATATTTTGCTGAACTGATGCTTAAAAATACAAATTTATGCAATATTCTCTTCTTTCTTGTTAAAAAATTTTGTTTTTTTGTATCTGAAAAGGATTTACGAAATTTTTCCGGATAAATTCTTCGACAAGAAATGAGAACAACCCAAAAGTACAAGTTAAAAGGACGCCCCGCCACTCGCTCGAAAAAAGCCGAATTTATGCTAAACGACGAAGAATACGAGGTAATTAATTTCTATTTAAAGAAATATAAAATCACCAATCGCTCTCGATGGTTCAGAGAAACCATTATAAATCATATCCTTAAGAATATGGACATGGACTATCCTACTCTTTTCGAGGAAAACGAGATGAGAAGATAATTCTATTTGGGATTTCGGATTTGGGATTTGGGATTTGGGATTTACAACTGCAAACATGCTTAACGACGAATATTTTATGCGCCAAGCACTGGTGGAAGCGCAAAAGGCATTCCACCAAAACGAAGTACCCATCGGTGCCGTTGTGGTTGCCGACAACCGAATTATTGCCCGAGCACACAATTTAGTGGAAACGCTAAACGATGTCACGGCGCATGCCGAAATGCAAGCCATAACTGCCGCCGCCAACGTTTTGGGTGGAAAATACCTGATCGATTGCACACTATACGTTACCATTGAACCTTGCCCCATGTGTGCCGGAGCGCTCGGCTGGTCGCAACTTACACGAGTTGTTTACGGCGCAGCCGACGAAAAACGCGGATTCTCCAAATTCTCCGTTGATGTAATTCATCCAAAAACAACCATTTCATCGGGACTTTTAGCCGAAGAGTGCGCCGGATTGATGAAAAAGTTTTTTGAAAGGAAAAGATAACCGAACAATTACTTGAACGTTTGAGTCTTGTCCATAACTTTGATACTCATACGATAGCCGGCAACCGAACGGACAGTCAATAGTCAACTCATTATCACGAAACGCGTAACGCGCAACAAAAAAATGGACGAAAGACTTCAACAACAACTCAATTTTATTATCGAAGCGGATAAACTTAAAAATGTTATTCGCCGGAATTTCCTGATTGATGACTCTCGGCGTGAAAACGTTGCCGAACATTCTTGGCACAGCATCTTATTAGCGCAAGTTTTTTTCGAATATGCCGACAACAAAACGGAACTCGATTTGCTGCATATCATAAGGATGATAACCATACACGACTTGGTGGAAATTTACGCCGGTGATACGTTTATCTTCGATGAAAACGGTTATCAGGATAAATTCGAGAGGGAAAATGATGCAGCCGGGAAAATATTTGGGCTACTGCCTTCCGATCAAGGAAAAGAGATGTACGATTTATGGTTGGAGTTCGAACAAGAAACCACTCCGAATGCCATTTTCGCCTGCGCTATCGATAAAATCATGCCCGTGATGCTAAATACATACAGCAACGGCACCAGTTGGCGCGAAGCATCCATTTCTACCGACAACGTTTTCAGAACATTGAAAATAATCGAAAAAGGGCCCAAAAAAGTAGCTGACTTGCTCCACGAATGCGTAACGATAGCATTGGAGAAAGGGAATTTGAAGCAATAAAACGAGTTATGAGCTCGGTAAAGTGAAACAATAGTTTTTGTAAAAAGGTCTAATATAGTAAACCTCACCCTGTTTTCATCTTTGTGAGTTTTATTTTCTATTTTTGTTTTATGACTTAAAGCCTCGCATTTATGAAAAAGCATTTGTTGACAACTATTTTCTTTTCGGTGATTTGTTTGTCTGCCATTTCTCAAGAAATACCTAAGTTTACATTGAGAACAGATTCTTTGAATGAACTTTCACTGTTGGAAAGATGGAAAAAAGACTCTATCAAAATTTTTTCGTTTGACACACTCAATATATCCAAAGATTCCATTCCACTCAAAATTCAACGTCCGTTCGATATGGAGAAGTTTAAAGAGTTTGCCCAATCATATCCCAAAAAACCGATAAACAGTCTAAATGTCGTTGAACCACCCAAAGGCAATTATTCGCTCATTGTCGTGCCTCCAGACACTACCGTTCATTTCTATTTAAAAAACGGGCTGATTAAATAAACAGAATCTATATTCAATCTATTAATATTTTCAAAATCTATATCTATTTGGTTAGATTTAGTTAATTTCTTAACGCTGTTTACGGTTCAAGAAAACTTTTTTGGCTTTGCCTTGTTCAGAATATAGAGTTGAAACTACACTTTTTAAATTCACCCTAAAATTATTAACTTAAAAACAACTATATTTATTATGAGCAAGAAGAAAATTGCTGTATTGGTAGGCAGCTTAAGAAAAGAATCATTTAACAAGAAAGTAGCCAATCAACTTATCCAATTGGCTCCCGACTCTTTAGAATTAGAAATCGTAAAAATCGGACATTTACCACATTATAACGAAGATATCGATCAAAATCCTCCGAAGGAATATGTGGAGTTTCGTGAAAAAATAAAATCGGCAGACGGATTCTTATTCGTAACGCCCGAGTACAACCGTTCGGTTCCCAGCGCGCTGAAAAACGCATTCGATGTAGGTTCAAGACCATATGGACAAAATGTTTGGAACGGAAAACCGGGTGCGGTTGTCAGCGTATCGATGAGCGCGATTGGCGGATTTGGTGCTAATCACATCGTACGCCAATCGATGGTGTTCTTGAACGTTCCCATGATGCAACAACCCGAGGCCTATGTTGGTAGTGCCCACACTCTTTTCGACGAAAACGGAAATCTGATTAATGAAAATACGCGTGAATTCCTGAAAAATTATATGAATGCTTACGCAGCATGGATAAATAATTTTTGATTAGAAATAACTGAATATTTACAACAAAAGCGCATCCTCCGATGCGCTTTTGTTTTTTCATCTTTTAATTTAACACAGAAGTTATTTTGATTGTTGCAAATACTTATTCTTAACTCCCTGTTCAATTTTGAGAAGTAAATAGATTCAAACGCCACTGTTTAAAAACTGATTTCTAAAACAGTTTCCAGTTCGGATCATCTTCTCTGGCACACTGCATGATTTTCTTCAACTCTTCTGCTTTTTCCGGATAAAGCGAGATGACATTATGATTTTCAGATGGATCCGATGCCAGATTATAGAGTTCCCACGTTGGGTTTTGACGGATATTCTGATGCAGCAATTTCCAATCACCCTGAATAACCGCCTGTTTTCCGTTCAACTCCTGAAACTCGAAATAGAAAAAGTCACGGCCTTTTTGTATCCCTTGGTTTAAAAAAGTAGGCAATACGCTTACGCCATCGATATTTTTCGGAGCATCCTGTCGCAGAAATTCAGCAAACGTGGGCAGGTAGTCCCAAAACGCGAACGCAAAATTATTTTCCGCACCTGCCGGAATATGATTTTTCCACGAAACAATGGTGGGAACCCGTATTCCGCCTTCGTACAAGTCGCGTTTGTAGCCACGATAAATACCGTTGCTGTTAAAGAAATTGGGATCGCCGCCACCTTCACGATGCGGGCCGTTGTCGCTGGTAAAGATAATGAGCGTATTGTCGTAAACTCCGGCTTCTTTAAGTTTCTGGATAATTTGTCCCACATACACATCAATGCGTGTAACCATAGCTGCGTGTGTGGCGCGGGGAAACTCTTGCGACATATAACCTCCTTTTCGGAAGGCGGGGCCGGAATCTGTTCCTTTATACGGTGTTTCGGGATACTTACCCCTCAGCTTTTGAATAATGGAGTCTTCGGGGACCACCAACTCTGCGTGCGGAAGCACCATGGGAACGAACAAAAAAAACGGATTGTCTTTTTGTTTGTCGATAAACTCGAGTGTCTTCTGCTGAATTAAATCCTGTGAATAGGCGCCGAATTGCCCGTTGTCGTTTTCGGGAAATTCAATTTTGGTTTGATTGTGCCACAAATGGCTCGGATAGTAATTGTGCGCTAAAAGCTGGCAGTTGTAGCCGTAAAACTCGTCAACACCCTGATTATTTGGGTCGCCAACGGAGCCTGGCTGCCCCAATCCCCATTTGCCGAAGGCACCGGTGGCGTAACCGGCGTTTTTAAACAGGGTGAACAGTGTGACAGTGTTTTCGGGAAGAGGGAACTGTCCTTCGGGAGCCATCTCCTTGTTGCCGCGAATAGGTGTGTGACCGGTATGTAATCCGGTCATTAAGCTGGCGCGTGACGGAGCGCTCACGGTAGTTCCGGAGTAGGAACGGGTAAATCGGGTGCCGTTTAACGCCAAGCGGTCGATATTGGGCGTTTGAAATTTTTCCTGCCCGTAACAACTTAAATCGCCGTAACCGAGATCGTCGGCCACGATGAACACTACGTTGGGTTGAGATGATTGCTGCGCGAACATCAGTCCTCCCATAGAGAGGGCACCGGTCGTCAGCAAGGATTTCAATTGTTTCATAATCAATTATTTGTATTATACTTTCAAAAAAACTTTCTTTTTATACAAAACATACAAGAACACCCATCCGATGGCTACATAACCGACAGCCATAATCAACGGTGCCCAGGCTTCGGGAAACAAATCAGCAAATCCACCAAAGAAAAATTTATTAGCATTGCTCCACCCGATTATCCGATTCGCCAAATAGATGGTTATGGGGTTCATGCCGATTACAACAAAGAAAAACGCCCATTTTTGGATTTTCCAAACATCGATGACAAGATAAAAAAGAGCTAAAAGCAAGATACTCAATCCACCAACGAAGCACACAAAAGAACTTGACCACAAATTTTTATTAATAGGGAAAGTCAATCCCCAAAGTTGTCCGATAACCAACAGCGTAACTCCGGCAATTGTCAAATACGACACTTTTTTCATTGGTTTTCTATCGGTCATCAAAAATTCTCCGGTCAACATTCCCAACAAGCCTGTTCCAACAGCGGCAATTAAGGGCAATAACCCTTCATTGTCTCCCACTTCGTAACAGCAAAATCGCCCGGGAAGAAGAAGTCGGTCGATATAACTCGAGATATTTCCATTCATCGAATAATGGTCAAGGTCGCCCAAATCGGGAGCTCTAAAAAAGACGAACAACAACCAGTAAAAAATTAAAATAGCCCAAAACCAAACGAAACGAATTTTAGCGTTTTTGGTATTCATAAAAATTAATGCGGCAAACATCCAAGCCAGCCCGATACGACCGAGCACACTTGCATAGCGCATATTTGCAAAATCGAAACTGACACCGTTGTTGTAGATGACCCCTATCAGCACTAACAAAAGTCCTCTTTTGAAGATGTGCCTGTAAAGTGACTTGCGCCCCCCATCAGTACTTAAACGTTTCTTTGCAGAGAATGGGAAAGAAACCCCGGCTATAAACAGAAATAGCGGAAAAATCATATCGTAAGCGTGAAAACCGTGCCACTCGACATGTGTCATCTGATTTGCCCACCATTGTAAAACCGGGAATCCCGTTAAGGAGCCTAAGAGAATAAAAACCTCTTCTGCACCCATAATCCAAAACATGTCGAACCCTCTCAGGGCATCCAGCGACTTAAGCCTTTGCGGCTGTTTTTGTGTTTCTGTTTTTTGTTCCATCGATTATTTAATAAAAATCAGTTGCTTTCGTCGTAAGTAATGCGTACGGAGTTCGTTACCCGTTTCGATGTTGAGTCGTTTTTGATGCTTATTACATCGCCTTTGCAATTGGTGAAATAGACATAATTTCCCATATCGTAGAACCGATATACTTTGCATCCGTCGTGTTCAAAAAGATAATCCACTTGATACGTCCGGTTATTATCCGGTTTTTGAGTGGAAACCGGATAACTGAACAGCGAACAAGACTCTGATACCGTAATCAGCAAAATTATCGCGAAAACTCTTATAAAAATACGCATAATGTGAGATTGAAAGTAATTTTTCGCAAATATAGACAATATAAGACAAAAACAAGAGAGCTTATTTTCCTTTTCTTGACACAAAATAGTGTTTATTTAAAGCAATGTGCTTATTTTTGCACTCGAAATTAGGCATTGGAAGCATCAAATTATGAAAAAATATGATATTTTTTTCTTAAGTCTGTTGATTTTAGCAGCATTTTTTCAAAAAAACACTCCCTACAAGTTTTCGGATGTGTTGTTGAACACAAGCGATGTTATTAATGCCTCGTTCAACAAGCTCCTTTCAGACAAGAGTTTAACTCCCCTTGAATCAAGTAAAATTCAATCCAATACCGACAAAACTTCTTTTCCAAAGAGTTCTCTCCTTTTTCAAAAGAACGAAACAGAGATTACAAAAAACAACACATTGGTGAAAAGATATTATTTCGAGATATTAATAACCGACAGATTTGCAGAACGATACACCCACATATCTATTCCTTACACAAAAAGAAGTAAAATTCAGGAACTTAAGGCGCATATAAAAGATAGCGCCGGCAAAACGGTCAGAGTTCTCAAAAAAGGCGAGATTACCGACAAAAGCCAGATTTCCGAGATATCGCTTTTCGAGGACAACATGGTGAAAGAGTTTACGTTAACCCACAATACGTATCCCTACACGATTTGCTACTCATATAAACAAGAAGAGAAGGAGTTTTTATATATCGACTACTGGATTCCCGTTCTCGATCCGCAGATTCCCACACTATCGGCAGAGCTCAACTTAACCGTTCCTTCGAATTTTCCGATATCAATATCGCAAAACAATTTAAGCGAACCCGAAATATCGGAAGACGGAAAACAAAAAAAATATATTTGGAAAACGTCGTACACCAACCTCATTCCCAGAGAGACGCTGATGCCGCCCATTCGAGAATTTCTGCCGTATGTGAAAATTGTTCCTCATGTTTTTAAATACGATAAAAAGGGTTTTCACACTGACTGGACTTCGTTTGGCGACTGGGAGGTTGAACTGCTGAAAGGCTTGAACGATATTCCCAACCGGGAAAAAGAGAAAACCGACCAAATTATTCGCGGCATCTCCGATAAGCGGGAACAAATAAGAGCGCTGTATCACTATCTGCAAAACGAAACACGCTACATAAACGTAGCAATCGACAAAGGCGGATTGAAGCCTTTTCCGGCATCGTACGTATCTACAAACAAATACGGCGATTGCAAAGCGCTTACCAACTATATGAAATCTCTGCTGGAGCTGTACCAAATTAAAGCGTATTACACGAATGTATATGCCGGCGATATTATTCAGGAAGTGGATAAAGATTTTCCTTCGCAACAATTTAACCACGTAATTCTGTTTGTTCCGTTAGAAAACGATTCAATCTGGCTCGATTGCACCAGCAAAGGCCCCTTTAACTACCTGGGAACTTTTTCGCAAGACCGAGACGCTTTCGTGATTGACTACAACAACAGTTCGTTTGTTCGTACTCCTTCATTAGGAAAAGAGCAAGTTCACTCAACACGCAACATTTCTATTAATCTGTCAGAAAATGAAACGGCCGAGTTATCCTATCAAAATATTTACCGGGGAAAAACATTTGAAATGCTGAACAGCATAGACGCGCTGGTATCGAAAAATGAACAACGAAAAGTTATTCAAGATTATATTGCGGGCGGAAAAGAGGAGTTACTCGCGTACGAAATTATTAAAAAAGAAAGAGACGATTGCTTTGTGCAGCTCAACTATTCAACCCGCTCAACCCATGTTCACAATGTATATGGAAACGACATCATAGTTCCCCACATGGGTTTCAAACTACCTCCACTGGAAAAGCCGGACGAACGTAAACTTCCGGTACAAATGAATTATCCGGTTTACGAAACAGACACCGTTACCTATCGTTTTCCGTCGGGATTTGCACCCGGTAACCGTCTTAACAACCAATTTATCGAAAGCAAATATGGTTACTACAAAACCAATTACGAATACGCAAACAACTCTATAACAGTTATTAAAACACTTTTCCTTAATTCCGGTTATTACAAAAGTGACGATTATAATGATTTTTATCTGTTTTTGGAAAAAATAAAAAACGCGCAAAACAGCGCCGTTTTCACTTTAACTAAACAAAACTCATGAAAAGATACGTGTTTCTGACTTCTGTTTTTATCTCGTTGTTTTGTTCGCTTCAAGCGCAAAACTTTTCGAGAGAATTTCGCAAAGTTTCACTCGATGAATTTAAGATGGAAGGCTACCCCAACGATCCGGACGCGGAAGCGGTAGTACTTTTCGACATCGGAAAGTCACATTTTATTTCATCGAACAGAGGGTTTGAGGTAATTTACGAAAAAACCACCCGAATTAAAATTTTCTCGGAATCGGGGTCGAAATGGGCAGAAATACAAATACCCTTCTATCAGCAAGGAGAGATATACGAAAAGATTTATGACCTTGAGGCCATTTCTTACACTTTTGAAAATGGAAGAATTGTAACAACACCGCTCGATCTCCAAAACACGTACACCGAGAAAGTAAATAATTCCTGGAACATCAGAAAATTTGCCGTACCAAACATAAAACCCGGATCGATCATTGAGTATCAGTATAAAATAAATTCGCAATACGTGTTTCATCAACGAGACTGGTATTTTCAGTGGCGAATTCCGGTAATTTACAGCGAATACAATATCGCGATGATCCCTTTCTACGAGTATTCCTATTTGCTGCAAGGTACTACCAAAGACGATATTGAAATAACAAGTACGGAAGACCGGATGAACGAGAAATTTTTCGCTAACGTCAAGTATCACGATCTGAAATACAAATTCGTACGAAAAGACATTCCGGCTTTCAAGAGCGAGGATTTCATCTCTTCAGTCGATGATTACATAGCCAAACTCAGCTTTCAATTAAGCAAGGTGAATCATCCGCACGGAGGAGTTCAACAAGTGATGAGTACATGGGAAAATTTAATTAAGGAACTCGACGGTAACGACAACTTCGGTAAATTTTTAACTAAATCGCAAAAAGAAGCCGAAAAAATCATCGACCTGAAAGAACTATCAAATAAAACAGATGCCGAGAAGTTTGATTTCATCATCGAGCACGTAAAAAACAACTACGTTTGGAACAATCAACGCGGTATTTACACTTCAAAAACTCCCGAAAAGCTTTCGGCAGAAAAAAACGGCAATGCAGCCGATATAAATCTGTTCACCATCGGCCTGCTCAATGCCGCCGGAATAGAAAGTTACCCGATGCTTGTGAGCACCCGGAGCAACGGAAAAATAAAAATTGACTACCCGTTTCTCCATTTTTTCGATTACGTGCTAATTCTATCGAAAGTAGATGGCAAAAATGTACTGTCCGACGCGACGGAACCTCTCACTCAGAACACGAGAATACCCGAAAAATGTATTAATGATGCCGGATTGATTATCGACAAGAAAAATCCGATGTGGATAAACACTGAACCCGTTTTTTCGACGTCAACCTCAACCAATTTAGTCATGAATGCGGTCAATTCAACCGAAGTCTTGGTTAATGTATCCAAAGTTATGACCGAGTACGATGCCGTGAGATTCAAAAAAATGTATATCGACAGAAAAGGCGATTTAAAAGGATTGTTTGAGCGTCAAAATATTGAACTTATCGACAGCACGCTGTTCGTAAAAGACCCGCTGAAGCGAAACCGCGCACAAATTCTTACTTACCAAAGCAAATACAAACCCGATTTTGTAAACGGTAAAATATACATTGCGCCTTTTCTGAGCGAAGTTATTTCGCAAAACCCGTTGAAGGAGAAAGAGCGTTCTTATCCCCTTGATTTTGTGTTTAAAAAACGAGAACAATTCGAGTACCGATTAATGTTACCCGAGGGTTTTAAAACGGAATTCATTCCGCAAAACGTGGATATTAACAACGAGCTTTTTCAACTGAAATACACGGCCACAGAGTCCGCCGGTGTTGTCTTAATCTCAATGAGTTACGCTTTTAAGAAAGCTATATATCAGCCGGAAGAATATGGACGGGTAAAATCGTTTTTTGATGACTTAGTAAAAAAATCGAACGAAAGAGTCGTGTTAGTTTCAACAACTTGAATACAAATTAATGCAACAACTCAACGAATTCTTAATCAACCTCCACAGCTATTTGGGTGGAAACAATTGGTTTATTTTCCTACTTTTGGGAACGGGAATATTCTTTACTTTTTACCTAAAATTCCCGCAAATCCGTTATTTTGGCCATGCCATAAAAGTTGTGAGGGGAAAATATGATAAAAAAACGGATAAAGGCGACACATCGCATTTTCAGGCTTTAGCAACCGCCTTATCGGGAACGGTTGGTACAGGAAATATTGCCGGCGTGGCTTTCGCCATTTACCTGGGAGGCCCCGCGGCGTTATTCTGGATGCTTTTCTCGGCATTCATCGGCATGTGTACTAAATTTGTGGAAGTGACTTTATCGCACAAATACCGCGATTTCGACTCAAAGGGACAAGTTTCGGGAGGTCCCATGTACTACATGAAAAAGCGCCTTAACATCCGCCTTAAAAACGGAAAAACTCTCCATACCGGAAAATGGATGGGCGTCTTTTTTGCATGCGCGGCAATTCTTTCGTCGTTCGGAACCGGCAGTTTACCGCAAATAAACAGTATATCAAACTCGATATTTGCTACCTTTGGAGTAAAACACATAGTTACCGGCGCTGTTTTGGCCTCAATTATGGGATTAATCATTATCGGCGGGATTAAGCGGATTGCAAAAGTTACCGAAAAGTTGGTGCCTTTCATGGCCGTTCTGTATCTCATTGGAGCTCTGGCAGTAATATTTTTCAATTATCAAAATATTATTCCTTCGTTTACCTCTGTTTTCGCTAATATTTTTTCGGGAACAGCGGCAGTTGGAGGATTTCTGGGTGCGGGATTCGCGTATGCCTTCAACAACGGCGTTAATCGCGGGTTGTTCTCCAACGAAGCGGGGCAAGGCTCAGCTCCGATAGCGCACGCGTCGGCAAAAGCACACGAACCTGTTTCCGAAGGCGTTGTGGCTATTCTTGAGCCATTTATCGATACGCTTATCATTTGTTTTTTAACAGGATTGGTGTTGCTCTCCTCCGGGGTTTGGAACGAGAAGCTGTCCAACCAGTTTCAACTCACCGATATTGAAGTGCTGGCACATAAATACGACGACACCGACAAAACTCAAGCCGAAATACTGCGTAAACACCTGAATATCGGAGAGAAAGTGGAGGTTTTTAGCGGAAACTTACAGGTGGAGCAAGGAAAAATAACAAACGATGTTTCAATTATTCACGCCCGCTCGTTGGCGGAAGATATTATTGTTTCGAACAACAACACACTTTTCACCGGCGAGATCATCGTTTCGGGCGGAAAGATAAATCCATCGCAAAAACTGAAGTTTACCGGCAAATCCTTGATTCATAGCGCCCCGCTCACTACCGTAGCTTTTACGCGTAGTTTTTTCGGCAATTGGGGACAGTATATCGTGGCTATCGGGTTGTTGCTTTTCGCGTTTTCAACCGCACTTGCCTGGTCGTACTATGGCGGTCGTTCCATCACTTTTTTGTTGGGAACAAAGTTTGTAATGCCCTATCGTATTATCTACGTAATCGCTTTTTTCTTAGCATCGTTTGTGGACACTACCATTATTTGGTACCTATCACTTATTACAGTAGTTTTCATGACTGTACCGAACTTGATAGGCATTCTTTTGTTACACAAAGAGATGAAGTCCACTGTGAGAGATTACTGGCAAGGGTTTCATGAAAAATACCCGAATGAAAAAGCGCCTAAAGGGTAAGTATTCAGCAGTATATCACAGATAATCAAGAGGTATTTCATCCGTGTCAAGTTGTGCAATAAAACAGTAATATAATTTCCAATGAAACGAATTTTTCTATTTATCCTCTTAATTTTTAGTTTGTGTGTCGCTTGCGCGCAGACAAAAAGAATAACCCGTCTTGGAATCGTAAATCCCACCGCCGGGAATTTGAGGAACGCGATAAACCTCATCAACAAAGGCTATTTGCAGGCAGACAGTATCGCGCTTGTCGGCATATATCATCAATCGCAGTCATCGTCCGTCGCTTCCGAAGATTTTATCCTAAAGAACAGTTACCAAAACATAACACTCCGAAAAATAGAAGGCACCATCTCCATAGACAGTCTTTTTATGGAAAACGGCTGCTCTCAGGAATTTTCGGATATCTTTGATGAAATAGACGCGATAATTCTTTTCGGCGGAGACGATATTCCGCCTTCCGTTTACGGCGAAGAAACGTTTCTGACAACCGAGCTGATTTCGGGTGGTAAAAATTGGGAGTTATCGTTTCTGTTTCACCTTATCGGCGGTTCGCAAAACCCCAATTTCAAACCGCTATTGGATAAAAAACCCGATTTCCCCATTCTTGGAATCTGCCTCGGCATGCAGGAGATGAATGTGGCAAGCGGCGGTTCGTTGTATCAGGATATTCCGTATCAGATTTACGGAAAAACCACTTACCAAAGTGTTTTAAGTCAACCCAAAGACCAACAACACAAAAACTATTGGGACAGGGTGGACAACGAAACCCAATACACGTACATCCATTTTCATCCCATAAAAATTAACAAGGGCAGTTTTCTCGATTTCGGACTTCAACATCCTAATTCCGTAGTCGCCAGCGTGCATCATCAGGCACCGAAGAAAATAGGGAAAGGCTTTAAGATTGCCGCCACCTCAATGGACGGAAAAGTGGTGGAAGCATTACAACACACCCACTATAAAAACGTGTACGGCATTCAGTTTCACACCGATTTCGCGGCGCTGTACGAAGAAGGCCGCGAATTTATCGTTTCACCCGAAGAAAAGTTCGTTATCGATAACGAAACGCGAGAATTCTACCTCCTCTTTTGGCAAGATTTTAGCAAAAGATTATCCGATTTGTGATAATTAATGATGATGTTGGATTTTACATTTGTTTTCTGTTTGAGATATTAGTAAATCAAATCTGACTCTGAATCAAGTTTATTAATCTGTTATGTTATAATAAATAACGTGAGTTCGATGTAAGAAAAGTGATTAAAAATTAGGAATATAGCAGAAAAAGCAGTATCTTTAAGTAGTTGAATAATAAATAAATACTACATAATTCCGCTATGATTCCTGACCATAAAGTTACTGAAATTTATTTCATAATCGACGAGTTTTTTAAAGAATTTGACAAAATCATTCAAGAACACTCATTGCAAGATGCCCAAACAAAGAAAAGAAACCGCAAATTTGCAATGTCTCGCAGCGAAGTAATGACGATTTTAATTTTGTTTCACAGCGCATCGTTCAAGAACCTAAAAAGCTTTTATATCTTTTATGTTCAAAAGCATATGCAGAAAGATTTTCCACAAACCGTTTCCTACAACCGTTTTGTAGAATTACAGCGAACGGTGGGTGTCCCTTTGGCAATCTTCGTTAAAATGATGTGTTTGGGCAAATGCACCGGCATCTCATTTATTGATTCCACACCCATTCGCAGTTGCCACATTAAAAGAGAGAAACAACACAAAACATTTAAAGATATTGCTCAGAAAGGACAATGCTCTCTGGGCTGGTTTTATGGTTTTAAATTGCATCTGATAATCAATGATAAAGGTGAAGTTTTAGATTTTATTCTTACTCCGGGTAATGTGGATGACAGAGAACCGCTCAAAAGTATGGATTTGCACAAACGTATTTTCGGCAAACTCTTTGGCGACAAGGGGTATATCAGTAAAGATTTGTTTGAACAGCTTTTTGTCGATGGTGTACATTTAATCACCAAATTCAGGAAAAATATGAAAAATGCCTTGATGCTTCTGCATGACAGAATTATGCTGCGAAAAAGGGCTCTAATAGAAACTGTAAATGATGAGTTGAAAAACATTTGTCAAATAGAACACACTCGTCACAGAAGTTTTGATAACTTTATTATCAACATATTATCTGCACTGGCGGCATATTCATTTTTTGATAAAAAACCATCAATTAACACGAACATAGATATCATTGATGAATATAAAGTAAGTGTTGCTTAGGTCGAACTCACGTTAAATATGAAAAAAACAAACTTATCCTTTATTATTATAGCGCTAACGGCGCTCATTATCAGTTGCTCATCCGGCAAGCCGGAGTCAAAAGCCGAGAAGCATGGATGGAAACTATCTATGCAATCTTACACATTTCACCTATTTTCGGCAGTCGAAGCTTTAGATAAAACCCAAGAACTCGGGTTGAAATACATTGAAATTTATCCGGGGCAAAAGATGGGAGGCGATTTTGGCGATGCCATTTTCGGCTACAGTCTCACTCCCGAACAACAGAAACAATTGAAAGAACTGGCAAAGTCGAAAGGTATAAAAATCGTGTCTTCCGGCGTTTGGACTTCCTCGAGCGATGAATGGGAAAAAGTGTTTTCGTTCGCCAAGAATATGGAGATGGAGTTTATCAGCGCCGAGCCGGCTCGCGGAGACTGGGATGTTATAGAAAATCTCGCCAAACAATACGGAATAAAAGTAGCCACTCACAATCACCCGAATGAAAATTCGTATTGGAAACCCGAAATCTTGCTGGAAAATATCGGTCAAAGAGATGCTTTATTAAGCTCCAGTGCCGATGTCGGTCATTTCAAGAGAATGGGAATAGACCCGATATCCGCTCTGCAGCAATTAAAAGGCAGACTCATAGCGATGCACTTCAAAGACATTGCCCCCGAAGGTGCTGAAAGCGCTTTAGAAGACGTGGTTTGGGGAACCGGTGTGCTGAGAATGTAAAAGGGATGCTCGAAGAGCTGAAAAGACAGAACTTCAAAGGTTATTTTACTATTGAATATGAGGCTAATTGGGAAAACAATTTACCCGAAATTAAAGAATCTATTGATTATTTTAACAAAGTAGTCGAAGAAATATTTTAAACTTTCATTCTCCCCCCAAAAAAGGTTGTCAACATTTTTTACAGGCACTCCTTTTTGCTGTTTGTTTGTGGAGTATAGAGCAAAAATTAATTCTCTTCTGGATTATATATTTTCCGCAAAAATCCCACCTACATCTAATCCTCCGTCTCAAATCTCACTATGCGGAGAATTGGCGGCACCTGCCTGCCGGCAGGCGAGTTTTCCGCCTTTGGCTCCGCCGATTTTCAATTCAAGCCATCAGGCAAAAATGCGGGTATTCATATAATTAAAAATCTAAACCGTCAAAATTGATTTTTAGTCAGTTAAGAGTGATTTTTTTTTTATAAACTCTTACATAGTCAACAATGAAAGTGTCTGGAGCACATGCTTTTTTTAATTTTTCTAATGTTCGGGGAAGATTCATATTTAAAATCATATATTGATCAACATGAGATAATCCTTCTTTTACCTCATGAAATTTTAAACCATCAATATAAAAAGCATATTTTTCTGGAGTCCACTCCAATGCATATGTATGAAAACCTTCTGATAGCCCCTCCAAATAACTATCCTTTCGCCCAATAGATTTTTGATTTGGTCCGTAAGCCCAGTGTACAGTATGAGTCATTGTATCTCCTAAGTCTTGCTCATATTCGAAAATATCTACTTCCGCCCCATATTTTGCAGGATCTTCCCCTTGAGATATTAACGGAGATTGCAACCAAAATGCTGCCCATGGGCCTAAACTTTTTTGTACTATTGCTCTACACTCGAAATATCCATAAGTGCTCATATAGGTAGGTTCAGTTCCAATTGCTCCTACAAGTATACTATCTTTTCGTATATCATACATCAACAATAAATTCCCATCTATAACTTTCACCATTTTAGGGTCATTATACCCTATACGAAGGCGACCTGTAGCGCGATGGCGCCATTTTGTTGTATCAAGTTCATTTCCATCAAAGTTGTCTTCCCATACAAGGTAATAGCCATTTTTCTCAATGGAAAAAATTTCTTGAGTCAAGGCGGAGTTTTTTGGCAATTTTTGAGATGGTGCAAACATATAATTACACGAGCATAATAAAGCTGTGAAAACACACACAAATAAAATTCTTTTCATTTTAATATAAATTTACAAATTGTTTTTCTAATGAACAGCCTCGGGGCAAGCCTCGAGGAATTCTTTTGTTTAAAAAAGAAGAAATATCTTGTGTTGTACTTATGGTTCCGATAAGTAGCATATTCTCAATAAAGATGCAAAAAAGAACTTCATATCGTATAATAATAACTTTAATCCCCCCATACAACAAACTCAGCAACATTGATTTGAGAACCTTCTCCCTTATAAGAGAAAGCATGGGTTATTACAAATTTAATATATCTTGCCGTAGATCTTTTAACTGCAAAACGATGTTCGCGCGTCACATTTTTATCTATACTCCAATCAGCGAGCTTTCTCCATGTAACATTATCTGAGCTGATTTCAAAATACCCATCTGAGAGATAACCTCGCCATGTAGAACCTGCGGGCTTAATTATGTCTACTCTATTAATATTGTATTCTTTTTTCATATCTATTATATGATAATACGGCAACGGATTAGGATTATCCCATCTAGAGGCCCACCAAGTAGCAACACTCCCATCAAACATTTTATCAGGCGTACTCGTATTTGTTGTATATTGTGGTTCTTCTACTATACAAGAATTCCATTCAATAACTTCCCAGTTTGTTCTATCTAATTTTATTGGTTGAAAAGTAATAGGTATCAATAATACAGATTGCTGCTCATTTATTTCATACTGAGATACAAAAGATATGCGAAGTGGAAGCATGTACTCGTCATATAAAGGGTCTTTTTGATCGTACAATCCTTCTTTAATTATTCGGAATCCTAATGGTTGATAATTAAAATTCTTTTTAATTATCCATTCTTCCTCAATTAAATCATAAGCTCTTTCCGGGAGTAATTTGTATGATGTTTGATTTCTTAGATTATGTTCATCTATTAACATAGGATCTACTTCTACTTTAAAACTGATATTTTCCTCATTAGGAAAATTTGTGCTTATCTTCGTATAATATCTTTCAATATCGCCAGAATATTTATGACTAACTTCTAATCTTAAACTGGATAAAAGGTTTTTTGAAATATCTGAATATTGATTAACATTGAATTCAATATAAGGCTTTTCTATCACAGGTAAAATAAGAGAATAAGATTTGGTGGAATCAGCTATTTTCACAGTTGAATTTAATACTTTTATTTCACAAGGCAAAATATATTGCTTACCTGTACCTTGTTGAAGGTCTAATATCTTAGGCAGATCAAATTGAATTTGAAAACTGCTTTTGTAGTCATCAACTTGCATTTGTACATTTCTCTTTTTTATTGAATAAAAGTTTTCAGGCAATAACAAATAATCTGTTTTTGAATCATCATTATATTGATTTAATAAATTTGGATTAATTCGTAACTCCAAATCAACGGCTTGTTGTCCGACGCCACTTTTTATTACAAAAACGTCATATAAGTAATTGTCCACGAGAAACATTTTTTCGGTTGTAATTCCCGACTTTAACAAATATACTTGATCATCAACCATATTATTTAATCGATAATCTTCATCGCAGCTAATAAGAAATAACATTAGCGCTATGAGAAAAACATTAGTTATTTTCGTTTTCATATCTTATAAAAAAAATATTACCATCCATAATTTTGAGTAAAATTCACCATTTCACTAAGTATTGCTTGGTGTATTGGAAATAAAAGATGCTTGGGTTCACACACAAGTCTACCTGGCATAACTTGATCTGTTCTTTGCCACGAATCTTCATAATTTCTAGCTATCACATTCCGTGTAAAATCCCTAGTATTTTCTTCTTCTAAGGCTATCATCCAAGTCCGACTATCGTAGTATCTATGCGATTCGAAGGACAACTCAACCATTCTTTCTTTTTGAAGTAATTTTCGGAATAAGTCCTTATTTCCAATAACTTCAGGATAAGCTTCTTCAATATTATTTAACCCGCTTCGGCTACGAACTTTATTAAAATAAAGTAAGGCTTCTTTTTCATCCCTGTTCGGTTTTTCGTTGCATGCCTCGGCATAGTTAAGATAAATTTCGGCTAATCTAAAAATAGGCCACGCAAATTGCCCCCACTTTGAACTCTCTGTATCATTTGCTGGATCGGTAAATCTCCTCCATAAGTAACCAGTCCTTACGGCATCCCCTGATGCTTTATAAGATGACGTTCCTCCTTGATAAAAGGTAACTATTTTTTTTCCTCTGTACGTATTAATCCAGTACATACCATTTGCTAATACAGAGGCATAGAATCGAGCATCTCGTCCAACGCAACTATTATGTGCTTTTATCAAAGCAAAAGTATCTAATGGATGTATGTACTGATCAGTAAAACCTGTATCTGAATATCCCGAAAGAGGATCAATAATAGGTTGTCCATTTTCAAAGTAACCTGTTACTGGATATCTTCCAGATTCCGCCATTGGATATGTGTCAACTAACTTTAAAGATGGTGAAAAACCTCCATAACCCGGTACCACGACGTTAGGAGGTGAGCATCTGACATTAATATGCATAGCACTATTACACCAAACCCCCCAAATTACCTCATCATTCCATTTGTCAAACCATACACCTTGGTAGGATTTAATAGCCTTGCGGAATTCATCTTTTTCGTTATTATCAGTGTAAAGATTATAATTATTCAAATCAATCACATCTTTTGCTGCTTTTGCTGCAATTTCCCATTTGTTAGAATTTTGATTTTGAGGGAAAATAAAGTCTCCATAATAGTTTCTCATTCCCTTATAAAGTTCTGTCCCATTAAATAAAGGCCTAGCAGCATACAATGTTATTCTAGATTTCGTAGCCATCGCAGCTCCCTTAGTTACACGTCCATACCAAGTGGGTTCTGTTATATTTAAAGGCAAATTTTCAACAGCTTTATCTATTTCGGACACCATAAAATCTATATTAACATCCACAGAATGTCTATCAATTTCTTCAGGTCTTACAGTAAAATCCGGCATTCGATCACCCCAAACATACACTGGACCATATTGCTTAAATAGCAAAAAATAAAAGAACGCTCTTAAAAAGCGAGCTTCGGCTTTCATTGTCTCTATGGTACCCTTAGGAAGTTCAGTATTAAGATCTGCATTTTGCATAAAGATTGTAGCTTCTCTAATCCCGACATAAAATCCGCGCCAGTTCTCAAACAAGGTATTTGTTGCAGGCCCATAATTCCCATTACGAAAAGCTATCCAAGCTCCAGACAACCAATTATATAGAGCCTCATCACTCCTTGGAACCACAGAACCCTCCGTATACCATTGCAATTCATCATATCGTGGCAACCGTCCGTAAATTTGTGCCAGATAGCGTTCAGTAGTTTGTCTTTTATCAAAAACTTCCTCTAAAGTCATTTGATCCTGCAATTCCACATTTAAATAGTCATTACAGGAAGTCAATATGAAAACAAATAATAGAAGACTTATAAAAATTATTTTTAATACGTTACTTATTGTTGTCATAATTGTTAAAAATTAAGATTAAGACCTAAACTAATTGTACTCATTTGTGGATAGATTGCTCCACTTCCTGTTGATAATTCTGGATCCCATAACTTGAAATTACTTAATGTTAATAAATTAACCCCTTGCACATAAAATCTAATTGCAGTAGAATGAAGTCTTTTAGAGATAGCTGTAGGAAGTGTATAACCAAATTCAGCATTCTTCAGTCGAAGAAAACTCATGTCTCGCAACCAAAATGTAGAAGGTTGTTTATTGTTTTCTTTAGTTACAGTGGATAAACGAGGATATCTTGCATTTGGGTCTGGATTCCTAATTGTCCATCTGTTTTCTGCTACATCAGCGTAAATTTGTCCATTTACTAATATACTTGCACTCGCTCCCCGAATTGGATCACCTGTAATCATTCTAGAAACATTATCAACACCATGGAAAAAAAGTGAGAGATCAAATCCTTTCCATATCAGACTCGTACCAAATCCATAGTTAATCTGAGGTATGGTACTGTATCCTATCGCAACCATATCATATTGGCTTATAATCCCATCACCATTAATATCTTTATATTTAATATCTCCTGGTACAGGATTGTCAAATGTCTGGGTCGGACTGTTTTTAATTTCATCCTCCGATTCAAATAGTCCTAAAGCTATATATCCAGTATGTTGCCCATATGGTTGATTAACACGCTCTTGGTATGGATAAATAGGGGTTGGTCTATCATCATATAATATTTTGTTTCTATTGAAAGTGTAATTAGCACGAGCAGAAATAGTTAACTCATTATAGGTTTGTGTATATTCTAAAGAAGCATCTATGCCTTTATTTTCCATTTTACCAAGATTGACATATTGAGTAACATTCATTCCAACAACAGATGGAACACTTTCTTGCTGGATATATATACCATCACGCAAATCAGAAAAATAATCCGCTTGTATTTTCAGTTTATTAAAGAAGCCTATTTCTAATCCAATGTTTTTTTTAGTAGAAGATTCCCAAGAAACAAACGGATTACCAGGATATCCAGTAGCTATACCTGAAAGATAATTCTGGCCAGTACTTCCAAAGTAAAATGAACCTGTTGATGTCATTTCAGAATTAAAAGCGAATCTTCTGTTTCCTCCAATCTGATCGTTTCCTATCATACCATATGATCCTTTTATCTTAAGCAAATCTATAACTGGCAATAAATCTTGGAAATATTTTTCATTACTAATTAAATAACCTAATGCAATCGAAGGAAAAAAACCGAATCTATGTGCTGGAGCAAAATTTTCTGATCCGTTATAACCAAAATTCCCCTCTACAAAATAGACATCTCTATAAGAGTAAGTTAGCCTCCCTGCAATACCAATATTTCGATAAGGGAAAGCTGCAATATAGTTACCCGGAAAATTATTGGTATGCTCTCTCATACTAAACAAAAATAAACCTCCTAAACGATGAACATCATATAACACATTATCATATGTTAATGAAGCTTCTAGATTGGTAGTTCTATTACCAGAGTTCGAGCGTGAAAGCGATAGATAATCACTCCCATCTTTGTTTTTATGAAAGATCAATTGCCCATCATCATCGCGACCTGACGCATAATAGGTTGCCGGTGTTTTCCTCTTATCTAGAGTACTCGCGTTCACTGCATCCCAAGAAAATCGTATATCAGCTTTCAATCCATTAATAAAACTTGAAAAATCTTGTGTTAAACTTACTAAGGATTGTGTGGTATTATTAAAATCTTGAGAAAATCCGGTATTGTTTAATGCATAATAAGGATTTAATCCAACTAAAGGCTGAGCATAAGTTCCATCCGAGAATATCGGAGGAGTTGCTACGGGTGTTGTACTAAAAACCATTGACCACATTGTTGATAAATCTGTGCCAAGTCTGTTTTTAGTCTCATATTGATTGGATAAATTCAGTGCTATTTTCGTCGAAGTCGTTAAATCAATATCAATGTTCGATCTAAAATTAAATCTGCTATAACGCATAGAGGGGTTATATTCAGTTACTACAGGATTAAAAATGCCATTTTCAGTATAATAGGATCCTGCTACATAGTATTTTATTACGCTTCCGCCACCTGCTACACTAATATTAACTCTTTGATTAGGACTACTATTTTTAAAAACAGTTTTCATCCAATCTATGCTCGGATATAAATCAGGGTCAGATCCATCCAAAAAGTTATTTCTTTGATATTCTTGAAATGCTAATTGACCAGTGCTATCAAATATTATGTCATTGTAATAATCTATCCATTGCTCAGTATTCGCTAATTTTGGCAGAACGACAGGATATAAAATGCCATAATCAATCTTCGCAGTTACTATAGGTTTAGCACTTTCACGCCCCCTCTTTGTTGTGATTAAAACGATACCGTTTGCACCTCTGACACCGTATACTGCAGTTGCTGTAGCATCTTTTAAAATTGAAAGCGAAGCGATATCTTCAAAATCGACCAAATCCAAGGGTCTTTCAATTCCATCTACCAATATCAAAGGTGTACTGTTAGCACCGAAAGTACTTATTCCTCTTATCCAAAAGTTAGATCCTACACCAGGTTCTCCCGTAGCTTGAACAGAAACAATACCTGCCATTTGCCCAGCTAAAGTATTGCTTATTCTTCCTACAGGCATTTTTATTTCATCTATTTTTACAGTAGTAATAGCACCTATAACACTTTCTTTTTTTTGAGTTCCGTAGGCAACAACAGTAACCTCCTCAAGCTCACTTGTTTGTGGTTGTAAAACAATGACAACACTCTGTTGATTCCCGACAGCTATTGTTTCTGACTTCATCCCTATAAAAGAAATTACAAGATGATCAGAGCTTCTTACTTCAATCCTAAAAACTCCGTCCAAGTCGGTTGTTACTCCCCTTGTTGTCCCTTCAACTATTACCGATGCACCTGGTAATGGCTCATTATTGTTATCCAAAACCTTTCCCTCAAAAGTTTTGTTTTGAGAGAAAGCATTAAAACTGACAAAAAGGAAAAATAGAGCAAATAGGTGTCTTAAGTATCTTACTTTCATTCTTATAAAATTTTAAGTTATTTTTTACATTTAATACAGTTCCATAAATGCTAGGAAAAATAATGTGAGTTTTACCATACTAAATCATTTAAGTTTTTTTCATCTTTTATTCTTTTCATACCATAACTTCGCTTCTCCCATCAATTCGATTGCTTTCAAGATTGCACTTCTGTTTTCATTAGTGGTAAAACGCCATGAAGATTGAATAAATCCCATAAGTCTTTCATCTGAGATATTCTCCGTACAGAATTTGACATTGTTCAGAATATTTGTATCAGTTCCTTCATAATAATTGCTTCCACCTGGTATTTGATCATATCCTAAAGACTCTAATAGTTGATAAGCTTTTATTGAGATATTTGTTTCGGGATCAAAATTATTACGATTGTACCAATTGCTTTGTACTACATATCTTGGCATCATTTTAGAGAGTTCTTCTGCGCTGGTTCTAACATAATCTTGCCAAATCCATGGACGAGCACCATTTTTTAAAACTTCACCTAACAGAAAATACATATCCCCCCAATATTGTGCACCCTGTCTTATTACAATTAAGTCGTATTCCTTTTGCTCTTCTTGGGTTTCTTCGTCCATTCCCAAGTGAAAGAATCTAGGTTTATTAAACAAAAAACTGACTTCTTTTATAAGGTTCTTGCAAACCTTGTAATATTCTTCACTAGAAACAGCTTTTCCATATCTACCCAACCATTCATCATGACATGTAGAAAAATTTAGTTTAGGAATGGGTTCAAGTCCCATTCTACGTATTTTGGCAATTTCCTTCGATAACTTTTCTGTTGTCCAAGCACCCCTTACCGCTATCTCTGGATGACTTTCATATCTGACGCCATCACCAAGATCAATTACTACAGTGGTTATACCTGACTCAACCATTTTATTTAATGCCTCATTCCATAAAGATTCACTAAATTGCAATTCTGAGTAATAATTCTTCCACATATTTACACTTAAATGAATAAGAAATGCCCACGTTTTATTTTGGTTATAAACGCGACTCTTGTTAAAGAAAAATACTTTGGGAACGCTAAGTATTACTCCTGAAGCTGTACCTACTTTGATAAAATCTCTTCTTGTCATACAAAAAATAAAATATATTAACGACATTTATTTTATTAAGAAACCATAATGTTTTTTAGTAATAGCAACTATTGAACTACTCACTCATGTACTAGAAATCTACACAAACCTTACACGTAGGAAATTTCATTTACGTTCTGCAAGTTTTAATGAATATTTAAGAGCTTGCCAAATTATTTAGTAATACAAAGGAACAACAAAACAAAACAAAAAAACTTAAATTCACGCAAATAAGTCTTCAAATAACGTAAAAGTATCATTCATAACTCCAAATGACTACTGTAATTCAAAAGATATTACTTCTATTATGTAAGCATACATTAACGGATACAGCCATAAGAATTTTGTTTCGTACATTTTCTTTTTATTAACTACCAGTTTGTTTTTGCATCCTTATTATTTCTGCGATCTTATTTCAGCCATATTAAGGCAACTGCCTTGTTTAGACGTAAATACAAATTCAAATTTGTTACAACTTCTTTTTGCTTCTTCGAGGAAAAGCTCTCAATAAAATGATAATAACAATTGAGTCTCAAAGCTACCTGTCACCATGGTTGTTTTCTCAGCATCCAAATACATTTTATCAGCATTTTTTTGATGAATTTGTCAAAAACCTTCTCTGTCTCTAAATGTATTACTGTAGCAATCGTCTATCGACAAGAGATTCATTTGACGTAAGATATTGATAAGGTCTCGTCTGATATATTAGTAATATACCTGCTTTCACCCCCACGCCGCATAGGTAAAGATTCTTTCTCTTTCTCAATCAGTTGCTTTTGGCAGTCTTATCCATGAATAGAGCTGGATTGTTCCAGTAGTCAGTTAACCTCTAACTCCGTCTATTATTTTCTTTTATTTTCAAAAGAAGTGAGATTTAAGCTTGAAAAGTCCTAAAAAAGAAAATTACAAGGTTACGTGCAAGAGCATATACAAATGTTAGTAGCATCTCTCAAAAGAACAAAGAAGTATTTTGAGCATACATCTATTGAATATGTCTTATGAAGATTTCGCTAAATCATCCTCTGATTATATAATAAAAAAATCATATCCTTATAAAAACATTCTTCCTATACAAAAAGTACAATACCAACCATGCTACTAAAACCGTACAAATACCCATAACAGGAGTTTCATAAGAACCAACCAAATGTCCCATCCACCGAAACAGTCCTCTTGCCATATAAGAGTAATTGATGAATATAGGAGAAACATAAATAAAAATCGAATTCATCCCTATTACCCGGAAAAAGAAAGTCCATTTGTGATATCCTTTTATATCAATAATAAAATAAAATAAAGCAAATAGCAATAAGCTTATGCCGCCAGTAAGTACGGTAAAAGAACTCGACCACAAGTTCTTATTTATCGGAAAATCCAAATTCCATATAAACGAAAGTAATATCAAACCTACTCCAATAACAACAAACCATAACACCTTCTTAATCGGCGGCAATGGATGCTTTTTCAGGAAGTTACCGGAAATAACCCCTAATAGAGTGGTAGCAACTCCAGTAATGGTACATAGCAGTCCCACCGTATCATGAATGCCGCGCGACAGTTTGCCGGGCAGTATGCTTCTGTCAAAATACGACATAAAATTACCTGCCTCGCTCAAGTCTCCCGTCGGGAAGCCCGGTGCAGAAGTGAACTTCAACAACAACCAATAACCAATCAGCAGCAACCAATACCAAATAATTTGTACTTTCGGCTTAGCATACAAATAAATAATATTGGCCAAAACATAACTTGCGCCTATTTTACCCAAAACACTGGCATAACGATATTCTGCCAATGGCCTTAATTCAATTCCTTTTGTATTATAGATAACTCCCAACAAGATCAATATCAATCCTCTTTTTATGACTTTCCAAAGGATTTGACTTTTTGTGCGACCGTTCTGTAACTGCTTGTCTATGGAGTATGGAGATGATAATCCCGATAAGAACATAAACAGCGGGAAGATTATGTCCCAAAATGTGAATCCATCCCAGTAAGGATGTTCAAATTGTATAGCTAAGGAATTCCAGAATGGTGTTTGTTCAATTTTGGCCATCTGAACAATAACACTCCCAATTCCCATAATCCAAAACATGTCAAACCCTCTGAGAGCATCGATAGAACGTAATCTCGATTTTTTAAATTTTTCTTTATCCGGATTCTCTACAAATGTACGATTAATAGAACTAAAATTACTTTTGGATAGGCTCATACTTTCCAATGACTATTTTATAATTGGTTAGATACAATTACACTTTAAACAAATTGATGTTAAACTTTTAACTCCCAACCTTTTTCATAATCTCTTTTCCATAATTTAGAAGCATCACGATCTTTGATAATTGTACCATCATTGCTATTTATATTCAATGACCGTCCGACCCGATGGGAGATATTTGACAATTGCACTAATAAAGTACTTTTACAAGCCTCTGTTAACTGAGAATTTAGTTTTTCACCTTTACGGATGGCGTTAAAGAAGTTTTGGAAATGATAGGCATCAAGACTCTGTGTGGGATTAACTAAATTGCCTTCTTCAAAAACCATTTTACTATCTACATGCTTAATTAACTTATTATCTAAATCTATAACTTTGTATTCATTACCTCCGCCAATGATTAAAGTTCCTTTGTTTCCAAAGAAAGCTACTCCACTACTATAACCGAACACCAGTGATCTTATACAACTTTGGCTCTCCCAGGTCATCACTTTACCGTTAGCAAACTTGAAGTTTACCAGTTGCGTGTCAGGAGTTTCCCAATCGTCTTGATGGTGGTATCTTCCTCCAATAGAATCCACTGTCGAAGGATAGTCTAACTGCATACCCCAGCGGAGCAAATCGACAAAATGCATTCCGTTATTTAACGCTTCTCCTGTACCCCAATGCCAACGCCAATGCCAATTGTAATGTACAAGATTGTCTTTATAAGCCATTCTAGGAGCAGGTCCTTGCCAAAGTTCCCAATTCAACCACTCAGGGATGGCAGCTATTTTGCCTGCGCCCATAGACGGGCGTTTATTGTAGTACCAACTTTTCCCATAATGAATATCACCAATAACTCCCTCATGAAGTTCTCTTATCGCGTGTGCCACATTTGGCCAAGAACGTCTTTGATTACCTACCTGAACTACTTTCCTATATTTTTTTTCGGCTTGAGTTAAAAAAAGATTTTCTGCCGGATTGTGACTGGTCGGCTTTTCTAGATAAACGTGTTTTCCGGCCTTCATCGCCATCAGAGCAGCAGGAGCATGCCAATGGTCTGGAGTAGCAATGAAAACTGCATCAAAGTTATCTGATTCCAGCATTTTACGAATGTCTTGATGACCTCGCGGCTTATTTCCGGCAGTTTTTTGAACATTCTCAATACATTTTTCTATAGCACGTGTATCCACATCACAAATATCAGTAACCGAACATCCGTTGTTTTTTTCGTTGGCAAATCCTATTGCAAGAGCATTACCTCTTGCATTTACACCTATCCCTGCGATTCGGATACGGTCGTTAGCTCCGATAATACTTCTATAACTTGACGCACTAAATCCGGGTAAAATCCCACCGAGCGATATAGCTGAGGTTCCAATAGCTACATTTTTAATAAATTGTCTTCTTGTTGTCATATTTTTATGTTTTTAATTTCTTTAATTAATTGACTATTTATATTTTATGGTTATTTTTTTCGAATTATCCAATAAGATAATATTTCTAAAGGAAATTTCGTCTCCGTGATCTTGCAATAGGATGTGTCCTTCCCGTATTTTCCCAAATTCATCGTAATTTACAAATTTAGTTTCCAAAACGCGCTTTCTGAAGTCATCAGAATCTATGTTAGCATCAACCACTTTTTCTCCATTCAACCAGTGTTCAACATGAGTTCCGTCAACAACTATGCGCATTGAATTCCACTCGTCCGGAACGTATAACCTTTTTTTATCGAGATCAGGAGCATAAATTAAGTATAAGGCCCCGGTAGACCCTTTAGATCCCTCATACTCTTTAATTTCATCCACACTAAAGTCATCAATTATCTGGTACTCGAACCCTATCCATCCGGTTCTGTTATTGGATTCATCCGTCATGCGGTTAACAAAATACTTTACGCCCGAATTAACCATCTTTTTCATTTTAAATTCGAGACTCAGTTCAAAATCAGTATATCTTTTTCTGGTAATTAAATCTCCACCCACTCTTCCAGCGGATAATTTTAACTCGCCATTCTCGAAACTCCATCCTTCTTTTGGAAATAATGTGGAGCGACTGCTCCTCCACAAAATAGTATCGCTTAAAGATGAAAATAAGGATTGTGCTCTTTTATCGTTTGATTGAACTTTTTGTTCAGCTCTGCTCTGACAGGCAATAGAGGAAAAAACAATCAGAATATTTATTAATGCGGTGAATAATTTCTTATACTTCAAAATTATTCGGTTATATTTTTGCGAACAAATTCTTACATAATTTTCTTATTAACTTCATCCCAAAACACCTGTCGCTTTTCGAGATACGAGCGATGAGCCATTAAACAGGCAACGCCTTCCTCATAAGCGACCTCAATATTACCGCTTGGTGTTTTATTTTCCCGAATACAATTAAGCCATTCTCGCAAATGCAGGTGTGTTACATCAATCTGCTGGCCTCTTATAACAGTATTTGTCAATCCTCGATCGGCATAATATTTTTCTGAAGCTGAAGTTACGGCATCTATTTGACCGGCATTGGGGTTAAAGGAGAGAACAGGAGATCCAGTTTCAATAAGTCCTGAGGATATCCCTTTTTTGTATTGAGTAGAGTTTTTGTCAATTGTTATTTGAATATTGTTCCCAAGTTCCATCGAGGCATCGTGTCCCATAAAAACCCTTCCTCGGCTTCTGCTGGAGGCAAGATTTCCGCTGTACATTAATGTTAATTCTTTGTCAGGATATTCAAACACGCAATGTAAACTGTCCGGCATTTCCCTATTGTCTTTCCAGAAGTATATACCACCTGAAGAAGATACCGATTTAGGTATACCAATCCGTAACAATTGATTCACTGCATCAAATTCATGGGTAAACAATTGGCCAATCATTCCGGTATCGTATGCAAACCATTTTGTCCAATTATAAAACCG
The DNA here is from genome assembly GCA_964557135.1 of uncultured Petrimonas sp. Lineage (GTDB taxonomy): Bacteria > Bacteroidota > Bacteroidia > Bacteroidales > Dysgonomonadaceae > Petrimonas. Next base: position 34,004 of record CAZKZB010000009.1, on the reverse strand, counting down.
ATCGATGCTAAATGGAACATAAGGGGTATTTCCCAACCATTGTTTCCAATCGATGCTTTTTACGTCTCCGGGTTTGTGGTTTCCTTCTGCATCCAGATGCCTTATCCAAGCGCCTTCTGCAGTATTACGATTGCTGGTTGTTTCTATTAGAGTAATTTTTCCCAAAATATTCTTATCGATAATCTCTTTGGCTTGCTTAAAAACAGTACTTTGAGTTATTTGATGGCCTAACTGAAAAGTGATATTGCTGTTTTTAACTACATTATATAATTCATTCAGTTCTTCTTCAGTGTGGGCCACACTTTTCTCTAAATATACGTGTTTTCCTGCTCTTGTTGCATCAATGGCCATAAATCCGTGATGATGGTCGGGCGTTGAGATTATAACCGCATCAATATCTTTATCAGCAAGCATTTCCTGATAGGTATAATAGCGCTTAATAGGCAATCTTGAAGTTCTACTGCGTAGGCTATTATTTGCAATTGCTAAACCATGTTGGGCATGTAAATCAAATACATCACAAATTCCTGTGATGGCTACGTGAAGGTCTTCTTGTTCTAACCAACTCCTTAACGTATTATTTTTTGCTCGTCTTTCAACTTCATCTGGATGCATAAATCCTAATCCCGCTGCCAGTTGTTCAGCTCGCCGACCGAATCCGATAATGCCTATACGAATAAGTTCTCGTGTCTCTTCCTTTCCATAATCAGAAATTGAAAATTCCATTTTATCAAGCCCTAACTCTCGAACAATGCGGCTTCTTTTATTTTTGTCATAATCAATTTTCCGCAGCAATTCAAAACCGAATAACCCAGCTATTGGTATTCCTGCAAATGCTTTTAATGCATTTCTACGTGAAATCCCTTTCGGCGTTTTTTCTTTTGTATCACTAACAGGAATGTTTTCTTCTTTTATATTTTTATTTTGTTCTTCCATCTGTATTTTTCTCTTTAAAAAGCAACTGAATAAAATAGTCTAATCCAAATATTTTACTTGTCGGGAAAAGAGCCAATCCAAAGAGAGCGATTGCCTCAATGAGCGTTCTATTAATAATCAGATTACTACCCTCGGAAGGTAATGAGTATTCATAACCCACGAAAGGTGGGATACTCAAATAATATATAAATACTAAAATTGAACCTGTTATTGCGGCTGGTTTGAAGAGAAAACCAAATATTAGTGCTAGTCCAATAATTACTAGTCCCCAAGCGTTTAAAAAATCAATTGTAGCGAGTAAATCAACATTCGATAAAATCCATTTCGAGAAGCCTGATAATATTCCTTGCGATTCTCGAAGAAAATTTGCTGATGTCCATTGAGGAGTAATTACTTTTGATATCCCTTCATATAATATGTGCCATCCTATGACAAAACGAAGGGTGAGTAGAAATATCAATTGAGATTTTGTGTATTTTTTTTTGCTTTTCATTGTAAAGCTTTATTTTTTGCTTTCCTTACCGCCTCCGTCGTAATATAATATTTTGCCAATGTATTCGAAGTCTCCCAGTCAGGCATATTTCTACTTACTAAGAAATTGAAAAAACTTTCCGCTACGTATTTGAAATGCGATTCGTGTCCTTCCCTGTTCTCGGCGGGAATATTGATCAGATATTCTCCGTTGGCGGACAGCGAAGAAAGAGATACAAACGGATAATTTACTTTTAATCGATCAATTGCTTTTTGTAAGTTTTCGACAAATTCTATCTCATCAATGGTATCAGGCTTTTGCGCGTAGAGTTGTTTCACAAATTGCCGTTCTTTGTCCTGAACCGTTTTCAAAACAGCTTTGGTGCCTTTCACCACCGACATAAACGTATCTCCACCGCCCTCAGGAGCTTGATAATTCCAAACAACTTTCAATCCTACGCTGTGATTCCTCACATTAAAGTTAACAGTTCCGTTGGCATACACTTTTAACACGGAATTGTCGAGATATTTTTGTAAAAAATCCGGAAAATCAGGTTGTAACGTGGATTTAGTGAATTGTGACAACGAGATATCTGTCGGCCAATGGGTGGCAGAAATATTATTGATGTCCAGCTTGTAATTAATGGATTGTTCGGGAAAGAGTTTCCAGAACGCCAAATCAATCAAGTGCGTGGTTACATCGGCAATGCCTTCGCCTTGTTGTTCTACGTCGTAGTACCATGCCGGACGCACCAACGGTGCTCCCGATACTTCTTTGTAGAAATGATGGATGCTTTCCATATACACGGCCGGATTCTCAGGTGTTCCCTGTTGCAATTCACCGAAAAAATCTTTGTCGTTAATGAGTTCTTTTTCGATGATGTTCAGCATGTCGTATCGCTCGGTCATCATATCATACAAATAAACATCGTTCGCTTTCGCATTGGCATAAGAGTTTTCTAAAAGGGAAAAATCTGCACTATTAATCGCCATCGGCTTGTCAGACAAAACATTTAGCCCGGCATTAACCGCACTTAAAATATATTCAGTTTTGTCTTTGTTGTTTCCGGCGAGAATAACGACATTTCCTTTTTTGTCGGACACCATTTTATCCAAAAAATCATTACCTGCATATACTTCTTCGTGCCAGGTCGTAGGATTTTCAGTCCGGTTATTGAATGATTCTATGGCGGAAAGATATTGGGTTAACCCAGCATCATCGGGCAAAGCATACACATAAACCGAATCGTTTACCTGAGTCATGGCACTTTTTTGGAGCAAGTTAGCGTGAAAATGTCCCGGAGAAAGAACAACCAGTTTCACCTCCTTGTCTTTCCCGCTGAACACCGTACTATTCTCTGTCTTTTCTTCACCTCTTGAAATACAAGAGTACAACACTAACCCCATTACAATTACCATCCAGCAATTCTTCATTTTCCCGTTATTTTAATTTTCGGATTAGTTTTTGAGCTTCTTTCCTACTTTTTTCATACGTTTTTTTCATCGAAACAATTTTGCCTCCGGTTCGTTTACTTGCATCTGCACTTTCTATAAATGTGAAAATTTCTAACGTTTCTTTTTCGCTTATCGGCGCTATGCGAGTAGTGAAAAACTTTAATATTTCACGTAGTAATGGCTCATATCCCCGATATTCTCCGGTTGATACAACTCCCTTTTCTGTAAATGTATGTCCTCCGTATTGATTTCGTCCTGTACGGGTTCCTCTTACCGTGCCGATTCTTCCGTCATCCCAAAGACCAACTACCACATCGGTGCCTTCGGAAGACATCCGATTAACCGACACACAGCCTGTCCCCATCACTGTAAACAATATTTCAACACCATGGATTCCGTACCAAGCCATATCGGCATGTGATGGCTCAAGGGTGCCGGGTGTATAGCAGTCGGCACCAAGAACCTTACCGAATTCTCCATTTCTAAGCGCCTGGCTTTGATCGACATACCGAAGAGAAGACGCTGAGAAAATTGGAACATTATATTTTTTGGATAGCTCAAAAATTGCAATGGATTGAGCCAGGTTTGCGCCAATCGGTTTGTCAATAAACATAATTTTTCCTCTTTTAAATACTTCATTGGCTTGCTCTAAGTGTAGATTTCCATCGTTCGTTTCCAACAAAACACAATCAACTTTATCCAAAAGGTCGGCAATGGACGGCACTATTTCCACACCCATTTCCTTTACCTGTTCGATATATCCCGGTATACGTTCATAACTCGACTTAATCGTTTTTGACCCATAAGGATATGCAGCCACAACTCGGAAGTCTTTATATTCTACACTCTTATCTTCTCCATTTACAAATTTTGTAAATGCAATGGAATGAGAGGTATCCAATCCGATAATACCAATTTTTACTTGAGCTTGGGATAAAAATAGAAATCCCGAAAATACAGATAATAAAATAATCTTAAGTTTCATAATACTTACTTTTTATTCATTGCCTTTTAATAATGAAGCGCTGTCTTCATCTAAATAGAGAACCGCTCCTTGTTTCGTTCTCAAAATAGTAGCCGGACATGCTTCGCTAATTTCATCGTTTAGCGTGCGGTAAACCGCTTCGGCTTTGTTTTTGGCCGGAACCATACAAAACATATGATCAGCTTTCATTAACGTTGGAATAGTTATGGTAACTGCATGAGTTGGCACTAGACTCAAGTTGGTAAACAGATTCTCATTAACCTGTTGTTGTCTGCAAGCTATCTCCAATTCTACTGTTTTTACCGGTTTCGGATCATTAAAATCAGCAACGGGAGGATCATTGAAGGCAATGTGTCCGTTCTCTCCTATTCCAAGGCATACTATGTCTACAGGATATCTGCTCAGCAGTTCGCCATATCTTTCACTTTCGGCCTCAGGGTTCTTCTCCTGCCCATTTATAAGATTTATGCTCTTAAATGGCACTTGGTCAAATAGGTGCCTTTTCAGAAAATTTCCGAACCTTTGTGGTGCATCTTTATCTAATCCGATATACTCATCCATATGGAAAGCATTTATCCTTTCCCATTCGATGGACTTATCGTTAATCAACTCTTTCATAAAATCGCTTTGCGATGGTGCAGCAGCGAAAATCATATTAACTTCTTCTTTTTTACTAAGCAGTTCTTGAATTGTTTTCGAAACATCCTTAGCCGCTTCCTTACCCATTTCTTCCCGATTGGGAAAAATTTTCACTTCCAACATTTCCTTGGTAAATGTTGTGACATTTGTACTAGTTTCCGTATATGACATTTCCTTCTAAGATTGTGTGTGAAACATTAATATTATTATCAAAAATTACGAAATCGGCGTCTTTGCCTTTTTCTATGGAACCTTTTTCTTTATCGATGTGCATAATACGGGCCGGCGTAAGGGTCATCATCCGCACAGCTTCTACTAAAGGCACTTCGGCAACATTTACCATTGTGCGCACAAGACGGTCGGTGGTAGCTGTACTACCCGCAAAGGCCGTGCGGTCGGGCAATTTGGCCACACCGTCTTCGAGAATTACTTTTTGTCCTTTTTCAAAACTACCCAGAATAGATTCTCCATCGGGCATACCTGCGCCGCGCATCGAGTCGGTGCACAAGGCTGTCTTATCCGGTCCTTTGAATTTATATACAAACTGTAAAAGGGATTTCGGAAGATGAACGCCATCAGCAATAATTTCCACCGTCATATCATCGATAAGATAAGCGGCTTCTAATACGCCCGCATAACGAAAAGCATTTCGCCGAGTAATGGTTGACATAGCCGAGTATAGATGAGTTACATGGGTGAACCCTGCATTAAATGCATCCAACACTTCTTCATAAATAGCATCGCTATGGGCAATGGAAGGGAGGATATTTCTGGGGGTCAATACTTTTCCGAAATCGAATGCACCGGGCAGTTCCGGAGCCAAGCTCCAGCGCACGATGTCGTCCGACTCTGCCAAAATCTTGTTGTATTCTTCCGGCTCGGGATTTCTGAGGTATTTGGGATCTTGGGCACCACGTTGATTGTAGGCGAAATAGGGGCCTTCGAGATGAAGTCCGAGGAATTTAGCGCCTTTCGTGTTTTTTTTTACAGCTTCTTTATACACGGCAAACGTGTTCATAAGTTCTTCGAATGTACTTGTAAGCGTCGTCGGAAGTAAGGCTGTAGTTCCATACCGGGAATGAGTTTCGGCTGCTCCCACGTATGCCTCCACGGTTCCATCCATAAAATCATGTCCGCCACCACCGTGAGTGTGAATATCGATAAACCCTGAAGATACATAGTTGTTTTTCGCGTCAATTACCACATCGTTTTCATTCGTAGCCACTTCTCCTTCATTCTGTATATCAGTTATTTTCCCATTCTCACTTATTATCGTTAAATTTTCCTCTATTTTTTGGGGAAAGATTACTTTTCCGTTTTTTATGACAAGTCTTTTTTTCATTCTTTGAAATTTATGTTTGATGCAATTATTAAGAAATAACAGTATTTGTGATGTTCTTGCGCCTTTTCCAAGATTTTATTTTGTATCCGTAAGCAGCATACCATACTATATAAGCAAAAGAAGGAATAAGAATCCAATATGCGTATTTCATTGCTAAAAAAGGAGAAAGAGACAAATTAAGTTCCACCAGTGAATGATAAATCATTGGCATAAACGCGCTTCCGCAAAGCGCCATTACCAAAAACGCAGAACCAAGATTGGTGTGCTTACCCAATCCGTTGATAGCGAGTGGCCAAATTCCGGCATAAAGCAAGGCATTGGGAAGTCCCATCATAACAAGATACCAAAGAGATATATCGGATGTGATCCCAAGGAAATTAACCGTACCCGATGTGGTAATTATTAAAACCGAAAGAATCGAGTTGAGAGAAGCACAAATTAAGAGGGCATTACGCTGCTTTAAATGTTTAGGAATTAAGGCTATCCCAATAAAATATCCTAAAAAAGTAAGCAGCATGGTGTAAGAGGGGATGTTCTTTGCCTGTCCGGCCAAACTCTCACCCATTGTTCCTGCATACTGAATACTAGTGGCGAGAGCAATCATCTGTGTGCCGATATGGAAAAACATAGCAATTACACCCAATATCAACGCAGGATATTGAAAGATTGATTTACGGGAAGTTTCATCTTCAACTGAACGTTTGTTTACTACCGAAGGGTCTAAATCGGGCAATACCGAGTAACGAATTACGATGCCGAAAATGAAAAGTGCGATTGCCAAAATCAGGTACGGAGTCATAACGCCCTTTATCAAATTATCCAACGCCGCTTCCAACGATGCACCGGTATAAACTCCCGCTTCTATTTCCCGCATCAACACCTTGTCCGATTCGCGAATAACGACACCGGCAAATATAAGATTGGCTATAACACCAGCTAGTTTATTACCCGTCCCGACTATACTCATTCGTTTGGCAGCGCTGTCTATCGGACCTACAATGGTAACGTAAGGATTAGCGGCAGACTGTAGGATAGCCAACCCCACTCCAAGTAAGAATAATCCTAAAAGAAATAGCTGGTAGGTACGCCAATAGGCAGCAGGAACAAAAAGCAATGCGCCAATTGCCATACACCATAAACCAAACATCATTCCTTTCTTGTAACCTACTTTATTAAGCAGAAAAGATGAAGGAATAGCCATCACTAAATAAGCAATGTAAAACGCAAATGTGACGAACGAAGATTGAAAGTTAGTAAGTTGAAGGGTTAACTGAAAATATGGAACTAAAATGGTGTTTACCCAAGACACTAAACCGAAAATAAAAAACAGCAGCGCCAATATTATCATCGATTTGATGGTGGTGCTTTTGTCCTGAACTAAATTAACTGGAAGAGTACTCATATTATTTGTGTGTTTTTGAAATACAATGCCTGTGCTTACAAATGAACTGAAAACACAAAATTATTTTTTATATGAGCAAAAAATGCTTTAAATGCGAATAATTATCTTCAAAAAGCGTTAATTCCTTACTTTGTGTTTGTATTCTAAAGGTGTACACCCTTTAAATTTCTTGAAAATCCGGGATATATTCTTACAATCGTTAAAACCCGATTCAAGAGCAAGGTCAAACAAGGGACGATCAGTGGTTAACAATAAATGAGCAAAATACTCTATCCTGCAACTCAAAATAAACTGATAAATGGAGGTATCCATCTCATTTTTGAATTTCATTTCCAAGTTGCGACGAGATAAAGGTACAAGATCGGTTAAAGACTCAATATCGATTTCTGTTGTGAAATTATCTTCAATATAATTTACAATTGTTGATATATATTCATTTTCAATATCGTATTTTTCGGTTGACTTTCTTAGTTCAAAACGGGTAGGCTTAATAATGATATCGAAAGGTTCTTTTTTTTCTCCTTTTATAAATCTGTCAATTAATCTTCCGACTTCATATCCACCATATTCTACATCTGTTATGATGGATGAAATAGGAGGATCGGACAAATTGCAAATTAGTTCATCATTATCAACCCCTAACAAAGAGATTTCTTCAGGAATTTTAATATTGTTGATCTTACAAATCTCTGATACTTGTAATGCAAAACTATCATCACAAGCAAACATTGCAATAGGCTTTGGAAGTGAAATTAGCCATTCGTCTAATTTAATATGTGTACTGCTCCATTGCTCACCACTTAAATTCTCACTTTCAAAACAATAATAATTTCCTCCGACTTTTTCTATTTCTTTTCGAAACCCTTCGGCTCGTTCGCGCGACCAAACCACTCCTTTATTTCCGTAAAACGCAAAATTGGTGTAACGTCGTTTAATGAAAAATTGTGCAGCCATTTTACCTGTGCCAAAATAATCTCCTGTCAGGTTAGAAAAATGGTCACTCCTTGCTTTGTAATTCTGAAGAATAACAGGTATATTTAATTTTTCAAGCAGGTTTGTTCCTTCATGATCCCATCGGGCAATAATAGCATCTGCCTGCCACTCTTTGGCCCATTCAACAATCCCCTCCTTACCGTATAATGTTTTGTAATATGAGGGTAAACGATAAAAAATCCAAGGACCATGTTCTTTTGAATATTGAATCAGTCCTTTTAATAAACGACGACTAAACTCACTGGAATAGTCAATTAGCAACAAAATCTTTCTCACAATATCATCAATTAGCGAAAAATGAATCTCTATTCTTCAAATATATAAAATGTTTGCGAAAAGATTTAGTATTAGATTATTTTTAACAAAAAAAGAAATTATACTAAAAGTATAAGTTTGATAGTTTCATTCATTCCGAAAAGAATTTAAGTGAGTTTTTGAAATAATGCAGCCTTTTCCATTTTGATAATATTGTATATTTTAGACAAACATGCCATATCACTAGTATTCGGTTATAAATCAAAGATAGCCAGCTGTTTATAGCTGTACGATCTTTTGAGACTGTAATTTTGTTTTGTAAACAACTCATTCATAGGCGTTTTCTCAAAAAGAGACACACTGAAAATCTGCAATAAAGTGTAGAGATTTTGCTCTAAACCTAGTTTCTTCTTAGCAATGGCAACAAGTAAATATGCGCGTACGGCTATCCATATTTGACAGCAAACGGCGTTATAACTTGTTCCGTAATTTTTTTTATCCGAAGATGTTGCTTTATCCACTTAAAGAATAATTCAACCTTCCAGCGTTCTTTGTATAATTGTGCAATTGTAATTGCAAGCAGAACGAAATTATTCGTCAAGAAAACATATGTTTTACCGGTTTCCTTTTCCAGATACTTAATTCTGCATAGATAATCTGGATAATCTCTTTTTGCATAATATCTAGTTAGCTTAATTTGCTGGTCATACCTTAATCCGATAAACTTGTCAACTTTCGAGCTGTAAACACGTCGAAACGCCATTCCGCTTTTGGCTCGGGTTACAAAGAAAGCTTTTTTCTGTAGTAATGCGATAAAGCCTTGCGTAATCGACGTAACCTCTGTCCATGATATAGATGGAGGCAGGTTCAAAATCATTTTATCCAATATGTTGACATCGGCACACAAACCGTCTGTTATGTCAATAAATGTTGGAATTGAACCTCGCAAATCAAGCAGTGTATGTATTTTTACAGTTGCTTTCTTTTTGCGAAACTTTGCCCAAGGAAAAATGCTCAGACACAAGTCTATGGTAGAGCTGTCTAAAGTATAAGCCATATTGTCTATGTCTGTTAGAAGCTCGTTGTCATCCTTATAAAGACATCTCGCTTCTTTTATAATAACTTAAGCAAAGTTGGCATAAATCTGCCAGTTTCGTTTATCGTTAGCCTCTGCCAGCGTTGATTTTGGAACGGCTTTCTTTATTCCGCAGTGGTAAAGTTTGGAAGAAAGGGTTGTCAAGCAGACTTCGATGTCTCTCAAACTTTCCCTGTAGATTAATTGCGCAAAACACATTACATAAAAGTGTTCTAAGCAGGTAAAGCTTTGAACCTTGTAATTGCCTTTATATCTGTCCATGCATTTTCCAAATTCATATTTGGAAATGTAGTACATCAATTGAGCGAAAACGGTTTTTCCTTGATTCATTATCCTGAATTTTATTGTCAGGCAAAGTTCAAAAAAAAATTCAAACCGAAAAACAATAAGAATCTATGTAATGCTTTACAGAAAATAGATTCAGCGATTTAGGACGTTAAACAACCAGACACTAGTGATATAAAATAGAGATTATCTTGATTAGTTTATTATATGCTTAATTTACAGCAATATCACACCTAGAAGGTGCAATTTTAGTAATCCGTCGGCTGGCGGACGGTGACCTACGGTAGAAGTATCCCCACCTCAACCCGACCCGAAGTGGTCGAACTTTTAATGTACCGCCTTTCAGGCGGATGATTCAAGGGTTATTTCTTCCGTAAGCTGCACTCGTTCCTCGTTTGTATACGGTTATGAAAACATTACCCCTCGGGTAAAACTCTAAACATCAAATCTATAACATTTTATTCAAATCTCTAATGAAAAAACAAACTTATCCTTTATTATTTTAGCGCTAACGACACTCATCATCGGCTGCTCACTTGGTAAACAGGAGTCAAAAGCTGAGAGGCACAACTGGAAACTTTCCATGCAATCTTACACCTTTCATTTATTTTCGGCAGTCGAAGCTTTAGATAAAACCCAACAGCTTGGTTTGAAATACATTGAGATTTATCCGGGACAAAAGATGGGAGGCGATTTTGGCGATGCCATTTTTGGCTACGATCTCACTCCCGAACAACAGAAACAATTGAAAGAACTGGCAAAGTCGAAAGGTATAAAAATCGTATCTTCCGGCGTTTGGACTTCCTCGCGCGATGAATGGGAAAAAGTGTTTTCGTTCGCCAAGAATATGGACATGGAATTCATCAGTGCTGAACCCGCACGCGAAGATTGGGATGTTATAGAAAATCTTGCCAAACAATACAGAATAAAAGTAGCCACTCACAATCACCCGAATGAGAATTCGTATTGGAAGCCCGAAATCCTTCTAGAAAATATCGGTCAAAGAGATGCTTTATTAGGCTCGAGTGCCGATGTCGGTCATTTCAAAAGAATGGGAGTAGACCCGACATCCGCTCTGCAGCAATTAAAAGGCAGGCTCATGGCGATGCACTTCAAAGACATTGCCCCCGAAGGTGCTGAAGGCGCTTTAGAAGACGTGGTTTGGGGAACCGGCGTACTGAATGTAAAAGGGATGCTCGAAGAGTTGAAAAGACAGAATTTCAAAGGTTATTTTACTATTGAATATGAGGCTAATTGGGAAAACAATCTGCCGGAAATTAAACAATCCATTGATTATTTTAATAAAGTTGCCAATGAAGTACTATAAAAAAACCGATTCTTAATTTCAATTTTTTCTTCACATTGTCAACTTAATAAACCTGCTCAAAAAATCATACACTCACTGGGCAGGTTTATTTTTAAACAACTCTTTCTGAAACCTTTTTTTCGCTATTTACGACTTCACCTAAATACTTTTTTCCTATCTTTACGATTCTAACTCTCATCCAGAAAAAACAAATGAATAAACGAGACTTCATCAAATCCGCTGCTGCAATTGTCGGCGCAACAGCTATTTCTCCTTTAGCATCAGCTACAGAACTTCGAAGTGCAATGCCGCAATCTAAAAAAGTTACTTTAAACAAAGTCACCTTGAAAAAAAACCTGGGACTTGGAATGATCAAAGAAGAATTGTCGTTAACCGACAAATTCAAACTCGCCAAAGATCTGGGCTTCGATGGCGTTGAATTAAACAGCCCCGTCGATTTCAAGATGTCCGAAGTGCTCGAGGCAAAATCTAAATCGGGCATTGAACTTCCAACCGTTGTGAACAAAGATCATTGGAACTCACCGCTCTCCGATCCCGATCCGGCCGTACGAAAAAAGTGCATCGAATCCGTTACCCAATCTCTACGCGAAGTAAAAGAAATGGGCGGAGATACGGTCTTAGTTGTTCCCGGTGTGGTGAACGAAAAAGTATCGTACGAACAGGCATATATTACATCCCAAAATGCGATAAGGGAATTAATTCCATTTGCAGAGGAAACCGGAATGCAGATAGCGTTGGAAAACGTTTGGAACAACTTTCTCATCAGTCCGGTGGAAGCAAAAAGATACATCGACGAAATAAATCATCCGTTGGTAGGCTGGTATTTCGATATAGGAAACGTCTTACGCTACGGCTGGCCCGAGCACTGGATTAAGACGCTAAATTCCCGCATAATGAAACTTCACATCAAAGAATTCAGCCGCGAACTGATGAGTTCCAAAGGATTATGGGAAGGCTTCAAGGTCGATTTACTGAAAGGCGACAACAACTGGCCGGTTGTAATGAAAGCCGTTAGTGAAATAAAACACCGGGGCGGCTGGTTAACGGCCGAAGTAAACGGTGGAGACAGAAACCACCTGAAACAAATTTCTGCGCAGATGGACGAAATCATAAGTTATTTATAATCATCAATATGAAACACGACAATCAATTATCACGACGAAATTTCCTCAAAAGTTCAGCTGTGGCAAGCACCATCGGAATGGTTGGAGGAATACCTCTTTTAAGTTCTTGCTCATCGCAAAAGAAAGACAAAAAAACGGAAATTCAATTACCCAAACTGCTTAACCAGGCTCCCGACGGGAAAGTGCTCAAAGCAGGATTAGTAGGATGTGGCGGAAGAGGTACAGGCGCTGCCATGGATTTTTTAGACGCAGGTCCAAACCTGCAAATTGTTGCACTGGGAGATGTATTTCAAGATAAGCTCGACAGCTGTCGGGAAATATTGAAAAAGGAACGCAATGTCGAAATTCCCGACGAAAACTGCTTTATCGGCTTCGACAGTTACGAAAAAGTTATCGATGCCGGCATCGATGTAATTTTACTTTGCACCCCACCCCATTTTCGTCCGGCTCATGTTGAAGCAGCCGTGAATGCTCAAAAACACATTTTTATGGAAAAACCCATTGCGGTTGATCCGTTTGGCGTAAGAAAAGTACTTGCCGCTGTAAAAAGAGCTAAAACTCTGAATCTGAATATCATCAGTGGAACCATCCGCCGCTCTCAGAAAGATTATATGGAAACCCGACGCAGGGTACTGAATGGAGAAATAGGCGACATCGTAGGAGCCAACATCATCCGTAACGGCGGCGCATTGTGGTTCCGCAGTCGTAGACCCGAGTGGTCTGACATGGAATATATGCTTCGCAACTGGGTGAATTTCTGCTGGCTATCGGGCGACCACATTGTAGAACAGTTTATTCACGAGGTAGATGTTATGAACTGGTATATGGGCAAAAACCCCGTAAAAGCCACCGGCTGGGGCGGACGACAGCGACGAGTAACCGGAGACCAGTATGATTTCTTCAGCATTGAATATGTGTACGACAACGGTATTCGCACCCACTGTGCTGCCCGGCAAATAGACGGCTGCACTAACGGAAAAGTGGAGCAAATAAACTGTACGAACGGCTATGCCGACGCTGCCGGAAAGCTGTATGACCTCAGTGGAAACGTAATCTGGGAATACCCAAAACCTGCCGAAGGCGATACCCAATCGGAGTGGGCGGTAAAAAATCCGTTCGTTCAGGAGCACATTAATTTAGTTTCTGCCATCCGAAGCGGAAATACCATTAACGATGGTGAAGAACAAGCTTATTCAACCCTCGTTACGATAATGGGACGCATTGCCGCTTATACCGGTAAAGACATTACTTGGGACGAAATTATGAATGCCGATATATACTTAGGCCCCAAAACATACGCCATGGGCAAAGTGGAAGGCATTCACGAAACCATTCCGCTGGCAGGAGTTTCGAATAAAGAATAAAATTTCGGGTCGATGTTATAATCAACACCGCAAATTTATCACGAACGAAGTTCGTATATCCTCCCGGTTTTACCGGTCAACTATCGCGTAAGCGCTATCAAAGTAAAACGTTATAAAAACAATTCAACGAACTAAATTCTCAAAAAATAATGACCTCCAGAAGACAATTTTTAAAAACCCTCGGTGGAGTAACGCTCCTCACCGTGGTTCCCCGAAACATATTGGGGAGAGGATTCGTTGCTCCAAGCGATGAGCTCACCAAAGGTATTATCGGCGTGGGCGGAATGGGACGCGGGCACATTCCCTACGATAACACGCGCGTAGTAGCCATGTGCGATGTGGACAAGAACCACCTCAAACAAGCGGCCGCTTTAGTACAAGACAACATCAACCTGTACCACGATTTTCGCGATTTAATTTTAGATAAGAACGTGGACATCGTACACATTGCCACCCCGCCTCACTGGCACGGCATCATGTCGGTGGAAGCGGCAAAAGCCGGAAAAGATATTTTCTGCGAAAAACCGATGACTCGAACCATTGGCGAAAGCAAACGGGTGGTGGAAGCCATCCGACAATACGGCAATATTTTCCGCCTGAACACCTGGTTCCGCTTTAGAAGCCAATTCTACGGATTGGGCACTCCGGTGAAACCGCTAAAAAAACTTATCGACAGCGGAATGCTCGGTTGGCCCTTGAAAGTAACCATCAGCAAACACACCGGCTTCGACTGGAAATTCTTCTGGGTTGGAAAAACGCACCTCGAACCGCAACCCATACCCGAAGAGCTCGATTACGATATGTGGCTCGGCCCCGCTCCTTATAAGCCCTACAACGCCCACCGAGTACACAGCACGTTCCGCGGATATTGGGATTACGACGGCGGTGGCTTGGGCGATATGGGACAGCACTATATCGACCCGGTTCAATATATGCTGGGCAAAGACAATACCAGCCCCGTGAAAGTGGAAGTGGACGCGCCGCAACAGCACCCCGATGCAGTGGGCACCTGGCGCTCTATCACTTACACTTACGATGACGGTTGCCAAATTATTCTCTGGGGAGGCGACTACGGCGAGCCTAACACGCCTTACATTTCGGGTCCGAACGGAAATGTTTATCGCAATTTTGTTTGCGATATTCCCGATTGGCAAAAGAAATTAGCCGATTTCCCCGAACCGCAGGAGCAAAATACCGATTTTATCGAATGTGTACGCAACCGCCGGAAATTTGCGCTCAACGAAATAAACGGGCATCGCTCCGCTACTATCGTAAACATGGGCGCGGTAGCCCTCCGATTGAACAGAACACTCGAGTACGATCCGGTGAAAGAACTGTTCGTTAACGACGAAGAAGCCAATCGATTGGTTGATCAACCGATGCGGTCACCCTGGTCAATATAAATGGATAAGCCTGCCGCGATAGTCCCGCCTAAAAGCGGGAGATAGAGCTACGCTGATAAAAGGAAAGCCTCTTAATTTATTCAATGCCGCGACTCTATCGTGAACGAAGTGAGCCTATCATTTCGTTGGAAAACGGAATCTATCGCGAAGCCCATCTGTTTAAAAAAACTAATATTTTCCCAATAACTACATTTCAAAATGAAAAAATACATATCCATTTTAACAGCTATTTTACTCACATCGAGTTTTTTAATGGCGCAAATGCCGCAAGGTCGAACCACCGCAACCATTATTGCCGATGCGCTGGCACAACTTCCGGCCGATAATCAGGCGCAATACAACCGCACGATGGCCGATTTGGTCTCTACCGGCGAACAGGGTTTGCTCGATTTAATCGGACGGATGAATCCTCCCGGCGCTCAAAGCAACGAAACGCTGGATTACGCCATCAGCGGATGGACAAATTTCGTGGCAAACGATAACGCCAAGTGCACCGTTGCCACCGATGCTTTCGTCAAAGCGTTGAATCAACCTCTCGATAAAGAAGTAAAAGCTTTCGTTATTCGTCAACTCGAAAAAATCGGAACCGATAATAACGTAGAAACGTTATCAGCGCTACTAAACGACACACGACTATCCGCTCCGGCAGCTCAGGCATTGGTTTCTATCGGGAGCGAAAAAGCGAATCAGGCGCTGCTTTCTGCTCTTTCGGGCAACGTATCCGATGCAGTGAAGCTGAACTTGGTAAACGCCACTGGACAAGCTAATTACAGCAAATCCGAACCGTTACTGCTCACTTTATTGGCGCAAAATTCTTCAGCAGAGCTCAACAACGCGTTGCTTACCGCTTTGGGAAATATGGGAAGCAACAACGCTCTTGTTCCGCTGAGAAATGCCGCTCAAAAAGTCAATTATTCTTATCAGGCGAACAACAGCGCAACCGCATCATATCTCGCTTTATTGAAAATATTGGCTGCAACCGATACTAAATTGGTGGAGAAAGACGCTAAAACGCTGCTCGCGTTCGCCACAAAACAAAATCGTCCCGATTTGAAAGTCGCTGCATCGCAACTTTTATTGACCATTCCATCAACCAACAAAACCAACATTCTTAAAAGCGCTTTAAAAGACGGAAATATCGCTTACCTGAGCAACGTGTTGAACGGATATCCTTTCGAAAACGACAAAAAAGCTGTCGATATGATTGTAAAGGAATTGAATCCGAGAGCATCTGCCGAAAAACAAACCGCCATTATTTACTGGATAGGCGAAAAGAATGTACCGAGTGCTGTTAATTTGATGTCCAATTACGCAACATCAACCAACCCGATGGTGCAAAAAGCCGCTATTTCTTCGTTATCAAAAATCGGTAGCGAACAAGCTATGCTCGTGTTGGCAAGATTGTTAAAAAGCAGCAACGAGGAAACCGTTTCGTTGGCGCAAAATGCTTTATCGACTTACAAAGGCGATATTTCTTACACACTTGCGTCGGTTTTCAACGACAGCGGTGATGCCGGAAAAAAAGCGGTTCTTCAACTCATTGCCAACCGTAAAATGGAAAGTCAATACAATTTGGTGTACAATCAGATGTTTACGGACAATCCATCGGTAAAAGCCGAAGCCGCCAAAACGCTTCAACACGTTGTAACCGATAAAAACCTGCCCGATTTATTCACGTTGCTCGAACAATCGGATTCTCAATTCGTTCCTGCTCTTCAACAGGCTGTAAACGCGGCGTTGTCGCATCTCCCGGCAGATATGCAAATGAAAACTGTGGCCGACCAAATGGTCAAATCTTCCAACAAAAGCCTTTATTACAGCGCGTTAGCAAATAGTGGTTCGCAGCAGGCTATGGATGTGATTACCAAAGCCTATAACGCGGAAACGGGAGCCAATAAAAATGCTGCTTTTCAGGCGCTTGCCCATTGGAAATCGTTCGATGCCATTTACCCGATACTCGATATTGCGAGAAACAGCAACAACAACGAAGAATTGAGCAACGTAACCGACGCGCTTATCGACATCATCCAAAAATCAGAAGAAACGGGAGCCGTGAAATACCTGTATTTGCGCGAAGCGATGCAGTTTGCTCAAACCGATGGACAGAAAAATAACATCCTCCGCCTGTTGGGAAATACCGGACAATATCAAGCTATGCTTTTCGTAGCGCCGTTTATGGATAATCCGGCATTGAGCGAAAACGCGGCCTTGGCGGCCATGAATATCGCCACAAATAATCCCGATTTTGCCGGAGCAGAGACCGGCAAAATTCTGAATACGGTGAGCAAAACGCTCAAAAATCCCGATGCCGGATATCAGCGCGAGTCCATCAAAAAATACATAGACGAGAATCCGAAAAGCGGAGGTTTTGTATCCATATTCAACGGCAAAAACTTAGACGGATGGAAAGGATTGGTGGAAAATCCCATCAAACGCGCAAAAATGAAACCGAAAGAGCTTGCCGCGGCGCAAGCAAAAGCCGACCAGGCGGCAAAAACAGGCTGGATTGTTGAAAACGGGGAGTTACTTTTCACCGGAAAAGGCGATAACCTTGCAACCAAAAAACAATACGGCGATTTCGAAATGTTGGTGGATTGGAAACTCTATCCCGGTCCCGAACCCGATGCCGGAATTTATCTTCGCGGAACGCCTCAGGTTCAAATATGGGACACGGCGCGCGTGAACGTAGGTGCACAAGTTGGTTCGGGCGGATTGTACAACAACCAGCAAAATCCGAGCAAACCGCTGAAAGTAGCCGACCAGAAAGTGGGCGAATGGAATACGTTTCGTATCAAAATGGTGGGTGAACGCGTATCGGTTTGGCTCAACGGCGAATTGGTGACCGACAACATAGTGTTGGAGAACTTCTGGGACAGAAATCAGTCCATCTTCCCCACAGAACAGATTGAGTTGCAGGCACACGGAAGCAAGGTGGCTTATCGCGATATTTTCATCAAGGAAATTGAACGTCCCGAGCCGTTCCAACTTTCCGACGAAGAGAAGAAAGAGGGTTTTCGAGTTCTTTTCGACGGAACTAATCTAGATGAATGGACCGGAAACAAACAAGACTACGTGGTTGAAAGCGGAAACATTGTATTGTATCCCAGCAAAAGTTTTGGCGGAAATCTCTACACCAAAGAGCAATTCGACAACTTTGTTTTCCGCTTCGAGTTTATGCTCACGCCCGGCGCTAACAACGGATTGGGCATTCGAACGCCGTTAGAAGGCGATGCGGCTTACGGCGGCATGGAGCTCCAGATTCTCGACAACGAAGCGCCCATTTACAAAGACCTGCAAGTGTATCAGTATCACGGTTCGGTTTACGGAGTAATTCCCGCCAAGCGTGGTTATCTGAAACCCGTGGGCGAATGGAATTATCAGGAAGTTGTTGCCGATGGCGATAACATCAAAGTTATCCTGAACGGCACAACCATTTTGGATGGAAACATTCGCGAAGCGTCTAAAAACGGAACGATTGACGGAAGAGACCATCCGGGATTGTTGAATAAAACCGGACATATCGGGTTTCTCGGCCACGGCTCGCAAGTGAAATTCAGGAATATTCGGGTGAAGCCATTGAAATAAATACCCTTTTGTCGAGACGCGATTTACCGCGTCTCTTTTTTCTTATCATCCCATTCATCGATACAATAACCTTGTTTATCGATATTAACATCCTTAACACCTGTCGTTTTAAAATAAAAACTATTTTTGTATAACAAATCTGACAACGGAATAAGGATATAAAACTTTTGGAAATATAAATTCAATCGTAAATCGGAAAATTCTATGTACAAAAAAATCTTTCTTGTCCTGCTTGTACTACTCACGAGCGTCGCCATACAGGCACAGGAGAATCTTGGCTTCGCCCAGCGAAAGGAAATCATTTCCCCCGAAATTCATGCCGATAACTCCGTTACGTTTCGCTTACTTGCTCCCAATGCCGATAGTGTATCGGTAACCGGAGATTTTCTTCCGCCCACAGGTTGGACACCCGGCAGCCGGAGAATGACAAAAGATTCCGACGGCGTGTGGACGTTCACAACAAATCCGCTTCCTTCGGAACTCTACACCTATGCCTTTGTGGTAAACGGACTGCAGATGAACGACCCCAACAACGTGCATTATCGGCGCGATGTGGCAAGTACACTGAATGTGCTGCTGATTGGCGGCGGACAGACCGATTTATATAAAGTGCAACCTGTTCCGCACGGAACGGTATCGAAACGATGGTACGAATCTCCGGGAAATAACAAGTCGCGGCGAATGACCATTTACACTCCTCCCGGTTATGAATCGAGCAAAGCGTCATATCCGGTTTTGTATCTGCTTCACGGAATGGGCGGTGACGAAGAAGCCTGGCCGACACTCGGCCGCGCGACGCAAATTATCGACAATCTGATTGCCGAAGGCAAAGCCAAACCGATGATTATTGTGATGCCCAACGGAAATGTGGCGCAGGAAGCCGCGCCGGGCGAATCGATTGAGGGATTTTACAAACCTGTTTTCAGGTTACCAAATACGATGGACGGAAAGTACGAAGAAACTTTCGTTGACATTATCAACTTTGTTGACAAAAATTACCGTACCGTCAAAAACAAATCGGGACGCGCCATTGCCGGATTATCGATGGGCGGTTATCACTCGTTTCACATTTCGCGGTACTATCCCGATACTTTCGATTATATCGGTTTGTTTTCAGCAGCCATTATGCCCAATGAAAACGTAAAATCGAAAGTGTATAAAAATATTGACGCAACGCTTTTAAAACAGAAACAAAACGGCTATAAACTTTATTGGATTGCTATCGGGAAAGACGATTTTTTGTTCAAAGCAAACACCGATTATCGGGAAAAACTCAACGGAATGAACTTCAAGTACACTTATCGCGAATCGGAAGGCGGTCACACTTGGCGCAATTGGAGAATTTATCTGTCGGAATTTTTGCCCATGTTGTTCAAATAATTCACAAACCATCCCTGTAAACTTTCGTTTTTGATGTTTTAACGTTAAAATACTATTAAAATGCAGGTTATTAAGTGGATTATCTTATTTTTGTAATTCATGTCGCAGTTTACTCAAAATTTCAGAAAACAAAATAATATCAACTCATAAAACAATAAAACTATGGCAACAACAGCAAAACTTTACTCATTCAACCTCGCCAACACAAAGACCTATTTGTTCGCGGCTATCTTTGTGCTTGGTAATTTGTTACTGCCTCAACTGGCGCACTTGATACCGCAAGGCGGTTTGATTTTGCTTCCTATCTATTTCTTCACTCTTATCGCGGCTTACAAATACGGAATTCACGTGGGTTTACTCACCGCGGTTTTGTCTCCGTTGGCCAACAATCTCCTGTTCGGAATGCCGCCGTCGGCCATGCTTCCGGCCATTATCATCAAATCGGTTATTTTGGCAATCGCGGCGGCCGTAGCAGCCAAACATTTTGGGAAAGTCTCGTTTTTGGGGATTTTACTCGCCATTCTTGCCTATCAGGTTATCGGAACCGGAATTGAGTGGGCTATGACTCAAAGCTTTTTCACGGCTGTTCAGGATTTCCGCATCGGTATTCCCGGAATGCTTATTCAGCTTGTAGCCGGATATTTTGTATTGAAAGCACTGGCAAAAGTTTAACAACCGTTTGACCGATTACCGATCTCAGGGATACAATGCAGTTGGACTTCCGCCAAAGGTCGGACAAGTATCGCCATCAGGCGCTAACAGTGTATTACAATGAAAATCAAATCATTCGACGAAGTAATGCAACGGTTTCGTGAGATAGAATTTCACGAAACTTTTGACATCATAGTCGCCATTGCCAACGGAGGAATTATTCCTGCCGCGATTCTGAATCAACGGTTGAACACAGATATTCAATTGCTGAAAATAAATCTTCGCGACCCGCGCCAAAAACCAAAATACGACAGCCCGAAGTTGATTTCGCCCATCGATTTCGATTTTAAAGACAAAACCATTCTTTTGGCGGAAGACCGCGTAAAAACCGGTGCAACCGTCAACTTCGCTATTGAGCTTTTGCAAGGGGCCAAACTGATTAAGACTTTCGCGGTGAACGGAAAAGCCGATTACGCCCTCTACGACGAGGATTGCTTTATGTTTCCGTGGGTTGTTTAATGTGCTTCGCTATAATCGAAACTTTAAAGCAAAGGATTATCTAAAAAAATCCGGTAATGATTAAATTAAATACAGTCACTTTTCTTTTTCTTTTTCTTCTTTTTAGTACCTCATTGTTTGCTACGGAAATCAATCCGCCGCAAATCAACGACTCCATTCGGTTAGACGAAGTTATCGTTACCGGCACCATGCCGAAAGTGAATCTGCGAAACGTTCCCATGAGCATTTCCATTGTTGGCGAACAATTGATAAAAAACCGGCTGGAACCGTCTCTCCTGCCCTTGCTTACCGAGGAAGTTCCCGGACTTTTCATCACGCAGCGCGGAGTAATGGGTTACGGTGTGGCCAACGGAGCTGCCGGCGGAATCAGTATTCGCGGCATTGGTGGAGCGCCTACATCAGGGGTGTTGGTCCTTATCGACGGGCATCCGCAATACATGGGATTGATGGGACATCCACTTGCCGACAGTTACCAATCGATGATGACCGAGCGTGTGGAAGTGGTTCGCGGTCCGGCATCGGTGCTTTACGGCTCCAACGCGATGGGCGGAGTAATTAACATCATTACCAAAAAGCAACGCCGAGACGGGTTTCACAACTCGGCGCAACTCATGTACGGCAGTTACAACTCGTTAATCGCCGAAGCATCGAGCGGATGGAAGAAAAATAAGCTTAACATCACCGGAAGCCTCGGTTATAATCGTTCCGACGGACACCGGGAGAATATGGATTTTGAGCAAATAAACGGATTCGGCAAAATTGGCTATGATTTTTCTGAAAATTGGTCGAGTTTTGTCGATTTGAATATTTCCAACACAAAATCATCCAACCCGGGAGCCATCTCCGCGCCGATCATCGATAACGATGCCGATATTACCCGCGGCGTGACCTCTTTCGTGCTCGAAAACGAATACGAAAGAACGGCGGGAGCCGTGAAATTTTTCTACAACTTCGGCACCCACAAAATTAACGACGGATATACCGAAGGCCAACAGCCCAAGCCGTTTCGATTCAACTCGAACGACCATATGTTGGGCTTTTCCGCTTATCAGTCTTACACGCTTTTCGAGGGAAACAAAACTACTGCCGGATTCGATTATCAGCAATTTGGCGGTAAGGCTTGGAATAAATTTCCCAACCCGGCCGATAATAAATCGATAATTGACACGCACCTGAACGATATTGCCGGATACATCAACGTGCAGCAGACCGTTTTAAACAACAAACTCACGCTGAACGCGGGTTTACGTTTAGACCATCACGAAATAAACGGCTCGGAGTGGATTCCGCAATTCGGATTAAGTTTTACGCCTACATCGGCAACCGTGGTAAAAGCCATTGTGAGCAAAGGTTTCCGCAATCCGAACATACGGGAAATGTATATGTTCCCACCGCAGAATCCCGATTTAAAACCAGAACGCTTGATGAATTACGAAATCTCTCTGATGCAGTCGTTGCTCGAAAACAGATTGAGTCTCGGTCTGAATCTCTTCTACATCAAAGGAGAAAACATGATTCAGGTGGCGATGGTTGAAGGCAAGCCGCTGAACATCAACTCGGGAGAGGTGGAAAACAAAGGATTGGAAGTAACTTCATCGTTTCAGGCTTCGCGCGAATTGCGTTTTTCTGCCAATTACAGCTATTTAGATATGGCGCATAAAATTCTGGCATCGCCGGAACACAAGTTTTACATAAGCGGAAATTACACAAAAAACAGGTGGAATTTTTCAACCGGCGTGCAGTATATCGGGAATTTATATAAAGCCGTGAAACCGGAACCGATAAAAGAGAGTTTTGTATTGTGGAATGCCAGAGCGAGTTTTCAAGCGCTCAATTGGCTGAATTTATTTATAAAAGGAGAGAATTTATTGGGACAGGAATACGAAATAAATGCGGGATATCCGATGCCGAAAACTACTATCTTCGGCGGTATCCGATTGCATATTTAAAAATTTGAAAAGTCAAAATTGCATTTTCTGTTGATAAAATAAAAGAGTGCCGCCTTTAGAGGTTTTATGGATAGTTAGGTGTAGGTATAAAACACATTGAATTCGCCACATAGTGGCAACTTAATTCAGCCCAATGCAACGCGTTGGAATAAAACGCAACAACAATTTAGCGGGCTGTAAGCCCAACTTAAAATAATATGTCTCAGTCATTATCAAAACTATTTGTACACATCATCTTTCATACAAAATCTACGAGTGCAAAAATACGAAAAGATGAAGCTAATGAACTATATGCGTATATGGGTTCAATATTGAAAGACCTAAGTTGTATTCCAATACTTATCAACGGTGTATCCGATCACATACACATTCTGTGCGTAATGTCAAAAAACATTGCCTTGGCTAAATTGGTGGAAAACGTAAAACGTCATAGTAGCAGATGGATTAAAACAAAATCCAATCATTACACTAAGTTTGCGTGGCAAGGCGGATATGCTGGATTTTCTATCAGTCCGTCAATTTGCGAAAAAACTAAAAAGTATATCGAGAATCAAGAAGAACCTCATAGAAAAATGACATTTCAAGAAGAGTATTTACTGTTTCTAAAAGAATATGGTATTGAATTTGACGAGAATTACTTGTGGACAGATTAAGCTGCCCTTTCAGGGCGCTCAATGAAGACAAACATCATAACCCAACGCTCCGCTTCGCTTTGCATTGGGCTAACTTAAACTGGGCTTTCAGCCCGAATGAATATAAAAAACATCAAAAATCATAACACTATGAATAGACGAAAATTTTTAAAAGCAGTCGCGCTTACCGGCGCTGCTATTACAACTATCAAAGATGCAGACGCGATGAGCGTACTCACGCAATCTTTTCACACCACCAATGCCGCCAACAAATACGACTTGGTTGCCGTTTTGGGCGGAGAGCCCGAAGCCATGTTCCGCAAGGCGATTGCCGAAATGGGAGGAATGAAAAACTTCATCAGTAAAGGCGATCGAGTTTGCGTAAAGCCCAATATCGGCTGGGATAAAACCCCTGAACTGGCGGCAAACACCAACCCGAAACTTGTACAGGAGATTATTAAACAATGTTTCGACGCGGGAGCAAGAGAAGTAACCGTATTCGACCACACGTGCGACGATTGGCGCAAATGCTACGCCAACAGCGGAATTGAGGAAGCGGCAAAAGCAGCCGGAGCAAAAGTGGTTCCCGCGCATCAGGAATCGTATTACAAAAGCGTTTCGCTGCCAAAGGGCAGAAGCCTGAAAGAGACAAAAATCCATCAGGCTATCGTTGATTCCGACAAGTGGATAAACGTGCCCATTCTTAAAAATCACGGTGGAGCACAACTGACCATTTCCATGAAAAACTACATGGGAATTGTTTGGGACAGGGGATTTTTTCACGCCAACGATTTGCAGCAATGCATTGCCGACGTTTGCACATATGCCAAACGCCCGGTTTTGAACGTAGTTGACGCATACCGATTGATGAAAACAAGCGGGCCGAGAGGACGCTCCGAAGCCGATGTGGTTCTGTCGAAAGGGTTGTTTATTTCGCAAGACATTGTTGCCGTGGACACTGCCGCCGCCAACTTCTTTAACCAAGCCAGGGAAATGCCGTTGGACAAAGTGGGGCATTTGGCGAAAGGACAGGAATTGGGCGTAGGCACAATGAATCTCGACAAATTGAATATCAGGAGAATAAGGATATAAAACAGACAATTAGCAATTACTAATTACTAATTAAAACACAGGCGTTTAATCGTTTACACTAATATGCTAAAAAAAATCAGGGTAATTGTATCCATAATTTTATTTTCGTTAATTACATTCTATTTTCTCGACTTTGCCGATGTTTTGTCTCAACGTTTCAACGTTTTGACCGAAATACAGTTTATCCCGGCGTTGCTGGCATTCAATGTAATAATAATTGCCGCTTTGGTGGCGTTAACCGTTATTTTCGGCAGAATATATTGCTCGTCTATCTGCCCGATGGGAATCTACCAAGACATTGTGGCGTGGTTTTCGAAGAAAATCTTGAAGAAAAAGAAACGATACACCTACAGCAAAGCGAAAACCATTCTTCGATGGAGCGTTTTAGGAGTGACCGTCATCGCTTTTTTGTTCGGATTTTCGTTCTTAGTCGGCTTGCTCGATCCGTACGGAGCTTACGGCCGTTTTGTGACCCATATTTTCCGTCCGGCCTATCTTGCCGGAAACAATCTGCTTGAAAACATCTTCACCTCGTTCAACAATTACAGTTTATATCGAGTCGGAATCTATTCGTTGGGAGTATTTTCGATGATTGTCGCGCTGGTTATGCTGCTTGTTATCGGCTTTTTAGCGTGGAAAAACGGAAGAACGTATTGCAACACCATTTGTCCGGTGGGAACCACGTTAGGCTTTATGAGTCGGTTTTCGCTTTTCAAAATTCAGTTTGTGGACGAAAAGTGCAATATGTGCGGATTGTGTTCGATGAAATGCAAGGCGTCGTGCATCGACTCGAAAAACAAAATCGTTGACCACAGTCGATGCGTCACCTGCTTCAATTGTATCGAAGTGTGTAAACGCGACGCGATGAAATATGCGCTTGTGGGCCCGAGAAAGAAAAAAATAATCGAACCGGCTCCGGCATTTACGTACATGAAGGACGACAAGCCGGTGGACGAATCGAAACGCCGTTTTCTTTCGGCGTCACTCATCACGGGATTGGCCGCCGGAAAGTTGCTGGCTCAAACCGCTACCGAACCTTTATTGCCCAAGCGCGAGTTGAAACGTAAAACTCCGATTGCACCTCCCGGAGCGCTTAATTTTGAGCATTTTCGCGAGAAGTGTGTATCGTGTCATCTTTGCGTGAGTAAATGTCCGTCGCACGTAATAAAACCGGCATTTTTGGAATACGGGTTGGGTGGAATAATGCAGCCGAAACTCTATTTCGACCACGGTTTTTGCAATTACGACTGTACCGTTTGCTCCGATGTTTGTCCTACCGACGCGTTAGTTAAACTGACCAAGGAGCAAAAGCACCACACACAAATGGGTCGCGTGAACTTCATTACCGAAAACTGCATTGTCTATTACGATGAGACCAGTTGCGGCGCATGCTCCGAACACTGTCCCACTCAAGCGGTGCGCATGGTTCCTTACAAAGGTGCTCTAACCATTCCCGCCATCGAGCCCGAGATTTGCGTGGGTTGCGGCGGTTGCGAATACGTGTGTCCGGCCATTCCTTTCAAAGCGATTTATGTAGAAGGGCTAGCCACACACAACACCATTGAATTGGAGCACGAGGAAGTGGAAGAAACGGTGATTGATGAGTTTGGATTTTGAGAAAACATGGGGCTGCCCCATAAGCAAAATCTACTATCAAATTGTCATTTTTCTCCGCCATATGGCGGAGAAAAATCTAAATTGTCTTAACAAAAAGATGCTTCTCTTCGTTAAACATGACAAAACGAGACAGCAGCGTGACTTTTGAGACAACCCCATACAATATCAAACCACCATTGACAGCTCTTCTCCTACTTTGCGCACGGCATTTATTATCTCCTCCTCCCTATCTTTAGATGGTTTTTTTGTGCCGCTGATATAGGCAGCTAACAAGCTCTGTTTCATGCCGAGCCTGCGTGCAATAGCTGACGCGTTTAGTTCAGGATGGTCGTTAAACAGACGATAGAGCCTGTTTCGCTCTCTCTTTTCTCGAAAAAAACCTTCAAAACTTAAATCTTCATCCAAGTCAGGCCAATGAATTCCCATATTATCAATCTCGTAATTGGCGCGCTGTTCTGCGGTAGCCCATTTAAGCCGAGGATAATCTTCAAAGTTTTCACTTGCATTTTTTCCGTCAGCAGTTTCAATAATTATTGAAGTATCTGTATGCCACACTTTAACTATTTCCATCATTTTCTTGTGTTATTAAAGAATTTATTCCAATGTTCCGCTATTATCTCTTTATTTTCTTCAATAATTGCCTCAGCCAACTTTAGCTCGGAAGCACTAAGTCCATTATTGTTAATCAACCTTACAGGAAAAAGAGTGAACTTGGCACTTTCTTTTATTTTTCCTTTCCCTTTCACTACGTGTATATGCATGGGAGCATGGTCATTAGCAAAAAACATAAATCGAAGTCCGAAGAGAATAAATATTGTCGGCATGAATTCATTTTGTTTACGGCACAAATTTAAGGTTATTTTTTTATAACCCGCTTGTATTTTGAAAAATCTTTTGAAATAATGCAAAAACACACGAAAAGTCATGAATTCTTTTCGCGTGTTTGCCTCTTCAATACAAAATAGCTGCGGCGTGGCTCTAAAGCTGCTCCGTAAGCGAAATTTTACTGCTCCGTCTCCAACGGATTCTCCGCCTCGTAAAAAAATTGTTCCTGCAGTTTCGGAACATTTTCATCGGCTTTTATATCGCGGATGCTTTTCACAAATTGTTCCACCACACTGTTCAAGAGAAGTTCTCCGGCCTCGGCATTTGCTTTTGAGCCGTCACCCGAATAGTGATTGGGATAGCGGGCATACCACCAAATTCCGCTGTAAACATTCGGAAGATTTTTTATTCGGTCTAAATCCACTCCCGATTGCTGTCCGGCTTTATCGGGATGAACCAAATCGGGAACAATGGCTTTCACCATGGATGTTTCGCGGTTTCCGGCGTGTTGGTCATATCGGTCGTGTTGCGTCAGCGCTTCGGCTTTCTTTATTATCTCGGGATCATAACTCGGCTGAAACCAATAGAGGGCATAATCTCTTTTTTCCGATAATTGCGCCATCCCGAAGTAATTCAAGAACGCGTTGTTTCCGCCGTGTCCGTTAACAATGATGATTTTCTTAAAACCGTTCCGGCTTAATTCGTTAAGCGTTTCTTGCAGTACTTTCCAGATAACCTCGGGAGAATACGCGATGGTGCCCGGTTGATGGCGCGCTTCGTTTATCTGACTGAAATAATACCACGGGAAAACAACGGTATATTCCTTTTCTGCGGCACGAAGCGCCATTTCGCGCGCCGTGTATAAATCGGTACCAAGCGGCATGTGAGGGCCGTGTTTTTCGAAAACCCCGATAGGAAGAATTACGGTCTTTGAACTTTTTTCGACTGCTGTAACGAATTCGGGAGCCGAAAGTTCTTCCATCTTGTAAGGCAAATTTTGTGCCTGCACGCTGAGAATAGCTATCAACGCGACTAAAGATAAAAAATGTCTCATTGCTTGTTGGATTACTGATAATTTAACATTCTGCCGATTATTGGCTTACAGCAAAAAACAACTTGTTTCTTACACCTAACTCAACATCTTTTTCACCATTTCCGAAATGGCGCGTCCTTCGGCTTTACCGGCAAGTTGTTTGGTAGCTACCCCCATCACTTTTCCCATATCTTTCATGGAAGATGCGCCGGTTTGGGCAACAATCGTTTTGATAGCCGACTCCAACTCTTCGGGCGAAAGTTGCGCGGGCAAAAAAGCCTGAATAATATTCAATTGAGCTATTTCATCTTCGGCCAAATCAGCTCGGCCTTGGGTAGTATAAATTTCGGCGCTGTCTTTGCGCTGCTTCACCATTCTTTGCAGGATAGTGGTAGCCATTTCGTCGGAAAGTTCCTCCGACGCGCCTTTAGCGGTTTTGGCTTCCAGAAATTCTTTTTTCACACCGCGCAGCGCTTCCAGACGCACTTTGTCTTTGGCAAGCATCGCTTTTTTTATCTCTTCGCTGATTGTATCGAATAGGTTCATATTTATAAGTTCTAAGTTTAACGTCCCGCGGAGCGGGATTTCCGCTTCGCTTCAATTTGAGGTTTAATATCTTACAACGAGCACCCGACAATTTATTATCCAAACAGTGTTGTCGATGCACGGCTTTCGGTCGTAGTTACTGCCCGGGGATTAAAGTCACGATCGCGCTTGAATACGGGTGTTTTTTCGAGCGCTTCGAGAACTTTGTCGTCGTCGAGTTCGTCCATTGTGAGGATAAACGGTTCATATTTGTAGTTAGTGTTTGAAAGCATTTTCAACCCTAACGCCCCGTAGTATTTATCGATAAGCATTTGGGCTTCCTCTTCTTCTTGGCGACGTTTCTCTTCCATGTATCTTCGTTCTTGCTCTTCGGCCTGGCTCTGGATAATGATTTGCTCCTTAATTCCCGGAACATCTTTAATGGAAAATCCGGTTGCCAACAGCGTAACTTTTACGTTATCACCTAATCCTTTTTCTACGGCAGTACCCCAAATAACCTCTATTTCATGGCTGAACTTCGCCATAAAATTATGAAGCGCGTTCATCTCTTCCATCATCAACGGATTTTCGTTATCGAACGAAAGATTTATCAATATCTTTTTCGCGCTGAATACATCGTTGTTGTTAAGCAGCGGCGAATTAATGGCATCTTCGATGGCTTCGTTCACTCGGTCTTTTCCTGCGCCTACTCCACGACTCATTATAGCTACGCCTCCGTCTTTCAACGTAGTTTCTACGTCGGCAAAGTCGAGGTTTAAATGTCCGTGAATAGTGATGATTTCGGCGATGCTTTTTGCAGCCGTAGCCAGCGTATCATCGGCTCGGGCAAAGGCGTTGAGCATGGTCAGATCGTGATAAATATCGCGCAGTCGCTCGTTATTGATGACTAACAGCGCATCAACGTTCTCGGCAATTTTTTCGACACCTCTTAGGGCTTGGAGAATCTTCCGCTGTCCTTCAAACATAAACGGAATGGTGACGATTCCAACGGTAAGAATTCCCATATCTTTGGCAATTTTCGCCACCACTGGAGCGGCTCCGGTTCCGGTTCCGCCACCCATTCCGGCTGTGATAAAAGCCATACGGGTTCCGTCGCTCAATAAATCCTGAATCAGGTCGATACTCTCTTCGGCGGCTCTTCGCGCCACTTCCGGCTTATTTCCGGCACCGAGTCCGCCTGTAGTTTGCTCACCCAACTGCACCTTTACGGGCACGGGTGAACTTTTCAACGCTTGATTATCGGTATTGCAGAGCGCGAAAGAAACATCGTGAATACCTTCTTTGTACATGTGATTGACGGCATTTCCTCCGCCGCCGCCCACGCCAATAACCTTGATAATGGCATTGGTGAGGCTTTCGATTTGAAAATCTAATATATCGTTATCCATCATTTTGCTACAGTTGATGAGGGTTTTGTTTTGTCTTTACTTTTATTCGTTGTCATCTCCTTCGTCGAACATGGTAGAGAAAATATCCTTCATTTTCCCGCCGATGTTGAGCGGTTTCTTTTCGGAAGATTTCTTAGGGGGTTTCTTTCTTGTTTCGGCTTTTACTGTATCTTTATTGTTTTTATCCCCACCGCTAAAAAAACCGCCCCAACCGCGTCCGCCTCTCGATTGTTCTACTTCCGGCTCAAATTCTTCCTCAACAATTTTCTCACAATTGTCATTCGCGAGCAAAAGCATTCCCAGCACCGAAGTCATTGCAGGGTCGTTAGCCAGTTCCGGCGAATTGTTAACGAAACTCTTTCGTGCCGATGTTTTGCGGATGGGCATATCGAGTTTCTGGTTGAGATAGATATCGAGATTTTTGAGCTGCGATGCACCGCCCGTAATAATGACTCCCGCGCCAAGTTGCCCCTGATAGTCCGAAAGTCGGATTTGCTCTTTGATATTGGCTGTGATTTCATCCAATCGCATCACGATAACCTTGTTCAACTCAACCAAATCAATATCGGGTTTCGATGAAAACGGCGAGGTGAAAAGCGTACTTTCGTTGCTCTCTTTGGCTTTGCCGAATTTAATTTTGTATTGTTCGGCATCGCTTTCCACGAAATTGAGTTCGCCAATGTCTTTGGTTATGTTGCGTCCACCAAACGGGATAGTTACCATACGCCGCAAAACTCCGCCTTTGTAAATGGACAAATCGGTGGTTCCGGCGCCAAAATCGATAAGAGCGCAACCCAGTTCTTTCTCTTCGTCGGTTAACGAGATTTCAGCCACAGCCAAAGGCGCGACAATAAAGTCGGCAAGTTGTAAACCGCCTTTTTCCACAATAACTTTTTCGATATTGGTCGATAAGTTGGGACGACCTACCACCATTTGGTAATCAGCTTCAATGGTAGAGCAGGTTACACCAACAGGGCTCTTTTCGGGCTTATCGTCCAAAAAATATTCCACATCCGCGATGGTGTACTTGCTCTTGAAGTCGGGTTTGAACTTGTCGGCTTCGGCACGAAGTTGCGCCACAACCTCTTCGGTGACAATTTCCGACGAGGAAAGCTGCCTCACCTCTCTAATCGTCTCGGTATGAATAGATTGCCCGCTAAGTGAAACATAAACTTTTCCTACTTTCACTCCGACTCTGTTTTCGAGCATGTTAATGAGCCTCCTGACAACAGCGCCCGCTTTGTCGATATTGTAAACCGTTCCGCGACGAATACTGTTGTCGGCATCTTGACTTACGGCACCCAAAACCGAAATAACGTTGTTTTCGTTTTTTCGACCGATGATGCCGGTAATTTTGGAAGTTCCCAAGTCGATGGCTGCAATAAATCCTGATTGAGTCATATGTTGTTTGATGTTTGGTGTTTAATGATGGGTGAATAGCACAACTTTAAATCAAATTAGAAATCGTTCATTTCTTTGTGCAAACCACCTGATTATCGTATTTCAAACTAATTTCCGAATACCGGTTCCATCCCACCACATTTAATCCTTTCTCGATGAAAAGGGCAAATTTGGCAAATTTCTCCGGATAATTTTCCAGTTTTCCGAACGCAATCCGAAAATCGCCGGCGCGGGGGATTAAATCCACGTCTTTATTGGATTTCACCACAATTTGATCTACCCAAGCGTTCCATTCGGGGTTGTTGTTCAGGAATTCGACAAAATCGAACAGTTCGTTTTTCGCGAATTCCTCATCGATGGCTCCGGTAGCAAGCGGCACATAAACCGTAAAGTTGGACGAAATAGGCATCCGCTCGCGGTTACTGTCGATATAATAACTGCCTTTGGCATCGGATATTACCCGCAAAACCGGCTCACGCTGATAAATATTAGCCACCACCCTTCCGCCTTGTGCGGTGTAAACCGTGGCAGATTTCACTAACTTGTTGGTGAGGATGGTATCCAGAATTTCCAGCGTGTTTATCTCGTTCATGGTTTTGCCTACCGGATAGAGTTTTTTGCGCTTAAGCAACGCCTCGATTTCGGTTTGTCCGATAAATTTGGTTTGAGCGCTGTCTTTTACAATAACTTCAAACTGTTTACAAACCTCACTGCCGGAAGAATCGCCAAAGTATATGGCCGAAAAAATCAAATAGCCAAGTATCACCAGCGAAACCAATATGACGAGAAACTTTTTCATTTACGCAAAGATACAAAAAGATACAAATTGTATAGGGTTTATTTTCGTGTAAATCTGTTTTCTAACATTTCTTTTATTTCCGGCAAGAGATGTTCTATGTCACCCGCGCCGAGCGTTACCAGAACATCTAACGGCTTATCCTTTAAGAAATCGAGCAGTTCTGCCCTTTTGAGCAGTACTTTTTCTTTCGATGTTATTTTATCAAAAATTATTTCGGACGTTACGCCCGGGATAGGCTCTTCCCGCGCGGGATAGATGTCGAGCAAAATCACATCGTCTAGCAGCGACAGACTTTGGGCAAATTGTTCCGAAAAATCACGTGTGCGCGTATAAAGATGCGGCTGAAACACACCGGTAACTTTTCGATTGGGATAAAGCAATCGGATGGATTGTATGGATGCCGCCACTTCGTTGGGATGATGGGCGTAATCGTCGATAAAGACAATATCGTCGCGTTTCAACAAGAAATCGAACCTACGTTTTGCACCGCCAAATGTTTTCATTGCCGCGCGAATTTCTTCGGGGGTGGCGCCGCTGAGCGTGGCGGCAGCAATGGAGGCAACGGCGTTTTCGATATTTATCTTTACCGGAACACCCAACTGTATGTCGGTGATTTTTTGCGTTGGCGAAACAAAATCGAAAAATATTTCACCGTTCCCAACGCGGATGTTTTCGGCATGAAAGTCGCCTTCCGATTCGGAATAGGTGAAAACTTTTACCGATTTGTGGGTATCGGGCGTAAGCGGTGCACCTTTTTTGAGAATCAAAAACCCTTCGGGTCGGATGAGCGAGGTGAAATGCTCGAAACTCTGGCAATAAGCCTCCGGTGTGCCGTAAATATCCAAATGGTCGGGGTCTGCCGATGTGATAACGGCAATCCAGGGGCGAAGCCAATGAAACGAACGGTCGTACTCGTCGGCTTCGGCAACCGTGATGTCGCTTTTGTCGGAAAGCAGCAGGTTGTTGTTGTAATTTTTTAAAATACCGCCCAAAAAGGCGTTGCAATCTACCGCCGATTGCCGCAACAGGTGGGCAACCATGCTCGAAACGGTTGTTTTTCCGTGCGTTCCGGCAATGCAAACGGCACGACTTTGCTTGGTGATTTCGCCCAACACCTGCGCGCGTTTCATCAGGGTGAAACCGTTGTCTCGAAAATGTGTCAACTCGCTGTGCGAGGCGGGAACGGCGGGCGTGTAAACCACCAGTGTTTTGCTTTTATCCAAAAATTCGGCGGGAACAAGTTGCAGGTTGTCTTCGTAGTGGATGTGCGCGCCTTCTGACGCCAAGGCTTTGGTCAATGGAGTTTCCACGCGGTCGTATCCGCCAACCGATTTGCCTTGCGACATGAAATAGCGGGCAAGATTGCTCATGCCGATGCCGCCGATTCCGACGAAATAAACCCCTAAATCCCCTAAAGGGGACTTAGCTGTCGTCGAGTTATTTTGTTTAGATATTTTATTCATTTATTTATGTTTTACCGCTTTCGGCTTATTATTTCACAGATTCCAAG
>CAZKZB010000008.1:0-84277 GCA_964557135.1 uncultured Petrimonas sp. | reverse complement strand
ATAAATCAATTGAATATGCAGCTTGAATTTCCGTTATATAGACGTCGGGTTAATAATATATCCTTTCAAGAAGTTGTTCTGCTAATGGGTTCATATTCCAAAAACACGGTATCGGACGAAAAGTAACCGTTTTTTACAGGTTCTTCCTTCATCAGATCGGTACTGAGGTATTTTTTATTGCAGTCCGAGAGGACGGTAACTACCACAGCATCGTCCGATAGTCGGTTTTTCAATTGAATTGCTCCAATCACATTTGCTCCCGACGAAATTCCCACGGCAAGGCCTAATTCGCTTGCCAATTTTTGTGCCATTATAATGGAGTCTCCGTCTGATGCATCGATTATTTCGTCCAATTCATTCAGCTTCACTAAGCCGGGAATAAATTCGTCCGAAATCCCCTGAATCCTGTGCGATCCCACTTTACAGCCGGTTCTAAGTGTCGGAGATTCGGCCGGCTCAAGCGGATGAATCTTTACTTCGGGATGCACTTTTCGTAATGCACGACCGATACCCATTACTGTGCCACCGGTTCCTACGCCCGCCACGAAAGCATCGGGTTTCAGTCCGCGGCTGTGTAGTTGAGCCAAAATTTCCTTTCCGGTTGTATATTCGTGTGCATCGGCATTATATTTGTTTTCGAACTGATGAGGCAGGAAAATGGAGTCATCGTTTTTGGCAAGATTATTACACATCTCAATGCTGCCGAGAAAACCACCTTCTTCCTTGCTTACCAGAACAATTTCGGCACCAAGGCTTTTAATGATATCCATACGCTCTTTACTCAACCAGTTGGGCATAAATATTTTTACTTTATGCCCCAGCGCTTTGCCTATTGCCGAGAAAGCAATTCCGGTATTTCCGCTGGTTGCTTCAATGATGGTATCGCCGGGTTTAATGTGACCTTCGCAATAGGATTTGTGCATGATATAGAGCGCCATGCGATCTTTTACGCTTCCTGTGAGATTGTAATTCTCACATTTTACATAAATTTTGGAGGGTTTGTTTTTATAGGTATAGTGCAATTCGAGCATAGGAGTGTTGCCTACTAAGTGCCATAAATGCTCAAACTTATTTTCCAGTTTTTCTGAAAAATTCGGAATACAAGTTGTTGGTAGATTCATACATTTGTGATTTTTAAAAGAAAAATTTTCCGCAAAAATATACTTTTTTCGGTAGAATTGCAATTTTCTGAATAGTTCATTGATGCGGGAATCGTCTGTTTTTAAATCGAAAGTAATATTTAGAACGAAATATCTCGAGCAAATTATCAAGGTTTTTCCCAATTGAAAATAAAAACTGAACTGCTTTATGGAATTTGTCTTATTTTTGCATCAAATATAGTGAATGACAAAACATGAATATGAAAACTCGAACACTTTCCCTTTTATTCGCTTTCTTTTGGGTTGGTATATCAACTGCCCAGAACAATGATAGCATACGACAGGCGATTATGAGTCAGAAAGATACGGATTTAGAACTGCTTGCCAAAGGACGCTCATTGATTATTGAACAACTGTCGAAAGGAGATATTTCCGCATTAAGAGACACAAAAGATTACCTTATCCGAGAAATGAGCGAACCGTACAAGGTGTTTACGGTTGGCGAATATTGGCTGCTGTCGTACTGGACGGAGGATTATTCTACAATTCTTTCAGAAATAGACGAGTTTACTCGCAATTTCTCTACGTTTTCCCGCTATGAAAATGAGCGGCGATTTCATCTTTCGTCGCTACTTAGAATGGTTGCCGAAAATGACAGATTGCACGAAAAACTTGCTGTTAAATCTGCAGAGTCCTATATTCCGCTTACTGTTTATATAGATAACGCGGAGTTGAAATCCGACGAAAGAGAGTTTCTTAAGCTCCTGCTTTTTTCCATGCTTTTCACACCCAATGACCCGGGAAATGAAGAAATGAAAGAAGTGAATACCCGTGCAAATGATTTCTTGGATACATACCCGGAAAACAAATATGCCGAATATACCCGTAAATTCATTCGATATGAATATACTGTAGGAGATTGGGGATTTGGGTATGATTTCTTTATGGGATACGGAGGTATGACAGGTCAGTTACAGAATAACTTCAGAAATGGTTTTGCGGTAGGGATAGCGTATGAGGTTTCTTATAAAGATGCACACTTATTAATGCGGCTGAATCATATTTCATCTAAAACAAAAAAGGATATAACGACAAATAATTTACTATGGCCGGCAAATACGTTGGCTTATGCTATAACAGGAGATTTGGCTTTAGAATATCCTGTTTACAAAGGTAGAGCGATAAAGGTAATGCCCTTTGCCGGTATCGGAGGAATGGGAATTGGCCCAAGGGGCAAAGTAGAGAAAGATTATCCCGAATTGAAGGATTTCAAGGAAATGTCAGCTTTTAATTATCTGGCAGGAGTAGATATACGTTTGAATTTTTGGGACAAAAACATTAATCTTTCCCGTAATGGAGGTGACTTTATTAGTTTGCGATATTCATACTACTTTCCCAATTATCAACGAAAATATGATTTTATGGGCGGCAATTTGCATACAATAACTGTGGGCTACGGATTATATGGTCGTCGTCCAAAACGAAAATTATAGGGAACCAACCATTTTAATTTATTCCTTGGATTTTTTACGAAAACAACAACCTAAATGCGTCGTTCACCTTTCGCACCTCTTTAATTTCAATTTTCACTTTTGTGGTAAAACCTTTCAGGTTGTTTGCCGGAACAAGGATGCGCGAAAATCCTAACTTTTCGGCTTCCAAAATGCGTTGCTCTATGCGGTTCACGGGGCGGATTTCACCCGACAAACCCACTTCGCCGCAAAGGCAGGTATCGTTGTCCACCGTCATATCCAAACTCGACGAGAGAATAGCGCTGATAACCGATAAATCCAATCCCGGGTCGCTCACACGCAAACCACCGGCGATGTTGAGGAAAACGTCTTTTTGCGCCAGTTTAAATCCGGCGCGTTTTTCCAAAACGGCAAGCAGCATATTCATCCTTCGGATATCGAATCCCGTGGCGGAACGTTGCGGAGTACCGTAAGCGGCGGAGCTAACGAGTGCCTGTGTTTCAATGAGAAACGGGCGAATGCCTTCGATGGCGGCGGCAATGGAAACGCCGCTCAGTCCGTCGTGGTTTTGTGTGAGCAGCAATTCCGAAGGGTTGTTTACTTCGCGCAATCCCGATTGGTTCATTTCGTAAATCCCCAACTCTGAGGTGCTGCCAAAACGGTTTTTGATGCTGCGCAAAATGCGGTACATATAATGTTGGTCGCCCTCAAATTGCAACACCGTGTCCACAATGTGTTCCAGCACTTTGGGACCGGCAATGCTGCCTTCTTTGGTAATGTGTCCGATGAGCAGAACGGGCGTTCCCGATTGTTTGGCGAATTTCAGAATTGCCGACGCACACTCGCGCACCTGCGAAATACTGCCCGGCGACGATTCCAACGCGTCGCTATAAACGGTTTGAATAGAGTCGATTATCACCAATTGCGGTTCGGTATTTTTGATGTGCGTGAAAATCTCATCCAAATTGGTTTCGCACACAATCAGGCAACTGTCGTTGTCGATTCCGAGGCGGTCGGCCCGGAGTTTGAGCTGCCGCGCGCTCTCCTCGCCCGAAACGTAAAGCGAGCGCACATCTTGCAGCTTCAGAACGGTTTGCAACACGAGCGTAGATTTTCCGATACCCGGCTCGCCTCCAATCAGTACCAACGACGCCGGCACCAATCCTCCGCCCAACACGCGGTTGAGCTCCGCATCCTGCATATCGATGCGAGGTTCTTCGCTGGCATTTATTTCGCGCAGCGATTTCGGCTGGCTTTTCACCGCGTCAAACGAACGCGTATCGCCCTTTTTTGCCGCGCTGTCTTTGCGCACCAGCTCTTCGACTAACGAACCCCATTCGCCGCAGGCGGGACATTTTCCCATCCATTTGGGCGATTCGTTGCCGCAATTGGTGCAGAAATAGGCAGATTTTAATTTGGCCATTTTTTAGTTGTAAAACTTTTGGTAGCGGTAATCGGATTTATAAACTCAATTTGGGTTACAGCATCGCCGCGCACGTTTTTCGTAAATTTTCCCAGCGGGCGATATTCTCTTTTTTGCTGCGGGCAATTTGCAGGTTGTAGCGGGTTTGCATACGCGCCAACATCTCGGCGCTAATGCCCATCGATGCTTCTATTGTAAGTGCAAAATCGCTGCTCACGGGACGTTTTCCGTTCAGAATATCGTTGAGCATCGTGTACGAAATGCCCACCACTTCGGCAAAATGTTTCTGAGATATGCCGCGGTATTCCAGCTCTTCTTTGATGATTTCACCGGGATGCGTAGGCTCAAACGGTGTCATCGTATTTGCAAACGTACTCTGTTTATTCATAATGATTTGAAATATCTAAAATGGAACAAATAACAAGAATTTTTTCGCCCGAATCGTGCTTCGTTACCTTAAATTCCAAGCGATATTGTCGGTCAATGCGAATAGAGGAAATTCCTTTTTTATCGCCTTGCAGTACTTCGTAATTCAGGGCGTTAATCACATACAGGGCTTCAATAATAGGCGCGTCAATCAGCGTGTCGATACGTCTTTTGTAATTTTTTACGACGGACGGCTGAAATCGATATTTCTTACTGCTGCATTTTCCCTTTGTATAGAGCTCGGCGAGGTATTCTTTCTCAAATTGTACCAGCATAAGCAACTTACTTTATGGCAAAGATAACTATTTTTTTTCGAAAATCATCTAAAAAAGTGGATTTTTTTGTTTCTTTGACACGAACATTCTTCCCGAAAATTCTTTCAAAAAACGGATTGTCTCACTCTCGAAACAATTTCGTATTTTTGTTGTCCGATAAAAACTAAATCAAAAACATCAGATGATACATTCGCTTATATCCCAATCGCTCAATCTCCCGATTAAAAACATCGAAAAAACCATCGCGCTGCTCTCCGACGGCGCCACCATTCCCTTTATCAGCCGCTACCGGAAAGAGGTTACGGGCGGTTTAGACGAGGTTCAGATTGGGAGTATAAAAGAACTGAACGAACGGTTTTTGGAGTTGGAAAAACGAAAAGAATTTATCTTGAAATCGATTTCGGAACAGGAAAAACTGACGCCCGAGCTCGAAAAACAGATTGCCGAAACGTGGGATTCCGCCACGCTCGAAGATATTTACCTGCCTTTTAAACCCAAACGGCAAACGCGTGCCGAAATTGCCCGTAAACGCGGATTGGAACCGTTGGCAAAGTGGCTGATGTTGCAGCAAAACGGTTCGGTAGAAGCCAAAGCGGTGCAATTTATTACGCCGGAAGTTGCCGATGCCGAATCGGCTCTGAAAGGCGCGTGCGATATTATTGCCGAGTGGGTAAACGAAGACGCGGCAGCAAGGCAAACGGTGCGGAATATTTTCGCGCGCGAAGCGGTTATCACGTCCAAAGTGATAAAAGGAAAGGAAGAAGAGGGCGAAAAGTACAAAGATTATTTCGATTTCAGCGCACCGCTGTCGCGTTGCCCGTCGCACCGAATTTTGGCGGTTCGGCGCGGGGAATCGGAAGGATTTTTGCGCGTTTCCATTTCACCCGACGACGAAAAATGCTTGGACAAACTCGTTCCCCGATACGCCAAAAAGAACTGCGAAGCCGCCGATTATATCGAAAATGCCGTAGTTGACGCGTACAAACGTTTGCTGAAACCGTCTATCGAAACCGAATTTGCCAATCTATCGAAAGAAAAAGCCGACGAATCCGCCATCGCCGTTTTTGCCGAAAACCTGCGTCAGCTACTGTTGGCTCCGCCATTGGGACAACAGCGTATTTTGGGCGTCGATCCGGGATACAGAACGGGTTGCAAGCTGGTTTGTTTGGATGAACAGGGTAATTTGCTGCATAACGAAACCATTTTTCCGCATCCGCCGCAAAACGAGTTTCAGAAATCGGCAAACAAAGTCGTAAAATTGGTTTCTGCATACAAAATAGATGCCATTGCCATCGGGAACGGAACGGCAAGCCGCGAAACTGAGCGATTTATCGCCAACCTGCGCTACGACCGCGAAGTAAAAGTCTTTGTGGTGAGCGAGAACGGCGCGTCGGTTTATTCGGCATCGAAAACGGCGCGCGAAGAGTTTCCCGATTACGATGTAACGGTTCGGGGCGCGGTTTCCATCGGAAGGCGGTTGAGCGATCCGCTTGCCGAATTGGTAAAAATAGACCCGAAATCCATCGGCGTGGGGCAATATCAGCACGATGTGGATCAATCGAAACTGAAACGTTCGCTCGACCAAACGGTGGAAAGTTGTGTTAATCTGGTGGGAGTCAATCTCAACACTGCCAGCAAGCATCTGCTGATGTATGTTTCGGGTTTGGGCGAGGCGTTGGCTCAAAATATCGTGGATTTTCGTGCCGAAAACGGCGCTTTTGCTTCACGCGCGTCATTAAAAAAAGTACCCCGATTGGGCGCCAAAGCGTTTGAGCAGTGCGCCGGATTTCTGCGCATTCCCGATGCCAAAAATCCGTTAGACAATTCGGCGGTTCACCCCGAAAGTTACCCCGTGGTGGAGAAAATGGCGAAAGATTTGCACTGTTCCGTGGACGATTTAATCGGCGATTCTTCGCTGAAGGAGCGCGTGGAAATAGAGAAATACAAAACCGATAAAATAGGAGCCGAAACGCTTACCGATATTCTGCAAGAGTTGGAAAAACCCGGTCGCGACCCGCGTACAAAAGTTCAGGTGCTGGAATTTGACCCCAACGTGCGAACAATCGCCGATTTGCACGAAGGAATGATTCTGCCCGGCATTGTTACCAACATTACCAATTTCGGGTGTTTTGTGGACGTGGGCATCAAAGAAAACGGGCTGGTGCACATCTCGGAGTTGGCAGACCGATTTGTGTCGAACCCAACCGAGGTGGTGTCGCTGCATCAGCACGTGAAAGTGAGAGTGCTGTCGGTAGATTTGGAGCGGAAACGGATTCAGTTGAGTATGAAGTCTATTCCATGATAAAAACAGAAAAACAATACAACGAAACTCTTCAAAAAATAGATATTTTAATGAAAAAAGACGAAGAGAATATTACGAAAACAGAAACCGATATTTTCGTAAGTTAATTTCGATTGTATCTGATTATGAAGATAAAATTACTATATTTTAGAGTAAACACATATGAGCTTACCCCTCGACCCGCATCCGGCATTAGATTATAACCGTCTGTTCGAAGGAATTCGCGATTTCAAAACCAGCGAATTTATACCCCGTCAGCAATTCTTTGAAGAGTTGGGCAAACACCAAAGTCCGCATACGCTGTTTATCGGTTGTTCCGATTCGCGCGTGATACCCAATTTGGTTACCAAAACCATTCCGGGTGAGATGTTTGTGGTAAGAAATATTGCCAATTTGGTGCCTTTTTACGATAAAGACGCCGAAGTTTTTGTAGCCACCTCGGCAGTTATCGAATATGCCGTTAATCAGCTGAATGTTACCAATATCGTGGTTTGTGGACACTCCAATTGCGGCGGATGCGCGGCGTTGTATCACGATGAAGAACTCAACAAACTCCCGCACACGAAAAAATGGCTCGAACTGGCTTGGCCTGTGAAGAAAATTGTGGAGGAAAAAGTCGCTAAAAACAAAATATCACTCGATGAGCGGAGCGAGTTTACCGAAAAAATGAACGTGGTGCAGCAAATGAACCACTTGATGAAATATCCTTATATCCGAAAGCGGATAAAGGATGGCTCACTAACCATTATGGGCTGGTATTATCATATAGAAGAAGGCGAAATTTATAATTACGACAGGAAAAGCAAGCGTTTTATAAAAATAGCATAAAGTATAGGTATTTTAGATTTTCTCTATTTATTGTTTCATGGGTGAAATAGTTTATCCGACTTTTAAAGTATAAATTACTTTTCTTGAGCAACAGCCTGTATTCGTAGAGTATAAAGCAGTTTTTTAGCTTGTGAGAAATCATTTTCTGGTAATATAAGCTAAACATAACATTATCTTCGAACAGAAACAGGAGTGCTTTTTAGGCCTTCAGAATTTTTATATTTTACGCTTACTGCGTATTCATACAGGATGTCAGTAGAGACATTGTTATCAAGGAATGAGTACTTCCCGTTATTAATTTCCTCTAATTTGACAAAATCACTTTTCCCAACTTCACGTCGATAGACAACAAACGATTTTCCTTCCACATTTAAATAATCTTGAGGCCACGATAAATCAATACCCGCTTGAAGGCTTCGAATATTAAGTTGTAGCGGTGGTTGGAGAACTGCAGAGTCATCGGTATTTATGGTGGCATTTGGTGACAAAACGCTCTGATTGCCCCACGCATCGCTGGCAGCTACGGCGTAATCGTAAGCCTCAGACTGAACAGCCGTTGTGTCAATGTAATAGGGACGGAGCAGTGCTTCAGAAGTTAAGTTACGATACTCCTTTGTCCCCGATTTGCGCCGGTACAACATAAATCCGTTCACTTTGTCATCTTTTTGCCTCACATCTTCCCATTGCAGGCTTACGCCTTCGGCTACGCGTCTTCCTGAGATGCCTCCCGGCGGTGAAAGCACAATAGCTTGAACCACTCCCACCGAGGCTATTTCGGATGTGTCGCTTAACAATTGATTCATACCGATTGCCTGAACCGCATAATGGTATTGCCCCGAGTATCCTTTATAGAAAGTAGTGTCAACATACACATAATCTTTTACAGATGGTTCAATTACCTCCAAGTTTTTTGACGAAGTGCCACGCAATAACATATAACCGAAAATATCGGGTTCGGAACTCCTTTGCCAGCTAACCTCAATTCCGGAAGGAGTAGTTCGTGCAGAAACCCCGATTGGTGTGTTTGGGTTTTGGGATCCCATCCGCAACTCTTTAAATCCTACAGCATCTGCGAACGGGTAGGGATTGCCAGACGGCAATTGAAACAGCAACGGCCGTATTTTGTAATAATACGTGGATGCGGCCATTACTTTGTCATCCAAATAGAAACTTAAATCGGAGGCGATGGTATCAACTACAATAAAATCTGTTTCAGACTGACGCGATTTTAGTATCTGAATACCTGTGAACAGTGCATTTTTAGGTAATGGTTCCCAAGTAAGTAATAGTCCACCTAACGTGTCAGTTGCCAAAAAGTTTTTTATCACCGGTAGCTTTTTGTCATCTACTGCCAGTAAATGAATGGTGTCTGACGGCTCTCCCAGATTTCCCGCTAAGTCTTCTAATTGGATATAATAAGAAAGAAAACTACCTGTGTGAGCATCTTCGTAGAATGAGACATGACTTTCGTTTGTTTCGCCAGTCATTGACAAAAGTTTCCTGTCCACCAGGTGATAATCCTTTTCCTTGTTTTGTTTCTTTATAATGTTAACAAAGAAAACTCCAATTTCTGATTTTGGGTACATTCCAAGCCAGCTTGCGGCGACAATACTGTCAGACGCGTGATATTTTTCGGCTCGGAAGCGTTCGGTATAAACTGGCAGTTTTCCATCCACCTTTTGTGTCAATGACTGTTGCACTTTGCCGTCCTTAATTAAATCTAAGCGATAAACAGACTGCACAAGCGGATTGCGATTTTCATCGATAAATGCCAATCCCACGGCTTGCATAATTTGCGTTTCTATGAAAAGAAGTCCAAGCGTATCCACGCCGTGTTCCTTTAGTATTTTGTAAGCGCTCTCCATGTTGTCTGCGCGAAGTTGTTCCAATACCGATGCCGAATGTTTAGGGCCTAAATTTGATTTCAACTGGCTGCTTGAAGCTGGAAAAGAGATTTTTCCTACTTCTTTGAAGTTACCGTCTCCGCCGTCGGCACGATTGACCTGCCATATTACTCCCGCATCGGGCTTCTCTATGTTCTCACTTTGCAACCATACTATGGTGTGCTTTGGCCCCGGCAAAACAAGTAAGTTGTCAAGACGCTGAGCATTAGATTTTGTCGCGAAGAAAATCAAGAAGTATAGTGCGATTATAAGTCTGAGTTTTAATTTTAGTTTCATTGCAATATCATATTATTTTTTTTCAATTCAACTTTCGAATCATA
Organism: uncultured Petrimonas sp.; assembly: GCA_964557135.1. Classification (GTDB taxonomy): domain Bacteria; phylum Bacteroidota; class Bacteroidia; order Bacteroidales; family Dysgonomonadaceae; genus Petrimonas. The sequence continues at coordinate 74,227 of CAZKZB010000008.1, read as the reverse complement.
TTTTTTATAACGTTAATTACTTGTTCTAACTAAATAGTGTAAAGCTACATACACTTGTTCCCGTTATTATCTGCCCCTAATCCGAAACCAGCGTCTATTCCTCTTGATGAGCTGATGCGTAGTGAAGCATGAGCGCCTATGCAAAGCCTCCCTCCGAGTTTAAAAACTCCGATACAGAAATCGTTGCATTTAGGCATACAGTTGCCGACATTCGCGGCGAGATATCCCGCTACATTGCCACTAAGCTCCCATCCGGAACTATTTAATGAGCCTGCAATTCTAAAACATGAAGCAAATTGAGCTCCCACACAAATTGCAGTAAAACACCCTTCGGCTCCAACTTCAACCATTCCCCCAATTAGCATAGCATATTGATTTTGAGCGAAGTTAAGAAACAGCATCACTTCTGTTTCAGTATAAAACCATGCTCTGCCCGATACTAAACCAAAACTAAAGCGAGGCGCATCTTTTTCCCGGATACCTACAGTGGTTTTACCGTGGAGATATACTCCTGAAAAGACAGTTCCGGCCCCTTCTGCAAGCAGAGCATCATCTACCGAGCTGAAATATTGCGGGATAGCATCCCCTCTGGATTTCGGATCTCTTACATTGATACCGATGGCAAATACACCGCGACTTTTAAGAATTCCCAACACATCTACTTCAATGCTTGTTCCAAGGAAAACATACGTATCTTCCGGCTTCCAACTAATACCCAACAATCCCTGAACTCTGGCCTTAGCCACTTTTGGTAGTGGTTCGAGTTCCATATTAATCTTAATGTTAAATTGTTTTGCAGGGAAATCTAAGACAACTTCCGCATCAGCCAATGCAAGTACTTCACCCACTACGACACCTAATTTGCCTTTAACAACCGGACCTGTTTCTACTGTTAGGCTTATCGGGTCTAGTTTAACAACCGCCTGCAGTCCGGTAATGCTTGCCGCACCATTAATGTTAATCATGAAGGTTCTGTTGTCGCTGTTGTACCTGAAACCACCGCCAACTCTTGAAATTTGTACTACGCCTAATGGGATTATGACGCCCGAACTGAATTCGGCTCCTACATCAATACCGTTTGGTAGTTTGAAATAATGAAATTTAATATCAGCATTTATTGGTGTTCCCGGAATACCGAGTTTTCCACCGCCTTCGAATCCGTTTTCTTTCAAACCGATGGTAACACCCACTTTCATGACCGGGATATCGAGTACTCCGGTTAGAGTGCCGACCGATACGTTTACTTGTCCGTTAGCACCGGCGGTGTATTTGATGTCACCTGTCTCTATTTTCAGCATCGGAAGAGCGACACCGAATTTTCCTTTTACACCGATAAAAGGTGTGGAGCCTTGCAGTGTGCTAACTGTGATACTTTGAATTTCTATAGACGCAAATCCTACGGAAACTTTCAAGTTTACAGGAGCTTCCAACATAAAACGTGCGTCGGTCTGTACCTGGAACGAAGGAATTGTAATTTCGTCTGAAATTAGTTTCTCGAACTTTAATTTCGCGCTTCCCGAGAGATAGTAAACTTGTGTTGACCCTACGCGTCCGAAGCTAAGGGGTTTGCCGGCTGATTTTAAATTGGCAACCTTCACAAGATTAAGTCCTGCACCCGGGAAACTGAATTTTCCGCCAAAAATAGCATCTTTCGCTAATGAGAGATCGGCAAAATCCAACTGCGAATCTCCCGAACTCGGGATGCTGAATTTTAATTCACCACCGAGTTTAAATCCATTTTCATTGAACAATACGGATGAAAGTTTAGCTGACCAGTTTGCTATTTTAATTTCAGGCAATCCGGTTTCGCTAATTTTGACTGATTTTAGCGAGAATTTATCGGAGAGACTAAGTTCTTCAATTACTATATCGGCTGAAGAAATAGGGCCTAATGCCGGAGTCTTGACATTCCCCGAAAGTACAATTCCGGTAGTGGCTACAGATGATTTTGTCAAATCAAGATTTACAGTAAAACCATACAAATCCAGAGAGACTTTTTTGTTGTTTTCGGTGACCAATTGCAAGGTCAGATCGGGTAATTCATTGGTCGCTCCAGCACGGAAAAGCTCTATGTCAAGTTGATCGGGACTTGAAGTAGATGCTTCGCCTGATGCTATAGTGTTTTTTATCTTGGTAAAGATAGGAATTTCAACCGGTAATTTAATACTTGAACTCAAAACCCTACTTACGTCTAACTGCATTTTACCTTTTATGCTTCCTTTGCCATCCGGCATTGCCTCCACAACGATTTTTGAATCATTTTTTAAGATTATAGGAAGAAACCCGAACACTTTCAGTGGAATTTGTGTCACATCGGTAATTACTTTGTTGTTTTCAGGAATTGCGTTGCCGTTTGCATCGAACGTTACTTTTATGTTATTGAAAGCAATACCCTTTGTGTCTGTTGTAAAAAAAGTGGATACCGGTTTTAGGTTTACAAACCTGCCCGACCATTTTTCTGTTTGTCCATCTTTTTCGGATTTGTCGAGTTCAATTTCGAAGCCCAATAGTGTGGAAATATTTCTTCCACCTCCGTCTTCCAATGAAAAGTTCCATTCGATATCGGCAGTCGTGGAAAGTGTTCGTTCTTCTCTTTTGGAGAAAAATCCCGTTTTTGAAGCTTTCAATACCTGAGCGCCGGGGGGTATATACATTTCGTAAACTCCCGATTGGTCTGCACTTACGGATAAATATTCAAATCCCTCAACCGATATTTGTGCTTCGGGAATAGGTTGGTTTTTACCGGTAACAGAGCCAAATACTCTTACTCCGGTTTGAAGTGAGATATTCACTTCTTCTACCAAGCCGTTATCGTTAATATTAATACTTTTTTGAACCGCTACTAATCTTTTGCCTGCGGGCGGTTTTACGGTAACAACAACCTGTCCGCCAAATCCTTCGTAAAGCCATTGTCCGTTGCGGTCGGTTACATTAAGGGTGTCAAATAGCGCTATGCTTGCTCCTTCAACAGGTGTGGATGTCCCTTGTTCCAAAATAGTAAATTTTACTTTTCCAATACGAGGTAACATAGGCCCGATATCACCCAAGTCCTGCGTGTTGGTTTGAACGTACGAGTTTTCGTTCAGTCGGAAAGTAGCGCCTATGATAGAACTGAATTCGGAAATAGAACTTGTATATTGAAAAATATCATTTGCTTGGCGAACTGAGAAAGATGCTGACGGGCCATTATTTGCTAAATAATCCTCAAATGGCGCTGTGTTTTCATCATGACTTGCAAACCTGGCGTTTCCGCTTGAAGTATGTCCGAATAAAGTCGGTGAAAACTTTTGTCCGCTATTGATGGCACTTTGAACGGTTGGAGTTTGTTGTGTGCTTTTCATCCATGTATCCGGTGTTGATATGCTCATCACTGCTTCTCCCGGCTTTATTAAGACTGGTGTAAGTCTTATGTTATTCGTGGCGGTTATTCGGTCATCTGTCTCCTCTTTCCCTGTTACTCTGATTATTTTTTCAAAAGGCATATAACCTTCTTTTTCAACAATCAATGTGTGTTCACCCACATAAAATGAAGTTTGGAAAATTCCGGTCTCACCACTTTCGAAATAGTGAGTACTACCTTTAAAATGCAATCTTGCAAAGCCCACAGGTGTTTCTTTTTCTGTAACCACACGTCCGACGATGTTTACCAATTCGGGCGAAATATTGAATTGAACCGCGGTTTGGCTACCAGCATTCACAGCAAAGGTTTGTTTTGAATCGGGCAGTACAGCCATACCTTGGTAGTTGGAGGGAACGTTTATTAGTTCGATGGTGTACCTTCCTCCGGGTTTTAACACCGGTAAATCGCCAATGAGGAAATTCCCTGCGCTATCCGTAAAAGCCGTATATTTTAAATACAATCCCGCGAAATTACTACTTAATGCTCCTGAATTAACTACATTGTAGGTCAATGCAGAACCTGATGCGCTTGTAATCTCCGCAGGAACTGAAAGCCCCGTGTTGCTAACAGCGGCAGATATACTTGAAAAGCTCACATCTGAACTTGAAGCCAGTTTCACGGTTCCGGAAGTTGATGTAACGGAAGTAATTGCAATCTTTTCGGTACTGAATAATGAGCCGGGAGGCGATGTGCTTGCTTGGATGTTATCAGCTTTTTGTGAAGACGATAGCGTAACATCTTCTTTGTTGAAAGAAACCCGCACCATAGCCCCTGCTACCGGTACTTTATTTTCTCCGGCACTGAGTAATACTTCTCCAATCACCGACGGATTTTCCACTTTCATCAAATAGGATGGTTTAACAGTAAGCAAATCCCGATTATCTGTGTTCGACTTAAATTCAACAACCTGCAAGTTTGTTGTTAGTTTTTTGTAGTTTTGTGATAAATCTTCTGCCTCGATGTAAATTTTTCCAAAACGGAATATCCGCCCAAAGTTGAACGAATAAGCTTCTACGGAATAGCTGTCCTTAGCTACACTATCCGTTGCAATTTCGTTGTACAATTTCCCGTTGATAACCTTTGTTGTGGTTGTCCCTTGAAAACGGTTTCCCTCCTCTTTCAGAAAAGGATATTTATTCTCATCAGTGGCTTCACGGTAAACTTTTATACGCATTCCCGGATTTGTAATTTCGGTGTTTTGTGGTCTTTCCAATTCAATTTTTGGATTGAATCGGTAAGTGTTCGCTAACACAAGAAGTTCGCCGATATCTATGTTTTCCAGCCTGTCAAGCTCATTAGCAGGTAGTGCTTTCTCGAAAGCATCAAAGCCTTCTTTTTTTATTGAGATCACAAGCTCAGCGTTGTCCATCACTCCCTCAAATTTAGGATTAATCAATTCGAGGGTAAACACTCCCGATTGATTTGTAGTGGCTGTTGCCAGCAAATCGTTCTGGTATTCTTGTACAGGAGCGTTTTGCGGATTTGGCGATGTGGGTTCATTGAGGGAGCTCATGCTGATATTTGAGGTTTGCGTCTTGCTACTCAACATTGAGGTTAGAGAACTTTTATTACGTTCCCCGAAGATGGTGTTATAATTGTTTTTGTTAGATTCGTTTGGTTTAGGTGTATTTCTATTTAGTTTCCTTCTGATAAGCAAATTAACGGTTGTGTTGCTTAAAGGAAATTTTGTTGTTCCTTCACGTGAGTTTGTAGAGTGGTAGAAATAATCCGTCGAAGTAGTTCCCGGAGAATAAATAGAAGCTGAATTAGTGGATGTGTTTGCATCGCTAGATTGTTGCAACGTGGGGTCTGCCATAATCAATGCGGTGTAATTTTTCATTTGCAAATCATTGTGGCTTAGATAATATCCGACAAGTCCATCTCCGGAAGATTTTGAAGATTCGTCTTTCGGTTCGTAAACAATTTTAGTTGTAGGTGCTGATTTAAAGCTTTCTTCAGTAGCCTTATAGGCCCATATTACTTTTCCTGAAATGGTATTGGTTGCATTTTCTTTCGTAATTAGCTTATTATTTTCTCCGCCACTTCCGTCGGCTATGCTCCCTATTCCGGAGTTTACGTTTCCATATTCAAACACATGTACTTCACTCTTGCCTTCGTTGCGAAAAATGGATTGCCCCGAAGGATCAATTGCCTGTACCATTAAAGCATATTTTCTGCCGGGTGTGAGTTGAGGTTCGGTCGGCCCGTAGAGCAATGAATTGCCTCCCATAATTGTTCTTTCGAAAAATGGAGGTGTAGTAGCCGATTGCATAGCGTCATTTGGATCACGGTTAGCAATAATTTCCACTATTTTTACCTTGTATTGTGTAGAAGGAACAGATCCCGGCGAAGAGAGCCAGGTGATAGGAAATATCGGCGACATGCCCGTATTTTGAAGTACCGTTTCGGTCAAAGGAGCGGTAATAATCGGTGGTTCTAAATCGTTAATATAAAACATGGTACAGCCCATTGGTTCATCAGGGCTGATGGGTTGTCTTGTATCATAATCCAATGCCCGTATGCAGATTTGGTATATGCCTTCGCGAAGGCGTGCATCATACACGACATTATTCAAGTCTATTCCTTTCACGTTTATTGATGAATAATTGAATAAAAATGAAATGTCAGTAGAGTTAAGCGCTATCACTTGGCCCGGCGCTATTTCTATGGGAGACGGGCTTTTGTAGGATGGCCTTACCGTAAGGCTGATGTCGTTGTTGCCCACAATGCTGCCTGTTAGCTGAACACGCTGTGTCTCTCGCGAAGTATTTGTCAACGTTAGTAGTATTAAATCGGGGCGAGAAGCGTATTCTGCGATTCGGCTTTGATAAGGCGGCTTTACTTGGATATTTATATTTATTTGCGAGTAAGCCTCGTTCCATATTACAGTGAATAATAATGTGAGCAACAGCCAATTGATAGTTTTCATTGTCGTATTTTTTAACTAATAATCAAGAGTAAAAACTGTTTTAAGTCGAAAAATTAGATATTGACGACTTCTATTTCGAAAATATAATGTGTTAAGACCTGTTTAATTTATGAGCCAATTGCACCTATCTGTTTCACCATCTAAACTGATACACCATTTCTGCCCTTGTTTCCCTGAAATTGGGATATCCACCTGTACTGTGCGTGTTGGTTCGGTTGTTTGTCAAGAATAACAAAGCACGCAGGTTATGCTTACTACTTAATTCATAAACCGCGTTTAATGAACCGTTAAAAATTATCGAGGTGCCGGTTTTGACTTTATTTTGCATAAGACTAAGATTAGCTCCAGTTTGCAGCCGATTTTTCATTAAACCGTAGTTCCCTCCCAACGAGATACCATTATAACTGCTTTTGATGCTTGCCGATGACATATTCACATAGCTTATTGACGAGAATAAGCTAAGGTTGGGTTTCGGGAAATTGATGTTGTAATTGAGCGAAAACTGATAAGTTGAAATATCACGGTTTGAAGCTTCCGCGCTGTAATATCCGCCAAAATCTCTCATCTGATTAAGATTGGCCATCAGAAAAATCATTTGTGAAGTTTCTTCTCCAATAATCGTATATCGCGGCATTATATTAAGCGTAGTAGTGTTCTGCACGATTTTGAGCGAATCGGCAAAAACCAGAGCTTTAGGTTGCATGGAATTGGAGAAGTTGCTGAAATTCACATCTACTCCCAATCGTTCTGAGATATCCGCTCCTAAAATGGCGGAACCTATTACGCGTCTATTGCTCGCTTGTTTCTGATCACGCAAGTTGTCGCGCTGTATTCCTAAACTTCCATTGAAGCGAAGCTTGTTGTTAAAAAAAATAAAATTAGGGTTTATCGTCCAGTTTTCTAAATCGTTGGCGATATAATATGCTCCCATTGACATAAAACCCGGATCAACACGACGATAAGTAATTTTTATCCCGTAGTTTCTTTCCCGATAACCAATCGATGCGTTAAATGCCTTCGCCCACTCTGAAGTTCCATTAACATCAAACATTTTCATCCATTTTCGCCATTCGGTGTTAACGGAACTGGAAATATCTAACGGCGAATGAATATCGTAAGTGTAAATGCTGGCGGCTCCATCCGTCTCGAAAATTATTTTTTTCCAAAACATTATTCTTGCTGCGTACCCAATAACAGTGTTGGCTGCCGGTAGCGACTGATATTCCTGCGGCAGCATGTGTGCATTATCGGGTTTTGAGTTCGGATTGTCTTTCGCCCGGAGCATACTTAACTCGAAAAAAGCCCTTTCCGTTCCGTATCCCACTTTTGCGGCCCATCCTTTTCTGCTGAAAGAAAAAGGAGCAAGTGCCATTCGGGAGGTATCTATAACTGTTGCTCGATTGAGCCGGCCATACATAAACCCTAATCTCCATTTTCCGGGATTCGCTTCCACTCCTCCACCCAGCATCGTGTGCCCACCCAAAGTGTAGGGCGAAAAACTCAAATTTCGATATCCGCCATGGAGCGTAAGCCATTTGTATGTAGGACTCATTCCGAACTGATTGAACGGTTGACGAAAAGAGCGGTCATCGCGGCTGAGGATAAAGCTAAATGGAATGTCCCATCCATACACACTTAATGTAGGATTACCCGATAACAACCAAGTGAACGGAGCGCGGCGATTGGCAATACCGGATGCGTTGTAGAAAATGCCGCGCAATTCTGTACTTCCCGAAAATCGTATCGGTTTTTGTTGCCCGATATTTGTCAAGTCTTGCGCCTGTAGTGGCGCAAGACACATCAAAAGTAGAGTGAAAATAAAACTTATTCGGTTCATCTTATATCGTTTTATAGGCGGTTATCGGCTTATTTCAATACATGTAACCAAAATCTCCGTATGTAAATAGTTGATTACTTTTGACAATAAACTCGTAGTAGAAGTGTCAGTCCTTTAGTCCAAAAGCTTCTTTTACAGCGTTGTAATTGTTTAAATCTACCATGCTGCGGGTTGCCTGCACTCCGCCGGGGATAATAACATACCGGAAAAGATGTGATTTTTGTAATCCGAGTTTTGTATCCGGATTTGCATTAATTACGATGTCAAAATCATTAGCCATAATGTAATACTGGATAACACTACCCCATGTCGGGCTGGTGAAATTCAACTGGAATATTCCGAGTTCTGTTCTTCCATCTAATTTAAATTCTTTCGCATACAAGACAATAGAAGCATTGTCAATCAATTTTGGATTGTTAATAAATTCAGGAACTTTGATATAATAGAAAGAAGGATATCCTTCCACGACCATCCAATCGCTGTAAATCACGCTTGCAGCGCCCGGGTCGCCTTTATCTCCTTTATCACCTTTTGGTCCTTTCAGGTTTACCGGAGTTTCCCAACTTGTACTTGTTTTTGGTCCGTAAAACAGTGCGGTGGAAGTGTCTAAATAGAAATCACCTACTGTGCCCATTGATAAAGCGGGAGCGCCTGTTCCGGATAAGATTTTACTGCCTGGAGCACCGGGCGCTCCCGCTTGACCGGCTTCTCCTGTATTACCTTTCAAAGACATACCTGCTCCCCAAGTTTCTGTTGTTTTCGGGCCGTACAACATAACATTAGTTTTATCAAGATACATATCCCCTTCTTTACCCATAGACAATAAAGGCGCCCCGTTGCCGCTATAAAACATGGAGCCATCCTTTCCGGGCAAGCCCTGAATGCCTTGTTCGCCTTTCAGGTTGATGGGAGTCCCCCAACCCGAAACAGATTTTGGACCGTAGAGCAGTCCGGTTACTTTATCTAAATAATAGTCTGCTGTAACTCCAAGTGATGATGCCGGAGAGCCGTTACCCGATAAGATTTTACTTCCGGGTGTTCCTGCCGGGCCTTGTACGCCGGGCGCGCCCTGCTGGCCGGTAGCGCCGGGTTCTCCTTGGGGGCCTTCGGCTCCTTTAAGAGGAATACCGGTTCCCCAGCTTCCCGATAGTTTTGGGCCATAAAGCGTGGCTGAAACTTTATCGAGATACATATCGCCGTCTTTACCCACATTGGCTGCCGGAGCAGTGTTGCCCGAATAGAAAATGTTGCCATCTAATCCTGCAATACCTTGCTCTCCCTGGATACCCATTGGGCCCTCGTCTCCAATACATCCCGTAAGGCTTAAAATAAACATAAGCGCTAAAACGGTGCATAAAAAATTAAATACTTTCATTTGCTGTGATTGTAAATTATTGAGTGATTTATGGATTAAAAAAAATAATCATTGAATTATCGCCCCGTATTTTTAGGGTAATGTCGTTTCAATTACATAAAAATAATGTATTGAAAATCATTTGTCAATATATGTTTTGTGAACTGTGGATTTGGGTCAACCAACTGCGTGTTTGGTTTTATAAAAAGAGAGAAAAAGACTAAGAAACTGTTTTTAATTTTGCGAACAAATTATGTCGTATTTTCTTCATTATTGTCCGATAAAAAATAGCGATTTGACTCGAAAGGCGATATTTTTATAACCGTATGCAATACGCCGACAGACGGAGTAACTTACGGTAGTGAATACATCCGAATAAATCTACCTGAAAAGCAGCGCTTTGAAAAATCCGACCACTTCGGGTCGAGTACTCCATGGCATTTCAGCCCTTACATCTTTGAATATTTCCTGAAACGTTTATGACAAATCACAAAAAAACGTAAGATTTCTATCGGACAACAATAAAACTTAATAATTTAAAAAAGCATTTTTTCATCTTGAAGGGTAGATTTAAGGTAAGGTAAATGATGTATTCAAATCCTCTTAAACAATCTCATAAATTCTTGTTTTTTGTGCCGGCTCAGCGAAACTCTTTTTCCGTCGTTCATGATTATATCACCGCCTTCGCCACGAATGTATTGCTTGATGTGACGGATATTTACCACAAAAGACTTATGTGCCCTGAAAAACATTGGATTATCTTCGAGAACCTCTTCAAAAAGCGAGATATTCTTGCTGGCTAAGTGTTTCGACTTATCTGTCATGACGATGTAAGAATAGGACCCGCTGCCTTCGATATACATGATATCTTCAATTCTGACAAAAATCAACCCTTCTTGCATCGATAATGCTATGGTATCCTGCATTTTGCCTTCCGAGAACCGATAGAGGTGACTTATCTGCTCTTTGCTTTGATGCATGGCGCTGTTTTTGAATTTGTTGATAACCTCTTCGATATCTTCGAATGCCACCGGCTTTAGAAGATAGTCCAATGCGTTCATTTTTAGCGCCTTGATGGCGTATTGGTCGTAGGCGGTGGTGAAAACTACTTTGAAAGTCAGTGCTTCGAATTGGTTAAGTACTTCAAAACCGTTCATTCCGGGCATCTCTATATCGATGAATACGATGTCGGGTTTTAGGCCACTTATCCTATCAACTGCAACGGTACTATCCTGAATGGCAGCCAAAACTTCAATTTCGCCGGTCTTTTTCAGGTGATGTTCGAGGGTTACTAAACAATGTTTCTCGTCGTCTATAATAATTGCTTTAATCATTTTTAATGTGAATTTTTAGGGTTACCAATGTGCCCGAAGGTTCTTGAAATTCATTGTATAAATCGGTAATTTCTAACGAATTATACGCTCCTTGTATTTCTAAACGCTCTTTTGTGATGTCTATGCCGTAAGATTTGTGCGCGTATTCTTTGCTTCTGCGTTTCGACGCTGTTTTTCGCCCTACACCATCGTCCTTTATTTTAATAATCAGCACCGATTTGTTTTCGTTGTCGCACTCCACATCGATATTGATAAATCCGTCTCCCTGCTTGTAATTGATTCCGTGCCAGATCGCATTTTCTAAAAACGGTTGAAGAATAAGCGGCGGAATTTGCACATAATCTACATCCACTTCGTTGGTGATGGAAATCCCGTAATCGAATTTATTTTCCAACCGCACGGCTTCCAAGTCTAAGTAAAGCTTTACGGTTTCTAATTCTTGTTTTAACGAGATGGTTTCTTTGCGCGAATTATCCAAAATGTTGCGCATCAGTTTCGAAAACGCGGTTAGGTATTTTTCTGCTTCATCGGCTTTGTTTTGGATAATGAAACTGTTGATGGAATTCAGCGAATTGAACAGGAAATGGGGGTTCATTTGTGAGCGGAGCATCTTGTTCTCGTTATCCTTTATTTTTTTCTTTAACTCGCCTTTTTCTTTCTCCTGTCTCACTAAATAAACGTTGAAAAAATGAGCGCCTATGAAAAAACAGATAAACAATGCAATTGAAAACCAAATTGTTTTGTGAAATGGCGGAATAATTTCGAGGCTTAATTCTAAGTTTTTCTCTTGCCAGTTTCCTAAATTATCGCCTGCTTCTATGGTGATATGATATTTCCCGGGAGTGAGACGAATGAGCGATAGTTTGGGTTCGGAGCCTAAATAATTCCAATCCTCGTTGCCGAATTTGTATCGATAAATCAGTCTCTCTTTTCGGTTAAAATTGAGTGCCGAGAAAAACAGTTCGATTTGCGTTGCCTCCTTCTCTTTCAGCGAGATGGTGTGCGTTACGTAAGGCAAGTATTCATTGTTTATCTTAATGGCGGTCAGTTTCAGTTCATCGATAAGTTTTGTATTCAGTATTTGAGCCGGATTTATTATTTCGACCGACTCTTCGGTGCCGATGTACAATGAGTTGTCTTGGGAGAGCAGAAACCCGTGAGTGATGTCGTTGGATACCAGACCGTCTGTCTTAGAAATGCGAATGGGTACGTGGGTGGTTTGGTTGTAGTAATACAATCCCTCGGCGCAACCGAACCAAATGTTTCCGTTACGGTCTTCGGCAATACCGTCGATATTGTCGCAAACAAGGTTGTTAGCACGCGAAAACATGGAGTGGACGATTTTACCGTCCCGATTTACGATGTTGAATCCTCCGGTTGCCGAAAAAATCATGTTGCCGTTACGCAGCGGTACAATCCGATTAAAATAATCGGCAACAAAAGACTCATTGTTACCGGGGATGGAGGATATTTCGGTGAATTTTCTTTTGCTGTCATCGAATACCGATATCCCAAAATCTTTGGGCATCCAGCTTGCCACCCAAAGCCGATTATCGGCGGATACTGTAAAGTCGTTGAACAGGTTGATTTCCCAGTATTGAATGTCGTTTCTGATGTACTCCGTAATTTCTTTCAACGTTTCGGAGTCATATACTTTTATCGCTCCCTCTTCAGGCAAGAGCCAGTATTTGTCGGAGTAAATAATGGCTTTTTTTATCGGGATATCGCTATGAATTATTTTCCGAAATGCATCTTTTTCATCTTTCCTGTAAACGCCCGATTCAGTAGCCAGCAGCAGTTGGTTTCCTGTAAACGATAATCGATTAATTTGATTTTCGGGAATGGGAACGGCACTTACTTTCTCACCCTCTTTCACGAAAAGTGTGTTGGAGTTTTTTACCATCCAGATGCGTGATTTTTCGTCTTCTACCATATCCGTTACAGCTCCGGGAGATGCGTCAGGGAAAATAATGGGTCGAATTGCCGAGTTGCTTTGCGTAAGCTTGATTAGTCCGCTCTGTGTGGAAATCCAGAAAATAGAGTTTACCGCATCGTAAAACACGTGATTTATTCGTCTCTCAGAAACGAAAATCGGTCTCAACTCATTGGTCTCCGGTGTGTAACGATATAGGTTTTCGGTGTCGTAAAAAACCAAGAAATCGCCGTTTTCTATATTGTTGACAAGCGAAAAAGAACGCTTCAGGGGCAGCGTTTTTAATAGAACCAATTGTTTACTGTTAGGCAGGTATTCGAAGAGTTCTGCTGACTGCGACAATAATAGAAATTTTCCTGTTTTTTCGATGGCGGATGTGAATCGTATATCGCTCTGTTTCAGCCATTCTTTCTGCTGTTTTTGCCAAGTAAACAGCCCCTCGGAAGTTGCCAGCATGAGTTCTTGGGGTGTTTCGAGATACGAAACAACAATGTCTAACTGCTTTTTATTCTCCGCAACTCTGAATGCTTGTGTAGCATTACTCTCCGGGTTGAAAAATTTCACGAAATGGAAGTCTGATCACCAGATATTTCCCGAATCGTCCTTGTATGGATGATTAAAGTGGTCGTTATCTTGTATATCATCGGCATAATTTACCTCGGCGACGACTTGTTTTTTACCGTAGATATGAGTTGTTTCAAATAGCCCCGTGCCTAACTCTTCACCGTAGAGTTTGCCTTTTTTTTCAGAAAAGCTGAAAACAGTATTTTGCACTTCGGGCGAATGGATAAAGATATAGCCGTCGTACATGCACAGCCCTCTTTGCGTGGCGATGTACAAAAATCCGTCTTTTTTTGTTGTCATCAACACCGCGTCCGATGGAAGCCCGTCGGTGATTTGGAACAAATCGGCTTTGTACTCGTTTTGTCCAAACGAAAACAGAGAGAAGGACAAAAACAGCAATATCAACTTAATCATTCGTACAAGCATTACGGCTATTTTCTTGTAAAGATAACTAAAATCTGTACAATTTGTTACTTGAGTTTAAGAATCGCGGGTTTAAATGGTTGAAATGCTGTGTTCTCTTTACAAACTGCGTATAGTTTATACGGACAGCCATTTAAAACTCAACTGTTTTTGATGTAATTTTAAACTCACGCTAATTTTAAGTTATGTGATTATCTGCAAAGCGTCCTGATCAATTCTCGTCAAAACGAGCGAACAAGTTCGAGCGGGCACATTCCTTTTTGAAAGCTCATTTCATATCGGCATAGGTTTTATTGAAATATTATTTCTTCTCCGGTTTCAGATGTTTCTCAAAGAATTTTTCCATCGCGCCGTAAAAATCAAACTGGTTTTGCTCATTCATAAAACCGTGTCCTTCATCATCTTTTACCATGTATTCCACCTCTATGCCCCGATTTTTCAGTGCTTCCACCATCTGGTCGCTTTCGGCTTTGTTTACCCTTGGGTCGTTGGCACCCTGTGCGATGAAAAGCGGTGTTTTTATCTTATCGGCATGCAGCGCCGGTGAAGCTTCCGCCAGCAGCAAGCTGTCTTTTTTCGGGTCACCCACCATTTCGTGGAATTGGTCGAGCATGGGTTTCCAATAAGGCGGGATGGTGTTCAGGAAAGTAAACAAATTGCTCACCCCCACATAATCTACCGCTGCGGCATAGAGATCGGGAGTGAATGCCACGCCTGCCAGAGTAGCGTAACCGCCGTAGCTGGCCCCGAAAATTCCAATCCGGCCTTTGTCGGCTATGCCTTCCTTAATGAGCCACTCTACGCCGTCGGTGATGTCGTTCTGCATTTTTTTACCCCATTCTTTGTAGCTTGCTTGCAAGAAATTCTTGCCGTATCCCCAGCTCCCTCTGAAATTCATCTGAAAAACAGCATAACCGCGGTTGGCCAGAAACTGTACTTCGGGATAGAAATACCAGCTGTCTCTTGCCCAAGGACCTCCGTGCGGATTAACAATCACGGGCAGATTTTTAGGCTCCATGCCGAGCGGAACGGTTAAGTAGCCGTTGATTTCCAACCCGTCTCGCGAAGTGTATTTGATGGGTTTCATGTAGCTCATGTGTTTTTCCTCAATTTCGGGAAAAGGATTGGCTATTTCGCGGATTTCCTTCGATACGAAGTCATAGAAAAAATATTTTGTAGGAAGCCTGTCGCTTAGGATACTGAATATCGCTTTGGTTTGTTCGTCATCGTAACTTTCTATAGTCACTTCATAGCCTTTGAACTTACTCTCCAAATAGTTTTGAATGTCTCCCCATTCTTTATCGAAAAAATGCGTTTCTGTTTTTTCTGCCAACCAAAGTACGGATGTCAACGCCTGCTTTTTTCTATCGTAATCGGCAAAAGCTAAGTCGTATTTGTCATCTCCAAACAGCTCTTTTAATTCCTTTTTCGATACCGGATCGTATTCGACCAAAACCACCTTGTCCCGGCCAATACTACTGAGAATATAGATGTTTTTGTTGTCTTTGTCGAATGAACTCGGTCTGAATTCATCTTTGAATGAGGCGGTTAATAATTCGGTAAATTCCTCATTTTCAGAGTTTCGGTAAAACCAAGTGTTGTTCACACCGTCTGTTTTCCGGGCAAGGCGGATGACACCCTGATGATCTGTTTTCCAGGAATCAAAATTCTCCTTGTTTTCATAAAGCAAAGTCAGTTCTCCGGTTTCTATGTTTAAGAGATAGGGGTCGAAATATTCCCTTAACCTTTTGTTCATGGTTACAATCATCTCTTTCTCTCTTCCCGGGATGTATCGCAACGCATCTGTCACGCCCGTTCTCACACCCGCAAACGGAGTGAGCGCTTTCAAGTCGGTGCCGTCGTTTTTTACGGAGAAAAGTTGGTAATTCTCGTCACCGCCTACATCCTGCACGTAAATTATCCGGTTACCTTTCCAAAAATACCTGTTAATGCTTCGCAGCGTGTCGTTTGTCACCCGAACCACATTGCCGTCTTCAGCACTTTCCACAAAAACATTCATCATACCCTTGTAGTCGGAGAGATAGCTGAAATAATTTCCATCGGGAGAAATCATAAATCTTAATTTCTCTCCGTTTTTAAAGAACGATTCCATTGGAATCAAAGGGGCAGGTTCTTCGGTAACTTTTTGTTTACAAGAACTAAAAATCGCTGCGAAAGCGAATAAAATAACTAAAATTGAGTTTTTCATTTTCTTTATTTTTTAAATATTTATTCTTTCGGTTGAAAATCGGGATGTCCGGTTTGCCGGAGAAAAAAACTATATCATTCGTAAAGTTCAAAACAGTTTCTGAGTAAAACGGAATTTCTATCCGGATTGTTCGCCGCGTATGAAGCCGAATCTCTTGGCGGAACCATTCCTGTGATAGTGAGTTGAGTGGGATCATCCTTGGCACGATAATGTGCTTCGAGCGTTTTTTTATTTGGTTTCGCCAAAACACAGACAGGAATGTCAAAGTTTCTGACATCCGGCACTCCGACTCCCATTCCCCAACCACCAACCAGCGCTCACTAATCATCACTTTCCACTTCCCGCGAAAACTCAAATTTATAACCCAAAATAGAACATTTACTCATACATTACACGAATTTTATAAATCAAAAAACCTTTTGAAAAATCTTTCACGATAAGGTAGAGCGTATGGTCATCAAAGGCTACTAAGTTTACTCTTTCTTCATTACCGGGCAATCCGGTTAAAGCATTTACTCGCCATTGGTCTGTTTTTGTGTCGTATATCGATATTTTATTTTGGCTACAATAATATACAAACCTGTTTTTAGTTTTTGCTAAATATAGGTTGTATATAAAAGTGGTGAGTATGTTGAAAGGCGCTTCCTTTTTTACCGACCATTGCTTGCTGTCAATGTCATAATTGTATATCTTATTCTTAAGATTTCCACCCATCACGAAAATTTGATTCTCTACCGCGATGCCTTCGCCTTGATATACGTTCTCCGGTATATCGGGCATGTTGAACCAAGAGTCCGACGCGATGTCGTAACACCTGAATTGCTTTGTGCCATTTCGCCCACCGACATAGTATAGCTTCCCATTGTGGTACGCTATAGCAGGTTCTCCATTATTTGCTTTGACCGAACTCGGATAGTTTAATGGAGACCAGGTATTGGTGGCTACCGTGTATTTCCAGGCTTCGTTGGCGATATAATACAGGTTTTTCCCATCCGTAGCCAGTTTGTTTATATAGGCAACTGGAGCCACTGATTTATGTGGTGTTACTTCCGTGTAGGTGTTTTTCTGCGTATCGTATTTCAGCATAAATTGATCAGTCAAAATAATATTATATTCAGGAGAGAAAAAAATATCGTTCCCAACCAGTTGAGTCCAATATGAGTGAATAGTTGTTTTGGGTGGTACAGGCGAGTTTACTTGCTCGATGGATAGTTTGATATTTTCTAATGTCAATTCTTTTTCGGGTTCGTCTTTATTACACGATACAATCGTTAATAGAAAGAGTATGGCGAAAATCTCGAAGGATTTTTTCAGTATTTCAATTTTTTTTCTTGATGATGTCATGATTTCTTGTTTTTAATAAGTTGTTTTTATGTCGGTTTTTATTCTACCATTTTTATGTCCACGTCTAATACGCTGCTTACATCTTTATTGCCCGTTACGCTGTTTACTTTAATCAAGCCTTTCTTGCCGTTTTTTGTGTAAACTTGCAGCACGTCGCCTGCCTGCGCGTCTAATACCACCAAGTTAGCGGCCGGATTTCCTTGTCCGTACAGCGTCATCAGTTGAGCAGCATTTTCAGCTGCGTCAAATTGTCCGGCAGTGATGCTGCTTTTCTTGTCGATGCCGGTATTGTTTATCACTGTCCACTTGTTGAAACCGTAGCTTGGATTGCGTATAAATTCGGTCAACGGATTTCCGACGTAATCGCCCGCGTATTTCATTAAAGTAGAAGGACCTACAAATACAGAATTGCTGTAAGCGTGGAAAAACGCCAAATCAATTTCTGCCTGCTTCTCGTAGGCTTCCGCTTTGGTATAAACTTTCCCTGTATATACATTCACATAATGTCCAATGGGATTATGCTGATTGCCGATTTTCACGCTCTTATACACTAATATTTTACCGGTGATTCCGGGCTCGTTGTTTTCTTTTTCACACGCGTTAAATAGCATAAACAGTGCTGACACAAGCGCCGGCAACATTAAAGATTTAACTTTCTTTTTCATAATTGTTTTGAATATTGTTTTCATAATTTTTTGTTTTTAAATAATAACGGTACGGAAAGGTATTGATGCCGTCGGAGTAATTGAGCAAAAGATGGTTTTTTACCGGCGCGATATAGAAATAGATCTCCGGTTGTTGAGTATCAAACTGTTTGAGTTCTCCTATCAGTTCATCTACACCGCTCAGCCGGTTTAGAAAACTCATCGCGAATTCGTTTTGGCTTTCAAACCATTTTTTCACCTTGGGGTTGTTTAAATCTTCCATCCACCGGTAATCATCCTGAATCACTTTTCCCCAAATAGTATCGTACACGGGGATTTTTGGGGTGGGAGGGTAATTATACTTCTGTGCAAGCGACAATTGAACAATACAGATAGCAAAAATGAGAAGTTTTGTTTTCATATCAATTAGCTTTATTAAAAATTGAATTTTAAAATATGCCAATATGCTGATTAATAATTGTTTATGCTGTATCGATCCTCCGATTTCTTTTGTAAAGATAATGGTAATTTAAGAAAATTATTACGCGAATTTATGAATGGAGTGTTTGACTTTGTGAAATGCGTGTTTTCGTTTGTGAACGGTTTAAAACAGCGTGAAAACACAGTGCGAATAGGCATTACAAGGGAAAATGCATCGAACTATTTTTATTTTTTTTGTGTTATCTGTAATGAATCAAAATTAACTCTGATTCAACTTGGATAATAGTACAAACACGACACTTTTAGTTAAATTTAATTAAGAAATGCGCATGTTTTTATTTATGCCTCATCCCGCTTTGCAACATCTCATCTATTTTTACGCGTGTATTGAGATTGATTTTTCTAAGACTCAGGCTTCGAATCAATACTTATTTACGCCCACGCATAAAAAATTTATAATCATATATTTGGAAGAGCCGGTAACTGTGAGTTCAGAAGGAAAATTCGAGTCGCTAAAGGATATCATAATCGTAGGGCCACAGACAAAACCGGTGAATCTTGATCTTCGCATGAAACACAAGCTGATTGCGGTTAAGCTAAAGCCTTGCGCGCAATATTATCTGATAGACCGATTTCCTTTGCATCGTTTCGCCGATGATTACTTGAAAGGAGAAGATGTTTTTGGGAATTGTGTGAACGAGTTGATGGAAGTTCTAAAGCAAGTTTCGAAGCCGTTGCTGCTAAAACTCCATTTAGACCATTTTTTTCTGAAAATTGTGAAAGAATTGCGCGAACCTGCCAAAATTGACCTTTTGATCGAAAATATGGAAATATTCCAAAGCGTGGATGAGTTGTCTCGTTCGGCAAACGTCAGCATTCGCCAGTTTGAAAGAATTTGTAACGAAAAGTTAGGAATGCCGCCAAAAACGTATTTGCAGATTAAGCGGTTTTCGGGTGCGTATGCCTTAAAAGAATTGAATCCGACCTTGAGATGGACAGAGGTTGCACACGTTTTCAATTATTACGACCAAATGCACCTGATACGCGATTTTAAGAAGTTTGCAGGATATACTCCCACCGAAATTGATTTAATTGTTGAGAAATCGGTTAAAAATTACGCCAATTTCGATGTGAAAGATTCCGGTTTTTACTGAACTGTATTTCTAAAGTTCATCGCACTTTGAATTTCCACATGAGATCCAAGCTTATTAAGTGCTCGTAATGAAATTTCGTATCAGGATGAATTTGTATGAAAGTGGGACGATAAACCAATCCCATGAAATATCGCTTGCCGAATTGGAGATATCCGGTAAGTGTTAATCCAACGGAATGGTTTGTGCGGATTATTGGCTCCGTACCACGAGACGGAGGCGGCGTATCAAATTCTTCTGTGTAGCTATATGCCCATCTGTTTTTTGAATAGGTAATGCCATAGCCATAGGTAAAGCGTTTTGCCTTGTGATTGTGTGTTAAGTTAACGTAAAGGGAACTCATTAACTCATGTTCTCCATAAAGGTCGACAGCTGCGGGGAATGGAAGGAAAAAATCCATTACTGCGCCACCCGTTAAAGCAATAAACCTGTTTTCTTTATGAAAATACTCAGCTCCTAATGACGTTCCCCAAAAACCGGTATTAAATCTTGGTTTTTCGAATTTCGGTTGTTGGTAAAAACTGTTTACCCATGGCAAAGAAAACAGTAAATTCACTTGTCCTTTGTTTGTTGGATATTCGTTGGAGAAAAAATAACGTAATGACTCCGGCCCGGTTGCTTTTCTAATGACGCTGTCGTTGCTCAAAGGGTCTAAAAATATGTCATACCCGTAATCAAATCTTTTTTCAGAAAACAAATCCACACCATATCCCACGGGCGCATAGAGAAGCAAAAATAGGTTACCATACATAAAAGAAAGGTTTTTCCCTGATTTCAAAACAAAATCTTTTTGCAGTGTGTCGGCTAACAAAGTTACTTTCAAATCTTCTTTTGACCTGATTACATTCACATCGGCTGGTAAGTGGTAAATTTTGTTGGAAACTTGCAACTTTGCATTTTCAGCACTCGATTGAAAATGAATGTTGTAATTGTTTTTGAGCGCAATTGTTGCGCAAGATGGTAAAAAGACGATAATAACAATAAATAAGATAAATAATCGGGTTGTTGTTTTCATAGAATTGAGGCTTTATCATATAGATGGATTTTTATGAAAAACGCTGCACAATATTTTGTTAATAAATGCAAATCTCAAAATTCTATTTCCAATTGCCTTTCCACCAAATTAAAACTTTTTCGGTGATATTCAGTGATTCCGTGTTTTTTTATCGCATCCCGGTGATTTTTAGTTGGATATCCTTTGTTTTTCGTCCAATCGTAAACGGGAAATTGGTTGTGCAACGTTTGCATATACTCATCCCGATACGTTTTTGCCAACACCGATGCCGCCGCGATAGACATATATTTGCCGTCGCCCTTTACGACCAGCGTGTGCGGAACATCTTCGAACGGGCGAAACCGATTGCCGTCCACCAAAATATGTTCCGGCTTTACGGTTAGCTTCGCTAATGCTTTGTGCATAGCCTTTACCGATGCCCAAAGGATATTTATTTCGTCGATTTCTTCCGGTGAACACATTTCTACCGCGTAGCACAACGCGTTTTGTTCGATAATCGGGCGGAGTAGGCATCTCTCCTTTTCCGATAATTGCTTGGAGTCGTTAAGTGCTTCGCACCGAAAATCGGGCGGAAGAATAACCGCCGCGGCGAAAACCGGTCCGGCTAAACAACCGCGTCCCGCTTCGTCGCAACCCGCCTCAATGCGGTTGGGGTGCATGCAAAGTTGCAAAGAGTAGTTCTTTTCCATCAATCTCATTCAATCTTCATCAATCTTTAATCAATCCCCCATCTAAACTCAAATCTATCACCAACCGGTTATCCGCCGGCGGAAAATCGAGTTGAAACGACTCTACATCAAACTCATCGCTTCCCATTATCTCCGCGAACTGTTTAATGGTGGTCAGTGTTGGTGCATCCAGAACTTCATCGCCTTTTACGTGCAGCATCTGAATGCGAATAAGCAATTCAATCAGCGCTTCACGAGCCTCGCCGGCAATAGGGATTTCTGTTTGGGCGAGATGCGATTTTACGCCTCTGCGTACAATTGTTTCGGTTATTTTGCGGTGTTTTTCCTGCAAATCGGGTGTTTCGGGTGTAGAATCGACAAAGCGGGTGTCAATAGACAGCGTGGACGAATCGAGCGTTAGCAGCCGATATGGAAACGGGTATTGCGCGAGGCTTCCGGTTTCCACATCGTACAGGGTATTTCCCGCGGAAGTGGTGATTTGCGAAATGTCGTTGGAGTGAAAATGTCCGGTAAATACCACTTTTACGCCCGCGTCCACAAGCGTTTCGGCAACCGACTTCCAGTTTGACAACAGGTGATTCGGGAAAAATGTCGCCTGATACGGCAGATGCTCGACAATTCCATGGTGCATCATCGCTAAAACCGTGATGTTTTTTGTTTTGGCTTCGCCGAGAATTTCGAGCGCCCAGTTCATTGTCTGCGGACGAATTCGCCCTCCGGAGATGGAGGTAGTTTTATTTTCGGCGTATCGATTGGTGTCGAAACAGAGCAACCACGTGTTTTTGTTAATTTCGGTGAGATAACTTAGCGATGCCGTATCACGCTTTAACGCGTCGCCGTAGCCGAACGGCTCATAAAGTTGCGTGAACTCCTTTGCCGAAATGCTTTGGGTTGGGGTAGGGGTGTCGCCAATATAGGCTTTGGCATTGGGAACATTGATGTCGTGATTGCCGGGAATTACGATAACACGCGTTCCTTGTTGTTGCAGCGGTTTTACTTTCTCAATAAAATCGATATGGCTCTGGCGTTCTCCATGGTTGGTTATATCGCCCGGAATGAGAAGAATATCTATTTTTTCTTTTTCAAAATCACTTAACACATGTTCTAAAACCGCGTGTAAATCATCCATGTTTCGTCCGGTAGCATTTTGATATTCGCTGTAGGCGGTGCCGTCCATTACAAGTTTTCGCGACATAAAATGTATATCGGAAATTATGCCTATTTTTATTGGTTCAGAGGCGAAGTTCGAAATGGTGAGCAGCAAAAAAAGCAGAATAACATATTTTCTCATCTTCACTACATTTTAAACGGCTCATTTTTCCTGTTTCCCCACACATGCTCTGCTAATTCGGGATAATCGATAAACGGATTTCTGTTTTTCTGAATGGCGAAAACCGAATCGTTGCGGTTTTTTTCTTTTTCGCTCACCGGATCTTCACGATGCCACTTTAGAAACATGTCAACCGCCCATTCTTTGATGGCAGGATAGGTGTTTCCTCCAATTTGTGCCGATTTCCAGTCAGAAACTACGTCTTCATATGCCGTAACCATATAAAAATAAGTACGTGCAAAATCGCCTTTGTACGTGTCTATCGGTTCAAAAACGGTTTGAGTGTAGTTGCCGAAAGTGTTTTGCCCGATTCTTGAGCCGTTGGTGGATTCCCACGAGAATATACCGACTTCGCCTAAGGGGAGATTACCCCGGCGACTGTTTACGTAACCATCCGTGGGGTATATATGAAAAAGGTCGGAGTACATTGGTTCGGCATCGTGAAACCAGCTTTTCGGAACGGAGTGTTCGCGGTTGTAGCAATCTCCCTCCTTGCGGAAGTTTCCGCATCTTTTCCGGTTAAAGTAATAGGTGTATCTTGACTTTCCGTCGGGGATATCGGAATACATATCCCAGATTGAACCATCGGAACGAAGGTCGGTTTTCTCGAATGCAGTCCAGATATCGGAATAGGAAATCGTTTTGGGTGTGCCGATAATTTCAAACAGCGCCGTTTTTAAGTCCGCTCCGCTTTTCCCGGTTGCTCTGTCGTAATATTCCGCATAAGAAGCGGTTGCAGACGGTTGTTCGGGTGTTGGCTTTTTTCGCTTACAACTTCCCGATAGAGACAAGAGAAAAATCAGTAAATAAACAGAGAAACGAGAAAACTTCATCGACTGTCGGTATGAATGATACGCCAACAAAATTAGAAAAATATTTGCGGAAAAACCAATTTTGCGAAATTAAAAAAGATAAGTCGCTTTTGGCAGGAACTTTTAGCCATTGACTTTTAGCTTTGCGTACAAATTGGTTTGGCAGGTAGTGAATAGTTGCAGTTACGTACCACAGCCAACAAAAACGACATGGAGATTCCATCCAACGAAGCTCGTAACGGCAAATAGATGAAGATACAAAGTCATGCTAAAATTGGGGAAGATAAGTCAGAATGGACTTCAATATGAATAACCGTGTGTGAAACGCACGGTAGCAAGTCAACACCGAAAGTCAACCCCAAAGGGGTTGAAGTTCAGCCCACTTCGGGGCTGGGTAGAAGATTGGTCTATCTGCCCCCGCACTTCGTTCGGGGTTATTCACATTTAGTCCCTTCGGACAAAAATACAAATCACTTTTGTTAATTCATACTAAAACACGAAGAGCCTTTTTCAAGATTAGCTGAGAGAGAAAAGTTACGATTGCAGTAACCGTTCTATTTCTTCGATATCCGAACGGAAACTCTTATCTACATCGGTTAAGTCTTTTATCGTGTTACAGGCGTGCAGAACAGTGGCATGGTTGCGGTTTCCCACGTGAACTCCGATTTGCGAAAGCGATAATTCGGTATGTTTTTTAATGAAGTACATGGTTACTTGGCGCGCTTGCACAATCTCCCTTTTTCGGGATGCCGACTGGATCAGTTCTCTTTTCACATTGAAGAAATCGCTCACCGTTTCCTGAATTTTCTGTACCGTAATTTTTTTCTTCTCGTAACGGATGTTTTGTTCCATGACGCGACGCGCCAAACTGATATCAATCTCGCGATTGTTGATGATGGAGTGCGCCATCAGCGATACGATAATTCCTTCGAGGTCGCGTACGTTTTCTGTAACGTTTTCAGCAATAAAATCGATAACTTGATCAGAAATAGTGAGTCCGTCGGTCAATACTTTGTGCTTCAAAATTTTCTTGCGCAACTCCTTGTCCGGCCGCTCCAATTTGGTGGAAAGCCCCCAGCGGAAACGTGTAAGAAGACGCTCTTCCAAGCCTTGCATATCGGTAGGTGCGCAATCGGATGTCATGACTAACTGCTTGTTGTTTTGATGCAGGTGATTGAAAATGTGGAAGAAAGTGTTTTGTGTTTTTTCCAACCCCGAAAGCTCCTGAATGTCATCGATAATGAGCACGTCAATGCTCTGGTAGAAATTAATGAAATCGTTTATTGTGTTGAAACGGCGTGCATCGGTGAACTGCACCTTAAAAAGGTGAGCCGTTATGTACAGCACCTTTTTATCGGGGTACAACTCCAGTACTTTTGAGCCGATGGCGTGGCACAAGTGCGTTTTTCCCACGCCCGAGTAGCCGTAAACAAACAGCGGGTTAAAAGCCGTTTTTGCCGGATTCATCCCCACAGCTTCGGCTGCCGTGCGTGCCAAGCGGTTGCTCTCTCCTTCGAAAAAGTTGTTGAAGGTGTATTTGGGATTAATCTGCGAATCGAATTCCGAAGTTTCAACCCGATCGAACGGGGTAGGTACTTTTACGGAAATAGGATTTAAGGTTTTCCGTTCAGAAACGGGAAATTTGGATTCTCCGCGCATATCAACGGTAGTGTTGCTTTCCGTTTCTACCAGAATGCGGTAATTGAGAATGGTGCCTTCCCCGATTTTACGATAAAGTGTTTGTTGTATAAGATCGATATATTTATCTTCGAGGTACTCGTAAAAAAACTGACTGGGAACCTGAATGGTGAGCACGTTGTCCTCGTATTTTAAGGGGACAATGGGTGCAAACCACGTATTGAACGCGACTTCGGGGATTATATCCCGAATCACGTCAAGACAATTCGTCCATAAAGTTTTATAGTCAGTGTTCATTGAATAAACTAAAGATTTTCCTTTTTTCTCTGGTTTTGTTTGATTAGGAGAATACAAATTTTCAAAAAAAAATCGAGAAAAAAAAATCCTTTTTCTTTTTGCTTTTTTGTGATAAAAACACCCGCTTAATTATCAGTCGGATAGGCTTAATCGGTTGATTTTCTGTATATTGGCAGAAAGTCAAGGGCTGTAATCATTTGATTTATAGAGCACTGCGACAAGTGTGTGCAGATTCCCTAATTGTAGCCAAAAAGTTACAATTTTGTTACTTAAACTCAATCAATCAACGAGTTTAAGAGTGCCGAAAATCAAATTTGATATTTAGAACGATTCTATATAACGTAAAGTCAACAAAAGTGACTCGATTTTCGGAAACTTAGAACAGGCGCACTCTTATGCTTAAATATCGCTCGGGATTTTCACGTATATCTTCGAGCAATTTTGTTGCAGTGTGTATGGTGTTCGTTAAGCTATCGTGCAATTGAGTATCGTTGGTCAGTTTACCCAACGAATTATCGGTGCTGGTTAATTTCGACGACAATATTTTTAAATTCTCTACCGTGTTGTCGATAGAACTGAATGTTTTTTGGAGTTCCATCGAATTAAGTTCAGCTGTAACATCTTTCAAATCGTTTGAAACGGCGGTGAGGTTTTGTGTTACTGCCGGTAAATCTTTCCTCAACGATGCTAAAATAGCGTTTACGTTTTGGCTGGATTGATCTAATTGCGTAACGGTAGAACCAATGCCTGTCAGAGATTTTTCCCACATGGGATTAGAGAGGAGTTTGTTCAGGGTTGTCACAATAGAATCTACCTGCATCATTATTGAATCGGCTTTGGGTAACATTCCCGCCGCACTTCTCATCATATCGGCTTTTTGACGGCCGAATAATGTATCGCCCACCGAATAGAAATTGGGATTCGCATCGTTTGCAACAAGATTCACTTGTGAAGCTCCCAGCAGGTCTGAACCAAATTCGAAATAACTGCCTTTGGGTATCCGGTAGTTCCCTTCGAGATTGATATCGACAGCGAATTTGATGGGACTCGCCGAGTGCATTTTAATGTCGCGCACAAGCCCTATCTGAAATCCGTTGACATATACCGGCGACGAAGTATATAACCCCGATACGTTGTCGAAAAGCGCAACGTATGTGTTTTGCTTTTTCATTACATTGGTGCCTTTCAGAAAATTCACCCCAAAATAGAGGAGAACCAAGGCAATGAGAAATGAAACCCCTACAATGAAATTTCTGCTGAATTTGTTTTGAGTTTGCATAAATTGTTTCTCTATTTAACTCTTTTACCATCTTTGAACTCTACGATGAATGCATCTTTGAATTTGCCTTTAACGGTTTTGAGTATTTTGTTTATTTCAGTAAGGTCGCCCGAACTTCCGTATGTGTATTTATAGGTTGAGCCATCGATATAAAAGGCCACCGGTTTCAAACCTTTCAATTGCGGAGAGTTTTCGGGTAGTTTTCGCGATACTGTCAGAAACTGAACCCGATATTCACTTGCCGCAGTACTTTCAATTTCCGTTGCAGGTGCAGGGTTATTCGTAGCGTTTCGTTGCTCGGGATTGGTGAATACGTGGCTTTTTTTGTCGTATTCTCGTTTGTATTCTTTAAATGCCAAGTAGACGGAGTTTGCCAGTGATTTCTGTCCGCTTTCCGTTTTCATATAACGTTCGTCCACAGCGTTCGAAATGTAACCCAACTCTACCAGAATACTGGGCATAGCCACTTCCCGAAGGACTAAAAAACCGGCTTGCCTTACGTTCCTGTTAACTCTTTTCGAGTTATTTACTAATCTGTTCTGAACCAATGACGCGAAATAAACACTTTGCTGAAGGTATTGGTCGGTCATAAACTCGAAGATGATATATGACTCCGGCTCGTTGGGATTAAATCCCTGATACTTGGTAGAGTAGTCGTCTTCGTACAGAATTACCGAGTTTTCTGCTTTGGCAACATCTAAGTTGTCTTTACTGCGGTGCAGCCCCAAAACAAATGTTTCCACGCCTTGCGGCGACTTTCTTCTTCTGTCGAGTGCATTGCAGTGCAGTGATATATACAAATCGGCTTTCGCTTTGTTGGCTATTTCGGCTCTTTTGTTCAGCTCTACGAATTTATCGGTATTTCTCGTATAAACGATATTTACGTCCGGATGATTGTTTTTGATGAGCTCACCCAATTTTTTTCCGACAGAAAGAACAATATCCTTTTCTTTCGAACTCGACCCGATAGCGCCCGGATCGCGTCCTCCGTGCCCGGGGTCAATAACAACCGTGAATCCCTTTTTTTGTGCAAAAACACTTTCTGACGAAATAAGGAAAAAAAAACCCAAACAGTAAATAAAAAGCTTTTTCATTCGTAACAACATGGTCTCTGTCTGTTTTAGTTCGTAGAATTACGTGTATAAACTCGTATCATCCGCTTGTTCGTACAAAAATAGGAAATTATTTCATAATAAAGCCATGTAAAAGCGCGTGTACACTATTTTTAACAAAAAAAAAGCCGCGCTTTTGCGCAGCCTTTTCCGAATATCTTGAAACAGTGAAGAATTATTCTCCCAACAATTCGTTCAGTTTGTTGTGCAATTCTGCTCCACGAAGGTTTTTAGCAATAATTGTTCCGTCTTTGTCCAAGAGAACAGTGTGAGGAATTCCTCGGAAGGCATAGAGCTCTACAACGGGAGTTTCCCAGAATTTTAAATCAGACATTTGCGGCCATGTCATATTCAAGTCTTTTATTCCTTTCAACCATTTTTCTTTTTCTCTGTCGAGAGAAACACCAACTACCTCAAAACCTTTGCTTTTGTAGTTGTTGTAAGCGGCTACCACGTTTGGCATTTCTGCTACGCAGGGGCCACACCAAGCTGCCCAGAAGTCGACAAGAACAACTTTACCTTTTCCGGCATAATCCGACAACGAAATATCGTTTCCGTCGGGATCAGGCATCGTGAAATCGACAAATTTTTGACCGATAGCTACTTTTTCGGCATTTTCAATTCGCTTCATGATACGTACAATGTTTTCTTCCGATTTGTAAGCGTCATCGGCTAAATCCAGAATTTCTTTCTGGGTCTCGGTTTCAAACATTTGAGATGAAGTCATAAACAAGAATTTTCCGAGCGGATTGGTGATGTTGCTTTTAATGAAATCGGCTGTTTTGGCAGTAATACCTTCCGATAGTTTTTCGTATTTTTCGGTAAGCTCGGCGTCTAACTCTTCGGTCATGGTTCCGGCACTTTCTGCATCCTGATATTGTTGAGATAGCGCACGTATTTCTTTTCTTATACCGTCTTGCTCTTTTCTAAATACGCTGTACACGTCGTTCAACTTTGAGCCGGAAACAGTTATTACAGAATCGAAATTAACCTGAATATTGCCCGGTTCTAAAACGGCAAGCACTCTGGACGGTTTTTGTGGATTAACCGACTCATCGAGAGCAATAAAGCGAAGTACGGTTGAATCGGCAACGCCTTCGAAAGTAAATTTACCGTCGGTAACTACTGCGGTGTCAACCGGCAGCATTTCATTGGCTTTCATTTCCTGAACATATACGTTTGTGCCCTCGTAAGCTGGGTCAGCAACTGTTCCGGTAATTTTGTAATTTTTGCCGCTTTGACAAGAAATCAAAACGATAGCAGTCATTAAAAGGATTGAAAATTTTTTCATAATCTTTTTTCTTTTTTTATGTTTTAAACGGTGCAAAGATACACAAAAAAAGAAAGTTAACTCAATTTCGGACATTTTTTGTTTGTCTGAATAATAAATGAATGATAAAACCGTTCTTAAAACAAACAACAATTATGGCTATGTCCAATTCTTCACGACACTTTTCTCTACCTGAAAAGATGAATACAAAAATGCCCGGGCGTTTGAGTATTTACATTGTTCTTCAGTACGCAAATTCACTTCGTGTAGAGAAAAAACTGCCTAATCATTTAAATTCGTTCATTATCAATTGACTTTTTATTATCTTTGACACTTAAAATTGATATTGATATGAATCACTTGGTTGCACCTTCTTTACTGTCGGCAAATTTTCTGAACCTCGAAAAAGACATCGAAATGTTGAATCGGAGCGAAGCCGATTGGATACACCTTGATATTATGGATGGCGTTTTTGTCCCCAATATCTCGT
The DNA here is from genome assembly GCA_964557135.1 of uncultured Petrimonas sp. Taxonomy (GTDB): domain Bacteria; phylum Bacteroidota; class Bacteroidia; order Bacteroidales; family Dysgonomonadaceae; genus Petrimonas. The sequence goes on along the minus strand of CAZKZB010000008.1, from coordinate 44,732 downwards.
TCGGATTTCCTATAATAAACTTACTGAAAGAAAAAACGCATAAACCGCTCGATGTGCACCTGATGATTGTGCAGCCCGAGAAATTCGTTACCCAAATTGCCGCTGCAGGAGCAGAATACATGAATGTGCACTACGAGGCGTGCACCCATTTGCACCGAGTGGTTGGAGAAATTAAAAATCACGGAATGAAGGCGGGGGTTACACTTAATCCGCATACGCCTGTTGTACTGCTTGAAGATATTGTTAAAGACCTCGATATGGTTTTACTGATGTCGGTTAATCCGGGTTTTGGCGGGCAGAAATTCATCGAACATTCGGTAGAGAAAGTTTCGGAACTGAAAAGCATGATTCTTCGCAAAAATGCCCAAACGCTAATTGAAGTGGACGGGGGGGTAAATCTTGAAACCGGAAAGCGATTGATTGATGCCGGTGCCGATGTGCTTGTGGCCGGAAGTTTTATCTTCGCTTCGGATAATCCCGTTCAAACCATCAATGAGCTGAAATCGCTGTAGTTTTGTTTCATTTCACTCATAAACTTATGGCTTATGAGCGATTTAATCTCCAGAATCCCTTTTTTTCGGTTGCTGCTGCCGGCAATTGTGGCGATTGTTGTATCCGCTTTTGCTCTTGAAATTTCTTTTCCGCTCCTTTTTTGCATTGCCGGAGCAATCGTGATGCTTGTGTCTTATTCTATTGCTGAAAACAAACAATTTGCTTATCGCTGGGTTTTTGGAGTTGGAACGTTCGTTTTTATATTTGGAATAACCACAATTGCTTATCAGTACAGAAACGCACAAACCGAATTTATTTTTCCTGAAAAAACGGCTTTTTATACGGGAACGGTTATTGATATTCCGCAGGAAAAGCCACGCTCGTTTGCTTGCAACGTGGAAATTGCCTATCCGGTTCGTAAAAAAGTAGTGCTTTATTTGCAAAAAGAAGATAAAGCAAGAAGCATCAGTCCGTGCGATGAGGTTATTTTTGTTGCTCGAATTCAGCCGTTTAAAAACTTCGGAAATCCTGACGATTTCGATTATGCCCGATTTATGCGAAACAAAGGCTTTTCCGGTACTGCTTATATAACTGCGGCAAACTGGCACGCCACCGGAAATACAAACATATCGCCCTATGTTTTAGCGCAGAAGTTTCGAAAGTCCGCCTTGAATTTTTATCGCTCATTCGAGTTAGACGACGAGACTTATTCGTTTATTTCGGCACTTACACTTGGATACAAGCATGAATTAGACGACGAATTGCGAGCGGCTTTTCGCGCTTCCGGCACCTCGCACGTGTTGGCTGTGAGTGGCTTGCACGTTAGCATTATTTATGCCGTTTTTGCTTTTTTATTCTCATTTTTCGGGCGAAACCCAAAAGGTGTGGCGCTTAAACAAACGCTCATTATTATATTGTTGTGGCTGTATGCTTTTATGACCGGCTTTTCGGCATCGGTTGTCCGCGCAACTATTATGCTTAGCATTGTTTGCGTGGGTTTGGCGCATAATAAAAAAGGATTCACATACAACTCATTGGCCGCGGCCGCGTTGGTTATTCTCGTTATCAATCCGCACAGTTTGTTCGATGTGGGTTTTCAGATGAGTTTTATGGCTGTTTTCTTTATTTTGTTCTTTCAGCCGAAGTTGGCGAAGTTTTATTACCCCAAAAATAAGGTGAAAAAGTTTATTTGGGATTTGTGCACCGTATCTGTGGCAGCTCAGATGGGGCTGGCACCGGTTGTAATGTACTATTTTGGCGCTTTCCCTACCTACTTTTTTATAGCTAACTTATTGGTGGTGCCGTTGGTTATGCTAATCATTTATTGTTGCATTCCGCTCATTTTGATTACGTTGCTAAAGTCGCTCCAGCTATTGGCTGTCAGTCTCTTGTTCGAATTTTTTCGATGGATACTCGTGTCGCTGATAAACCTTGTCATATCCATTGTCTATTACATAGAAATGCTGCCTTTTTCTCAGATTTTCTATAGCTATCTCAGTTTGCCGCAAACCATTTTGGTGATTGCTGCTTTGTTGATATTCACGATATTTCTGAGAGATAAAAGAGCCAAAACGCTTATAGCCACGTTGGTGGTAGTGTTGTTGTTTGTGTTGACTTTCACCCATCAACATATTTCTCAAAAACCTCCGCAGTGGGTTGTTTTCAATAAAGCAAACTTTAGTGACATCGGAGTGTACACAAATAAAAAACGAGTTTATACAGAACCGGATAGAAACGGCTTTATTTCGCACCCGTCGAAATTGATATTACGCTTGTCAGAAAACGTTTATAAAAAATTTGAAACAGACAATCCGTTTAATGTAGATGTGATAATCTTATCTCATGATCATACTTTTTCTGTTGAACAATTACTCTATATTTTTCAACCCGGGCAAATAGTTTTAGATAGTTCGCTTCCTCAATATATAAGAAGCAGACTGGTTCGGGAGTGCGAAAATTTGGGGATTTCCGTTCACGATGTGGTACAAGATGGGGCGTATCTCATAAATTTTTAGTAATTTTGGCTTTCCAAAAATAAATGTGAATTTGAAATCAGGAATTGTCGGAAAATGAAACCTTGTTATTTCTCCCTGATGATTTAAGTCTTGCATATGAATTATTTCGAACCTTTATCGGATGTAATTGACGAGAAATCTGTACAGCAAGTGCAGCAGCTAATTGAGAACAGCACCCAGATTTTAATAACCACACATCTCTCGCCCGACGGCGATGCACTTGGGGCATCACTCGGATTGTATCATTTTCTGAAACAGAAAAAGCAGAATGTTAAACTCATGGTGCCTAATTCGTTTCCTTATTTTCTGAAATGGATGACAGGTACCGACGAAATACTTATTTACGAGTATAACCCGAAAGCCGCCAAGGTTATTTTCGATCATGCGGATTTGATTTTCAGTCTCGATTACAACATCCCCAAACGCGTTGGAAATATGGCGTCGCTTTTGGAAAACTCCGACGCTAAAAAAGTACTGGTGGATCATCATCTTTTTCCGGGAGATATCTATGACGTGGTTATTTCGCATCCCGAAATTTCATCTACCAGCGAGTTGGTTTTCCGGTTGCTTTATCAAGCCGACAAATACGAAGAAATAGATAAAACAATAGCAGAATGTATTTACTGCGGGATGATGGCCGATACCGGCGGTTTTACATTCAATTCCAATAATCCGGAAATTTATCTGATTATCAGCCTGTTGCTTCGTAAGGGGATTGATAAGGACAAAATCTTCTCGCTCGTTTATAACAACCTCACCGAAGATCGTTTTCGACTGCTTGGTTTTACCCTATCGCAGCGAATGAAAGTTTATCCCGAGTTTCACACGGCGCTTATTTGGCTTTCGCTCGAAGATCAAAAACAATTCAGTTACAACAAAGGCGATACCGAAGGATTTGTGAACTATCCGCTTAGCATTAAAAATATTATTTTTTCCGCTTTTATTCGTGAGGACGAAGAGTTGGTTAAAATGTCGTTCCGTTCGCAAGGAACTTTCCCCACTAACGAATTTGCTGCCCGTTTTTTTGACGGAGGAGGACATTTAAACGCTTCGGGCGGAGAGTTTTACGGAACATTAGAAGATGCTTTGTCACTTTTTGAGAGTGCGGTTGAACTGTACGCCGAAAAGCTGAAAAGTGCCTCTGTGTAACATAGCATCACTCGTTTTTTGGTTGTTTATACTTTATTTTGTGTGAAATAACATTTTTTTTAAAGTGGATTGCTTACATTTGTAGCCAATTTCTAAATTTTCGCAATTTAAAATGAAAAAAGCGCATTACACTATATTTTTGCTGCTGGGACTTACGTTTGTTACCGCATCTTGCAACAAAACAAAAACGTATGCCCAATATTTAAAAGAAGAGACTCGGGCAATAGATAAATTCATCAATCAAAATAATTTGGTGATTTTAGAAAATTTCCCCAAAGATTCTGTTTTTAAAGCCAATGAATTTTACCGCGATCCGGCAACAGGAGTATATTTCAATATAGTTGACAGGGGAGTTTCCCAAGCAAAAGTGAAATTCGGAGAAGAAATCTACGTAAGATACAGCGGATTGACGTATTTCGCCAACGAAAAAGATACAATCAGCTATTCCAATATGGACCTTATCCGTTCGCCCTTTCCCGAAATTTTGATTTATCGAGGTCCTGTAACAATGCGCAACAGAGACCTTTATTCCGGAACTACTCCTGCTTGGGCAGTTCCATTGTCTTCCATCGGACATAATGGTAAAGTTAGGCTGATTGTTCCCTTTAATATGGGCTCAAATTACGATCGGTCGAACTTCCGATCAGCACCTACGACAACTTATTACGATAACGTTCAATACAGATTCGAATCGCAATCATAAAATATTATGACACTCATTAAGTCCATATCCGGTATCAGAGGCACCATTGGCGGACAAGTGGGAGACAATCTCACTCCGATTGATATTGTGAAGTTTGTATCGGCGTATGCTGTATTTATAAAAAAATATACCGGCCATACAAGGCCTAAGATTGTAGTGGGCAGAGATGCACGAATGTCCGGCAACATGGTACACAGTATTATAACCGGTACCTTGATAGGTATGGGATGCGATGTGGTGGATGTGGGAATGGCGACGACGCCAACCACAGAGATTGCCGTGGTAAAAGAATCGGCATCGGGTGGTATTGTCATTACTGCCAGTCATAATCCGAAGCAATGGAACGCGCTTAAACTTCTCAACGGTGACGGTGAGTTTTTAAACGCTGCCGAAGGCAATGAAATTTTGCAAATTGCCGAATCAGAGAGTTTCGATTATGCCCCCGTAGATGAATTGGGAAAACTAAGCCAAAAACAATACTTACACGCTCATATCCAAAGTGTTCTACAATTAGATTTGGTGGATGTTGATGCCATAAAAGCAGCAAAATTCAGGGTGGCTGTTGATGCGGTTAACTCCATCGGCGGGCTTGCCGTTCCGGAGTTGTTGTATGCCTTGGGCGTGAAGGAGGTTTTCAAGCTTCATTGCGCTACGCACGGAAATTTTTCTCATAACCCCGAACCGCTGCCGCAGAATCTCACCGAGCTGGCGTCGCTGATGAAAAGCTCCAAAGCCGATGTGGGTTTCGCCGTTGACCCCGATGTTGACCGCTTGGTAATTTATGCCGAAAACGGAGAGCCGTTCGGCGAAGAATACACGCTGGTTACCGTATCGGACTACATATTGCAGCACACCCCCGGAAATACGGTTTCTAACTTGAGCTCAACCCGTGCACTTCGCGATGTGACTGTCAGACACGGAGGAGAATATTTCGCAGCCGCCGTAGGCGAAGTAAACGTGGTAACAAAAATGAAGGATGTTGGGGCTGTAATCGGAGGCGAAGGAAACGGTGGAGTTATTTATCCGGCATCGCATTACGGACGCGATGCGTTAGTGGGCATTGCCTTGTTTTTAACGCAGTTGGCGAAATCGGGAAAGAAAGTGAGCGAGATTAGAGCCGCTTACCCGAGCTACTTTATGTCGAAACAAAAAATTGAACTCACGCCCGATATCGATACCGATGCTATTTTGCAAAAAGTGAAAGAGCGTTTTAGCGGCGAGCAAATAACGGACATTGATGGTGTAAAAATAGATTTTCCCGATAAATGGGTACACCTTCGCAAATCGAACACCGAACCTATTATTCGCATTTACTCTGAAGCCAAATCGCAAGAAGAGGCCGACGAAATGGGAAAAGAAATTATCGATATTATCAGAAAAATGATATAATAATACGAAATGTAATTCTGGGTTACCGTAAATTAAGACTCGAAATATAGTTTTTATTTACGGTAACTTTTTATTGGAAAACAGGACATTTGCTATGAAAGAGCGCTTAATCAGCGATGATGAGATAAGACAATTTCATCCGGTTTTTAGGGGAAAACACGGCAACAAATACATAAAATGGGCGATGAAGCTTACCGGGCTGAAAAATGCCTGCGAAGTTTACGATCGTTCTAAACATCTGTCGGGGGTGGCGTTTAATACCGACTTGCTCGATAAATTGGGATTGGAACGTGAGGTTTTGAACGATAAAGTGCTGGAGCAATTCAAAGACAAGCCGTTTATAGTGGTGGCCAATCATCCAAACGGACACGTGGATGGAATAGCACTGATTGAGACAGTGGCCTCGCGAGTAAAAAACTTCAAAGTGATGGTCAACTTCATTTTGGGGTTGGTGGATACGATGGACGAGAACTTCATAAAAGTTAGTCCGTACAAGCACACGGATAAGATGAAGCATGTTTCGCTTTCGGGAATAAAAGAGTGCATCAGCCATATCAGAGACGGAAACCCGATGGGCTTTTTTCCGGCCGGTTCGGTGTCGCGATTAAAGTTTCTCAATAGACGGTTCACTATTCACGATCGCCATTGGCAACCGTCGGTTATTCGAATAATTCAGAAAGTGAACGTGCCGGTAATTCCCGTTTATATTGATTGCCGAAACAGGTATTGGTTTTATATCAGCCGCATTATTAATTGGAGACTGCAGAGCCTTGTGTTGTGCCACGAGTTATACAACAAAAAAGGCAAAACAATGACACTCACTTTTGGCGAACCCATTATGCCGGAAACCATAAAGAAATACCCCGATACCGATGAGTTAGCAGACTTTTTACGAGCGAAAACATATTCATTGGCAAAAAAAAGCTAAATTTGTAGGCATTGAATGTCGGGTGGAGGATGACTGATGCAAAAACAGGTCGCATACGTCAAAAAGTCCAACCGCCTATCAATCTGTCTTTGCTCTTTGCTCTTTGTTCTTTAATCTATGTTCTCAAAGTCTAAAAAAAATGGCCAAACAAAATATACAACAAGTTAAACAGCGATTCGGCATCATTGGCGTTTCTCCTGAGTTAGACAGGGCCATTGATGTTGCGTTGCAAGTTGCACCTACCGATCTTTCGGTGCTGATTACGGGTGAAAGCGGTGTTGGGAAAGAAAACTTTCCGCAAATCATTCATCAGTACAGCCACCGTAAACACGGTCCGTATTTTGCCATCAATTGCGGCTCCATCCCCGAAGGAACTATCGATTCAGAACTTTTCGGACACGAAAAAGGCTCGTTTACGGGTGCTACTGCTACCCGCAAAGGATATTTTGAGGTTGCCGACGGCGGCACGCTCTTTCTTGATGAAGTCGGAGAATTGCCGTTGTCAACACAAGCGCGTTTATTGCGTGTGCTGGAAACCGGTGAGTTTATAAAAGTCGGTTCCTCACAAGTGGAAAAGAGCGATGTACGTGTAGTTGCAGCAACTAATTTGAATATTGCCCATGCCATTGAAAGGGGAAAGTTCAGGGAAGATCTGTTTTATCGGCTAAACTCTGTCCCTATCCGGATTTCACCTCTTCGCGATCGGAAAGATGATATTACGTTGTTGTTTCGGAAATTCGCAGGCGATTGTGCGGAGAGATACAAAATGCCGCCCATTACGTTAACAGACGAAGCCAGAGATATTCTTAGGAATTTTCGTTGGCCCGGAAATGTTCGCCAATTGAAAAATGTGACCGAACAAATGTCGGTAATAGAGCACGAACGTGTGATTACGTCAGAAATTTTGCAGAAATATCTTCCTAAACCTGAAACAACACTGCCCGTGTTGGCTTCACAATCGAGAGATTCGGATCAGAAAACATTTTCATCGGAGCGAGAAATCTTATATCAGGTACTTTTCGATATGAAAAAAGACATCAACGATTTAAAAAACGTGGTGAAAAACATCATAGAAGATGCGGCGGTTTCCGTTTCGCAGGATGATCAAACAATACTTCATTCACCGGTGATCCAACAAGATAAGACTACGGTTACCCTTCCGTTGAAATACGAAGAAGTGATGCCCAAAAAGCCGCATTTGGCCGAAATGCATGACCAGGCAGATTTTCAGGAAGCCACCGAAGTTGAAATGGCTAACCTGTCGCTCGAGGATGCTGAGAAAGAGATGATTGCTCTTGCATTGGAGAAACACAACGGCAAACGAAAATTAGCCGCCGCCGAACTCGGTATATCTGAACGTACATTATACAGAAAAATAAAAGAATACAATTTAGAAAAGGTATGAGAAGAATACTAAATATAATCTTGCTGTTTTTCGTCTTGGCTTCTTGTTCCATTTCGTATAAGTTTAGTGGAGCGTCCATCGATTATGATTTGACGAAGACGCTGCAACTGAGCACTTTTGTCAATCAGGCGCCGTTGGTTTATCCGCCGCTGGAGTCTCGCTTCAACGAAGCATTGAAAGATATGTTTACCCGAAATACCCGCTTGCAGTTCGTGAATCAGAACGGAGATATGGAAATAGAAGGTGAAATAGTGGGTTACGAGCTTACACCGCTTGCCGTGCAAGAAGACGCGTTTGCAGCCGAAACCCGATTGACAATGAATGTGCGGATGCGCTTTCGCAACAATAAAGTTCCTGGACAGGATAAGGAGGAAACTATATCGGCAAATCGTACTTTCTCCAGCGACGTTAACCTGACTGACGTGCAAGATCAGTTGATTAAAGAACTTACCGATGAAATTGTAGATCAGATTTTCAATTCCACTATGGCTAATTGGTAAAATGGAAAAATCGGTTTTTTTCACTTACATAACAGATAACAAGAAAATAAACGAAGCAAGTTTGTCCGGGTTAGAGAACTTGGTCGAAAAATACCCCTATTTTCAAACCGCTCACCTGCTGCTCGCCAAGAACCGGTATATAACCAATCGGGAAGAATTTGAAAAGAATTTGGGCCAAACGGCTGTATTTTGTGCCGACAGGAGCCGGCTCTTCTACTATATTAACAACGAAAAATATGCACGTTTTTTCCTGAAAGAGAAGCCGTCCGAGGATATTGATAGAACGCAGGCTTTGCTAAACTCCTATTTAGATATTTTTCCCGAAGAACCCGAGGAAATTGTCGAAGTTGAATCCAATATTGTTTCAACAGACTACATGACTTATTTGCAAAGTTTAGAAAAAGAGGGTGACGAAGAAATATCGGATGCATCGCGAAGCGAATTTAAGCATCAAGAAATTATCGATAGTTTTTTAGAGAAGGCAGCAGCTAACGAAATTGTGCTCAACCCGCTAAGTCCGGAACCACTCAACACTAACCCTCAAGAGCAAAGTTCTAAGCCGGGAGATGACGGGTTTTTAACGGAAACGCTCGCCAAAATTTACATCAAACAAAAAAAATATGAGCAGGCGCTGACAATTATTAAGCAATTAAGTTTGAATTTTCCAAAAAAAAGTATTTACTTTGCCGACCAAATTCGATTTTTGGAACTTTTGATACTCAACGAGAAAAATAAAAAACAATAGATATATGTATATTTTTATTACCATCCTTATTTTAATCGCTGCCATCTTGATGATTCTCATCGTGTTGGTACAGAACTCCAAAGGCGGTGGATTGGCTGCAGGCTTTTCATCATCGAACCAGATAATGGGTGTACGCAAAACTACCGACTTTTTAGAAAAAGCAACTTGGACATTGGCAGCTACTATTATCGTTTTAAGTATATTGACGGCAAAGTTCACTACTTCAAGAACAAACGTTCCGCAATCGCAAGTAGAAGTTCAACAGCCCGCTCCGCTTAATCCAACAACGGCTCCCGATGTAGCCCCCGCATTGCCGGTACAACCGGTTCAACCGGAAACTCCGCCGACGGAGTAAGCGATTTAGTAAAAAAATAATATAAGAGAGAAACTGTAAAAGATTTCTCTCTTTTTTGTTTAATGCAAAAAGAAAAAGTTATTTTCGTTAATACTTTGTAAATATGTTTTAAAGCAGTAATTTTGTACCGTTATTTTAATGATAATACATATTATGAACGGAAAAACTATTATTACAGGCGTTATTGGCGCCGATGTGCACGCCGTGGGAAACAAAATTCTCGCTTTTGCTTTGGAAGACGCCGGTTTCAAGGTTGTTAATCTCGGAGTTATGGTTTCTCAGGAAGAGTACATCTCGGCAGCCATCGAAACCAATGCCGATGCCATTTTGGTATCTTCGCTCTACGGACACGGCGAAATAGACTGCAACGGTTTGCGCGAAAAGTGCAACGAAGCCGGATTGAAAGACATTCCCTTGCTTGCCGGCGGAAACCTGGTTGTTGGAAAACAAGACTTCAAAGAGGTTGAAAAACGATTTTTAGACATGGGCTTCACCCGCGCCTATCCTCCCGGAACTCCTGTAGAAACGTGTATCGACGACTTGAAAGAACTGCTTAACGTATAAGTACAATTGTAATTCGATTGTTATTCTTTGTTTTGCTGAAACTTTCATTGCCGCAACCAACAACGCGAACGAAGTGAGCAAATAACAGCGAAGCGAATAACGCGAAGTATTTACGTAAAGCAAATAACCATTGATTAGCGCGCAGCATCACAATGAATCTCCTTACAGCAGATATTGGCAGCACATACACCAAATTGACCGCTATTGACACCATTGAGCAGAAAATAGTGGGCACTTCGGCATCATTTACCACCATCGAAACAGATGTGATGGAGGGGTTTCGGTCTGCCTATCAAAAGTTGGAGCAATCTATCGGAAAATTCCCTTACGACGAACTGCTTTGTTGCAGCAGCGCCGCAGGCGGACTAAAAATGACGGCGCTCGGGCTTGTCCCCGATCTCACCGCCAAAGCTGCCCGACTTGCCGCAGCCAGTGCCGGAGCAAAAGTGGTGAAAACCTACGCTTTTGAAATTTCGAGAGCCGAGCAAGACGAGATTTACGAAATAAACCCTGACTTGGTGCTGCTTTGCGGCGGAACCGACGGCGGAAACAAAGACGTAATTCTTGCCAACGCGTGTCGGCTGTGCGAAATAGACCGTCCCTTTACCATCATCGCGGCGGGAAACAAAAGCGCGTCGTTTGATTTGGAAACCATTTTCGCAGCGTCTGGCAAATCGTTTGTCATAACCGACAACGTAATGCCCGAATTCAACAAACTCAACATTGAGCCGGCAAAGAAAAACATCACTAACCTCTTCATCAGCCGAATCATCGAAGCCAAAGGTTTAAGCCGTATTCAGGCAATGTGCAAAACCGATGTAATTCCCACGCCGCTGGCGGTGCTAAATGCTTGCGAACTGTTGAGCAAAGGCACAAAAAACGTATCGGGTTTGGGCGATTTACTGGCAGTGGATATTGGTGGCGCAACCACCGATGTGTACTCCATTTCGAAGGGATTACCCACCCTCGAAAACGTAACCATCAAAGGATTGCCCGAGCCGCAAAGCAAACGAACGGTGGAAGGAGATTTGGGCATGCGATACAGCCTGTCGGCACTTGCCGATGAGTTGGATTTGTCTGCCATTTCCGAAGAGTTGGGCGTACCGGAATCGACGCTGACCAATTGGGTACAAGCCTGTTGCAACAAGCCCGACACGCTGGCACAAACCAATTCGGCAGAGCAGAAAATAGAAGAAGCGTTGGCGCACGGAGCGGTAAAAATTGCTATCGAGCGCCACAGCGGAGTCTATCAGTCCGTTTACACACCTTTTGGTCAGATGTTTACACTCGAAGGGAAAGACCTAACGGCTGTTCCGTACGTTATCGGCATTGGCGGCGCCATCATCAACAGCGCGCAACCCCGATACATATTGGAAGGCGCCAAGTTGATGCCCAACGAGTTTAAATTCGCCAAACCCAAAAATCCCGATTATCTGATTGACAAGAAATATATTTTCGCGTCGATGGGATTACTCAGTTCCGTTTATCCCGATTTGGCTCTTACCATACTGAAAAGGGAAATCGCGGCTGTGTGAGATAATGAAAAATTTGAAAACCGAAAATTCAAAACAATAAATAACAAGGTTCCCGCCTACACCAAAAAGGAGCTTGGGACAATTTCTAATTTACTAACAACCAAAAGTATGGAAATTAAAAACAAAAAACTTTCCAACGACGCTTTTTTTGCAGAGCGTAAGGAAGTTCTGGGGCATTGGCACACCGGAAAAGATGTAGATTTCGACGAAGCCGTTGCCTATCAAAAATCGATCCCCAACGAAAAGCGTTTTGGCGTAAAGCTATCTAACGCTGTTGCCGAAGGAGTTACGCTTATTCAACCCCGTGCAGGCGTAGCGCTCTACGACGAACACATAAAACTGTTGCAATTCCTCGAAAACGAAGGCGAAGCCGATTTGCTTCCCACAACAGTTGACAGCTACACGCGCCTAAATCGCTACAATGAAGCCGAAACCGGCATTGCAAAAAGTAAAGAAACCGGACGCTCCATGTTGAACGGTTTCCCAATCGTGAATTACGGTGTAAATATCTGCCGTCAGGTAACATCGGCGCTTAAAAATCCGGTTCAAGTACGCCACGGTACGCCCGATGCGCGCTTGCTTACCGAACTTTCCATTGCCGGAGGTTTTACCTCGTACGAAGGCGGCGGAATTTCTTACAACATTCCCTATTCCAAAGCGCACTCCATCGAAAAAACCATCGCGCACTGGCAATACGCTGACCGCTTGGTGGGCATGTACGAAGAAGCGGGTGTTTCCATCAATCGCGAGCCGTTTGGGCCGCTTACCGGAACACTCATCGAGCCGTGTATTTCTAACTCCGTTGCCGTTATCGAATCGATTTTGGCGGCTACGCAAGGTGTAAAAGACCTCACGGTAGGATACGGACAGTGCGGAAACCTTATTCAGGACGTTGCCGCCATTCGCGCGCTCGACCTCCTCACCCGCGAATATTTGGATAAATTCGGGTTCAACGATGTACGCGTTACCACCGTCTTCCACCAATGGATGGGCGGATTCCCGCAGGACGAAGCCAAAGCGTTTGGTGTAATCTCTTGGGGTGCTGCCGCTGCAGTTTTGGCAAAAGCCACCAAAGTAATTGTGAAAACGCCGCACGAAGCCATGGGTGTTCCCACCAAAGAGGCAAACGCCGCCGGATTGCGTGCCACAAAGCAGGTCGTTTCCATGTTGAAAGACCAGGATTTCAGAACAATTCCCGCCGTGATTGCCGAAAGCGAAATCATCATGAAAGAGATGCGCTGCATTTTGGATAAAGTGGAAGAGTTGGGTAAAGGCGATTACGCTGTTGGTACGGTTGCCGCTTTCGAAGCAGGCGTGATCGATATTCCTTTTGCGCCAAGCCGATACAATGCCGGAAAAGTATTGCCTGCCCGCGACAACGCAGGTGCAGTTCGCTTCCTTGAAATCGGTAATATGCCGTTTACAAAAGACCTGATTGATTTCCACCGCCAAAAATTGGAAGAGCGCGCCAAATTCGAAAAACGCACCGTGAGCTTCCAAATGGTTATCGATGACGTTTATGCCATTGGTAAAGGAGTATTGGTAGGAAGACCCAAATAATTTACGATTTCGGATTTGGGATTTATGCCGCGGTTAATTTCAGCGGTTCGCAAAATCCACACCCATACTTAATAGTCTGAAAGTCTATTGTCTAAAATCTATTAGTCTAAAAAAATATGAAAATTACAAAAATCATCTGCTCAGCAGGAAAAACCGGCTTTTACTTCGACGATCAAAAAGCCATTAAACAAGACGCCAAAAACGATGGCGCATTTTACGAAGGAGATCCCGTAACACCCGGTTTCACCGCCGTTAGACAGGCTGGAGAATCCATTTCGGTTATTTTCGTTCTCGAAAACGGCGCGTTTGCGCACGGCGATTGCGCTGCCGTTCAATACTCGGGTGCGGGTGGACGTGACCCTTTGTTTTTAGCAGAAAACTTCATCCCGATAATTGAAAAGCATATCGCTCCATTATATGTAGGACGCGAAATAACAACTTTCCGCGAAATGGCCGATCTTGTTGACAAGGGCGTTAATCCCGAGACCGGGAAAATCTACCACACCGCCATTCGCTACGGAGTTACGCAAGCGTGTCTCGATGCTGTTGCCAAAAGCCAAGGTAAACTGATGGCGCAAGTAATTGCCGAAGAATACGGGACAACGGTTTCCGACCGCATCATCCCCATTTTCTCGCAATCGGGCGACGACCGCTACCTCAACGCCGACAAAATGATTATGAAAGGCGCCGATGTGCTTCCGCATGCGCTCTTCAACCACGTGGAAACCAAAGTGGGACTGAAAGGTGAAAAAATAAAAGAGTACTTAGCATGGCTGCGCGACCGCATCATCAAACTGAAACCGTTTGAGGCGTATAAACCCACCATCCACATCGACGTGTACGGAACGCTCGGCATTGTTTTCAACGACAATTTCGAAGCCATCGCCACCTATATCGGCGAACTTGCCGAAGTGGCAAAACCGTTCCACCTGCGCGTGGAAGGTCCGGTGGACATGGGCGAAAAAACGGCTCAAATTGAAGCGCTTCGCACCATCCGCCAAAAGATGGAAGAGAAAGGCATTACCTCCGAAATTGTTGCCGACGAATGGTGTAACACGCTGCAAGATGTTATCGACTTTTCGGAACACAAAGCCGGACACATGGCACAAATTAAAACTCCCGATTTGGGCGGAATCAATAACAGCATCGAAGCGGTTCTTTATTGCCAACAGCACGACATGGGCGCCTATCTGGGCGGAACCTGCAACGAAACCAATCGCTCTGCCGAAGTTTGTGCGCACATAGCCATGGCAACTTCTCCCGTTCAGTATCTCGCCAAACCCGGCATGGGCGTTGACGAAGGGTATATGATTGTGTATAACGAAATGAGCAGGATATTGGCTATAAACCCCTAAATCCCCTAAAGGGGACTTGGGAACAGCGGCTAATTAGGATGAAGTCGTAAGCAACAAAAGAAATATGATAGATAATGCGCCTAACATAAACAGTTCAACCCGCGCAAAGTCTCGTGTAGATTTAGGGGGAACCAATATGTTTTACGGTGCGATTCCTATTTTATTTGAATTTGCAAAGAAGTTAAGGAATAATCAAACAGAAGCGGAAAGTCATTTGTGGAATTATCTCAGAGGAAATAAGATATTAAATGTTCGGTTTAAACGGCAACATCCCATCTTTTATTTTGTGGCAGACTTTTATTGTCATCAAGCAAAATTAATAATAGAAGTGGATGGCGGATACCATAAAGTTCCGGAACAATATGAGTACGACTCAAATAGGGATTCCGACTTGGAAAAGTTTGGTTTAAAAGTATTGCGATTTACAAATGAACGTGTATTCTCGGATACGGAAAAAGTTATTGAAGAAATAACGGAAGAGGTAAAAAGTAGAATACGCGCTCCGCTCCCAACGCCCTGAAAGAATTTTGGGAACAGTGGTTTATTAAGAAAATCATATAATAATAGAAGAAAAATATGAAAGAGAACGAACTAAACATAAATAATTTAGAACCCACAAAGTCCCCTTCAGGGGATTTAGGGGTCGAACTAAGAGTACTTTCCCCAACTGCCATTCTCGGATACGGATTTCCGATGGAATCGTTTGTTGAAGGGATGAAAAGAAAGCCGCACGTTATCGCGGTTGATGCCGGTTCAACCGACCCCGGACCCTATTATTTGGGCTCCGGCGTATCGTTTACCGATAGAAACTCGGTAAAACGCGACCTCGAAATTATGATTCCCGCCGCTTTGGAAGCCGGAATTCCGGTTATCATCGGCACGGCAGGCGGAAGCGGCGCGCGTCCGCATGTGGCGCTCACGCTGGATATTGTGAAAGAAATTGCGAGTGAAAACAAACTGTCGTTTAAGATGGCGGTCATTCAATCGGAACTCGATAAAGAGCTTGTGAAATCGAAATTGCGCGACGGCAACGTAACACCGCTGTTTCCCGCGAAAGAGATTTCGGAAAAAGATGTGGACGAATCGGTACACATTGTGGCGCAAATTGGCGAAGAACCCTACATAAAAGCGCTGGAAGAGGGCGCGCAGGTAATTCTTGCCGGACGCTCTTACGACCCGTCGGTTTTCGCGGCGCTCGCCATCAAAAACGGTTTCGACAAAGCGCTTGCCCTTCACATGGGGAAAATTTTGGAATGCGCCGCCATTGCCGCGTTGCCCGGAAGCGGTAGCGACAGCATGTTCGGCTACTTGCAAGAAGACGGTTTCATTCTCGAACCGCTTTCGCCGCTGCGCAAATGCACCACACTGTCGGTTGCCGCGCACACGCTGTATGAAAAAACCAATCCCTACATCCTGCCCGGACCGGGAGGAGTACTCGACCTGCACAACTGCACGTTTACGCAAATAGATGACAACAAAGTGAAAGTATCGGGAACAAAATTTGTTCCTACCGACGATTATTTTGTGAAGCTGGAAGGTGTTCGCAAAGTGGGATACCGCACCATTTCGTGCGCAGGCGTGAAAGACCCGATTATGATTTCGAAAATCGACAGCATTACCGAAAGCGTAAAAGACCGCGTGAAAAACAATTTCGAGAATTACGGTATCAAAGACTTTTTCCTCGATTTTAAAATCTACGGTAAAAACGGCGTAATGGCGATGTTCGACGGCGCGCAGGAATCACATGGCGACGAGCTGCTTATCATCATCGAAGCCGTTGCCGATACGCAGGAGCAAGCCAACACCATTTGCGGATTTGCCCGCAGCACCATGCTGCACTTCGGTTACGAAGGACGCATTGCCACCGCCGGCAACCTGGCGTTTCCGTTCTCGCCGAGCGATGCCAAGATGGGCGAAGTGTTTGAGTTCAACGTGTATCATTTGATGAAAGTGGACAATCCCGTAGAATTGTTTCCGATTGAGTATATTGAATTTAATTAAGAACGTAATTCGGTTGTAATTCAACGGATATTAGTCGTGGCGTTGAACAGTTCAACAATACAATTGAATATCAACTGAATTACAACCGAATAACAATAATAAAGTTATGAAATACAATCTAACAGACATTGCATCGGTAATACGAAGCAAAAATTCAGGTCCTTACGAACTGACATTTGACGTAATTTTCAAGGATTTCGAGATATATGAAAAAGTGAAAGCGGCAAAAATATTCAACGAAAAAATGTTCGCCTCGCTGTATAATATTCCCGAATCCGATATTATCGGCGTGGTGCATTTCGACCCGGCAAAGGCGATAAAAACCACCATTGTGCGTCCCATTCCTTCGGGAGCGTTGGGCGAAACCGATGTGTACGGCGCACAACAACACGCACCGTTGATGGGGTTGACGTTTGAATTATAAGCGCTAAGCGCGATAAGCAACTTCGTTGCGATAGACGCTTCGCGTGATATGTACTTCGTGCGATAAATGTTATCACGAGCAGTAATAGCTTGCTGATCACATAGTTAGTCTATCGGCATAGCTCTATCTCAACAAAGTTTATATCAGTGGATTTAGCGGTAAAATCCAAAAACTTGTCCGCCCGCCGGCGGATCCGAATTCTAAAATCGTAAATCGTAAATTCTTATGCGTAATTTCATACAGGAATACATGGTTTCGTCGCAATACTTTGCCCCGCGCGGCAAAGAGCGGCTGATGTTTCTCGGCGAGCAAATTTCGCATCGGCACATCAATTTTTCGGACAGGCTTATCGGTATTGTAGGCGATGCGGGAGCCGGAAAATCATCGCTCATCAAGGGCATGTTTCCGGGGTTGCAACTCTCCAACGACGATGATATTGTGAACCCACGCAAAATAATGCAGGTGCGCCATTCGCTCACCGAAGTCGACGATGCCACAACGTTTCATATCGATATCCGCTTCCAGATGGCGTTCACACAGATGTATGAAATTGTGGATTACGTTAACTCTCTCTTGGAGCGCAATCGGCGTGTGGTCATTGAGCATTTCAATCTGCTCTACCCCATGTTGGGACGTAATGCGGATATCATCGTAGGCATTGGCGAGGAAATCATCGTGGTGCGCCCCAGTATATTCGGACCGCATCCTGAAAGTGTTTATCAGATTGTACATGAGTCGCTTAGATTTCGGAAAATGGCGCACTCGGCCGAAGAGGTTGCCACATCCATTCTTCACGAAGTATTCGACATCAAACACGAAGAATATTACTTTTCCGATATCAGAAACGGGTTTGTAATAAAGTTTTACAAAAAACCGGAAATGGATTTAGAGCATCTTGCCAAACTAATCGATGAGAAAATTGCACAAAATCTGGATATATCGTATTACGATGAAGACCATATTAAACTTGGCGATGAAGTTATGACATGCGATGGTTCGCGTTTTCATGTGAATAACACTTCGGAAATCAAAAACTTTTCGCTTGTAAAACGATTTGTTCATGACCCGGTAACCAATACCTATTGCTTGATTGGATTGGTGGATAGTTATTCAGGTGATTCAGATGATTTAGAAAATAGAAATACCCGTTATTTCTTAACCCGAAAATGTATAAATGAAGACAATTAAAACTGCGGATATAACTGCGCTGGTAGAGCGTCTTTGCATTGAAGCCTGCTGCGTGATTACCGACGATATTAACAATAAATTTAAAAGCGCGTTGCAGACCGAAAAATCGCCGTTGGGCAAGCAGATTCTGGGTACGCTTATCGAAAACGCGCGAATTGCCCGCGAAGAACGCAGCCCGATGTGTCAAGACACGGGCATGACCGTTGTTTTTGTTCGAATGGGGCAGAACGTACAAATTGAAGGCGGATTTATAGAAGATGCCATCAACGAAGGGGTTCGCCGGGGATATAAGGAAGGATATTTGCGCAAATCGGTTGTTCGCGATCCGTTGGATCGGGTGAATACCGGAGACAATACCCCTGCCGTAATTCATTACGAACTCACGTCAGGTGATGACTTTCACATTACCGTTTCGCCCAAAGGTTTTGGCAGCGAAAACAAAAGTG
This sequence comes from uncultured Petrimonas sp., assembly GCA_964557135.1. GTDB lineage: Bacteria > Bacteroidota > Bacteroidia > Bacteroidales > Dysgonomonadaceae > Petrimonas. The sequence goes on along the minus strand of CAZKZB010000008.1, from coordinate 25,978 downwards.
CGCTCAAAATGCTTACGCCCAGCGAAGGCGTTGAAGGCGTAAAACGTTTTGTGCTCGACACCATTTCTGCGGCGGGCGGCAATCCATGTCCGCCCATCATTGTGGGTGTGGGCATTGGCGGAACCATGGAACGCGCCGCTTATTTGAGTAAAAAGGCGCTGTTGCGTGAAGTGGGGTCGATAAACGAAAATCCGTTACTCGTTGACTTAGAGGCTGAACTGCTTGCTGAAATAAACAAGCTGGGAATAGGCCCGGCCGGTTTTGGCGGAACAACTACGGCACTGGCGGTACATGTTTTCACTAACGCTACGCATATCGCGGGATTGCCTGTATCGGTAAATATCGGCTGCCACGCGACAAGACACGCAGAAGGCAGCCTGTAATTGTAGAGACGCATTGCATGCGTCTCATATAAATTCCGCAAAGACGCATGTGGCGCTGCGTCCGGCGGATTACCCGCCTGACGCGTTCATAAACAAAACAAAAAATCATGCAACACAAAAACACAAACACAGATAATTCACAGCCGACAAAGTCCCCTTCAGGGGATATAGGGGTTAAAAGAATATTGCAAGCTCCGTTTACCGACGAAACCATCCGCACACTCAAAGCGGGCGATATGGTTTATATTTCGGGAACGGTTTATACCGCTCGCGACGCGGCGCACAAACGCCTGTGCGAGATGATTGAGCGCGGCGAACCCATGCCTTTCGATTTCGAAGGGCAGGCAGTTTATTATGCCGGTCCGGCGCCGGCAAAACCGGGCAGACCCATCGGTTCGGTAGGACCTACCACCGGCGGACGCATGGATGCTTATTCCCCCACGCTCATCACGAAAGGATTGAAAGTGATGATTGGTAAAGGAACCCGCAGCGCCGAGGTTATTAACGCCATGAAAGAGCATACCGGCGTTTATTTTGCCGCCATTGGCGGAGCTGCCGCGTTGATGGCAAAGTGCGTGGAGAGTGCCGAGATAATCGCTTTTGAAGAGTTGGGAACCGAAGCCATCAGGAAACTGACCGTTAATGAACTTCCCGTGGTGGTTGCCGTGGATTGCGAAGGTAACGATATGTACACAATGGGAAGAGAAGAGTACGGCAAAAAGTAGCGGTAATAACGATGATTTTGAAGAGCCTTTTCTGCCGATGGACAACAAGAACGACATAGCAAGCAACATTGCCGACATACTCCGGCGGATTGAAAGGACCTGCGAAAGTTGCCGCAGAAATCCCCGCGACGTGAAGTTGCTGCTGGCAACCAAAACGGTCTCTGCCGACCGAATAAAATCGGCTTTTGATGCGGGACAAACACTCATTGGCGAAAATAAGGTACAGGAAATTCTTTCGAAATTCAACGATTTGGCAATCTATCCCCACCAAAAACATTTTATCGGACACCTGCAAACCAATAAAATAAAGGATATCCTCAAGTACGGCGTATCCTGTATTCAGTCTGTCGACCGGTTAAGTTTGGCGGAAAAATTGCAAAACAGACTCACTTTTGAGAAAAAAGAGATAGATGTTCTTATCCAGGTAAATACTTCCGCCGAAGAAAGTAAATTTGGAGTCAGTCCCCAAAATGCCATCGAACTCATTGAGCAAGTTTCCATGTTTAAAAATATCCACATCAAAGGATTGATGACCATCGGCTTGTTCAGTGCCGAAACCGAGAAGGTGAGAAAATGCTTTAAACTGTTGAAAGAGATACAGCAAGAGGTCGTTCGTCGGGAAATTCCGAACGTGCAGATGAACGAACTATCGATGGGAATGAGCGGGGATTTAGAAACAGCCATCGAGGAAGGCTCAACCATTGTGCGGGTGGGAACGGCTGTTTTCGGCGCAAGAATTTATCCGGACAGTTACTATTGGAACGAGAACAAATCAAATTGAACAATGTTACAGTAGGCGGAAATTTGATTTTTTGAAAAGATTGTTATCTGTCATTCTGCATTTTTATTATCGTTCAACACCGATGTTTTTAGACGCTTTAAGAATCAGCTAAGCAAATGAAAAAAGTTCACATCATTCCATTTTTGCTTTCCCCGTTAGCCATTTCGGCGCAAACCACCGACACGCGTCCCAATATCATCTATTTTCTTGTGGACGATATGGGTTGGCAGGATACTTCGCTTCCGTTTTGGAAAGAGAAAACGCCACTGAACGAAAGATATCACACTCCCAATATGGAGCGGCTGGCTGCGGAAGGAATGATGTTTACTCAGGCGTATGCCTGTCCTGTTAGTTCGCCCACACGCGTGAGTTTAATGACGGGAATGAATGCTGCTCGCCATCGGGTGACCAACTGGACGTTGCAAAAAAACAGGTCGACTGACGAGAAGAGCCATGTGTTGCACTTCCCCGAATGGAATGTAAACGGCATTTGTCAAATTCCCAATGTGCCTGCTACTTACGAGGTTACTTCACTGGCGCAACTTCTTAAAGACAGCGGTTATCATACCATTCATTGCGGTAAAGCGCACTGGGGAGCTATCGATACGCCGGGAGAAAATCCGTATCATTTTGGTTTTGAGGTAAATATTGCCGGACACGCTGGCGGCGGTATTGCCAGTTATCTTGGAGAACAGAATTATGGTAATCGAACCGATGGAAAACCAAATCCGCTGCAAGCCGTACCGGGACTAAAAGATTATTGGGGAACCGACACTTTCGCTACCGAAGCACTTACGCTGGAAGCCGTAAAAGCACTCGATAAAGCCAAGCGACTCAATCAACCGTTTTTCCTTTATATGTCGCATTATGCCGTTCACATTCCGGTGGATAAGGATATGCGGTTTTATCAAAAATACAGGGATGCGGGATTATCGGAAAAAGAAGCCGGATATGCCTCGCTGATTGAAGGAATGGATAAGAGTCTGGGAGACCTGATGGATTGGCTTAAAGAAAACGAGCTTGATGAAAACACCATCATCGTTTTTATGGGCGACAACGGCGGTTTATCGTCTGATTCGGGATGGCGCGACTTACCGCTTCACACGCATAATGCGCCGCTCAACAGTGGTAAAGGTTCGATGTACGAAGGCGGAATTCGTGAACCGATGATTGTTAAATGGACAGGAAAAGTAAAGGCGGGATCTCGCTGTGATGCTTACACGATAATCGAAGACCATTTTCCTTCGCTGCTTGAAATGGCGCAAGTGAAAAATTACAAGACCAAACAGCCGATTGACGGCAAAAGTTTTGTGCCGATGCTTTTAGAAGGTCGTTCAAGCTATAAAAACCGCAGTTTGATATGGCATTTTCCCAATCTCTGGGGAAACAACGGGCCGGGAATCGGAACAGCCAGCGCTATTCGCAATGGCGACTGGAAATTGGTATATTATTATGAAACGGGTAAGCGAGAGCTCTTCAATATTGCAAGCGATATTGGCGAGACGCGGGATTTAGCGTCCTCGAATCAGCAGTTGGTGAAAATACTTTCGAAAGAGTTAAGCAACTATTTGCGGAAAGTAAAAGCACAGCGTCCGACGTTCAAAGTAACGGGAAAAGTATGTCCATGGCCCGATGAAATAAAGTAGAAGATAAAAAGGTTCGTGTTGTTTTGAGCAATGCCCGTGTTGTTCTGTTTATTTATTTCATTAACCAAAATCGCGTTTTAAACCTTTCTTTTTGTTGAGCGTCGTAATAAAGATATTTACATAATCAGAAAAGAACATTTTAACGACAGAACTGTTATTTTGTCAGTAAAGATTAAACCCAAATCCTATGAAAAAAATATTTCTTCTTTTACTATTCAGTTTTCCGATTATAGCTGCGGCTCAGGTAATCACGTACGACACCATCCGCGTTTCGCCCGGCGACGAGCGGAATATCCACAGAAACCGACAACAGCAAACCGTGCAACGGCAGCAGCCCGCGCGAGAGAGAAACAACCGACCCATACTTTTGGACAATCAGCCTACATCGGGCTTCAAATTCGACAAACGAAAAATGCGTTTTGGCGCGAATCTCGGATTATCGTTAAGCAGAAACTACACCGTTTTGGTATTGGGACCGCAGGTAGGTTATCAGTTTAGCAATTATTTTATGGCCGGCGCAGGCGTGAAATATTACTACAACAAAGTACGTGCATATCAGTTAAACGAAGAATATTTGTACAAAAACCACTTGTTGGGCACCAATGTTTTCGGTTATGCTTATCCGGCGAGTTTTATAGCGGTGTTCGCACAGCCCGAAATTAATTATCTGTGGTCAACGTATAGAAAGGAAGGCTCGGTAGACGATCCTCGAAAGACCAACGGTTGGGTACCGTCTATGGTGGTAGGAGCCGGACTTAGGTTAGGGCGCTCGCATATTACCCTGAATTATGACTTGGCACAGCAGACCAATTCACCGTATCCGAAGGGCGTTTTCTTGGGAGTTTCGGCATTTTTCTGATTTTTTCTATTTTCACCAATCCTTTGTCTTCCCGTCGATGCACTTTTGTAAAGCTGTCTGCCAAGAGGCGTTTTTTGCTTCGCAACACACGCGCTTCGAAACTCGCGCGCGAGGGCTGTTGAAACGATAAGGAAACCTTTGTCAAAGTTCCAAACTTTGACAAAGGTTTCCTCAAACCGTGACCACCTCTTTGAAAAAATCGCACCAAAGGTCGGCCTATTTCCGTCACCGGACTTCTGTCATCGGTCACCTACCCCCATTTTCATGCATCAGGCCGGTAATCGGCCAGATGCGGCAGTGAACAATTCTCCGCCTCACTTAGTACCTCGGAACCGAATCATCACCTAAACACAATATCGCGCACAATTTCCATGCCCGCGTGCTCGTTTAATTTGTCTATCAGATTCTGTTTGTTCATGATAAGTTCGGCGCGCAATACCGACGACGCGAGTTGTACGTGCAGCGCGCCACGCTTGAAATATACGTTTTTGGTGTAGTGCGAAACGCCCTCGCCCAGCAGCTCGCGCCACGCCGTAACGGCACGATGCTCCGCCACGGATGTTTTGAGCGCGGGGTTTTCATCGAAAAAATCGGAAAGTATGTTACCCAGCAGTTGGGCATTTTTTTTGATCATAAGCGGGTTACGAGTTACGGGTTACGGGTTGTCCCGCTGGGCGGGATTTCCGTTTCGCCCCAATGTGTTGCGAGTTGAGCGGATTTTTACATCCAACATCGGTCTTCGGTCTTCCATCTTCCATCTTCAAATATCGATCAGACGGTTTCAGTCTCCTGCCTTCTGCCTCCTATCATCCGTCATCTGTCATTCTAAAAACCTCTCCATCGGCAACCGAATAAATATGATAACTGTTGTTGACACGGCTTAAAATCTTGTCGAACGACTCGCGGTTGGTATCGGAAATGAAAATCTGCCCGAACTCGTCGCTAGCCACCAGTTTTACAATCTCTTCCACCCGATTGGCGTCCAGTCGGTCGAAAATATCGTCTAACAACAATATGGGCGTTCGCCCGCCGGTTTTGAGCAAATAGTGAAACTGCGCCAGTTTCATGGAGACGAAATAGGTTTTGTTTTGCCCTTGCGAACCGGTTTTCTTGATGGGGAAGCCATCCAACAGCATCTCCAATTCGTCGCGGTGTACGCCGGTTGTGGTGTGCCCGATGGCAATATCGCGGCGGCGGGTTTCGCGCAGTCGCGCCGCGAAATCCCGATCGGCAAGCTGCGAAACGTAATTAAACGATACGTTTTCGCCCGACAGGCTAATGCGCTTGTAAAATCCGTCGAAAATGGGCGTAAAGGCTTCCACAAAAGCGCTCCGCTTTCTAAAAATCAACTCCCCGTCGTCCGCCATTCGTTCTTCCCAAAGTTCCAACAGCGTGAAATCGATTTCGTTGTCGTCCATTTTTAATATCGCGTTGCGTTGCTGCAGAGCGTTGTTGTAGCGGATAAGCGCCTGCATGTAGCTTTTATCGAATTGCGAAATGGCAATGTCCATAAACTTACGGCGCTCTTCGCTCGCGCCCTGAATTATCTCGATATCGGCCGGCGAAATCATCACCAGCGGAATAAATCCGATATGGTCGGATAGTTTTTCGTACTCTTTTTTGTTGCGCTTAAACTGTTTCTTCTGGCGCCGGCGCAAACCGCAATAAATCTCCTCCTCGTTTCCGTTTTCAAACTCATACTTGCCCTGAATCATGCAAACATCGGCATCGTGGTTGATAATTTGCGAGTCGATGGGGTTGGTATAGCTGCGGCAAAATGACAGGTAATAAACCGCGTCTAACAGGTTGGTTTTGCCCATGCCGTTGTTGCCCACAAAACAATTGATTTTAGGCGACAGTTCGAGCTCTACCTGCGCGAGGTTTTTGTAATTTATGATGGATAAATGGGTTAGAATCATTTATTTGTATGAAGTTGAAAGTCGGATATTGTATGTTATCTGTTACCTGCTATCTATGAATCTGCTAAAATCAACTCCTGTAACTCTTCGGGATTTACGTTTATTTTCAGTCGGCCTTCTTGTGCGAAAGTTATTTTTCCGGTTTCTTCCGATACGATAATCACCTTGGCGTCGGTTTCTTGCGTGATTCCCAACCCCGAGCGATGCCTCAATCCCAGATGTTTAGGGATATTGGGATTTTGCGAAATAGGCAGGATACAGCCTGCGGCTTTAATTTTTTTACCTACAATTATCATGGCTCCATCGTGTAACGGACTGTTTTTGAAAAAGATATTTTCTATCAGCCGCGATGAAATATCGGCACTGATAATTTCACCTGTTTGCTCGTACAAGCTAAGCTGTATGTCGCCTTGGATTACGATAAGTGCACCGACTTTTGATTTCGCCATGTTCATGCAAGCCAACACGATGGAGGTGACGTGCGATGTGTCCTTGTCCTGTTTATGATTGGGGATAAGCAGTTTAGCTGCGAATTTCCACCCTTTTTTTGAGCCCATTGACATGAGAAATCGCCGGATTTCATCCTGAAAAAGAATGACCAGCAAGATAAGACCGATGTTGACAAACTGGTCGAGTATAGAGCCTAACAGAACCATTTCGAATACCTGTGAGACTAACACCCAGATTATCAGGAATATGACAATGCCGACGAAAAGCGGACGCATTCCCGAAATTCTTACCATTTTAAACAAGTAGTACAAAAGTGTAGCTAACAGTAAAATGTCAATAAAATCTTTTATTCCAAAGTGTTCAAACATAATGAATTACTGTTCCTGTTCCGATTGTTTTATTTTGTCCACAATTTTCACACATTCCATCGCCGCTTTCACATCGTGAACGCGCAAAATATTAGCTCCCGATAACAGGGAAAATGTATTTAAAACCGATGTTCCATTCAAGCTTTCCTGCGCTGTGCATCCCAACAGTTTATAAATCATCGATTTTCGGGATATGCCAACTAATATCGGAACATCAAAGGTATCAAAATATTTTAAATAAGCCATCAATCGGTAGTTCTGTTCTGTAGTTTTGCTGAATCCAAATCCCGGATCGATGATGATATCGTTTACTCCCAGCAGATTTAATTTCGCGATTCTCTCGGAGAAATAGTACAAGATATCCTGAATAAAATTGTCGTAATCGGTAAATTGCTGCATGGTTTGGGGTGTTCCGCGCATGTGCATGAGAATATACGGAACGTTGAGCCGGGCAACGGTTTCGAACATGTTGTCGTCTATTTGCCCGCCCGAAATATCGTTGATGATGTTTACTCCGTATTTTTCCACCGCTTGCTTTGCCACTTCCGAATAAAACGTGTCGATGGAAAGGATGGCATCGGGAAATTCTTTTCGAATGAGTTTAAGCGCAGGCTCCACTCGCTCGAACTCTTCCAGCGCGGAATGAAGTGGCGCCGATGGTGCCGTAGATTGCCCGCCGATATCGATAACGCTGCCGCCTTCGGACAATATTTGCCGGGCTCTTTCAGCAATCTCCGCTTCCGACTGTTTTCGGCTTCCGGAATAAAACGAGTCGGGCGTAACATTCAATATTCCCATCACCAACGGTGTGGATAGGTCGAGCAACTTGCCGTTTATGTTGATGAATTTTTTCATTGTTACAATACAGAATTCGGGTCTTTATCGGGATAATCAATAGTATAATGCAATCCACGGCTCTCTTTGCGTGCCATGGCCTGCTTAATCACCATATATCCTACTTTTATAATGTTTCGGAGCTCGCAGATTTCATGTGAAACGACTGAACGCTGAAACAAGTTTTCGGTTTCCCTAAACAAAATGTTCAATCTGTTCATTGCTCGCTGCAAGCGGATATCGGAACGGACAATGCCCACGTAAGACGACATGATTTGCCCCACCTCCTTGTAGCTTTGCGTAATAAGCACCATCTCTTCGGTGGAAGTGGCGCCTTCGGCATTCCAATCGGGAATATTCTCCTGAAACGAATAATTTTTGAAGGTAGGAATAGAATGTTTGGCGGCCGAATCGGCAAAAACCACCGCTTCTATCAGCGAATTTGATGCTAAGCGATTAGCACCGTGCAGACCTGTGCAGGCGCATTCGCCGTTGGCGTACAGCCGGCTGATGCTGGTTTCACCGTCGATGTTCACAAAAATTCCGCCGCACAGATAATGGGCTGCCGGAGCAACCGGAATCATATCGCAGGTAATATCAATACCGAGCGACAGGCATTTTTCATAAATAGTTGGAAAATGCTTTTTGGTTTCTTCGGCGTCCTTGTGTGTTACGTCTAAATAAACGTGGTCGTCTCCCCGGTTTTTCATTTCCGTATCGATGGCGCGGGCAACAATATCGCGCGGAGCCAGCGAAAGGCGTTCGTCGTATTTGTGCATGAACTCTTCGCCGTCTTTCGTTTTCAGAATACCTCCGTATCCGCGCATGGCTTCGGTGATGAGAAAAGATGGGCGTACACCCGGATGGTACAACGCCGTTGGGTGAAATTGTACGAACTCCATTCCTTTTATCTCACCTTTAGCGCGCGCTACCATGGCAATTCCGTCACCGGTTGCTACCAACGGGTTTGTGGTGGTTTGATAAATGCAGCCAATGCCGCCGGTAGCCATCATGGTTACACGCGACAGAAAAGTAAGCACCTCGTTGGTTTGTAAATCCAAAATGTATGCACCGTAACATTCAATATCGGGTGTGTGTCGGGTTACAATCTGGCCTAAATGGTGTTGGGTAAGGATTTCTATCGTGAAATGATTGTCGAAAACATCTATGTTGGGATGGTTGCGGATGGTTTCTATCAAACTGGTTTGAATTTCGGCGCCGGTACTGTCTTTGTAATGCAGGATACGAAATTCGGAATGGCCGCCTTCGCGATGCAGGTCGAAATTTCCTTTTTCATCTTTATCGAAGTTTACACCCCAGTTAATCAATTCGTTAATCTGTTTGGGAGCTTCTTGCACTACCCGTTTAACTACGTCAATATCACACAGCCCCGCTCCTGCATCCAGTGTGTCGGCAATGTGCTTTTCAAAATTGTCCCAGGAGTTTGTTACCGATGCAATTCCGCCCTGCGCGTAATAAGTATTGGCGTCTTCGAGCGTTGTCTTGGCAATTATCGCCACCTTGCCGTGCTGTGCAACTTTAAGGGCATAACTCATTCCTGCAATGCCCGATCCGATGATTAGAAAGTCGTATTTATGAGCCATTCTCTCGTTAGAATTTTTCTTTTCAACACAAATTTAGGTATTAAAGTTTAGAATTTGTTCCATCTTTCCATTTAAATGGAAAAGTGGGGTGATTTTCATTCTGAAATAATAGTTAAAACCTTGTGTTTAAGTTTGATTTTTTCGGTAAAAATATTTACTTTGTATAGTATATAGAGTTATGTAAATAAACAATTTAAAAATCCACCAAATCAATGAAAAAATATATCGTTATTAACTTGCTGTTGCTGTTTCTTTGTAGTTTCACGCTTTTGGGCAATGAAACCGATGTTTCACAGTCACAGCCTCATACGCTGCGTGGACGAGTTTTGGGCGGAGATACTCGCGACCCCTTGCCCAACGCGAGCATAACGGTTGGGAATTTAAATATTTCGAGCGTCACTAATCAGGATGGTTATTTTACGCTAAGGGTTCCTGCATCGGCAAGAAATTCGAAGCTGATTATCCGGTATTTAGGCTATGAAAACATGGAAATACCGATAGTTACGCTGATAGATAAGCCTAACAACCATATTATGCTGGTTCCGTCTTCGATACATTTAGGGGCGCTTGAAGTTGTTTCGGGCGACGGTAGTGAGTTAATGCGCGAAGCGTTGCGCAAGATTCCGCAAAATTACTCTACCGACCCCAACATGATGGTGTCGTTTTATCGGGAATCGATAAAGAAGAACGCGAATTATATTTCGTTGGTTGAAGCTGTTTTGGATGTTTACAAATCGTCGTATCGTTCGTACGAAAACGATCAGGCAAAGATTTACATTGGGCGGAAAGCTACCGATATTTCGCCGCGAGATACCGTTTTAATGAAATTTCAAGGCGGAATCAGTACGGCACTTATGCTCGATGTGGTGAAAAATCCCGAAATTGTTTTCGGAGAGCGGGGAGATGAATATGTTTTCAATATAGAAAGAATGATAAACATTAACAATAAGCCGCATTATGAAATTAATTTTTCACCACAAGACGGCATCAAGGAAATTTTATTCAGGGGAAAAGTTTATTTAGATGCTGCATCGTTGGCTATTGCTCGCATGGAATTCAATATGAATGTCGAAGGACGGAAAGATGCTTCCAATATTTTTATTCGCCGAAAACCCGCAAAAATGAGAGTGGATGTGGAAGAGGCGCGTTATGTGTCTGATTTCATAGAAAACAACGGAAAGTGGTTTTTTAACTATAGCAGTACTGAAGTAAAGTTTCGGGTGCGGTGGACTAACCGGTTTTTCGGACTTTTCGCTACGAACTATACCATTGCTTCCGAAATGGCCATTACCGACAGGTATCATGAGAGCGTGAATAAGTTCCCGAGAAGTGAACGTATTCGTTCTACCGATGTTATCGCGGAGAAAGTTGAGCACTTTCAGGACCCTGAGTTTTGGGGCGATTACAACGTGATTGAACCCGATATTGAAATCTCTAACGCCATAAAGAGATTGAGCGGGAAATTGATGAGAAGAGGAGATTGACGGGTGACCGGTGAAAGGTAACGGATGCTTTATGTCTGTGAGTTCATAAATCGCATCGTTAAATATTAATCTAAACTGTTTGTAGTCTAAAAAAATAGATGTATCTTTGCAACCCAAAAAGTTTTAAATTAATTTTTACAAACAAGTTTTATGTATTTAGATTCTGAAAAAAAGAAAGAAATCTTTGCAAAGCACGGAAAGTCTAACACTGATACTGGCTCACCTGAAGCGCAGATAGCATTGTTTTCATACCGTATTTCGCATTTGACTGAACACTTGAAGTCAAACAAAAAAGATTATAACACGGAACGTTCATTGAAAATTTTAGTGGGTAAGCGTCGTCGCTTGCTCGATTACCTGATTGAAAAGGATATCGAAAGATACAGAGCAATTGTAAAAAAATTAGGTTTGAGAAAATAAAATTTTCAACTGAAAAAATGAAAAAAGAGGGTAACGTATTGAAAATGTTATTCTCTTTTTTTGTATCGGACAAACAAAAGTGAGCAGATCTCAATATATGTTATAGAACATATAATTTTGTTTTGCAGGATTCGAAAAAGAGGCTTACCTTTGTATCGATAACCTAAAACAATCTTTTTTACCTTAAGCGCTGATAACAAGATAAACCGAAGACAAAAGAGGTCATCTCGATCGAGGTGGCCTTTTTTTTGTGCAAAAAAACAGCCCGACCGCGTAAGTCGGTCGAGCTGTTTTTTGCGAAAATATTATCGCGACAACTCTTCTAATAACTTCTTTCCCTCTTGCATTAATCCTTCCAAGTCGGCTGGTTTTTGCAGGATATTGAAACGGGAAACCATTTGGTTCAATTGTGCGAGCTTTTCGGGTTCGTTTTGTAATTTTTCGCGCAGGATACGGATTTTCTCGGCATCCTGAATGCCTTCGCGCAAGCGTTCGAACCGAATTGAGCTGCGCCCTTCCGGATAAATAACATAAGTGTCACCGGCGGGCCAGGTGCGAAAACGCGAGTCCAACAGCGGGTCTTTTACCCAGCTGTTGTAAGCCCAGCGTAGGAATCCATCGAAATCGGCGGCAACGGTGTACCATCCTATAAACGCGCCTTCGGCGGGAGCGGAAAAAGTGAAGATGTTGGGGAAAACATCAGCACAACACACGTACCACGTGGTAATGTAGCCTTTTTGGGCCCTGTATGCCCTGTCTTTGGAATCAACCTCCGCTCCGTGTGCCACGCACAAATCGGTCAGTTGATCGGGATATTCTTTGTAGCTTTTGTGGTTGTCGGCCAAAGCCACTCCTATTCCCGGAGCGGTTTCTTCCAGTAATTTCAGCATCGCCTTCATTTCTGCCGGATTGCGCTCATCCATGGCAATGCGTGTGATTTCGCGCCAGCCTTTTTCATCCAGGTGTTTTGTAAATTCTTTCAAAAACGGGACCCAAATATCGGCATATTCCTGTGTACCGGGAGCAGCAGCAATACGAACTTCTTCACCGGTTTCTTCCTCGGTATAAAACAGGAAATTTCCCCACGGAACCATGGAGTAGCAGTTGATTTGGTCTTTGATTCCCAAATCTATCATGAAATTCACCCAATCATCAAAAATAGTGAAATCGTATTCCCATGAACCGTCTTTTTTCTTTGTCCAACCGATCATTGAATCAAACGCGTCTTCGGTTTGTCCGTTCCAAGGGCGTTTGTTGAGCGTGGCGGTAATTACTTTTTGTCCGGCATTGGCCAGCATTTTCATGGGTGCGTGTAGGGCATCCCAATGTGCTTGTGACCATTTTTCAACATCGGCAACGCGAGCCACGGCATACGGGTTCTGCCACAAATCGAGATGGAATTTCCACTCTGTCGCGGGCGGAAGCGTTTGAGGTAGTACTTCGAGCTGAAAGGTGAAAGTTTTTTTCTTCTTGCCATCGGCAAACAGTTGAAATGTAGATGAGTAAGTGCCTTCAGCGGCATCGGCCGGGACATCCAGTGTAACCCAGATGGGGCGTGCGGTGTTCGGCAAAATATTGATACAGGGTAAGTTATCCAATACATCGGGGCTGAGCGACGAAGCGTAGTCCTCGGGTTTGCGATGACCGCATCCTTCGGCAAATTCATCGGTAATGACGTAACGAACGAAATGAATATTGGCCGCATCAGCAGGAATAACTTTTCCGTCGGCTGTTTTGAAATCGGTAAACCGGCCGTGAATTTGCGAAACGCTGTCTTTCGCCCAAACTACGAACTGGGCGGAAACACGCTCACCTTTCCATGCCGTTCCTTTCCATTCCGATTGCAGCGAGACTTCGGGGATTTCGTGTTTCATGTAAAGTGCATCAATGCTGCCGATAGATGCCTGCAAGCCATCCGGCAATGTGCTCCAGTCGGATACGACAGTTGTGGGTAAATCGGCTTCGACATAAGTGTTACAATCAATCGATTGTTGTTTCTGGGCGCATCCGCCCACGAGCAGGAGCGCAATAAAGGGTAAGAAAAACTTCTTCATTTGACAGATAAATTAGAGGATGGGAGGGCAAATATACGGAGGTTTCCGCAGAAAATCAAGTAATTGAGCTTGTGATTTGTGTCGAAATAAAGTCTGCAATTTCAGTTCCTTAAACTTTATTCCATCATAAAATGCATTTGGGGAGTTTTTTCGGGAAAAACGGAGCGAAGCGGTTCGTCTTGCCACGAGGTGTGATATCCTAACAGTACTTGTGCTAACGTGCGGATATTGAAGTGAAAAGTGGGTGAGACAGAATTGCCATTTTTTACGGATTTCCCTTCTGAAATAGCGAAAGTAGCGTTGTTCATTGGCAGCAGCTCATCGTGGATAGTTACTGAGAACAATTTATGCTTGTATCGATCGGCGAAGAGAGAAAGTAGTTTTTCAGCATCAATCACCCTTGCCATGCCGACAAGGCTCCTTTTGGAGGGAAAATCGAAAAGTGTAGCTTCTTTCACAATTGCCCGAAAATCGTCGAATGATTTTTGTACCGTCATATCGCGTTGGCGAAAAAAAGAATCAAAACTCTTGTATGCCGTTTCAAGATTCTCCGACTCGGAAACAATCTTTCGCAGGTCGGGGAGAGGTGTTCCCGCGTCAAAAGTTTGCGTGAAACCAAAAGGGCGATAAAAATCCATTACCGATTCCTCCTGTGGAACCAAAATAGCCAACGGTATTCCATTTTTACCCATTTCATCGAAAGATTTTTCGATAAGCGCGCCCATAAATCCTTTTCGTCTGGCTTCCGGCAAGGTGCACAACCCCGAAAAATAAGCAATTGGAATTTCGGTTCCGTGAAACGAAAAACTAAACGGAAGCATTTGTAAAGAAGAGACAGCTTTTCCCCGATCGAAATAAATCAATGTGTTTTCGTTGCGGTATTTCTCCCGAAAATATATCTCCATATAATCGTCGGAATCACCGAAAACGGTTTTCCACATATCCCAAACCAACGGTTTTGTTGTATTGTCGGCGAATTTTATCATGCTGTTATTCTTTTAGGCGGGCGTTGTATTTCTCGAGCAGAATATCGGGATGATAGGAAAGTTTGGCTTGACGCAGGTTCTCAATTCCCATGTCTTCTTCCCGGTTCACGTAAGTGAAGTCTGCCGCTTCGTTTTCAATAAATTGTTGATTGATTATGTTATATGCTCCGTGAATTGTGGTGAAAGCTTTTTCAACATGAACAATAAAAGTATCCTCCGTAAGTTTTTCGCCAATGGTGAACGCCGCAATTTCGTTGTTTACACAAATCAGTCCGCCTTTCAAATCTAAATACTCGAAGTTGTCGAGCATCAGTGTTGTAGCAAAATCATCGTATTGCAACGACGGGTCTTTGTCTATTTTATTAAGCTGCATCCATTTGTTGAGCATTTCGAGGCATTCTTTTACTACCAACGGATTTCCGGTGAGCGACTTGTATTGCCAATCGTTCTCGCGCTTAAATCGGTTGATGTGATTTCGTTTGCTTTGCAGTTTTTTTCCCTTGAGATGGATGAGTTTTTCCGTGGTGTAAATATAGTCCGATACGCTTCGATTGAACTTGTAGTTGAATACGTTAGGTATCGCGGACTCAATTTTCTCAATCATTTCAGGCGTCAATCCCCTCATTTGGAAGACCGTATCAAATTGTTTGTGGTCGTCCATAATTATTTCCACGGCTTCTTTTATGTTTTCACCGCCGATGGGTTTGAGGTACGAGTTGCGGTTGTTATTGTCTTTAAACCGAATAAAAAGCCACTCGTCGGTGTTGGCATATTGCGTGTCGAACTTCTTTCCCCAGCTGTATAGGTTCGTGAAGCAGAGGTCTGAAGCCCTGTAGTTTTGTTTACTGAGGTACGAATTAATTATATCCTTGTCTTTTAACTCAATGGATTTGAATGTGAGCATAAAAATGTTTCCTTGCTGTGAGACTTATTGTTTCAAAACAATTCTTTTCGTGAAAAGTTTAATAAAAAACGGAATGACACTGCCATTCCGTCGAAAATTATGTGATTTTGGTTTTAAAATGGCTTGAATCCGACAATTTCTCTTACGGCTTTAATCGTTTTCGATGCACTTTCGCGCGCTTTTTCGGCACCCTCGCGGGTAACTTTTCGCAAGTAAGCGTCGTCTTTTTCAATTTCCAAAATCCGATCGCGGATAGGTGAAGTTACTTTGATGATATCTTCCGCCAACTGTTTTTTCATGTCGCCATAACGGATTTCACAACTGTTCCATTTGCTTTCGAAGTGTTGAACAACTTCGGGCGCGGAAACCACACGCATGAGCGTGAACAGATTCTCGATATAATCGGGTTTCACCGAATTGGGTTCGGTGGGACCTGAATCGGTGAGCGCGCGTTTTACTTTTTTCTCGATTTCCTTGGGAGAATCTTTTAAATAAATGGCGTTTCCTTCCGATTTTCCCATTTTTCCGCTGCCGTCTAATCCGGGAATTTTTATCAATTCTTCGCCGAAATTGTACGCTACCGGCTCCTTGAAATATTCAACTCCGTAGAAATTGTTAAATCGACGCGCGAATTTTCGAGTCATTTCTAAATGCTGCTCCTGGTCTTTTCCGACGGGAACCTTATCGGCGTTGTGGATTAAAATATCGGCAGCCATAAGCGTGGGGTAGGTGAGTAAACCCGCGTTCACGTTTTCGGGTTGCTTGCGCGCCTTTTCCTTAAACGAAGTGGTTTTTGCCAGCTCGCCCATGTAGGCGTGCATATTGAGGTACAAATACAGTTCGATGACTTCGGGGACATCGCTTTGGATGTAGATGACCGATTTTTCGGGATCGATACCCGCCGCGAGGTAATCTACTAACACATTTTTAACGTTTTCGTGTAGTAATTTCGGGTCGGGGTGTGTGGTGAGCGAGTGAATATCGGCGATAAAAAAATAGCAGTTGTTTTCGTTCTGCATGCGTATAAAATTACGCAATGCGCCGAAGTAATTGCCTAAATGTAAATTCCCGGTTGAGCGGATTCCGCTAAGTACTGTATCCATAATTGTTCTTTTTTGGGATACAAAGATACGAAGAAAAAGTATAAACTGTATAAATCTGTCATTTAGACATTTTTTTATTTTAGAACTGCTTTATATCGGAAAAAAATCTTAGTTTTGCAAAACGTAAAATCAAATTAACAAATAAAATCCCATTCAAAAAATGAGAAAAATTTTTCTATTGATGGCTGTTATCTGTTTGTCATTAACAGCTTTTGGTCAACCCATTGAGCGAGAAATTGCTATTATTCCCGAGCCTGTTTCTATAGAGAAAAAGGATGGATATTTCATTTTGCCCAAGAGAGTGAATATCGCCTCGCCCGCACCTGTGGAGCTTGAATTTACGCTTGATTATCTGCAAAAAAAGCTCTCTGCCGCTACCGGAAGCCAAGTGGAAGTTAATACGAAAAGTAAATCGCAGATTTTTCTTCATCTTAACAAAAAGAGTGACAAAGTGTTGGGTGGCGAAGGCTATCGTCTTTCTGTTACATCCGAAAAAGTGGAAATTTATGCCAACAAACCCGCCGGATTGTTTTATGGCGTTCAGACCTTATTGCAACTCTTTCCACCTCAAATTGAGAGTGACAAGCTGCAACCCGATATCGTGTGGCAAATTCCCGCGGTAGAAATAGTGGATTACCCACGTGTGGCGTGGCGCGGTTTGATGCTCGACGTATCACGTCATTTCTTCACCGTAGATGAAGTGAAGCAATATATTGATAATATGATGAAATATAAATTCAACATGTTTCACTGGCATCTCACCGATGATGAAGGTTGGCGCATCGAAATAAAAAGCTTGCCTAAACTCGCCGAAGTGGGCGCGTGGCGTCAGGAACAAATCGGATGGTTCGGAAGTTTTTCACAACCCGACCCCGATGCACCAAAAAACTACGGCGGATACTATACGCAGGAACAGATTAAGGAAATTGTTCAGTACGCCAAAGAGCGTAATATTCAGGTTATGCCCGAAATAGATGTGCCCGGACACAGTTCGGCCATTCTTGCGGCTTATCCGGAGTTGGCTTGTTTTCCTGAGATAAACGATAAATTTGTACGTACCGGTGCGCCTTTCTTAGATTGGACTACAGGCGGACGTCCGGCTGCAATGTTCGAAAACACACTTTGTCCGTCCAACGAAAAGGTATATGAGTTTTTAGACAAAGTGATGACCGAAGTGGCGCAACTTTTCCCGTTTGAATATATTCATGTGGGCGGCGACGAAGCTCCCTACACGTTTTGGGAAAAAAGCGATGCCGTGAAATCGTTGATGAAACGCGAAAAACTCAAAAATATGGCCGAAGTTCAATCTTATTTCGGCAAAAGATTGGAGAAAATTATTCAAGCAAAAGGCAAAAAAATGATGGGTTGGGACGAAATTCTTGAAGGAGGTATTACACCAACCACCGGACTAATGAGTTGGCGAGGAGTTAATTACGGAATTGAAGCATCCAGATCGGGACATTATGTTGTGATGAGTCCGACTAATTATACCTATATCGATTACATGCAGGGCGATATTTCTACAGAACCGCGTGTTTACGCGTCGTTACGATTGAATCAGACCTATAAATTTGACCCGATTCCCGAAGGTGCCGATGCCAACTATGTTTTGGGCGGACAGGCAAATCTTTGGACAGAGCAGATTTACAATATCCGTCAGACGGAATATATGACTTGGCCTCGTGCTTTTGCCGTGGCAGAGTCGGTTTGGTCGCCAAAAGAGAGAAAAGACTGGGATAAGTTCGTATCGAAAACAGAAAATCATTTCGTGCGTTTCGATTATGCGAAAACAAAATACTCACCCGCTATTTACGACCCAATTATTAAGGTGACACGCGAAGGTGAGCAATATTTTGTGGAACTTACACCCGAAATCAACGGATTGGATATTTACACCAGTTTCGACAGTTCAACGCCGGACAATTTTTATCCCAAGTACACCAAACCGCAACCTATTCCCAAAGACGCTGTGATGATGCGTGTTATCACCTATCGCGGCGATAAGCCGATGGGACGACTATTGAGCATCCCTGTGGAAGATTTAAAGAAAAGAGTTCGATAATAGTTTGTATAATTGAAAGATAATCACTAATTTTGCGCCGCTTTTTGAGGCTCCCTCGTGTGATGGGAAATTTAGGAAAGCATCCTTTATTTTGAGTAACACAAAAAATTAAAAAATGAAAACGTACGAATTAAAAGGCGAAGTTAGAGAAGACTTCGGAAAAAAAGCAGCGAGAAGCTATCGCAGCGAAGGGCTTATCCCGTGTGTAGTTTACGGGGGAGGCGATGAAAAGAATATTAACTTTGTGGTTAAAAGCGGTGATGTTCGCAACCTCATTTATACACCCGAAGTTTACTTGGTAAATCTTGTTTTGGATGGAAAGCCCATGATGGCTATTCTGAAAGAAGTGCAGTTCCATCCGGTTAAAGATACTGTTCTTCACATCGATTTCTTACACGTGTACCCCGAAATTCCTGTGGTAATAGAACTTCCGGTTCGTTTGAAAGGATTGGCTGCCGGTGTTAGATCGGGTGGTAAATTGTCGCTCGATATGCGCAAGTTGAAAGTTAGAGCGTTGGCCGATAAATTGCCGCAAGAACTGGTTGTTAATGTGGAAAAACTTGAGTTGGGTAAATCTATTCAGGTGGGTGAATTGAACTTCGAAGGACTTGAACTGCTGACACCGAAAAATGCAGTTGTTTGTCGCGTTCAATTAACACGTGCTGCAAGAGGAGCTGCTGCTAAAGCAACAGTTGAAGAATAATGCTTTTTTAAATGAAATATTTAATTGTGGGACTGGGTAACATTGGACCGGATTACGAAAACACCCGCCACAACATAGGATTTATGGTATTGGACGCTTTTGCTAAGGCGTCCAATATTGTTTTTCAGGATAAGCGATACGGATTTGTTGCCGAAATGCGGTTGAAGAATAAATCGCTTGTACTGTTAAAACCTTCCACGTTTATGAATTTAAGCGGGAACGCTATCCGATATTGGCTGCAAAAAGAGAAAATTAAAGACGAAAATCTGCTTGTGGTCGTTGATGATTTGGCGTTGCCGTTCGGAACGTTGCGCCTGAAATCTAAAGGCAGCGATGCCGGACACAACGGACTGAGACACATTCAGGAAGTTCTCGGAACACAGCAGTACGCACGGTTGCGCTTCGGTATCGGGAGCGATTTTCCGCGGGGTGCGCAGGTGGATTATGTGCTGGATGATTTTTCGGACGAAGAGAAGAAAACCCTTCCCGAGCGTATTGAAACGGCGACGGATATTATCCGTAGTTTTTGTTTGGCGGGGATAAATATTACAATGAATCAATTCAACAACAAGTAGAGTCGCACAGCCGTGCGACTGTACATCAATTAAAAGTATGAATGAAGTTCGTGTAGATAAATGGTTGTGGGCGGTGCGGATTTTTAAAACACGCACCATCGCTGCCGATGCTTGCAAAAAGGGTCGGGTAATGGTTGGCGGAGTTTCGGTAAAACCTTCGCGCACGGTTCGTGTGGACGATGTGGTTCAGGTGAAAAAGCCGCCCGTTACTTTCTCATTTCGGGTGCTTGCCCTTGCCGATAAGCGGATGGGAGCGAAGTTCGTACCCGATTTTATGGAAAACGTTACGCCGCCCGAAGAGTACGAAGTACTGGAATTAAACAAAATCAGCGGATTTGTCGACAGACAGCGCGGAACCGGTCGCCCGACCAAAAAAGAACGCCGCGATTTGGAGCAATTTACCGAAACTTTCGATTTCGACGAGTTCGATTGGGATGAATAACCCGGGTGAAGCGACTTCCAAGTCGCTTTTTTTGTGAGTTAGTGAGTCGGAACTTGCTTGCCCCTATTATGAAATTATTTTCTTTTTTTCTTTATCATACCGCGGTACCACCGAAACCGTATTCTCTTTCAAGCAAAATTCCGCATCGCCGGCAACGTCGTTGGCTACCAGTCGGGCGTAATGGTCGGTGTTTTTTAGATACTCCAACGGATTATTTTTTGCCAAATTCCACAATTCAGCAGCCATTCGCACCGCGTCCGATTCGAAAATCACTTCCGCTTTTTCAGATAACTTCTCGGCAAAACAACCGCCGAAAATGGTGTCTTCGACATTTACTTTGTTGTTCCAACCGGCGCATAAAATAACTACCCGATTTCCCGACTGCACGCATTTTTCAATCAGCGCGTCGATATTGGAAAACGCGCCTACAAGCAGATGCGCGGCGTCTTTAGCCACATCGATGGCTCGCGTGCCGTTGGTGGTGGTAAAAACAATCTCTTTTCCCGATACTTTTTCCGGCGAATATTCAAACGGCGAGTTGCCGAAATCGGCAAAATCCACGCGTCGTGCGTTTCGTTCGGCGCCCACCAAAAAGCCTTCCGATTTGTGTTTTTTCGCCAATTCAATGTCCGCCACCGAAATAATCGATCTCGCACCGTTGGCAAAAGCCACACACATGGTGGTTGTGGCTCTGAAAATATCGACCACCACAACTACATCGTTTTCCTTTTGGTAGAACGGGTAAAGGGCGGGAGAGAAGCAAATATCAACAGAAATTTTCATGATGTAAAGATACAAAAAGTATTCTTTTTTCGGTTATTTGTAGTTTTACTTTTGTATTGCACGTTTTGTACTATACATTTTGTATTACACATTTTGTGAAAAATATTTTGTGTAAGAAGTAACATTGTTCGTAACTTTGCGGGAAATTTCAAATCATGCAGATTACAAATTATAAAATCATCCTTGCCTCCAACTCGCCGCGACGCAAAGAATTGCTCTCCGGCATCGATGTGGATTACGAAATTCGCACGCTTCCCGATATCGACGAATCGTACCCCGACGACCTGCCCAACGAAGAAGTAGCCGAGTATATCGCCCGTAAAAAAGCATCGGCTTACGCCGCCGAATTATCAGCCGAAACCTTGCTTATCACCGCCGATACGGTTGTTTTACTTGACGATACGATTTTGGGAAAACCCCTTGATGCAGCCGATGCTAAACGTATGCTGCGTGTGTTATCGGGCAAAACGCACCGCGTAATAACCGGAGTTTGCCTCACGTCAAGACAGAAGCAAGTGGCGTTTTCGAGTGTGTCGCACGTTACTTTCGGTGAACTTTCCGACGAGGAAATCGATTATTATGTAGAAAAATACCGCCCTTTCGACAAAGCCGGCGCTTACGGCGTGCAAGAGTGGATTGGCTACGTTGCGGTTAAACATATTGATGGTTCGTACTTTAATGTAATGGGATTACCTATCTACAGGGTGTACAATGAGCTGAAAAATTTCTAACTTTGTAAATAAAATCCCAAATCCCAAATCCCAAATCCCAAATAAAGAATATGCTTACAGTAGAAAAAATTGGCGGAACGTCCATGTCCCAATTTCAGGATGTGCTGCAAAACATCATAAAAGGAAACCGAAAAGGCGATGAACTTTACAACCGTATCTTTGTAGTTTCGGCGTATAATAACGTTACCAACTGGTTGTTGGAACACAAAAAAACCGGAGAGCCGGGCATCTACAATAAGTTTTTGAACGGCGAGGATTACAGCAGCGCTCTCGACAGTTTCTGTCAGCGGCTGTTGCTTATCAACGACGGATTTGCCGATATCGGCCTCGATTTGAAAGAGGCGCGCGATTTTATCCGATTTCGCGTAGACCAGTCGAAAACGCTGTTGTACAGTTTGGGCAAGGTGTTGGCGTCGGGTTACGTAAATATGACCGATATTCATCTTGCCGCGCGCGAAATTCTGGCGTCTATCGGCGAGGCGCATTCCGGCTGGAATTCGACGAACATCCTTAATAATAACGGAATCAATGCGCGTTTTATCGATCTTTGCGGTTTTAACGATAACGAACCGTTAACCATTGATCAGCGAATTCATCGCGAGTTTTCCGGAGTGGATTTCTCTAATGTTGTTTGCGTTGCGACCGGTTATACTAAAGGAACAGAGGGTATTATGCGCGCGTTCGACCGTGGTTATTCCGAAGTTACTTTCAGTAAAATCGCTGTAGAAGTGAAAGCCGATGAGGCAGTAATTCACAAAGAGTATCACCTTTCGAGCGCCGACCCCAAAATTGTGGGCGTAGAGAATAGCGTTCCGGTAGGTCACACCAATTACATCATTGCCGATCAGTTGGCCGATATCGGCATGGAGGCAATTCATCCGAAAGCGGCCAAACCGCTGGAGTTGGCCGGAATAAATATACGGATTAAAAACACCTTTGAACCCGAACATCCGGGAACGCTCATTTCGAGAGATTATGTTTCTCCCGAACCGCGTGTGGAAATTGTTTCCGGATCGAGGCAGGTTATCGCTATCGAAATTCACGACCCGATGATGGTAGGCGAAGTGGGATATGATGCCCGCATAATGCATTATTTCCAAAAGTTTGGCGTGAGCTACATATTGAAGTCCACAAACGCGAACTCCATTACCATGGTGGTTTGGGACGACGAAAGAGCGCACGAACTCCTGAAGATGCTCAAAGATGTTTTTTATCAGGTTACCGCTTTACCGGCAGCCATCGTGTGCGCCATGGGAACAAATATCGCCATGCCCGGATTTTTGTATCGTGCATCTAAGTCCTTGTATGAAAAAGGGATAAACGTTCAGAGCTTCGCCCAATCGCTCATGCAGGTGAATATGCAGTTTGTGATTGCGCGCGAGAAATACGAAGAAGCGGTGGTGGCATTGAATGATGAGTTGTGTAATGTGAAGAAATAGGCTTTTTCATGATTAAAAAAAGTTAAAGTTGATGTTTAACGCATCAACTTTCATTTTTATTATTTTACTTTGTGTTTCAAAGTACTTTTAAGATGAAGAATAAAGAAGCATTAGAAACAGTGAAAGAAATTCGGACGATGATGGAAAGGTCGTCACGATTTTTATCGTTCAGCGGAACATCGGCAATATTAGTCGGTATTTTCGCGTTAGCAGGAGCTTTTATAGCTCACAACATGATAATATCGGCAAGAAGCAAACCTGACGAATACATCGAAACGGGATGGTTACTTATAACATACAATTTGGTTTTTATCGCTATAATTGTGTTGGTGCTTTCATTAGCAACGATTGTTGTTTTTTCAATTCAAAAAGCCATCAAAAAACGACAATCATTTTTTAATAAACCGGCTTATCGCACATTTTTCAACTTTTTTCTGCCGCTCACAACAGGTGGGATTTTTTGTGTAGCACTGCTTTTCAACGGAAATGTCGGAATTATAGCCCCTGCGATGCTGCTGTTTTATGGGTTGTCGTTAATAAACGCGTCGAAATACACCTACGATAATATTTTCTGGTTGGGTTGCGCCCAAGTGCTGCTGGGGCTTTTATGCGCTTTTTCCCCGGGAAAAGGATTGCTGTTTTGGTCTCTCGGTTTCGGCGTTTTGCATATTGTTTACGGCATTTATTTTTATCTGGCTGTTGAAAGAAAAGAAAAACAATCGTGAAAGAATATCTTGACGATATAAATAAAGCTTTCGAAAGTAAAGTGCGCTTAGGCATTATGTCTATGTTGATGGTCAACGATTGGGTGGATTTCAATACATTCAAGGAACTGTTGGGACTGACGGACGGAAATTTGGCAAGCCACATCAAAGCTCTCGAAGGATTGGAGTATCTTAAAGTGAAAAAGCAGTTTGTCGATAGAAAACCCAGAACAACCTACTCAAAAACCCGAAAAGGCGAACAGGCTTTTAAAGAACATTTGCAAGCACTGGAAGCATTTATTAAACAAACAAATGATTAAAAGGCTTCAGAACCAGGCATTTCTGAACAGTATTCCTTTCAAAATGCTCGCATCTGCTATAGAGGACAGTGACGCGAGGAAATATAGTTGAAAATAGATACAACTTTAAAAATATGATAAAATATAATTTGACAAACGGGTTGAAAATCACCAACTAAAAGTCTTGGTTCTTGGCTCTTTTGTCCAACGATCTAAAAAAGAAATATGAAAACAAACGAAAATCAACATCAAACGGAGGTTCCTCCACCTGCTTCCATCGAAAAAAAGAGCCTAATTAAACGTTATTCCACGCCCATTAAAGCGATTGCAGTAGGAATCCTTACGCTTTTGCTTCTTATTCCGCTGGCGATGATTCAGTCGCTTATCCGCGAAAGGCAGAATACCAAACTCGATGCCGTTCAGGATATTAACTCGAAGTGGGGCGGCGAGCAAACCATTGCCGGGCCTTGCTTTGTGATTCCGTATGAAGAGGTTTTGCTTGAAGACAAAAAGGAGGTTGCGGTTAAAAAAAATCTGCTGGTACTCCCTGAAATGCTGGATACTAAAATAACTACGCACGTAGAGAAACGAAAAAGAGGAATATACGATGCCTCGGTTTACGGTTCAGACGTTGTTATTTCGGGACAATTTGACTTATCGGTTATCAAAAAGCAGAACATTGAATTCTCACAGATAAAGTGGAACGATGTCCGCTTGATTCTTGGGCTTTCCGATTTGAAAGGCATAAAAGATAAGGTTGCATTACGAAGCAATGGACAAACCATCTATTTCGAGCCGGGAATTCCGGTGGACAATTTGGCGGCAGGAAGCGGAGTTGGCACAACCGGCGCCACGGATTTTTCGCACCGATTGTACGAATTATTTACCGTGGGGTTAAACGCGAAAATCGATTCCCTAAATCCTGAGTCCGCTTTTCCGTTCGATGTTTCTCTTAAATTAAACGGTTCACAGGGGCTTTATGTCGTTCCTATCGGAAAAACGACTACTGCAGGTATTCAATCAGATTGGGCTACACCCAGTTTCGACGGAGAATTTCTTCCCGAAACTCGCGATGTTAAAAACTCGGGTTTTACCGCCCAATGGAAAGTGCTTGATTTAAACCGCAGTTTCGGTCAGGCGTTTCGTGCCGATAACAGCAACGCTGTCAATCAAATGGCTGCGTCGCGATTTGGTGTACGTTTTATCCAGGCCGTTGATCAATATCAGCAAAATATGCGCAGCGTAAAGTATGCCATTCTCATTATTTTGCTCACGTTTGTGGCTGTGTTTTTTATCGAATTGCTGCAAAAGAAATCGGTAAATCCGTTTCAATATATACTTGTGGGGCTGGCTTTGGTGCTGTTTTATACGCTGCTGCTCTCCATTTCCGAGGTCATCGGGTTTAACCTCGCCTACCTTGTGGCGGCGGCAATGACTACTCTTTTAATTATGCTTCATATGGGAAGTCTTCTCAAAGACCGAAAACAAGGGCTTTTAGTCGGCGCGTTGCTGGCTTTTCTCTACATTTTTATCTTTATTCTTATTCAGATGGAGAGTTACGCGTTGCTGG
This sequence comes from uncultured Petrimonas sp., assembly GCA_964557135.1. Lineage (GTDB taxonomy): Bacteria > Bacteroidota > Bacteroidia > Bacteroidales > Dysgonomonadaceae > Petrimonas. Next base: position 150 of record CAZKZB010000008.1, on the reverse strand, counting down.
TAGGAAGTTTGGGATTATTCGCTTTTCTGGCGGTAATAATGTATTATTCGAAGAAGATAAGATTTTGAAAATAGGACTTTTGCAATAAAAAACGAGGCTGTTTCAGAAGATTCTAAACAGCCTCGTTTACATTATTATTTTACCAATTTA
>CAZKZB010000007.1:66376-85484 GCA_964557135.1 uncultured Petrimonas sp. | reverse complement strand
ATGGATATTTCGAAATATAAATTAGATAAAGATTAACGAAAATGAGACACAATAAAAAAAATAATCATTTAGGACGTAAAACTGCGCATCGGGGTGCCATGCTGTCGAATATGGCAACCTCGCTCATCATGCACAAACGTATCTTCACTACTGTACCTAAAGCCAAGGAGCTGAGAAAATTTGTAGAACCCATCATCACTAAATCAAAGGACGATTCTACTGCTTCGCGAAGAGTAGTCTTCAGTGCATTGCAAAATAAATATGCCGTTACTGAACTCTTTCAAAATATTTCGCAGAAAGTAGCCGATCGTCCCGGAGGTTACACGCGTATCATCAAAACCGGCTATCGCTTAGGTGACAATGCGGCTATGTGCTTCATAGAATTAGTGGACTACAACGAAAATATGCTGGGTGACGGTGGAACTAAAAAAGCCAAAACACGTCGTTCTCGCAGAAAAGCTACAGGCGCCGCTACCGCTGCTGCCGTAACTGATTCTAAAGCTAAAGAACCGAAAGTTAAGCAAGAAGAAGTAAAGCAAGCCGAAGAAGTTAAGGAAAAAGAAGTTGAAACTACGGATGCCGCTCATGTAGAGGAAGTTGAATCGAAAACAGATAGAGAGGTAGCTGCTGCTACTCAGGAAGTAAAAGAAGAAAAAATAGCAGAAAGTGTTGATGCACAAGCCGAGACACACAATCCTGCTACCGACGCTGACAAAAGCGTACCTCAACCAAGAGATAACGCTTAATCTGTGTCGCAACGAAATCGCAGAGGAAGCATCTTTAATAAAGCGAGGGACTAAAAGACCAAGCTGAGATGTAACTGAAGCGAAGCTGTGATTTTTAAAATGTTAAACATTAGGGAAGCGCCGCGAGTGATTCGTAGCGCTTTCCGCTTTTTAGCTCACTGTGATTTTTTATTGCTTTAGCAAAATTTAACGTAAAGCAGGATTGATTTTATGTAATGTTTATTTTACAAATTGAAATAAATTATTTACATTTGTATTGTAATTATTTAAAAGCATATATTTATGAAGTCAACCGCTTTATTATCGAACAAATTCAAAATTATTGGTTGGATTTTTCTTGTTTTGGGTTTCTTATTTGGTATCTGGTATCTGCTGCAAGGAGAGAAATATGACTTTTTCGAAACAAATGTTTTTGCTATTACTTACGGTGGAATAATTGGAAAGTATAACTTTACGGGCTGGATTGAAAACAACATTCTTGATGAAATTTCTTCGTTACTTATCATTCTGGGAGGATTGTTGGTGATGTTTACGAAAGAGAAAAACGAAGATGAGTTTATCGCTTCCCTGCGCTTAAATGCATTATCGTGGGCTGTAATTATTAACTATGCGATACTGATTGTCAGCGTATTTTTTGTGTATGATATGCCTTTCTTCTGGATTTTAGTTTTTAATATGTTTACCATTTTATTGATTTTTATCCTGCGGTTTTATTGGCTGTTAAATCAAGCTTCAAAAAAAGTGCGTTATGAAGAATAGTATAAAAGTAGAAAGGGCAAAAAAGAATATTACGCAAGCACAATTGGCCGAGATGACACAGGTAAGCCGCCAGACTATTAACGCGATTGAATTGGGAAAATATAATCCTTCTACTGTGTTGGCACTAAAAATGGCCTCCATTTTCGAGACGAGCGTGAACGAAATATTTGAGTTGGAAGATACGGATTGGAAATAAATTCGTGATACCGGCTGAGCCTTCCAACAAGAGAAAACTACTGAATTTATGGTTGGTTACCCACAACTCCCTCACCTCCGCTACATTCCTAAAAACTTTATAAACTTTCAAGTGTTTTACAATTGAAAAGAAAGCGCGTATAGTTTTACATTTTGGCAAAACCGAACTACAGGTGTTCCAGCATCGTGGACGGAGATATTGTGCAAATTAATTCTCGGGTAGTTGAAATGAAAAAGATAATAGTTATTGGTTGTGGTTTTGGGGGATTACAGTTTGTTAGAAATCTGAAAAGGAATCGGTTCGATATTCTTATTATCGATAAAATAAACCATCATCAATTTCCACCCTTGTTCTACCAAGTGGCTGCATCGCAGATAGAGCCATCGACGGTTTCATTCCCCATTCGCAGAATTTTTCAAAACCGGAAAGATGTCCGCGTTCGTTTGGCGAGAGTGGATTCCGTAAATGCTGACGAAAAGACCATTGATACTTCCATCGGTTGTTTTTCGTACGATTACTTGGTTATCGCCACCGGTGCACGAACCAATTTCTATGGGAACCAACAGATAGAGAATCACTCGCTGGGGTTAAAATCCACTTATCAAGCCATAAATGTCAGAAACTTTATTCTGATGAACTTTGAAAAGCTTCTCTACGAAAGCGATAGAGAAGGACTATACAATATTGTTATTGTTGGTGCGGGACCAACCGGAGTAGAAATGGCAGGCGCTTTTGTGGAAATGAAGCGCGAAGTGCTGCCAAAAGATTATCCCAACATCGATTCAAGCAAGGTCAATGTCTATTTGCTCGAGGGCAGTCCAAACACCCTGTCCGGCATGAGTTCTTTTGCGCAAAACTATTCTGAGAAATATCTCCGCTCGATGGGTGTAATCGTAAAAACCAACGTAATTGTAAGTAATTACGACGGTAACGAAATCACATTGAATAACGGAGAAACCATTCGTTCAAAAAATGTAATTTGGTCGGCAGGAATTGTAGCCAATAGCATAGATGGAATTCCGAAGGAATCCATTGCCCGCGGCGGAAGAATAAGAGTGGACAGGGTAAATAGGGTAATTGGATTAACCGATGTTTTTGCCATCGGCGATGTGGCTTATATGGAAACCGAAAAATATCCCAAAGGGCATCCGCAAGTGGCGAATGTTGCTATCGGACACGGCAAAAACTTGGCGAAGAATCTTTCCAAAATTGCTTCGGGTAAAGAAAAACTTCATCCGTATGAGTATCGAAACTTGGGAGCCATGGCTACCGTAGGCAGAAATAAAGCGGTGGTAGATCTTCCTTTTGCCCGGTTTAAAGGCCGTTTCGCGTGGTTGATTTGGATGTTTCTTCACCTTATGCTAATACTCAGTGTAAGGAATAAACTCATTATTTTCATTAACTGGGCGTGGAACTACATTACCCGAAATAATTCGTTGCGGCTGATTTTGAAGGATCAGGATTGAATTTGTACATTTGTCCTCGTATAGTTTTGACCTTTAATAACATTCGGTATCTTTTATAATTGATAACTGCTCCCTTTAAAACAAAGCAAACGCACAATAATTATTTCTTCTTTTTCAGGATAAAAGGTTCTCCCGGAGCCAAAATTCTAATTCTCTCCGGATTTACAACCACATTCATGAGTTTTGCCGGATCTCCGTTGAAGACATCAAAATCCGGAGCATCAACAGTACCCCAATGGCAAAGCAATAATTCAGCGTTTGGATAAATATTGGCTAATTTTACGGCTCCTTCAAAGGTGAAATGCCATTCGTTGTCAGAAAAATCGAAAAATATTACATCCGGTTCCGGCATGGCTAAATGTTCCGGCATAAGCCTCGAATCTCCCGTTGCCCATATAGTGCCGTCGGGGGTATCGAACCAAAATCCGCAGGCATCTTCATTTTTAAATACACGGTCGCTCATACCCGGATAAGCGTTTTGATAAGCATGATTGGCCGGAGTTAATTTTACAGAGATGTTATTGAGGCAAAAAGTATCTCCGATACCGTGTCCCACGGAACTGAGTTGCATATTTTTCATCAGCGAATCCACATATACGGTAGAGTGATATATATCTGAAACTCTTGACAATGTTTTCACTACCGGCACGCTGAAATGATCATTGTCTGCATGAGTGATAAAAACAGCATCTAAACCGGGAATATCCTCTGCCTTAATCGGAAAATCAATAAGCAGCGGCATATCAAATTCGCCCAATACCGGATCAATCATAAAAGTGCTACCACGACTATTTAACAAGAAGCCGGCCATACCTAACCAATGAATCGTTGTGTGATCCGAATTTTCAAAGGCTTCCGGCATTATCGGTTGAGTTTTGGGAGGTCTTGCCTGATATTTCTTTTGCTGACTATCCGAATTTGTCTGAGCTTCTGCATTTATCGTCAACAATAAGAGCGATAAACTCATTAAACAAGAAATGGCAAAAGTTTTCATACGGTATATTTTATAAACCTTAGTTTGATACTACAAAACAACTACGTCTTAACGTCTCAAAGTTACATTTTTTTTAGAAACATTAGTCATTTTCATCGTATTTCAGGTGAAAACAGCAATCGAAATATTTCTGTCGTTCGAAATTCCCACAAATTCTCATACACCATATTCGTTTTTAAGTCATAGATTTTTCGTAAGTTTGTAATTCATTCAAAATTAGAATTACAATGAAACGAGTTTTTCTATTTCTATTACTGTTGATAGCTTTCAACGATGTTTTACCGGCTCAGAGCGGTGTGGAAAATAAAACATACACATTTTTACTTAGCGGTGCGTCCTTTGCATCGCCCAACAACGGTTGGTTCGAGGTTGGATGCGAGTTGTCGGATGCTATTCCGCTTAACAGGGCTATTGGCGGTGAAGCTATTGCCGATGCAGCCAATCGAATCATTAACGGAACGCTGTACACAATAGAAGAACTTGAAAATATTGACGCCTTGGTAATAATGCAGGTTCACGACAGGGATGTTTTCGACGAATCGCAACTAAAACCTAACTTTACTGATTATGAAACCCCTTTTGACCGGAGCAATTACGTTGCCGCGTTCGATTACGTAATCAAACGTTTCCTTACCGATTGCTACAACCTGAAATTCAATGAAAAGTCGAAATACTACAATACCCGCGGTGGAAAACCGGCCGTTATTGTGCTGTGTACAGATTGGCACGACGGCCGGGTGACCTACAACACATCGGTGCGAAAATTAGCTGAAAAATGGGGCTTTCCCGTGGTAGAGTTCGATAAGTACATTGGTTTCTCGCGAAACACTGTTCATCCCGTTACCGGGGAACAAATCAGCCGGTTGTTTGCCGGAGACAAGCAGGAAATAGGCGATACTACCTTTGGCTGGCATCCCGAGAATGGAAAAGAGCAATATATTCAACGTCGCCTCGGCGCTATTTTTGCCGATACCATGCGGAAGATTTTTCCGGTGAAATAACAAATACATTTCTGACCGATTACCGGTCTGATGGATGAATATGGCTTAAAAAGTATATCCCACAGAAAGATATCCCCAGGGCAAAAAACCTTTGCCGTTATATTCAGGAAGTCCGGTTTCGGCAAACTTTCCATAAATGGGCGAAAAGCCTATCCTGAACTGAAAACCACCGGATGCTTCATACCTGTATCCTATACGCGCAGATACCCAAAATTCCTCATCTGTGAACATGTAAGCCGGACTTATCCCAAATTCGAAAATATTTTTATGACCAACAAGATAGCTTGCGGAAGCAATACCAATATAATGTGGAGCCCAAACCGGAATCATCGAAATACCTCCGCCTAACGCGAGCCTTTGGTTAAGTCGGACAGGAATACGGTATTCGTAATTGACCGAATACCACAAACCTGCACCACCACCTTCTAAAAAAATGGAGTTTTTTCTCTCTTGTGCAAATGTGGATATTAAACAAACGAATAAAAGAAGTGTGATTAAAGTAGTTTTTCTCATAGAATTGGTTTTTTGCTTTTAGCTCTCTTGATTATAAGATGCAAAAATATGAAAAACGCTGCATGGCTTAGTGTTAAAAAAAGTAAAACCATACATTTGAAGGGCGTAATGGAAGATATTTATTACAATGAACAGGGTGGTTTCGAAAAGAATTAAAAAGAATACCCAAAAGAAAGATATCCCCAAGGAAGAACGGCTTTGCCGCCGTCCCCGTGTCCGGCTAAGGAAAATTCACCGTAAACGGGAGAGAACCCCACTCTGAATAAGAAGCCTTTACTGCTTTCGTACCTGTATCCGATGCGAGCAGAAATAAGAAACTCGGAATTTGTAAAAATATAAGCAGGGCTAATTCCTAATTCGAAAATATTTTTGTGTCCGCTGAGGTAGTTTGCAGAGACGATTCCGATAAAGTTAGAATTCTGTACGGGAATAACAGAAACACCTCCACCCAACGCAAATCTTTTATTAACTTGTATCGGAATCCGATGTTCGTAATTGAGTGAATACCAAACGGAACTTCCGCCTAACTCAACGTACACAGCGTTTTTTCTGCCGAGAGACTCACTGTGTTGTTGCGCGAATCCCGCTAAGGCTAAAAACAAGAAAGCGAGTGCAAATGCTAATTTTTTCACTTTTTTGCATTATTTATTTTTTGATTTATATCTTTTCGAAATCCGCAATCCGCAATCCGCAATCCCCAATCCCAAATAGTATCACTCCTCCCACACCAAATAGGCCGAAACCAACCAATGGTTCAGTTTGTTCTCTTCAATGGATTTCGATTCGGGGATGCTGATGGTAAGCGTATGATCGCCTGCGGCGAGGGTCGGCAGATTGATTTCAACGGGAGGTACATCGCTTCCCGGACACCAGTTGCTGCGCGATAAATCGGACGATGCCAACGGTTCTTCAATTTCCTTCACGGCGCGTTTGCCTTCGTTGCTGATGTGCGCCATCTCTTTTTTCACCAACCAGACGCCCGAAGTGGGATTGAATCGGCGAAACGACGCGCAATCTGTACGCCACGGCAAGAAGTTCAACACCTCTTTTCCATCCACAAACAAAATGTTTCTTTGTGGACGAAATTCATCGCCGCCCGAATGTCCGCCGTGACCGGTTGCAATGTATTTCAGGCGGATATTTTTTGCGTTTCGGGGAACGGTAAACGGAATTTCCACATCGCGACGCGAAAAAATATCGGGATGCCGTTGTCCGATATAGTAATTGGTGTTGATAAGCGGTAGAACGCGCGTTTTAGGCTTTTTATCGCCTTTCAGGTTGCTCTCGGTAAACGATAGCTCCACGTCCACTTTGTAACCCTCTTTGGTCCACGTGTCAATGTAAACACCCACGTAAACTTCACCTTCAAGCAACGGAAGCAAATCGGAAATATCTTGCTGCCACACCACTTTTTCTACCCATCCGTCCACATAAACCGGCATTCGCTTCTTGGAAACCGAGTCTTCGTTGTTGCTGAAATGTCCCACGCCGAACGGTGTCATAAAGCGCATCAATTCAACGGTTGGTAAATAATCTTTCCCTGAAACAATTCCTGACAGGTTTTCGTATTTCAACGTATCTTGCTGCGGATATTTTTGTGTGTTTCGGGCTATATCAATCATCGAAATTGCCGATTGGCGCGGGATGATAAAACACGACCCCGATTTATCCCACGGATCGCCGTTGGAAACCAGCGAGATTTTTATTTCGGTTTCCGTATAGTTTTTAAACACCGGAACGTGAATTTTTTTCAACACAATTCGTCCGTTTCCCAAATATATTAAGCCGTCTTTTTCGGCTACGCCGTCGGGATAATCCGTGGGATTAAAGAGTACCGGCATTTGATTGAAAACCGATATTTTTACGGGTTCTTTAGTTCGGTTTTGAGCGTATAAACCGTGCAGCGAAATTGAGAGCAACGTGCAGATAAATAACGTTTTGTTCATTAACTCGAAAGAATTTATTGTTTGTGATATGCAAAAATAAGGAAAATCGGCTATATTTGTAAAACAAATCGGTTTAATTATGAGAATAAAAGACATCGTCCAAATCATTGAACAACTTGCCCCGCTGCCGTTGCAGGAAAGTTACGACAACAGCGGCTTGCAGGTAGGCGATCCGAACGCCGTAGCTACCGGCGCTCTCGTTTGTATCGATGTAACGGAAAGTGTAGTAGATGAAGCCATTTCTTTGGGCTGCAACCTCATTATTTCGCATCACCCGCTAGCCTTCAGACCGTTTAAATCGCTGACAGGCCGTACTTATGTGGAGCGATGCATGATAAAAGCCATCAAGCACGATATAGCCGTTTACGCGGCGCATACCAACCTCGATAATGCGCAACAGGGCGTGAATTTTAAACTGGCCGAAATGCTTGGTTTACAGCAGCTCAGGATTTTAAGTCCTAAAAAAGATTCGTTGCTGAAATTAGTTACATTCGCTCCCGAGTCGCATGTGGAATATGTACGAAACGCTTTGTTCAATGCCGGTGCGGGAAATATCGGCAACTACGATTCGTGCAGTTTTAATTTGCACGGCGAAGGTACTTTCAGGGCCGGCGAATTGGCTTCCCCGTTTGTAGGCGAAAAAGGAGAATTGCACTTCGAAAAGGAAATCCGGATTGAAACAATTTTACCTAAATTTAAACAGGCTGAAGTGTTGCGGGCGTTACTTTCGGTGCATCCCTACGAGGAACCGGCTTACGATTTTTATCCGTTGGAAAACGATTGGCCCCAGGCCGGAAGCGGAGTCGCGGGTGTTTTGCCTGAACCGATGCCCGAGCAGGAGTTTTTGTATTTGCTGAAAGATGTGTTTAATTTGCCCACTATTCAACACACCAAATTGCAGAATCGTGAAATTCACGATGTGGCTTTGTGCGGCGGATCGGGAGCATTTCTCATTCCGGAAGCTATTGGATACGGCGCCGATGCGTTTGTCACCGGAGAAGCCAAGTATAACGACTTTTACGATGTCGAAGGACGTCTATTGCTCGCAGTTGTAGGACATTACGAATCGGAAATTTGCACAAAAGATATTTTTTTCGATGTAATTTCGAAAAAATTCCCTACCTTTGTCGTTCATAAATCGGCATTCGATTCGAATCCCGTGAAATATCTGTAAAAGAAAGCGGTCTGACATTGTTCCCGCAGTTACGGATGAATGTAGTAACAAAACGATAATCCTCGTTTGGTTACTGCATTTTTTTGTAGCCGTCTGACCGATGACCGGTCTGACGGATATTTTCGTCTTCGGACTTCAAACATCAAACATTAAATAAAAAATAAAATAGTATGGCAACAAGAAAAAAAACATCTGTAGAGGATATAGCGGTTGACGAAAAACTGAAATCGTTGTACAAACTGCAATCCTATCTTTCTGAAATTGATAAAATTAAAACGTTGAGGGGTGAGCTTCCACTCGAGGTTGCCGACCTCGACGACGAAATCGCCGGATTAGGTACACGTGTAAATAAATTTGAACTCGACTTGAAAGAATTGAGTGATATGACTAAGGGCGAGAAATTTAAAATCGAATCCAGTAAAACAAAAATCGAAAGGTATAACAAGCAACTCGAAAATGTTCGAAACAGCAAAGAATTCGATCATCTCTCGAAAGAGGTTGAGTTTGAGACGCTTGAAATTGAGCTGGCGGAAAAGCACATCCGCGAAAATGCGCAAACTGAAAAAAATATCAAGGAGCAAATTGCCGCCGCCAACGAACTTTTGAAAGAAAAAAACATTGATTTGGAGGCTAAGAAAAAAGAACTCGATGATATAGTGTCTGAAACCAAAACGCAGGAAGAAAAAATCCGCGAAAAGGCTAAAAAAACCGAAACTACCATTGAGCCACGCTTACTCACAGCGTTTAAACGCATCCGCAAAAATGCTCGAAACGGTTTGGGAATCGTGCCTATTCAGCGTGGCGCTTGTGGCGGTTGCTTCAATAAAATTCCACCACAGAAACAAATGGATATTAAGATGGGGAAGAAAATTATCGTATGCGAATATTGCGGTCGCATTATGATTGACCCGGAGTTAGCAGGTATTTCTGCGGAATAAAAATTATCCGAAAAACAGTCGTGGCTGTCTCATGAATTCACAGATGACCGGATTAAACGAATTTTACAAGTAATCGCCGATAAGGAAAAATTTAACAATTATGCGACAATAAACTTCCCTTTTGGAAATTGAGTCCGTTTTTTTGGCGGATTTCAAAGATGAAACGTAAAAACACTCAACGATTTATAACCGTTGGGTGTTTTTTTAGTTTATATATCGTCGTGATTTTTTCAATCTTGAATGTCCAATAATAAGTAGTCGATTTTAAACAAAGTTGTTCCAAATGGAGAACTTTTATTACGATATTAAAAATTAATATATTGATAATTAGTATAATAAAAAATATTTTGGAAAACTTTTTATTTTGTTGAAAACTTTATTTGTAAAATTGGTTGCACAGATGGAAAGTTTTTCTTAAAATTGCATTCTCGAAAGAAAAACAAAAGTTGTACAGAGTTTATTCAGGATTATCTAAATTGTTTATTTCCTTACATATTAAAACTTTAACTCATGAAAAAGAAAACATATACTTTTGACGATGCTTACGAAGCTTCTCTAAAGTATTTTAAAGGCGACGAACTTGCGGCGAAAGTTTGGGTTAGCAAATACGCCTTGAAAGACAGCGATGGCAACATCTACGAAAGAACGCCCGAGGACATGCACTGGCGATTAGCAAAAGAAGTGGCGAGAATCGAAAAGAAATATTCCAATCCGCTGAGCGAAAAAGAGTTGTTCGATTTGTTCGACCAATTTACCTACATCCTTCCGCAAGGAAGTCCCATGACCGGCATTGGCAACGATTTTCAGGTGGCGTCGTTGTCCAACTGTTTTGTTATCGGTATGGACGGCAGCGCTGACTCCTACGGAGCGATAATTCGCATCGATGAAGAGCAGGTGCAACTCATGAAACGCCGCGGTGGAGTGGGGCACGACCTGTCGCACATCCGCCCCAAAGGATCGCCCGTTAAAAATTCGGCGCTCACTTCAACCGGATTAGTTCCGTTTATGGAGCGCTATTCCAACTCTACGCGCGAAGTGGCGCAAGATGGACGTCGCGGCGCATTGATGCTGAGCGTTTCCATCAAACATCCCGACGCGGAAGATTTTATCGATGCCAAATTGGAGCAAGGCAAAGTTACCGGCGCCAATATTTCGGTGAAAATCGACGACGATTTCATGAAATCGGTACAAAATGGCGGACTTTACGTACAAAAATATCCTATCGACTCCGCTAAACCGAGATACACTAAAAGCATAAACGCTAAAGAGTTGTGGGAGAAAATTATTCACAACGCGTGGCGTTCGGCCGAGCCGGGCGTTCTGTTTTGGGACACCATTACGCGCGAATCGGTTGCCGATTGTTATGCCGATTTGGGTTTCCAAACGGTTTCTACCAATCCGTGTGGCGAAATACCGCTTTGCCCTTACGACAGCTGCCGTTTGCTGGCCATCAACCTCTATTCGTATGTGGTGAATCCGTTTAAGGAAGACGCTTATTTTGATTTCGAGTTGTTCGGGAAACATGTTCGATTGGCGCAGCGGATTATGGACGATATTATCGATTTGGAAGCCGAGAAAATCGACAAAATTCTTGATAAAATCAACAGCGACCCCGAATCGGAAGAGGTGAAATCATCCGAGCGTTATTTGTGGGAAAAAATTCAAAAGAAAACCTTGCAAGGTCGTCGTACCGGCGTGGGAATCACTGCCGAAGGCGATATGTTGGCGGCGTTGGGAATTCGTTACGGTTCGGAAGAAGGAAACGATTTTTCGGAAAAAGTACACAAAGCGGTGGCGCTCAATGCTTATGCTTCGTCGGTTGAAATGGCGAAAGAGCGTGGCGCGTTCGAAATTTATGATGCCGAAAGAGAAAAAAACAATCCGTTTGTAAATCGCTTGAAAGATGCTGAGCCGCAACTGTATGAAGATATGGTTAAATACGGTCGCCGCAACATCGCTTGTTTAACCATAGCGCCCACCGGAACCACCAGTCTGATGTCGCAAACCACATCGGGTATCGAGCCGGTGTTTATGCCGGTTTACAAACGTCGCCGCAAAGTGAATCCGAGCGATAAGGATGTGAAAATCGATTTCGTGGACGAGAATGGCGATTCGTGGGAGGAGTACGTGGTTTTCCACCACAAATTCGTCACTTGGATGGAAGCGAACGGATATTCTACCACTAAAAAATATTCGAACGAAGAAATCGACGAACTGGTTTCCAAATCGCCTTACTACAAAGCCACTTCCAACGATGTGGACTGGCTCATGAAAGTGCGCATGCAAGGACGCGTTCAAAAGTGGGTAGACCACAGCATCAGCGTCACCATTAACCTGCCGAGCGACGTTTCAGAAGAACTTGTTGCCGAACTCTATTTAGAAGCGTGGAAGAGCGGTTGCAAAGGATGTACGGTGTATCGCGACGGTTCGCGTTCGGGTGTTTTGATTTCGAATGACGAGAAGAAAGAAGATAAGGAAAAGGACGAAGATTGTTACGAGTTGCCGCAAATAGTTACGTCGCGACCCGCCGAGCTTGAGGCCGATGTGATTAAATTTCAGAACAACAAAGAAAAATGGATTGCCTTTATCGGTTTGTTAGACGGTCGTCCGTATGAGATTTTTACCGGTATCAACGATGAGGACGATGGAATTATGCTTCCCAAAAGCGTGAATTCGGGGAAAATTATCAAAGCCTATTACGAAGACGGCACCAAACATTACGATTTTCAATTTCAAAACCGACGAGGTTACAAAGTTACTATCGAAGGGTTGGACAGCAAATTTAATCCCGAGTTCTGGAACTATGCCAAGCTTATTTCGGGAGTGTTGCGCTACGGAATGCCTATCGATCAGGTAATCAAACTTGTATCGGGATTAGAGCTTGACAGCGAAACCATCAACACCTGGAAAAACGGTGTGGAACGCGCCTTGAAACGTTATCTGCCCAACGAAACCGAAATGAAAGGACAAAAATGCCCTGTTTGTAATCACGAATCGTTGGTTTTCGAAGAGGGTTGCCTCAAATGCCGCAATTGCGGAGCATCGAAATGCGGGTAACACTGGGTAATGCGAATTCCGATTCGCATTAATAAAAAAAGCGATACCGGCCGGTGTCGCTTTTTTACAATGCCTCATCAATTCCCAATACATCCGAGCCACCCTCAAAACTGATACCCCAAACTAAAAAATACATCGGGTCTTGGCCGCGGAAAATTAACGGAAAGTTTCATCGGTCCAATAATAGACATGTAGTCCAAGTCGATACCGGCTCCCCAGCCAATAAAGAAATTTTCAGACCTTTCGGAAAACAACAATTCAGACAGTGAGGACATTAACCCGATGTTTGGCGTAACGTACATCTTTTTCCAAGCTTTCCACTGAACCCCCAATGTGACGGTTGATACCGTGTTTATCTTCAATTCATTAACTGAAATGCTGGGAAACGGCACCTGATCATCGAATGAATAATTGTGGTATCCTCCCATGTTAAATTTCTGACTTAAGAACGCGTAATCTTCGATTCCTTTCGCCAATAATTTCCCGTTTTCTACCGTGAAGTTGAACCCGGCAAAAGCGTGTAGGCGAATCGATACTTTTCGCGAAACCGGAAACAGGGCTTTTTCGTTTATCCAAAACTGCAGAACCGGATTTTGAGCCGTAACGGAATCGGGGAAATTTTCAGGATTCAATAAACTATAAAATTCGGTGGCAATATTGTCTTCGGCGGGAGGTTGATGCAGTTTTAGGCGGTTGTTGAAAAACAGCTGAACGCCCGTTTCGAGTTTATTTCCCCGCGTTGGAAACAGGTTGCTGTTCAGCGTATTTCGATTGTATTTTAGAAACAATGCCTGGTGGCTATGCGCGTAGAGCGATTGAGTTCGGGTTGAATCCATCGCGTTTTGCATTGTTCTGCCAAAAGCGCCGACTTCTTTGCTAAATCGATTGCTTTTATACTCTATTCCGGCAGTAATCGATGATGCCATGGAAGGAGAATATCCCACAGAAAAATTCATGCTGTGATAATTATTGAGCATGCTGGGGTCTGTAAGAAACATGGTCTGGGATATCATTTTGAAAATAAGGTCGTTGCTTTTCTGTCTTCTGAAATCGTACCGAAGTTTCATCCATGTGTTCTTTTTATGATTCAGATATTTCAGGTAATAGGCATTGGCTTTGAAATATTGCGATAAATCTACCGAAACCGATAACCGAGAATTAGGCAAACCCGCATCGCGCCGGTCGTATCGAAGAACGATTCCGGCAGACTCATACGTATCGTAATGCAAAGACAACTTCAATGCCGGGGGTGCCTTTTTGAAAAAAACATTCAACTCTTTGCCCGACTCGTTATCAGGCGAAAAAGTAGCGTGAATTTTGGTGTAATCCAAGTGCGAAAACAACCGTTTCACGCCCTCGCTTAAATATTTCACACTATCCAATTTCTCCATACTCGTGGTGTCAATAATCGCCAAAATGCTTTTGTGTTCAGCTTCCGGCAGGTTCTCGCCCGATGAAGAAAAAGTGTTGATGTTGGTAATCGGAACCTGTTTTTCCGATATTTTTCTTTTTTCGAAACGAATTCCTGCCTCAACTTGTTTTCTTTTCAGTTCGATAAGCTGCGGCAATAGTTTTCGGGCTTCTCTTTTGCCGATTTCAATAATGGTTTGATGGTCGTCAAACGATTGAGTAGCGTAGTTTTTAAGGGCATCGGTAAAATCGAGCAGAACATCGGTTTGTTCTTTCATTTTTTCGGCATCATCAACCGCGTCAAGTGCAAATAGTTGATATACAGTGCCAATAGCGCTTTCTATTTCTTTGTCCGACATTTTTCGAAAACCGGTATAACTTCCCACCACAAAATCGGCGCCCATATTTCTTACTTCCTCTACCGGAAAATTACGTTGGATGCCACCGTCCACCAACAAGTAGTCATCGAGGGCTACCGGTGCGAAAAACGCGGGAATAGCCATGCTTGCACGTATAGCCGAGGGCAGGGAACCGCTTTTGAGAATTACTTTTTTACCCGATAGAATATCGGCTGCGATAACTTCAAGCGGAATGGGTAATTGGTGAAAATCGTTTATATTTCTGGCCGGAAACATGTATTTACCCAGCAATTCAGACAGGTGTTGCCCTTCAACAAAAGAGCCCGGAATGCTCGGACGATGGTTTTTTATGGGCAAACTGACGTGGTAGTTGGAGAAGTAATCTTTTTCGTTAATGTGTACGCGAGTCAGCGGGAGATTGTTGGTGAGTACGTATTCCCAATCGATGCCGCTGATTATTTCGTTAATGCTGTCGCCGGAATAACCTATTGAATAAAAACCGGCAAGAATGGAGCCCATAGAGGTTCCCGTTATGTAATCTACTTGAATTTCAAGCGAATCCATCAACTGAAGCAAGCCGATATGTGCCAGTCCTTTCGCTCCTCCACCGCTGAGAACCAAGCCTGTTTTAAAAGGTTTAGGCTCTTGAGCAAAAGAAGAAATAAAGATTAAAGCAAGAACAGCCGTAAAAACTCTTCTATAGGAGAATATTTTGCGAACGGTATGTTTCATACAAATAATAGGAAGCTATTGCAAACGTACAAAAAAAAGTGTAAAAACCGAGGCGTCCGGAAAAAAACTTTCTACTACAGTATAAAAAGTGTACCTTTGTCTTATGAACGACCTCTACAAAACAATCACACAACCTGCCGAAGGCTACATCACGGAGAAAAAAAGTAAGTTTCTTTCGTTTGTTTTTCCTGTGACAACGGCCGATGAAGTGAAGGAAATTGTAGATGAACACCGAAAAAAATATTACGATGCGCGCCACGTTTGCTGGGCATATATGCTGGGGACGGAGCGTGAAGATTTTCGGGCAAATGACGATGGTGAACCGTCGGGAACCGCAGGAAGGCCTATTCTCGGACAGATAAATTCATACGAACTTACGAATGTCTTGATTTTAGTTGTCCGCTATTTCGGTGGAACGCTTTTAGGCACGGGCGGTCTGATAAAAGCCTACAAAGAAGCGGCGGAAGATGCCATAAAAAACGCGGAGATAGTAGAAAGGACTATCGATGAGAGTTTTACCATTCATTTCGAATATTTGATACTTAACGATGTGATGCGCGTGCTTAAACAATTTGAAAACGCTTCCTGGGAACAAGATTTTCAAGAAAGCTGCACCATGAAAATACGAATCCGAAAGTCGGAATTCCGGCAGCTGTACGACACTTTTGAGGCGATTTACGGTGTTGAGTTTGTGGAATAAAAACTGAAAATACCAAATTCTAAAAATATAATTTTCGCAAATAATAATGTCACGACCGTAACCTTCTGATTTCTAACTTATAGCTTCTAATTTCTCCTGTCCCTCCACACATTATTATATAAGAAAATTTCAAAAAATTCTT
This sequence comes from uncultured Petrimonas sp., assembly GCA_964557135.1. Classification (GTDB taxonomy): domain Bacteria; phylum Bacteroidota; class Bacteroidia; order Bacteroidales; family Dysgonomonadaceae; genus Petrimonas. Next base: position 69,351 of record CAZKZB010000007.1, on the reverse strand, counting down.
TTTGTAATACAAAATTCGTACTTTTGCACCCGAATTTAGTGTATAAACCTCTCGCCGGAGAGATAAAAAAAAGAGAATGGCAAAAAACCTGGTTATCGTTGAGTCGCCTGCCAAGGCAAAAACTATTGAGAAATTTTTGGGTAGTGATTTTAAAGTAATGTCCAGCTACGGGCACATTCGCGACCTCAAGAAGAAAGATTTCAGTATCGATATCGAAAACAATTTTGAACCGATTTACGAAATACCCGCCGACAAGAAAAAAGTTGTATCGGAGCTAAAAGCCGCATCTAAAACGGCCGAAACCGTTTGGCTCGCTTCCGATGAAGACCGTGAAGGAGAAGCTATTTCGTGGCACTTATACGATGTGCTGGAATTGAAGAACAAAGACACGAAACGTATTGTTTTTCACGAAATCACCAAACCTGCCATTCAGGAAGCCGTAAAAAATCCGAGAACAATAAATAAAAACTTGGTCGATGCGCAGCAAGCACGTCGCGTTTTGGACAGGATTGTGGGTTTTGAACTTTCGCCCGTTTTGTGGCGCAAAATAAAGCCTGCTCTTTCGGCCGGAAGGGTTCAATCGGTTGCCGTGAGGCTAATTGTGGAGCGCGAACGAGAAATTCAGAACTTTAAGAGCGAAGCTGCATACCGCATTATCGCCATTTTCACGAAAGAAGAAAACGGACAACATTACGAAATAAAAGCCGAATATAACAAGCGACTCAAAACCAAAGAGGAGGCGATGGCTCTGCTCGAAAAACTGAAAACATCGGTTTTCACTGTTGAGGACATTACCACCAAACCGGGGAAAAAATCGCCTGCCGCACCATTCACCACCTCTACACTGCAACAGGAAGCATCGCGAAAACTCGGTTTTTCGGTGGCGCAAACCATGATGGTGGCGCAACGTTTGTACGAATCGGGACGGATTACCTATATGCGTACCGACTCGGTAAATCTATCCGCGCTCGCCATCAACACTGCCAAAGCCGAAATTATCGAGCAATACGGTGAAAACTACCTGAAAATCAGGAAATATTCCACAAAATCAAAAGGAGCGCAGGAAGCTCACGAAGCCATCCGCCCCACCTACATCAGCGAGCACGAAGCCGGAGCAACCGCTCAGGAAAAACGTCTTTACGATTTAATTTGGAAACGCACCATCGCGTCGCAAATGGCTGATGCCGAATTGGAAAGAACAACGGCAACTATCGATATTTCCAATGCCGAAGGTAAATTTGTAGCCACTGGCGAGGTAATTAAGTTCGACGGTTTTTTGCGCGTCTATTTGGAAGGAACCGATGAGGAAAACGGTGAAAACGAAAGCGGACTGCTTCCTCCCATGAAAGCAAAAGAGATTCTACCGATGCAGGAAACCGTAGCCACTGAGCGTTTCACCCTGCGCCCGCCCCGATATACGGAAGCGTCGTTAGTTCGCAAGATGGAGGAGTTGGGTATCGGCCGCCCGTCAACCTACGCGCCAACCATTTCTACCATCCAAAACCGCGAATATGTGGAAAAGAAAACGGTGGAAGGCGAGGAGAGAAGTTACAATATTCTCACGCTTAAAAACGGAAAAATAAAAGATACCGAAAAAAAAGAAATTGCCGGTACAGATAAGAACAAGCTGGTTCCCACCGATATCGGAACAGTGGTAAACGACTTTTTGGTGGAATTTTTCCCCCGAGTGGTTGACTACAATTTTACCGCGAACGTTGAGAAAGATTTCGACACAATTGCCGAAGGAAAACAGCAGTGGAATAAATCAATAAAAGAATTTTATAAAGCATTTCATCCGGTTGTGCAAGAGACCATGGAAATGCGGATGGAGCATAAAGTAGGCGAACGCGTGTTAGGACAAGATCCGAAAACGGGACGTCAGGTTTCGGTTAAAATCGGTCGTTATGGGCCTTTGGTGCAAATCGGCACTCCCGACGAAGAAGAGAAACCGAAGTTTGCATCGTTGCAGAAAACACAATCTATCGAAACCATTACGCTGGAAGAGGCGCTCAAGCTATTCGATTTGCCACGCAAGCTCGGCGCGTTTCGCGAAAAAGAGATGACCGTAGGAATTGGCCGTTTCGGCCCCTATATCCGACACGACAATAAGTTTGTTTCGTTACCCAAAGAAATTGATCCGTTGGAGGTTACAGCGGAAGAAGCGATTCAGTTGATTGAGGAAAAAGAGAGAAAAGACAGAGAAAAAATCATCATAACTTTCGAGGAAGAACCCGATCTGCAAGTCTTAAACGGAAGATACGGGCCGTATATCTCTTACAAAAAAGAGAATTTCAAGATTCCGAAATCGCAAAAGCCTGAAGAACTTACATTGGAGCAGTGTAAAAAAATTATAGAAGAAGCTCCCAAAACGACTTCGGCTAAAAAAACAACAAAGAAAACGACTAAAACCGCTAAAACTACGACAAAAAAAACAAAGAAGTAGGGACGGTGCGTTCAGTTTTTGGTTATGGGAAAAGCATTTATCCGCCCGACTACACTCGAAGATTTGCCTCAACTGATACAAATCTACGATATTGCCCGCCGGTTTATGCAACAAATCGGCAATGCCGGTCAATGGACGAAAGGATATCCCCGAAAGGAGCTTTTAATCAGCGATATAGAGCAGAGGCGAAGTTATGTTTGTACCACTCCTGATGGTGAAATTCTCGCTACGTTTTGCTACTTTATCGGTGAAGAACCCACTTATCTTAACATCTACAACGGCGCGTGGCTAAATGATGCGCCTTACGGCGTTATCCACCGAATTGCTTCTTCCGGAAAACAAAAAGGGGTTGGTGAAGCCTGCATTAACTGGTGTTTGGAACAATCTCAAAATATCCGCATCGATACGCATCGCGATAACAAAGTGATGCAGCACATTCTAAAGAAACTCCAATTTACGTATTGCGGAATTATATATTTGGAAAACGGTGATGAGAGATTAGCGTATCAGAAAACAGGATAATCTTGCTGCT
>CAZKZB010000007.1:0-66276 GCA_964557135.1 uncultured Petrimonas sp. | reverse complement strand
TTGGAAAACGGTGATGAGAGATTAGCGTATCAGAAAACAGGATAATCTTGCTGCTGCCGGTGGTTGTGAAGGAGTGGGTTTAACTTGCTGGCGATTAACTATATATATACGATGAATTCCGGGTTTAATTTGCGTCAGTAGAGCAACAGACCCGTCACTCCGGCCAGTACAACCAGCAATATCGGGTCAACTTTTTTAATAGAGGCTAAAAAGACCGCTCCAAAGATTATCCAGCTTTTATAATCTATAAAGTTGTGGTCGTCAATCAACAAAAGAGCTGCTGAAGCGATTAATCCTATTACAGCGGGTTTTAATACCGATAAAGATGCCTGCATCCACTGATTGTTTTTTAGCTTGGCAAAAAAAGCACATACCATAGTCATTAAAACAAGCGATGGAATACTTACCGCAAAAGTGCTGATTGCGGAACCCAAAATGCCGTGAAAATTTCCAAATCCCATATTGGTAACAACCGAATAACCAATGTATGTTGCAGAGTTAAAGGCAATTGGTCCGGGTGTTGTTTGAGAAATAGCTACAATATCGGTAAAATCACTTACCGATATCCAGTTGTGAGCATCCACCACTTCATGTTGAATGAGCGGAAGCATGGCATATCCACCTCCAAACCCGAAAAGACCGATTTTCAGAAACGACCAGAATAACGATAAATACAAGTGTATAAGTTCCATAACTATCTCTCTAACGATTTAGTTTTCTCTTTATATATACCAAATGCAAGATTCCCAACAGAATAGCTCCCAAAACAATATAGATGGGTGAAACCCCTAACAACCAAATCAAAAGGGCTACAGAAACGGGTATCCAACTATTCTTCCAGTTAATTTTAGCCGATTTTCCCAACATCACAAGCGGCGCTGCAATGAGGGCTACAACTGCGGGACGAATACCTTTGAAAATCCTTTCCACAACCGGATTGTCTTTGAATTGGACAAAAACCATCGCGATGAGTAATATTATAACAAAAGAGGGTAGTATAACGCCCAATCCCGAAAATAAACTTCCTTTGAATCCTAATCTTTTATTTCCAACGAATAATGCGGTATTCAATGCCATAGGCCCCGGCATGGATTGAGCAAGAGCAAGCATATCCATAAACTCATCGTCTCCGAGCCAGTTGCGTTTGCTTACCACTTCGTTTCTAATCAAGGGAATCATGGCATAACCTCCGCCAAAGGTGAATGTCCCGATTTTAGAAAAGACCATAAACAGTTCCCAATATTTTTTCATACTTACGCGGGTTATGAGTTACGGGTATAAGTACGTAAAACAATTTTAGTCATCGTTCTCTGTCAATAGGCAAACATGTTTGTTGCGGTGCCAAATTCTGCTTTCTGCACAACCGATTACTACCGAATTTCCATTGAATACCTATCGATTTCAAGAACAAAACAAAAGGCAGACAGCAACACAATTGCCAATCTGCCTTTTTATAAGAAGCCGCACCGGTGGAAGATTCGAAACTCCTTATGACAGGATTTGAGTGTCCCGGTATCTTTGTAATCCGCTGTTCCGACTAATCGAAATCCCGAAGGCTGCGGCCCGCCATTGATACCCAAAACGAGTCTCGGTTTATAAAATGTAATTGATGAGTTTCCCTATCGACCAATGCGGCAATAACTCATTCAGTTTTCTAATGTCAAAGATACAATGTAGATATGAAACAAACAAATTTTTTTGAAGTTTTTTCGTTAAAAATCTATCGATATGTTCTATGATATTGTTTTATAACTTATTTCTAACTTTTTAAGAACTTTTCGAGGTCGTTATCCGTGATTTCGTAATTCTTTAAATCGCCCGTCAGGTACTGGTCATAGGCGCTCATATCCACCAATCCGTGTCCCGAAAGATTGAACAAGATTACCTTGCTCGTGCCTTCTTCTTTGGCTTTTTTTGCTTCGCGGATAGCTGATGCTATGGCGTGTGTAGATTCCGGAGCGGGAATAATGCCTTCGGTTTGAGCGAAAAGAACACCGGCTTCAAACGTTTCTAATTGCGGGATGGCTGTAGCTTCAATCAGGTTGTCTTTTTTCAATTGGCTTACGATGCTGCCCGCGCCGTGATAACGCAATCCGCCCGCGTGGATATTGGCGGGAGTGAAATTATGCCCTAGCGTGTACATCGGGATAAGCGGCGTGAAGCCGGCTTCGTCACCGAAATCGTATTTAAAAGTTCCGCGCGTAAGTTTGGGGCACGATGCCGGTTCGGCGGCGATAAACTGCGTTTTTTTGCCGTTTTTAATCACATGGCGCAGGAAAGGAAAAGACAACCCCGAAAAGTTGGATCCGCCGCCAAAACAACCGATGACAACATCGGGATATTCCCCCGCCATTTCCATCTGTTTTTCGGCTTCCAAACCGATAACTGTTTGATGTAGCGAGACGTGATTTAATACACTTCCCAGCGCGTACTTGCAGTTGGGCGTCTGTATGGCCAACTCGATGGCTTCGGAGATGGCGGTGCCGAGACTTCCTTGATAATTGGGACGTTCGGTGAGTACTTTTCTTCCCGATTTGGTTGACATACTTGGCGATGGAATTACCTGTGCTCCCCACGTTTGCATGAGCGAACGGCGATAAGGCTTTTGCTCGTAGCTTATTTTTACCATATAAACGGCGATTTCAATCCCGAAAACCTTTCCCGCAAAGGAGAGAGCGGTTCCCCATTGCCCGGCTCCCGTTTCGGTGGTAAGGTTGGTTGTTCCGTCTATTTTGTTGTAATACACCTGTGGAAGCGCCGAGTTTAACTTGTGCGAACCCACCGGACTTACACTTTCGTTTTTAAAATAGATGTGTGCGGGTGTGTCTAACGCTTTTTCCAAGCCGTAGGCTCTTACTAACGGCGAAGGACGGTAGATTTTATATGTCTCGCGCACTTCTTCGGGGATTTCAATCCAGCTATCGGTTTCGTTAAATTCCTGACGAGCAAGTTCTTCCGCGAAAAGGGGATATAAGTCTTCCGGTTTAAGCGGTTCTTTCGTTCCCGGATTAATCATCCGTTGCGGTTTATTCTGCATATCTGCCACCACATTATACCAGTGTGTTGGAATTTCCGACTCGGGAAGAATAATTTTTTTACGTTTTTCCATTTTGTCTAAGTTTTTTTGTTCATAAATTCCACCTGTTACGATACAAAACAAAACAGCCTGTTGTTTTGTGTAACAACAGGCTGTTTTGTTTTTTAAAATGATTATCAATTCAAATCCATAAACACGGCAAGACCAAACACCCCATTGTTCCGAATGAAATGTTGCCAACGCCAAGTATTGTTAATGGAAATTCGAAATGTCATTGTTCTGTATTTTATAGGTGCAAAAATAAGGCTTTTGTTTGAATCTGCAAATAAAAACTTATTTCTTTTTAAAAAATGTGAGTAAAAACTTGAATTGTGGAGTAATTTATTAATTTATCCTTAAAACAAACTGTGCTACGTTGAAATAAATAACCAAACTCAATGCATCTACTACCGTTGTAATAAGCGGACCTGCCATGATAGCCGGGTCTAAGCGCATCTTTTTAGCAAGTATTGGTAACATCCCGCCCAACAGCTTGGCCATCATTACAGTGAAAATAAGTGTGATAGAAATGGTGAAAGCTACAAGTGTGCCTACATCTTCAAAAATCATGATGCGTACGAAGTTCAATCCTGCCAAAACGGTTCCGCAGATGAAACTGACGCCAAACTCTTTGCTGAACACTCGAAGAAAATCGTTCAGTTTAATTTCGCCGGTGGCCATACCGCGAATAATCAACGTGGAACTTTGGCTGCCCGCGTTTCCGCCCGTATCCATAAGCATGGGGATAAACATGCTGAGTACGATAATCGATTCTAACGTATCGGAATACCGCTTCATGATAGATCCGGTTATGGTGGCCGAAACCATAAGTACCAACAACCACAAAAGGCGCTGCTTTGAGAGAACAAAAATATTTGTATCCAAATACTCCTTCTCCGAAGGTGCCATAGCAGCCATTTTTTGGAAGTCTTCGGTTGCTTCAATTTCCATTACGTCCATCACGTCGTCCACTGTAATAATACCGGTAAGACGGTTTTCCATATCGCTTACGGGAATGGCCAACAAGTCGTATTTGCGGAATAAATCGGCGATAATTTCCTGGTCGTCGTGTGTTTTAGCCGATACGAAATCGGTTTCCATGATGTCCTTCACTTTCGTTTCCGGACTGGCGGTAACTAATTCGCGCAGAGAAACTATACCCAATAATTTTTCATTCTCATTTGTAACGTAGCAGGTATAAACCGTCTCTTTCTTCATTCCTATTTCTCGAATGAATTTCAATGCTTCGGCAACAGTCATCTCTTTTCGCAACTGTACGTACTCAATGGTCATGATGCTTCCGGCCGAATCTTCGGGGTACTTTAGAAACTGGTTTACGAAGCGACGTTTTTCCGACGGGATACTTTTCAATACTTTATTAACAAATTCGGCGGGCATTTCTTCGATAATATCAATGATATCGTCAAAGAAAACAGTATCAATCAGTTCGTTGAGTTCTGATTCGCTCACTGCTGCAACAATGTCACGTTGTGTGTCCAAATCGAGGAATGAGAAAACTTCAACCGCTTTCAGTTTGGGTAACATCCTGAATAATAAGAGGGAGTACACTTTATTATCGAGTTCATCGATAAGCTCGGCAACCTCCACTTCATCCATTTCAGCCAGTCTGTTTTTGAGCGCTATAATTTTTCTGTGTTTTATTTTATCAATAACTTCGCTTTTGGTCAGCAAAGGGATATCGGTTATCGTATTCATGACTTACTTCAATTTTAATGTTTTGAATAACACTTTTTTTGTCAACTTGTGCAAAGGTAACCAATAATATTGTGGAGAAAAAGATTAGTTCAACATCCGCAATCTTTTTATTCTATTTCAGAATTTATGCGCAGATTGTTTTGTATCTGAAAACTTTGTGTTATTTTTGCACAAATATATCAGAACTGTGCATTTTTATGGCTGTTGTAACTCCTAAAACAAAACGTAATCTTATCGAAGTAGCCCGGCAACTTTTTGCAAAAAAAAGTTTCGAAAGCGTTACCATGAACGAAATCGCAGAAGCTTCGGGATACGGTCGTCGGACACTTTACACCTATTTCAAAAACAAAAAAGATATTTATAAAGCCGTTATCGAATCGGAGCTTGAAAAACTTTACAACTCACTGGAGGACGTAATTAAACGCGATTTACCCGTTGACGACAAGCTAATGATGTTTACCTTTTCCAGGCTGAATATTATTAAAGAAGTTGTCACTCGGAACGGAACGCTTCGTGCCGGTTTTTTTCGCGATATCTGGTTGGTGGAAAATGTTCGTAAAGAGTTTGACAAAAAGGAAATACAATACTTGGAGACCATACTCTCGGACGGTAATAAATCGGGTGTATTTGCGGTTAGCGATATATCCAAAACTGCTGAAATTTTGCATTATGCGTTGAAAGGATTGGAAGTTCCGGTTATCCGTGGTGTGTTAAACCTGAGTCCGGAGAAGCATGATGACAGGGAAACAGTTTATAATCTTATTCTTAAGGGGCTGAGTAAGAAGTGAATTTTAGTGTCCCGCGGAGCGGGATTTTCGCAACTCTCCAATTGAGTGTTAGAAGTGTAAATTTGGTATTGAAGTAAAGAAATAGACATATAAATCAATAAATTTTTTAAGATGAAATTATTAGAAGGAAAAACAGCGCTTATTACCGGAGCCGCACGTGGCATCGGGAAAGCCATCGCTTTAAGATTTGCTGCCGAAGGCGCTAACATCGCATTCACCGATTTGCAAATTGACGAAACCGGCGAAGCCACAGAACGTGAAATTGCCGCTTTGGGTGTAAAGTGCAAAGGATATGCTTCCAATGCCGCTATGTACGACGATTCGCACAAGGTAGTGGAGGAAATTGCAAAAGATTTCGGGCGCATAGATATTTTGGTAAACAACGCCGGAATTACAAAAGACGGCTTGATGATGCGCATGAGCGAATTGCAATGGGACGCCGTGATTAACGTGAACTTGAAATCGGCTTTCAACTTTATTCACGCGGTTACGCCAATTATGATGCGTCAGAAATCGGGAAGCATTATTAATATGAGTTCCGTTGTTGGCGTGTCGGGAAATGCCGGACAAGCCAACTACTCTGCTTCAAAAGCCGGAATGATTGGATTAGCGAAATCGGTAGCCAAAGAATTGGGCTCACGTGGAATTCGCGCCAACTCCATCGCTCCCGGATTCATTATAACCGATATGACCGGTGCACTCTCGGAAGAGGTGCGAAACGAGTGGGCAAAACAAATTCCTCTGCGTCGCGGTGGAACACCGGAAGATGTTGCGAATGCGGCTCTTTTCTTGGCATCAGACCTCTCATCCTATGTGAGCGGCCAAACCATACATGTTTGTGGCGGAATGAATATGTAACATTCTGTAAAAATACTTTTTTGAGCGGCACAATCGAGATTTTACACGTTGTGCCGCTTCTTTTCTTATCGCTTTTGCTTTAACACAATATGGAGAAAAATCATTACCTTTGTACAAAATTTCAAAAAAAAGAAGATATTTGATTCTTAATAGCATAAATAAACCCTTTCGGAGGGTTATTTTTTTGAGAGAAACAACAAAATAATCACATAAAAAAATGAGAGTTTTTGATACCAATGTACAGCTGTTGAAATACACTGTGTTGAAGGAAATTATCAAAAGAGCTTACAACAATACGCTCAACGATGCCTACATAGACATTGCCAAAGCCATTTCTCCGGGGCCGAAAGCCAAGCTCAGATGCTGTATCTACAAAGAGCGGGCGGTAACGCAAGAACGCATTAAAATGGCGATGGGCGGCAATAAAAACAACCCGAATGTGATTGAGGTTATCGATATCGCTTGCGACGAATGTCCGGTTGACGGACTGTTTGTTACGCCAGCCTGCCGCGGCTGCATCGTGCATGCGTGTCAAGAAGTGTGTCCGCGCGATGCCATCGATATTATCGACAAAAAAGCAACCATCAACAAAGATAAATGTATTGAATGCGGAAAATGTATCAAGGCTTGTCCTTACAGCGCAATTATCGCGCAACGCCGTCCCTGTATTCAAAGTTGCAAAGTGAAAGCGTTGTCAATCGACGAAAATAAGAAAGCGGTAATTGATAACGACAAGTGTATTCAATGTGGAGCGTGCGTTTATCAGTGTCCGTTCGGCGCTATTGCCGATAAATCGTATGTGCTTGATATTGTTGATATTCTGAAGGAGTCGGACAACAATCAGAAATACAAAGTTTATGCTGTGGTAGCGCCGGCAATTGTGAGTCAGTGTCGTTACGGAAGACCCTCGCAGATTGTTACAGCTATTAAGAAACTGGGATTTCACGATGTGGTTGAAGCTGCTTTGGGAGCCGATATTACGCTGCACAAAGAGGCGGAGGAATTTAAAGAAAAGGGCTTGATGACAACTTCGTGCTGTCCTTCGTTTGTGATGTACATCGAGAAAAGCTTCCCCGAATTGGTACAATATATTTCTCATTCGCCTTCGCCCATGATCGAGACGGCGCGCCTTATCAAGCGAACGGATCCAACGGCGAAAGTCGTTTTTATCGGTCCGTGCAGCTCCAAAAAAGCGGAATTCAGGATGGAAAAAACCGGCGATGCTATCGATTCCGTGATGTCGTTTGAAGAGTTGCAAGCCTTTGTGGACGCGTTTGATATTGATACAACTCAATGCGAAGACACGGAAATGAATAACGCCTCTTTTTACGGACGGCTTTTTGCAAAATCGGGCGGCATCACGCGTGGTTTTACCGATTTGGCGGAAGAAATCGGTCTGGAAGATTTTCGTCCCGTTGCCATGAACGGAATCAGCGAATGCAAAGTAGAGTTGATGAAACTGAAGGCCAAACGCACAAACGCCAACTTTTTCGAAGGAATGGCTTGTGAAGGCGGGTGTATTAATGGAGCTTTGTGTATCACGCACGTTCAGAAGAATGTTGTCAATGTGGAGAAATATGCCGGCGAAGCTAAAGAAAAAACCATCCACAACTCGGTGAAGTTGTACGAAATGAATAAACTGAACTGATAGTATCAGAAATACCTTTGCCAAAGTTTTGAACTTTGGCAAAGATTCTCCCAATAGTCTGAAAATATGCATTCTTATCCCAACAAAAATACCATATTTCCATTGCAGGATTACAAGCGGTTGTGTTTTCTCAAAAACATAATAACGAAGCCCAACATTATAGTCGGCGATTATACATATTACGATGATTTTGAAGATGTTTATAATTTTGAGAAAAATGTAAAATATCATTTCGATTTTATTGGCGATAAGCTTATCATCGGGAAGTTTTGCATGATTGCTTCGGGTGTTACATTTATTATGAACGGTGCAAATCACAAAATGGATGGAATAACGACTTATCCGTTCAATATTTTCGGAAAAGGTTGGGAAAAGGCTGAACCTGCGCTAAGTGAATTACCGCTCAAAGGAGATACCGTTGTGGAAAACGATGTATGGATTGGGGCAAATGCAACCATTATGCCCGGAATTCAAATCAGAAACGGCGCTATCATTGCAGCTAACTCAACGGTCACCAAGGATGTTGCTCCATACAGCATCGTGGGCGGAAATCCCGCTAAAGAAATTCGTAAACGCTTCTCTAACGAAAAAATCAAGGAATTACTGGAAATGGCATGGTGGAATTGGGATATCGAAAAGATTACAGAAAATCTCGATTTCCTCACCGCTAAAACTCATTACTGATATCTCAAAATATTCTATGACTGTTCTCTACGAAGACAACCACATCATTATCGTAAACAAGGCGGCGGGCGAAATTGTGCAGGGCGACAAAACCGGCGATAAGCCGCTGTCGGAAATGGTAAAAGAATTCCTGAAAGAAAAATACAACAAGCCGGGAAACGTGTTTTGCGGCGTAACGCATCGGTTAGACCGCCCGACGAGTGGGGTAGTGCTGTTTGCCAAAACCGGCAAAGCACTTTCACGATTGAACGAGATGTTCAGAAACGATAAAATTGATAAAACCTATTGGGCAATCGTGAAAAAACTTCCGCAAAAAACGGAAGATACGCTTACACATTACCTCATAAAAAACGAGCGAACCAATAAATCCACCGCCCACGACGTAGAAAAACCGAAAACCAAAAAAGCGGTGCTGCATTACAAACTTTTGGCATCGTCTGACAACTATCATCTGCTGGAAGTGGATTTGGAAACCGGACGTCACCATCAGATTCGCTGCCAGTTATCCAAAATCGGAAGCCCGATAAAGGGCGATTTGAAATACGGTTTCGACCGCTCTAACCCCGATGGCAGCATTAGTTTGCACGCTCACAGCGTTTCGTTTATTCACCCCGTTTCGAAAGAAAAAATAGAAGTTGTGGCTCCCGTTCCGGATGATAATTTGTGGAAGGTGTTGGGTGCTTCGATTTCGGGTGCTTCGATTTCCAAATCGAAGTAACTGGGTGTTTCGATTTCTATATCGAAACAATTGCGCGTTTTAAATTCTTATTCGAAATGTTTTCTTAAACTGAGAATCGGAATTCGCAGCACCCGATATTGCGAATCGGAGTTTGCAACACCCGATACTGCCAATTGGAATCGGCAGCACCCAAGGATAAATTCTATGGAAAGAAAAGAGCATTACCGACAACAATTACCTCACTTTCAGCAGCCGGGACAAGCTTACTTTGTAACGTGGTGTTTAAAAGATGCTGTTCCACCAAAAGCATTAATCAGGTATTCCGATGAATTATCACTGCTGAAATCGCAACTAAGTTCAGCCAAAGAAAAACAACTTTCGTCCGATATTATAAAGAAGCTTCAGCAAGAATATTATGTTTCCCGTCGAAAATATATCAAATCATTTGATGACCTTTTAGATAATCAGAAAAGTGCAAGCATTGATTTAAGTGCACTAGAAGTAAGAAATATTGTGAAAAATGCGCTCTTGTTTTTCGAGGGAAAATGTTTGCAAAATTACGCTTTTTGCGTTATGCCCAATCACGTGCATTGGGTTTTAGAACTTTACAAAGAAGATGAAACGGGTAAATTGGTATTCTTGCAAGATGTCTTACAGTCTGTTAAGCGATTTAGTGCAACGCAAATTAATAAATTGGAGAACAGGAAAGGTGCTGTTTGGCAAAAAGAAAGTTTTGAAACCACCATTAGGAACCACAAACACCTCTATTATGCCATTGAATACACATTGAATAATCCGATAAAAGCCGGATTGGTAAAGAATAGGGAAGATTGGGCAGGGAGTTGGAACACGTCGAGTGCTTCGATTTCTAAATCGAAATAATTTAAAAACTGCGAATCGGAGTTCACAGTACCCAATATTGCGAATCGGAATTCGCAACACCCGATACTGCCAATTGGAATTGGCAGCACCCAATCTAAATCAACTTCTCCTCCAGTGCCATTTTAACCAATACCGCCGTATTTCGCGCGCCTAACTTAAAAAGCAGGTTTTTCCGATAGCTGTTTACCGTTTCCACGCCGAGGAATAACTTTTCGGCAATTTCGGCATTGGTGAAACCTTCGGCAATGAGTTTCAGTAAGTCCTTTTCGCGCGGTGTGAGCCAAATGTGTTGCTTGGTGGAGCGTTTCATCAACATATCGATTTGCTCGCAAAGAAAAGTTTCACCTTCGACAACGGTTTCAATGCTCATCAGAATTTCTTCGGGCATCGCGTTTTTAATGACATAGCCCGACGCGCCGTTTTCCATCATCTGTCGCACGATAGCGTATTCGGAATAGCTGGTTAGCGCTACGATTTTTACCGACGGGTACATCGATTTTATCTCCTTGCATAAATCTATGCCGCTGGCATCGGGAAGGTTAATGTCCAGCAAAAGTACATCGGGACGTTCGCGACGAAGTTGCGCTAAGCACTCTTTACCGGTGTAGCTGGTTGCGGTTGTTTTGGCAAAACCCGAATCGTTTATGAGTTTTTGCAGCCCTTCCGCTAAAATTTTATGGTCATCGACAATATGTACGGTTATCATTACAATTTTGGATTTGGGGTTTGGGATTTTGGATTTTTACGGTCTTGGTCTTTACACTTTAAACTCCACATTCACTTCCGTTCCTTTTCCCGGTTGTGAGAAAACGTTCATGGTTCCGCCAACCGATTCGGCACGGGTGCGGATGTTGTTCAATCCGGTGCCTTTGGTTTCAAATGTTGTGTCGAAACCCTTTCCATCGTCTTGTACGGTAAGCGAAACGCGGTCGGGCTGCTGCACGATTTGCACGTTGATGTTTTTGGCTTCGGCATATTTCAACGCGTTGTTCACCAACTCGTGAACGCTGCGATAAATCATTATTTCCAGCGTGTTCTCTATACGTTCGTCATCGCCGAAAAAATGGAAATTCACGTTGGGCAAGCTGTCGCAAAAATCCTGCAACGAAACTTTCAGTCCGTAGCGCGAGAGCGAGTCGGGCATCATATTGTGCGCTACACGCCTGAGTTCCGTGATGGAGCTGTCGAGCATATCTACCACTTTGTTAAATTGTATCACATCTTCCGATGCGAGGAGTGCACCACCTTTTTTCATATCGAATAAATTTAGTTTTACTGCCGAAAGCATTCCGCCAAGCCCGTCGTGCAGGTCACGCGCCAAGCGTGTGCGTTCGGTAGCTTCGCCTTCGAGAATGGCGTGCGTGGCAATGAGTTGTTTTTCTTTTTCCAATTGAATGACTTGTTGCTGTGCCAATTGCTTTTTGGCGCGTTGACGCAGATAAAGCGCGCCCAGTAAAATTATGATTCCCAGCAGGCTTACGCCGAAAATTACTCCGTAAAGTATTCGCTCTTTTTCTAACGAGTTGATACGCAGTTCTTTTTTTTCGGTTTCGTATTCTACTTCAAGTAATGAGAGATGCTGACGGTTGCTCTCATTCAGAACGGTATCTTTCAGCAAATAAGCCAATCTCGACTGTCGGGATGCGGTTTCATAATTGCCCAATTCTGCATTGGCGATTGACATGATGTTTAATGTTCTTTGACGCATATCCATCATTTCAAATTTCTCGGCAATTTTCAACGAGGGTGTTGCAAAATCTAATGCTTCGTTGTATTGTTTGTTAGATAATAATATACCGGCTAAACCAATTCCCGTGCGCATAATTTCCCATTCATTTCCGATGGAGTCAGCCAAGTTTCTTGCTGTTTTATAATGTTCTAAAGCGGATGCATACTCTTCTTTTTTTGAGTAATAACTACCATAATTATAGTTGTATGTGAGGATTCTATTATTGTCTTTCTTCTTTTCGGCATAACTTTTCACTTCTTCGAGCAAGGCAGGGACTCCATCCAATTTGTCTTGATGAATCAATGCGTCTATTAAGGCAACAGTAGCGACTATGGCTATTAACTCGTTGTTCGATTTTCTAGCAAATTCGATAGATTCACGTGCATACCTTTCGCTTTTTTGGTAATCTTTAAAAAAAGCATACAAGAATGAAATGTTGTTTAATATTTTTGCTCGCGTGTCTGTTTCTCCCGTCTTATCGAAAAGTTTCAATGCTTGAAGGTAAAGGTCAAGTGCTTCCGGATAATTATTTTGGAGTAAATGAATATTGGCATAGTTGTTAAGTACAGCTCCCAGACCATTGATTCCAGCATCGCTTCGGTTGGCTCGAAATAAAGGTTCTGCTTGTTGTAAATAATAGGTTGCAGAATCATAATTGCTTTTAATGTCGATGAAATAAGCCGAAAGTTGCCGAAAGCTCGCAGCTAACTGTAGCGGTTCTTTCTGTTTTTCTGCCAATAAAATGGATTT
Source organism: uncultured Petrimonas sp. (assembly GCA_964557135.1). Classification (GTDB taxonomy): domain Bacteria; phylum Bacteroidota; class Bacteroidia; order Bacteroidales; family Dysgonomonadaceae; genus Petrimonas. The sequence continues at coordinate 53,466 of CAZKZB010000007.1, read as the reverse complement.
GTGAGCTATCTCAAATGTTTTGGCAGGTTGTGTGTACAAGATGTCTCTGCCAACTTTCAATACTGAATCTAAATTTACCTTTCCTTTCTTATCGGTATATTTCAGAAAAATGGAGTCAACATTCTGTGCAACCCCTTTTGTCATCATTACACAAACACAGAAAAAAAGAAGAGACAGAAAAGAAGTTTTAAATATTTTCATAACTCGCTAATAATAAAACGATTATATTGTTGTTGTTGAATTGCTTTTTACACATTACAAAGTTAATATTGTTTATCTGCTGCATAAAACCCCTTTTTGGGGGTATTTTCCGCTATCATCGCGCTATAATTTTGCATCAGTAAAGATGTGCAAAAAAAACGAAAGAAAAAACAGACATACATCTTTAATGATATGTAAAACACTTTATTAACATTTTAAAAATTATAACAGCAATGAAAAAGTATCTGAAATTTATGTTTTTGTCATTCGCTACCATCGCGCTTGCATCGTGCGAGAAAGCCGATTCGGCTAATGAACAGGAAGCCGGCAGTTTAACCGCACAAAAAGGTTTTGCCGTCGGAAAAGTAGTTGACTCGCAAGGCAAACCTATTGCCGGTGCGAAAATATACTTAGACAATACAGTGTTCTATAATTCTTTTATGGACGGTTCCACCGGAGAAGACGGTAAATACAAAATTAAGGTTCAGCAGGGTGTTTGGAAAGCTTATGCATCGTTTAAAAAACAATATAACGGACAAACGTATTCGATTCAGCTCTATCCTGATAAGACCGATTCTTTTACAGATGAAGGAGCCGTGCGTAATTTCACATGGAAACTCGAAGGAATTGACCCTGACAATGAGCATTATTACTACGGTGGATTAATTACCGTTAATACAGAATACGGATTTTATGAAGAATTCGAAGACATTGAGTTTACGTTGACACCTAAAGGAGCGCTTATTGATGGCTCTGCCGGTAAAACACTCAAAATAAAATACAGAGAACATTATTGGACAGATCCGGGATACTTAACAGATATTCCTGTGGGACGATACATCGTTACTGCCAAACTAAAAAACAATAAGGCGCTTAAAATCAGGAAAGATGGTGTTTCGAGTGACAAATCCGTGACTGAGTTTCAACTCGACTTTGAGCCGGATAGCTCTGATTTTAGACCAAGAACATCTGCCTCAATTGTTGTCGGGTATTAAAATATAATTCTTCGAAAATGATTTCAATCAACTTTTTTTAAATAAAAATAGCAAATACCCCATTTTGGGGGTGTTTTTCGCTCTTACGCCGATGTAATTTTGCATCAGTAAAGATGTGCAAAAAAAACGAAAGAAAAAACAGACACACATCTTTAATGATATGTAAAACAATTTATTAGCATTTTAAAAAAATATCACAGCAATGAAAAAGTATCTCAAATTTGTGTTTTTGGCGTTAATTTTTGCAGTATTGACGTCTTGTGAAAAAGCAGATGCAGGTAATGAACCGGAATCGGATAACTTAACTGCACAAAAAGGTTTTGCTGTCGGAAAAGTAGTTGACGGACGGGGTAACCCTATTAAAGGAGTTAAAATATTCTTACAAAATACAGTATTTTACAGCTCTTCTATTAACAGCTTAACCGGAGAAGACGGCACTTATAAAATCAAGTTATATCCAGGTACTTGGAAAGCCTATGCTTCTTTTAAGAAAGAGTACAACGGGAAGACGTATTCTATTCAGTTATGCCCCGACAACGATGACTCTTTTACAGATGAAGGAATCGTACGCAACTTTAATTGGAAACTCGAAGGAATTGACCCAGGTGTTGACTATTATTATGGTGGACTAATTACCTTATATTCAGAATACGACTTTTCTGAAAACTTCGAAGATATTGAGCTAACTTTCACACCCAAGGGTCCGCTTATTGATGGTTCCGCAGGAAAAACGCTTAATATAAAATATGGCGGACATTATTGGAATGACGGGACCTATATAAAGGATATTCCGATTGGTAGATACATAGTTACCGCTAAACTGAAAAATGGTCAGTCGCTTAGGATTAAGAACTTAGACGCAAACAATGACACTTACGTTCCTGAACTTCAATTCGATTTTATGCCAGATTTATTGGATTTCAGACCAAATCACTATGCGAATATTACACTAGGATATTAGAAGTAAATTAGTTAAATATGATTACAGTAATTCAAAATCCCGAAACATTTACCAATATAAAATATAATATTTTAAAAATTAACATTCAACAAAAAAATATCACAGCAATGAAAAAGTATCTCAAATTTATGTTTTTGGCAGCAATTGCCATCGTCGTCGTTTCGTGCGAAAAAGACGATCTCCCGGAAGAAAAAATTCCGCAAAACTGTAATGTGGTGGAAGTAACACAAAACATTACTACGCCCACTTTATGGACAGCGGGTAACGTGTATGTAATTACAAGATCTATTTCGATACGCAGTGCTTTAACCATTGAGCCGGGCGTCATAATCAAACTAAAAAATGCCGCTATAGATGTTTATGACGGTAAAATACTCGCCACAGGAACACCTCAAAAGCGCATTGTTTTCACATCGTTGGCTGATGATCGCTATTGCGGCGACAATAATGGCGACGGCGCTCTCACAAAGCCCGAAAAAGGCGACTGGAAAGGAATTAACCTACAAGATGGTGCCGGACATGTGTTTAAGTTTGTGGACTTTTTCTATGCCGGACAAAACAATGGTGGATTCTATAATGCCGTTAAGGTTGGCACCGGTGCGTCATCTTTTGAGTTCGATAACTGTAGGTTTGCCTACACGTTGCATAACCCGAGCGCTTCTTACGAACACTCTACTGCTTTTCTCGGTGGAAGTAGTATGAATAACTCCGAAACTCAAAGGTTTACTAACAATGCTATGTTCGACAATGGAAGACCGTTATATGTACACAGTTATTATACCGTAAATCCCAATAATAAATTTCACAATCCCGAAAATCCACAACAAAAAAACAGTCACAACGGCATCGGAATCTTCAGTTTTTCATTACAAACAAAGGTTGATTGGAACGTTACCGAAGTGCCTTATGTTGTAAGCGATTATATTCAAGTAACTCACTCGGCAGTCATCAATATCGGCCCCAACGTGATGATTAAATTTAAGAATGCAAGTAACGGTATGCACAGAAATTCACAAACGAACGTAAATCTGCATCCCACCGCCATCCTCACTTCGTATAAAGATGATAGTGTGGGCGGAGATACCAATGGCGACGGGAACGCTACAACGCCGGCAAAGGGAGATTGGAAAGGATTCTATAATAGCTTTGGCGGTAAGCCGTATTATGAAGCAAGTCATAATATCCGGTATGCGCAGTATCCGTGATAAAAATCTTCTATCCGAGAATAGAATTGTATAAACAAAAATTTAACTAACCCTTTAAAAAGTAATCGTATGAATAACAATCGTATAGAAATAGTCGTCATCTCCATGTTATTGTTCTCTTTTATTTTCTTTCTGATAAGTTATTCGAATTACGATTTAAGAAAGAAAAGAGGATGGATGGGAGAAACTTACTCCGACAGAAAAGTGTCCAAAATACAGAAAAAGCCCGTTAAGAATATGAGTTTATTTCAGAATCATCCCTTTTATCGTAATACCTATCAAGCGATTAGAATGAACAAGAAGGGGTACCCGTCAATCGATAATAGCTTCATCAATGCCAATGGTTATCACGATGTTTACTCTCAACTGCTATTTCAAAACAAAAATTTAGGCGTGACAGACGACATATCGGATACTCGAAAGACTTCGGAAGTTATTGTAACAAACAAAAAAATATGATTTCAAGTACAAAATAAAATCTTTAAAAACAACAATCATTTAACATTTTTAAAAATCAGCAAAATGAAAAAAGTATTCTTTTTTGCCCTTGTGGCAGCCATGGCAGCCATGGCAGTTATGCCGCTTTCAGCACAACACTTTCAAAAAGGAACCGGCGCGGTAAATTTAGGAGTCGGATTAGGAACCGTTTTAGGTGGCTTAGGCACAGGTCGTCCTGCTGTAACGCTCGCATACGACCACGGGATGTGGGACATAGAAAATGCCGGAGTGATAAGTATCGGAGGTTATTTTGGCAATGCCGGTTACTCTTATAAAAGCGACGGTTATTCACAAAAGTGGAACTATTGGCTGGTGGGAGCGCGCGGAGCATATCATCATTTCTTCAAGAGTGTGCCGCAACTCGATCCTTATGTGGGCTTGATGTTGGGATATAATATCGTAACCTATTCTGCGAGCGGAGATTATACGGGGCCAAACAGCTATGGCAGCGGAATCGGGTATTCCATTTTTATCGGTAGCCGGTGGTTCTTTAACGATAATTTTGCCGCTTTTGCCGAGCTTGGATACGGTATTGCCGTGTTGAACGCGGGAGTTTCGTTTAAGTTTTAAGTTACTCCGCCACGAAATTTGAGAAACTTTTCATAAATTCTTTCATAATTCATTCAGTGTTTTTGTAGTAAGTTTCAAAGTTAATGTTTTTCTTAACGGGGGTATTCGCGATGAATATCCCTGTTCTGTTTGCGTCCGTGGGCTTAAAGCCGACTGACGCATAAAGAGACTTTGTATCTCACGCGCCGTGCGGTGCAAACCGCAGGGCGCTCTGTCTGCTTGATTCGCAAATCTATTATGAATCCTTCTTCGTGTATTTTTAGTGTCTTTGAGACTTTGTGGCTACTATTCTTTGCCACTAAGACACTAAGGCTCAAAGTATCACTAAGTAAGTCAATTAATTTAGGTATGAAAGAGATTGATATTTTTTTGTTTGCGTTCGAGGAGTTTTAAGACGCATGACACACAAAAAAGGCCCTACGGTTCAAACCTCAAGGCGTCTAAATTTATATTCTTGCGTAATTTAATTCTCGTTTGAAATCAAAAAGGCTTTCCAGTGAAATGTCTTCATCAAGCTCTTCCCAACTGATATCATCGCCAAACATTCCTATTTCGAAATTATTCCTTTGTTCCGGTGTCGCTTTTTTCAAACGTGGAAACCACTCTAATGGGTTGCCAATAATATGTCCGCTATCAATTTTAACGTACATATTTTCATTATCGAACCATATTTTTTCTATTTTCATTTTTCTATTTTTACTTTTTTCCGTGAAACTCAATCCATTTAGAAATTATAAAATCCTTTCGTTCTTGTATCATAGCTTCTGCCAGTACAAGATCTTTCGGTTTTATTCCTCTTGCTTCGATTAATTCTATTGTTGGCACTACATTGAATTTCGCAAGTCCATCTGCGTTTCTAACATGTACGTGAATAGGCTCGTGCTCTAAGGAATAAAAGAAAAACTTCATTCCAAAAATCCTAAATAATTCTGGCATAATATTGCTTTTATTCGTTACAAATGTATTAATAATTTGCTAAAAATCAAATTTATAAATTATAAAAATCGATCCCTTCGCATCATGTAATGTGACGCGCTAAAAATCCTTACTCCTCAACTGTTTCTTTTCCGATTGCCGTTTCTTGGCATCCAACCGCTTTTTGATGGACGCGGTCGTAGGTTTAGTGGCTTTCCGTTTCTTTACTGGTTTTAAAGCTGTGCTAATCAGTTGTAAAAATTTATCCGACACCGCTTTTTTATTCATCAGCTGTGTGCGTTCGCTTTCGCTCGAGAGTTGTAAAATTCCCTCTTTATTGATGCGATTCTTTAATTTTTTGGCAAGAATTTTCTTTTGTTCCTCGCTGAAATATTGTGAATTATCAATATCGAACGCAAGCGTCACTTTCGTTTCCACCTTGTTTACGTTTTGTCCTCCCGCGCCGCTGCTTCGGGAGGTGGAAAAAGTGCATTCGTTTAATATGTTTTCAGTATCTAAATTCATAGTTTGTCGCAAATGAGAGTATTATGTCATGAACCGTGCAAATATATGCTTTTTTTGAAACATTTTAGGCTTCAATATTCGCAAATTGGCTCAAAAAGTTCTATTTTTGTAGAAATATTAATTCAAAAATCATAAGAAATGAAACCAACCTTATTTGTATTGGCAGCCGGAATGGGCAGTCGCTACGGCGGATTAAAACAGTTAGACGGCGTGGGCCCCAGCGGTGAAACCATCATGGATTATTCTATTTACGATGCCGTAAACGCCGGATTCGGTAAACTTGTTTTTGTTATCCGCAAAACGTTTGAAGAAGATTTCCGCGAAAAAATAGTGAAGAAATACGAGAAAAAAATTCCCGTAGAGCTTGTTTTTCAGGAATTGGACACTCTGCCCGAAGGATTTTCCGTTCCCGAAGGCCGCGAAAAACCGTGGGGAACCAATCATGCCGTAATGATGGGTAAAAGCGTGATTAATGAGCCGTTCGCCGTTATCAATGCCGATGATTTTTACGGTCGCGAAAGTTTTAAAGTACTGGGCGATTACCTGAAAACCCTAGCTGATTCGGAAAACAAATATTGTATGGTGGGCTATCGGGTAGGTAACACGCTTTCGGAAAGCGGCACCGTTGCCCGCGGCGTTTGCGAAACCGATGAAAGCGATAACCTTACCGGCGTAGTGGAACGTACACAGGTAAAGCGTATTGACGGAGTGGTGAAATATCGCGATGAAAATGACACCTGGGTTGCCATTGATGACAACACACCCGTATCGATGAATATGTGGGGATTTACTCCTGATTATTTCAAACATTCCGATGATTATTTCGCTCAATTTTTAAAAGAAAACGCCGCGAACCTCAAAGCCGAATATTTTATTCCTTTATTGGTCAATAAATTGATTGTGGATGGAACATCGTCGGTAAAAGTATTGGACACGCCCTCCAAATGGTTTGGTGTAACGTACGCTGATGATCGTCCCGAAGTGGTTGCCAAATTGAAAAAACTGGTTGACGAGGGTGTGTATCCGTCGCCGTTGTGGTAAAATTTAAAATGTAGGATGACAGATGACAGATGTTGTTTGTTGTCTAACGTTTGATGTCTTAATAATGATCGACATTCTCATCATATTACTTCTGATAATCCTCAATGGTTTTTTTGCCATGTCCGAGATTGCCGTGGTATCGGCAAAGAAGACAAAGCTGGAAACAGAGCGGAAAAAAGGAAACAAAGGTGCGGAAAAGGCATTGAAACTTCAAGCCGATCCCGATAACTTTCTTTCATCGGTTCAGGTAGGCATCACGTTAATTGGTATCGTGAACGGAGCCTACGGAGGAGCGAAGCTTGCCGTTCATTTGGTGCCTTTTTTCGATAGATTTTCATGGAGTGCGCCCTACGCGGAGACCATTTCTATAGCCGTTGTGGTGTTTGTGATTACGTATCTGTCGATTGTTATTGGTGAGTTGACGCCTAAAACCATGGCGCTGAACAACGCCGCGAAAATTGCCACAAAAGTTTCGCGGCCTATTTATTTCGTGAGCGTTATTTTTTATCCGTTTGTCCGTTTTCTGGCGTTATCAACCGGATTGTTAAACAAACTTATCGGCTTGAAACCCAAAGACGATATTATTTCGGAAATGGAGCTTCGCGCCATGCTTAAAACCGCCTCGAAAGAGGGAGTTATCGAGCGAGAAGAGAACATTATTCACGAACAGGTTTTTTATTTTTCCGACAAACGCGCCAGACATTTAATGACGCATCGAACCGATGTGGAATGGGTGGACATATCGAAAGAAAAGACCGAAATAATTAACGATTTATCGCAAACCAAACACAGCCGGGTGCTCGTTTGTAACCAAACACTAGATGAGTTTGTGGGCGTTGTGGCTATGAAAGAGTTGTTCTCGGAATTGTACCAAAACGGTGATATAGACATCAATAAATTGGCCTACGAGCCGCTGATAATTCCTTCAACACTCCGAGCACGAAAAGTTTTAGAGCAATTTCGACAAAATCATAAGTTCTTTGCCGTTGTGGTGGACGAGTACGGCAGTTTAGACGGAATAATTACGTTACACGACATCATTGAAAACTTAGTCGGCTCCATTCCGAACGAAAACGAAATAGAAGAACCCGATATTTTCATGCGCAACGAAAATTCGGCTCTCATCAACGGAGAAGCACCCATTGAAGTACTCACACAATTTATTGATGATTTCATTATCGATTTCGAAGAAATAGATTACTCTACCGTTGCCGGATTTGTGCTTTCACACATCAACAAAATTCCACACGTGGGTGATGTTTTCGAATTGGAAAATACCATTTTCGAGATTGTGGATATCGACGGAAATAAAATCGATAAGGTGATGGTCAATAAAAAAACGAAAGAAAGGGATGAAGATTCATAAATTTTATTGTTTGGAGTAGGAAAATATATGAATAATTTTAAATAGTTAACAGTCAGAAAATCAATTAGGTATTAGCCGACGACTTGTTTTTCTTTATCGAAAGGTAGATTTTGTGTGTGAAATATGTTTTATAACACATTTTTTAATGTGCTGAGTAAAACAAAAATGTGTTATTTTTACACGAATTATTCTGAGGAGGAATTCGGTCTTTATCACCATCTTATATTAAATCTCAAAAAAATGGATCATAAATACAGCAAATCCGGCTTACGTTCAAGCGAATTCGATAAGAAACTGGACGGAAAGCAAGTCGGCTTATACATACTTACCAATAAGATTGGAAGTGAAGTTACAGTTTTAAATTACGGAGCAAAAATTGTGTCGTTGCTGGTTCACGATAAAAACGGAGTGTCGGTTGATGTTGTGCTGGGACATCCCACTATTGATGAATACCTGAACTCCGAAGAGCCTTATTTCGGCGCCGTTTGTGGCAGAACCGCCAATAGAATCGCTAACGGTAAATTTACCTTAGAAGGTAAAGAGTACAACCTTGCCGTAAACAACGGCCCCAATTCACTGCACGGCGGAATAAAGGGATTTAATGCCGTGGTTTGGGATGTGGTAAATGTAACGGAAAACAGTATCGAATTGCACTATTTGTCGCCGGATGGTGAAGAAGGCTTTCCCGGCAATCTCGATGTGACCATCACCTACACACTCACGGATGACAATGCCCTCGACATTTCCTACAAAGCAACCACCGACAAAACAACGATTCTTAACCTCACGAATCATTCTTATTTTAATCTTTCGGGCGAAGGCGATCCCTATATCGGTGATCATATTCTCATGCTGAATGCCGATACGTATCTGCCCACCGACAATACCGCCATCCCCTATGGCGAAGCTCAAACGGTTAAGGATACGCCCATGGATTTTACAACACCGCACACCATTGGTGAGAGAATTAACGATGATTTTGAACAACTTCATTTCGGCAAAGGATATGACCATACGTTTGTTTTGAATAAAAAATCGGAAAACGAATATTCTTTTGTCGGTGTTTGCGAATCGCCCAAAACCGGAATCAAAATGGAGATGTTTACTACAGAGCCCGGTGTTCAGATGTACACCGGAAACTGGATGACAGGCGGATTTGCGGCTAAAAACGGTCATCGCTATCCCGGCCGTTCCGCGGTTTGTTTCGAAACACAGCATTTTCCGGACAGCATCAATAAACCCGATTACCCTTCGGTAGTTTTAAAACCAGGAGATACTTTCAACTCACGAACAACATATAAGTTTTCCGTATAATGGCGGGAAAATTCTCAGATAACTTAAAAAAAACAAATTATTAATCTCAAAAAGTATGAGTACAGCAACTAATCAAAAACAAAATTATCTTTTACCGATAATTATGATGATCTTCCTTTTCGGAATGATTTCATTTGTAACAAATTTAGCCTCCCCCATGGGAGATATATTGAAATTCCAGTTCAATGTTCCCAACTGGATGGGTACACTTGGTGTATTTGCTAACTTTATTGCCTATGCCGTAATGGGCTATCCCGCGGGTAATTTACTTCAAAAACTTGGATATAAAAAAACCGCTTTAATTGCCATTGCTATTGGATTTATTGGAGTAGGTATTCAAACTCTTTCCGGTTTTGCCGGCAGTTTTGGCATCTATTTATTGGGTGCGTTTGTTGCGGGGTTCTCTATGTGTTTGCTCAATGTGGTTGTAAACCCGATGTTGAACAGACTTGGTGGCGGTGGAAACAAAGGAAATCAGCTTATTCAGGTGGGAGGTTCCTTTAACTCATTGGCCGGAACTGCTGTAATTATTCTTACCGGTATTCTTATTCCTAACGGTATCAAAAACTCTCAAATTAGCGACGTATTTCCGTTGATGTATGCTGCATTGGCAATTTTTGCTTTCGCTTTTATCGTAATTTTCTTCACAAGCATTCCCGAGCAAAATACCGAGCATAAAGCAACAGCCGCAAAATACGAACATTCGCCATTATCGTTCCGTCACTTCGTGTTGGGTGCCGTTGGTATTTTTGTTTATGTGGGTGTTGAAGTGGGTGTGCCAAACGTATTGAACAAGTGGTTGCAAAATCCCGATTTAGATGTTTTACAATTAGGTGGTATGGGTTCTGCAGAAGCAATTGCAGGCTCTGTAACCGCTACTTATTGGCTCTTGATGCTTGTAGGCCGTCTTTTAGGCGCTGCCATTGGAAGCAAAGTTTCAGCAAAATCAATGTTGGGTGTAGCTTCTGTTGTTGGTATTGTGTTGACGTTAGCCGCTATGTTTTCTCCGGTTGAATCCATGGTCAATTTACCGGTTTTCAAAAACGATGCCGAGGGATTATTTGGTTTAGCTAAAGTGCCCATAAATGCCGCGTTCTTGGTTCTGATTGGGCTTTGTACCTCTGTAATGTGGGGCGGAATTTTCAACCTTGCCGTAGAAGGTTTGGGAAAATATACCGAAAAAGCATCGGGAATCTTCATGGTAATGGTTTGCGGTGGCGGAATTTTGCCGCTACTTCAAAACGGAATTGTTGACATGACCGGAGGGTTGAATTATTTGGTAAGTTACTGGGTGGTATTTATTGGATTAGCTTACTTGTTGTTTTACGCGCTTGTTGGAGCTAAAAACGTGAATAAAGACATCCCTGTAAATTATTAATGTTGAAATAAATACAAATAATAGAATGACTAAAGAACAAGTTTTAAAAGTATTTCACGAAAAATTCGGAAATGAAATCCCTGAAGTTTATGCATCTCCAGGACGCGTGAACCTCATTGGTGAGCATACTGATTATAACGGAAGTTTTGTTTTTCCCGGAGCTATCGATAAGGGAATGATTGCGGCTATCCGATTGAACGGTACCGATAGAGTGCGCGCGTACGCTGCCGATTTGGACGAGCATTCGGAATTTGGTCTGAACGAAGAAGATCTACCCAAAGAGGGTTGGGCAAAATACATCTTCGGTGTTTGTCGCGAAATTATTAAACGTGGCGGAAAAGTAGTAGGTTTCGACACTGCTTTTGCTGGCGACGTGCCTTTGGGCGCCGGAATGTCTTCTTCGGCCGCGTTGGAAAGTACTTATGCCTTTGCTTTGAACGATATGCTGAGTCTTGGAATCGATAAATTCGAATTGGCCCGCATCGGACAATCTACGGAACACAACTATGTGGGTGTAAAGTGCGGAATTATGGACCAGTTTGCCTCTATCTTCGGGAAAAAAGGCCATTTGATGCGCTTGGATACTAAATCAATGGAGTTCGACTATTTCCCGTTCGATCCGAAAGGATATAAATTGGTGTTACTCGATACGGTTGTGAAACACGAGTTGGCTTCATCGGCGTACAACAAACGCCGCGAATCGTGTGAGACCGCTGCTAAAGCCATTCACGATAACGGCAATCCCGAAGTTAAGTTTTTGCGCGACGCCACTATGGAGCAGCTCGATGCCGTAAAAGACAAAATTACTGAGGAAGATTATATGCGCGCCAAGTACGTGATTGAAGAAACACAGCGCGTTTACGACGTGTCGGAAGCGTTGGAAAAAGGCGATTACGAAACCGTAGGACAACGCATGTACGAAACGCATCACGGAATGAGCAAACTGTACGAAGTGAGCTGCGAAGAACTCGACTTCCTCAACGATGTTGCCCGTGAACACGGTGTTACCGGTTCGCGCGTAATGGGCGGCGGTTTTGGCGGCTGTACCATTAATTTGGTAAAGGACGAATTGTACGACTCGTTTATTACCGATGCCAAAAAGCAATTCAAAGCCGAATACGGACACGAACCTAAAGTGTATGATGTCGTCATAAGCGACGGTGCACGTAAGCTCTGACTTTGACAAATTAAAAAAATGGGGCGGAAAATGTTCCGCCCCTGTATTTCTCTTCTAATTTCTAATATCTGTACAGACGTGGCATGCCACGTCTCTACCAAAACTAATATTATGCCAACCGGATTTTATTCCCACGACGCGAAATTTCTTGTTGCTGTAGATTGTATTATTTTCGGATTCAAGGACAAAGAACTCCATATTCTATTAACCCGGCGTCCCGTTGAGCCTCTCAAAGGTGAGTGGTCGCTTATGGGTGGATTTGTGGATGAAAATGAAAGTATAAACGACGCTGCAGAAAAAGTACTCTACAGGTATACCCGCCAAAAGGGCATTTACATGGAGCAAGTAAAAGCATACGGCGAGGTTGAACGTGATTCGGGAGACCGAGTAATATCTGTAACCTATTATGCGCTTGTTCGGTTGGAAGAGTTTGATACCAGCCTGGCTAAAGCATTTGATGCCAAATGGGTGAATATAAGAGAGTTGCCCGAACTTATTTTTGACCATAATCTGATGGTGGAAGACGCGTTGCGTTTACTTCGGTATAAAGTTTCGCAACAACCTATCATTTTTAATTTTTTCGACGAAAAATTTACCCTTCCCGCATTGCAAGATTTGTGGGAAGCTATTTACCAAATGCCGGTGGATAAGCGTAATTTCAGAAAAAAGATTGCCGCAATGGAGATTCTCGACAAATTAGATGAGAAAGATAAATCTTCGTCTAAACGCGGCGCTTTTTATTATGTTTTCAACTCCGATAAGTATAACGATTTTATTGAAACGGGAAATAGATTTTCGTTGTAAAAATTTGACTTGTAAAAGTCTTCAGTAAACAACGTTTTACTTCTGATACTTAAATCTTTTAATACTTCGTTTGGGCGTTTTTTCAAACTCTTCGGATTGAATTCTGAACGAAGCAATTTTACTGTAGTTAGCCAATTTGGCATTAATTTCCTTTATTTCGTTTTCAAAGAAAGAATTGTATTGTTCGGGGAACACGTTTTCAGTTCCCAACGCTACTGCGTCGGGGACTATCAGGGCTACAATTTTGCCGTTTTCTTCCACTGCGAGTGACTCCAAAACGTAAGGCGAGTTGTTCAGCCTGTCTTCAATCTCCTCGGGATAAATGTTTTGTCCCGAAGGTCCGAGGATCATACTCTTATTCCTGCCTTTAATAAACACAAAATTATCTTTATCCAATATTCCCAAATCTCCTGTTTTTAGCCAGCCATCGTCAGTAAAAGTAGCTTTAGTGGCTTCTTCGTTTTTATAATAACCGAGCATTAAATTGGTGCCTTTGGTTAATATTTCACCCACAACGTTTTGAGCATCTTCCGAATCGATCTTTACCCGCATCCTATCCACAACTTTTCCACAAGAACGTTCTTTAAATTCGGTCCAAAACGAGTAAGAGATAAGTGGCCCGCATTCGGTCATACCGTACCCTACGGTATAAGGAAATTTAATTTTTCGCAGGAACTTTTCTACATCGGCATTAAGAGCAGCGCCGCCGATAACCACTTCTACCAATTTTCCGCCAAAAACGTCGATAAGCGATTTTCTCACTTTGTTGTAAACAATGGAATTCAAAACCGGTAATTTAATCAATGTTTTAGCCGCGCCCTGTTTAAGTTTCGGGAAAACGTTTTTGGTGACAATCTTTTCTATGATAAGCGGAACGGCTAACACCAACTTGGGTTTTACACGTGCAAAGGCATCGAGTAAAACCTTTGGTGACGGCGTTTTTCCCAGAAAATGGATGTGGCAGCCCATTGATATGGAGTTGAGTATCTCGAAAGCAAGTCCGTAAGTATGTGCCATAGGCAGCATGCAAACGATATTATCTCCCGAATGGATGAAGTCGAGATTGTCGTTTGCAAACTTGGTGTTTGACCACAGGCTTCTGTAAGGAATCATAACACCTTTTGGACTACTTGTTGTACCCGATGTGTAGTTTATAACCGCCAACTCTTCGGGACGATCTGTTCTGAAAGTGATATCGTTCACAAAAAATCCTTTTTCATATTTAGCATCGAAGTACGAAAAAGAATTCGTGACAAATATTTTCAATTCTTTCGAGGTTACTTTCAGTAACGAGAAATTGTCGAGAGAAAAAACCGTATCCACTTTAGGAATTTGTGTTTCATCTATTTCATTCCAAATAGTTTCGTCCACTAAAAACATTTTCGAGTCGGAATGATTCACAATGTATTGCACGCTGCCTTTATCGAATTCGTGCAATATACTCACGGCTACAGCACCGTATGAAAGAGTAGCAAAAAAAGCAATAGCCCAGTTGGCAGAGTTTTTTCCGCAAATCGAAATTTTATCGCCACGCTGAATACCGGCTGTACCAAAGAACTCATGAAGCTTGTCAATTTCAAGGGCGAAGTCTTTGTAATAAAACGTATTGCCCTGAAAATCCGTCATAGCCGGCATATCCCAATGGTTACGGATGCTTTGCTCAATTAATCCGAGAAAAGAGTTTTGATTCATTAGAGTTTATTCTGAATAAAATGATACGGGTTTAATGTTTATCGTTTTACCTGAAGAGTAATATTTTTACAAACGTCCCGCTTTACGGGGCAGTTGTGAAAATAACACCTATCAGGTGTAATGCTGTTGTAAATTAAATATATAGTACACTAATTAATATAATCTGAATTATTGTTGACTCTATACTTTAAAATATTGAAACAAATAAGTTAGTGGATTGTTTGTTCGGATTTATTATAAAAGAATGTCAATAACCTGTTTTTACCGACAAAAAATAATTAAATTTGTATTTCTTACATTTATTGAAAAACTAAAAAAATGAAGAAAACTTTATTTTTTGTCTTTATTGCCTCAGTTCTTATCTCTTGTTGCTCCAAAAGCACGATTGTTGTTGATAACCCTGCATCGTGGGATACCTTTATTTACCCACAAATAAATTTTGTAAACAAAGCTGCCTCCACGGAAGGATGGAATATTTATAACCGGATTGTGCCTGATCCCGAAAAACTCATCAAAGAAAGTATTTTTGGCGTAGTGAAAACTCTTTACTGGAGTCCCACAGATAGTATTCCGGGAATAAAAAAGATTAATTATACTATTGAAGACGTAAATGGCATATCGGCAAAAAGCGGTGGTGTTCCCGAAATTAATATTTTTTACAGTACCCGCTGGGTAGAGCAATCGGCAAAAAATGGTGGCGATGATAAAGTGTTGTACGAAACGGAAGGTGTTTTATATCATGAACTTGTTCACGGGTATCAACTTGAGCCGCAAGGAATTGGCTCATACAGCACCAACAGAACGTTTTTCGCTTTTATAGAAGGAATGGCCGATGCCGTACGTGCACACAACGGGTTTTTTCCGGCTGCCAATCGCAAACCGGGCGGAAACTGGATGGATGGTTATCAAACAACCGGTTTCTTCTTAGAATGGCTTACTATCAAGGATAAAGACTTTCTGCGAAAATTCAATAAATCTGCACTTGAGGTTATTCCCTGGAGTTTTGACGGAGCCATCAAGCACGTTTTAGGCACAGAATATTCCATTGAAGAGCTGTGGAATGAATATCAAGATTTCTTAACGAAATAATAAAAATGACTGACAGAAACATTCTGGCTCACGCTCAAAACAAATGTGTGTAATATTCGTCAAAATGTAAGTAGATAAAATCATTTTTTTTAATTTTTGTTATTTATCTTTGTTTATTGAGTCAAATTATATTAATTTTGTTATTTTAAATAATTAAATTGTAGGTCTTGATTATAATAATAGTATGTTAATTAATCGATTAACTATTTAGATAATCTAATTTTACTATCTGTTGTTATTAATCTATATAATTGGTGTTTTATTTATGAAGTATGACATTATAATTTAAATTTAAATAAATATAATAGTGGAATTATTAATCTAAAAAATGAAAGAATGAAAGGACGAATTTCAAAATTGATGAAAGGTGTATTGTTTGCATTTATGTGGACAATTTCCTTATGTGTAGTTGCACAGACTAATACTGTTCGAGGAACGGTAACTGATGCAACCGGAGAGCCATTAATTGGGGTAACTATCCAAGTTCAAGGTACTTCAAACGGGACGGTTACCGATATAGATGGAAACTATGTTCTCCAGAATGTAAATTCAAATGCAACACTTTTGGTTTCTTATGTAGGAATGCAATCACAAACCATTCCTTTAAACGGAAGAACCACCGTTGATGTAACACTCAGGGAAGATGCAGCTCTATTGAATGAAGTTGTTGTAGTTGGTTATGGAGGGGTTGAAAGAAGAGATTTAACTTCGGCCGTAACGAAAGTAAGCAGCAAAGACTTTTTACAAGGTGCTGTTAATAATCCAATGCAGATGATTGATGGAAAAGTTGCCGGAGTTACGATTTCGAATTATGCCGCTGCTGACCCGAATAGAAATCCGATGGACAATCTACAGGTCCGCGGTGCATCTTCATTAGAAGCAGGAAATAGCCCGTTGGTAGTTATTGACGGTATGCCCGGAGGAGATCTTAGGAATCTCTCGAATCAAGATATTGAATCTATTACTGTTTTGAAAGATGGCTCTGCGGCAGCTATCTATGGTTCACGAGCAGCTAACGGTGTGATAATTGTCCAAACAAAATCTGCTAAGGCAGGTAAAGTTTCCATTACTTATGATGGATATTTAGAGCACGATTTAGTGGCAAAAAGGCCAAATATCCTAAGTCCTGAAGAATTTATTCAGAGACAAAGAGATACAGATCTTGGTGCTAAGACATTATGGTACGATGAGTTATTGCGTACAAACAATTTCGGACAGAATCATTACGTGGCATTAGGTGGAGGAAGTGAGACTACTATATTTAGATTCTCCGCTAACTACAAAGAAAAAACCGGTGTTGATATCGCCAGTGATAGAAATGAATATGGTGTTCGTGCTAACTTCAAGCAAACAACATTGGAAGGTTTACTGGAATTAACCGGAAATATCGCTTATCGATTGGTGGATGAAAATTATACAAATTACGGAGCGTTTAAGCAAGCCGTTCAATTAAATCCGACAATCCCGTTGATGGATCCCGATGATCCAAGTAAGTATTATTACTTTAAAGGGTACGATACGTATAATCCGGTTGGAGATTTAAAAGATAGAATAAATGGTGCTCGACAGGAATATAATATCATGGACTTCAATATAAAATTGAATCTTTTATCAAACCTGAATACCGAAATTAAGCTCGCACGGCAGGGGCATATTATGAAGAAATATGAGTATTACAATTCCATGCACAGAGAATCATTGGATAATGAAAGAAAAGGAAGGGCAAGACTTCAGTCAGAAAACTGGGAAGATCTAACGCTGGAATGGATTGGAAACTATTTCACTTCATTCAATAATATTCATAACTTAAAATTAATGGGTGGTTATTCGTATCAAGAATTCAGAAATGAAGGATTTTGGGCTGAGAATATGGATTTTCCAACCGACGCTTTCAAGTACAATAACTTAGAAACCGGTAAATGGAATTTAAAAGAAGGTCGTTTAGGAATGGACTCCTGGAAAAGTATGGAGAAAAACATCGCTTTCTTTGGTCGTGTTAACTATGATTATGAGAACACATACTTACTTACAGCATCTCTGAGATACGAAGGTAACACCAAGTTTGGTAAAGATAACAAATGGGGTGTATTTCCTGCTGCTTCGGCTGCATGGCGTATCAGCAATCTTCCCGGATTAAAAGAGAGTGGTGTGGTAGATGATTTGAAAGTGCGTGCTTCATACGGTGTTACGGGTCGTTCCGGATTTAACAGATACCAATCATTGGCTCGCTATACAGGCTATGGGAGATATTTGAACGATGAAGGAGAATGGATTCAAGTGTTTGGGCCTGCAAACAACCCCAATTTAAATTTACGTTGGGAAAAACAGATTTCATATAATTTTGGGGTTGATTATACTTTATTTAACCGCACGTTAACCGGTAGCTTAGATTATTTTATCCGTAAAGGTAACGATGTTATCTCTAATTATGATGCTCCGGTTCCCCCGAATATTCATCAGCAAATATTCACCAACGTAGCCTCGACAAGCACTAAGGGCGTCGAATTGAATTTGGAGTGGAGCCCCGTCAGAACAAAAGATTTTGATTACAGTACCAATATAGTTGCTTCCTATGCAAAATCTGTTGTGGATAAATTTTCCAATGAATTTTATACAAAAGGATTCATAGATCGTTCCAGCTTACCGTCACCCGGAAATCCCGGGCCTGCTCAACGCCTTGAAGATGGCATAGAGATTGGCAGCTTTAGAGGTTATAAGTATGCCGGTGTAAATGAGAACGGCTACATCATGATTTGGGAGAAAGGTATCGTTGATGGAACTAAGAAAGTTGCCGAAGATGGAAATGATGAAGACAGAGTTTATCTTGGTCATGGTATGCCCAGAATAGAATTGTCGTGGGGTAATAATTTTAGATATAAAAACTTCGATTTATCATTGTTTTTCAAAGGTAAGTTCAACTACCAAATCTTAAATTTATATCAAATGTACTATGGACTTCAACATCAACCCGGTATAAATTTATTAAAAGATGCCTTTGACCGCAATGAATCAGTAAAAGGACCAAAGCATATAACAGATTATTTTTTGGAAAACGGAAATTACTTAAAGTTAGACAACGTAACATTAGGATATACACCTAAAATTAACAGCAAATACATCAGTAATTTACGCGTTTATGCAACTGCCCGAAATTTGTTCACTTTAACGAACTATAGCGGTTTAGACCCGGCAAATACACAAATTGCGGGCTTAGACCCAGGAATTGGAAGTTTAGATTTATATCCCACAACAACAAATATATCGTTTGGTGTACAAATTACCTACTAACTATTTAAAAGAATATCATAATGAAAAAATATTATAAATTATTGGTTATATTAAGCCTGATAATAACGTTTACTTCTTGTACAGATTTAAATGAAATTCCATACGATACCATAACCGCCGATAACTATTATCAGGATAAAAATGCAATTATTGCAGCTTTGGTGAGGCCATTTGAGCATGGGCACTGGTGCGGATGGGACGGTGATCGCTGGTACTTACAAGAATTGACAGCAGACCAATTTGTGTGGTCGCAAAAAGGACGACATGGATATGATGGCGGAAACTGGATTAGGCTGCATGGTCATCAATGGACTGCAGAAGAAGGTGTAATTAATGGTGGTTGGATAGGCCCGTATCAAGGTATTGTTCAATGCAACACTTTTATTGCAGATTTTGAGAAATTAGACTATCCCTCCTTTGGATTAACCGATACTGACAAGGCAGATCATATTGGGCAATTACGTACACTGCGTTCTTGGTATTATTTGTTTTTGATCGATTTTTTCAGGCACGTTCCTATATCTACCGATAATACAACCATCGTTGGTCAATCTACTCCTCAAGAAGTATTTGATTTTATTGAAAAAGAACTAAAGGAAAGCCTACCGGGTTTACCTAAGGTTGCGAAAGTAGGTCGTCTTAATCAAGCAGCAGCGGCAGCTTTGTTAGCACGTTTATATCTTAATGCTGATGCTTGGACAGGACAAAATCGCTATTCCGATGCAAAGAAAACAGCGCAGGATATAATTAATGGTACTTATGGCAATTTTTCATTAGACACTGATTATAAAGGACCATTTGGTGATGGATTAACAGAAAGACGTTCACCTGAAAATATCTGGGTTTTTCCCCATAAAAGAAATATTTATGAATTTGGTTGGATGTACAATGCTTTTATGCACTATCAGGCAAGATATTCATTAGCTAATACATGGGGAGGATGGAATGGAATTCACTTAGCTCCGTCACGTGATTTGGAAGGAAATTTATATCCATATAAATTAGGCAAACCATATGAAAAATTTAGTGATGATGATTTCCGCAAACAACCGTTTAAAACCACAGATACCGGTTATGATGGTTTTTTCCTGATCGGACAGCAATATGCTTACGATCGTGAGACGGGCTTTGGCTTCACGGATGAAAAAATTTTAGGAACAGAAGAATGGAACGGAAAACCTTTGATTTATGTTGACCAAGTAGGACGATTTTCTGAAGGTGCTGCAGGTTTGGCTAAAGGCTCACATGTTTCTACCGGTGAAGAAAATTCAGGGGTTCGATTTATTAAATTTCCGTGGTTGCCTGAAGAAAAAGGTTTGTTTCAAAACAACTGGGTTGCGGAAATACGTTTGTCTGAAATGTACTATGTTGTTGCAGAATGTATGTTCCGTGAGGGAGATGTAGCAGGAGCTGCAAAAATGTTTGACGCAGTTCGTAAACGCAACTTCCCGGCCTCAAAATGGAGCGCAAATAGTTATGAGCAGAACATCGCAAAACTTACCGAAGATGAAGTTGTTGACGAGTTGGGACGTGAATTTCTGGGAGAAAGACATCGTCGCACCGATTTAGTGAGATGGAAACGTTTTGGTAATGAGTGGTGGGACAAACCAGCGGATAGCAGAGATAATACAGTTTTTCCAATTCCCTCAAGAGCGCTTAATTCAAATAAGTTATTAAAACAAACTACTCCAGGATTCGACTAATGACCTGTGTAGTGTCTAAATAGATATTTGAATAAAGAATTGATAGAGGGTGAAGTCGCATTTGTGGTTCACCCTCTTCCAATATGTACGTAAACTTAATTTGAATATTACAATTCAATTAATTTCTTATCAACTTTTTAAAAAGTTTCTCATTTTTTGAATTAAACTATTTTATAGAGTAAGAAAATTTTAATTAAAAATAAAAACTCATGAAAAAATACATCTCATTTGCACTATTATTTATTTCAGCTTCGGTACTGGGACAAAATAAAACGTCGATAACAGTTAATACCGATAGAGCAGACAGAGTAATCCACAAAGAAATATACGGACAATTTGCAGAACACTTAGGAACTTGTATTTATGGAGGAATATGGGTAGGAGAGAACTCATCAATTCCAAATACAAACGGTTATCGTACCGATGTATTAAATGCTTTAAAAGAACTAAAAGTACCTGTAATCCGCTGGCCCGGTGGCTGTTTTGCCGATGAATATCATTGGATGGACGGTATAGGTCCGAGAGAAAAAAGGCCAACAATGGTAAACACCAATTGGGGAGGAACAATTGAAGACAACAGTTTCGGAACTCACGAATTTTTAAATTTTTGTGAATTAATCGGTGCAGAGCCATATATAAGCGGAAATGTTGGAAGCGGAACCGTTGAAGAAATGGCTAAATGGGTTGAATACATGACTTCCGACGGCGATTCGCCCATGGCAAATCTCAGAAGAGAAAATGGAAGAGATAAGCCTTGGAAAGTAAAATTTTTTGGAGTGGGTAACGAAAGTTGGGGCTGCGGCGGAAATATGCGTCCCGAGTATTACGCAGATTTGTATAGAAGATACCAAACATACTGCCGAAACTACGGTGATAATCGCTTATACAAAGTGGCAAGCGGAGCCAGTGATTACGATTACAACTGGACTGAAGTGTTGATGAAAAACGCTGCGCGCCAAATGCACGGTCTGTCGTTGCATTATTATACCGTAAAAGGATGGAGCGGAAGTAAAGGAGCAGCAACACAGTTTACCGAAGATGACTTTTACTGGACAATGGGAAAGGCGCTGGAAATGGAACAAGTGATTAAAAAGCATATTGAAATAATGGATAAATACGATCCGAATAAAAGGGTTGGACTATTATTAGACGAGTGGGGTACATGGTGGGACGAAGAGCCCGGAACGATAAGAGGACATCTTTATCAACAAAATGCATTGAGAGACGCTTTTGTAGCTTCACTAACCTTCGATGTTTTCCATAAATACACCGATAGGTTAAGCATGGCCAACATAGCTCAAATGGTGAATGTTTTACAAGCCATGATTCTTACTAATGACAAAGGAGAAATGGTTCTGACACCCACCTATCATGTTTTTAACATGTATAAAGTACATCAGGATGCATACTATCTTCCCATGGATATTACAACAGAGAAGAAGAGTGTAGGAGACAATCGCGTTATTCCGTTAGTGAGTGCTACGGCTTCAAAAGATAAAGCCGGTGTCGTACATATTTCGTTATCCAACGTAGATACACGTCATTCACAGGAGGTGACTATTGAGTTGCCTGATATTCACAATAAAACCGTTAAAGGCGAGATTTTGACTTCCTCACATTTGACAGACCATAATACTTTCGATAATCCCAATAAAGTACAGATTACTCCATTCAGTGGAATCTCAAAAATAAGGAACGGTTTAGTTGTAGAAATTCCGGCTAAATCCATTGTAACGTTAGAGATAAAGTGACGAAGTGTTTTAAAAATTCTTTCAAATAGTGTTTGATTAAGCCGTTAGAAAAGTGTTCAATAGGTTTTGAATACTTCGGTAAAAACAACACTTACCTTTTGTGTGATATTAATGATTTGGCTATAAGTGATATAGTTCTGTTTTTCATTCGAAATATCTGCGAGATTTGTCATTTGTGAAGAAAAACTTGTAGATGTGTAATGTTATATGGAACAATGTAAAATAGCTACATATAATTAATCCGAATGAAAAGACCTGTTTTACCACAACTGAGGAACAGGAGGATTTTTTTATCAATAGAGTTTATCTTGATTAGTTTGTTATGTATTTAATTTACAAGGATATTACACCTGAAAGGTGTTACTTTCATAACCGTAGGCCATTGGCCTACGGTAGGAGCGTCTTCTCCCAACCCGACCCGAAGTGGTCGAACTTTTAAAGTGCCGCCTTTCAGGCGGATAATTCAGAGGGCATTTTCTCCGTAAGCTGCTCCGCCTGCCGACGGATTGCATACGGTTATGAAAATATTACCCTTCGGGTAAAACTCTAAATAATAATTCCATATCATTTTATTCAGAATGAACTCTAATGATTGTAAATATTGTAAAATTAAAAAAATAACTAATCAAGCTTGCCTGAAAGGCAACATTTTTATAACCGTAGGCGATTTATTCGCCTGCGGGAAGGAATATCTCTCCCAAGGCTCCGCCCGGAGTGGCGGCACATAAACGATTTCACAAGTACCGCCTTACAGGCGGATATGATTTCTGTAGACTTCACCGTAAGTCATAGCAAAGCGGCGACTTACGGTTATGAAAATATGGCATTTGGCTCCGCCGATTTTCAATTCAAGCCATTAGGCAAAAATGCGGATATTCATATATTTTCATTAATCTTACTGCTAAACTTTAAATCCTAAACCTAAACCCTAAACTTCAAACTTCAAACGTCAAACATCAAACATCAACCACCAGCAAACCTTCCAAGAAATATACAACTAACTTCAACATATTGAAGAAGTCGGCCATGTAGTCGATAATGCTCCCGAATCGGTACACGTCAATCCTAATTAATTAGAGAAACATTTAACCATTGATTATACATCTTTTGAAAACGAAAAACCGGACGATTACGCATAAGACCATCCGTCGGAAGCGGGATGTTATGTTTTCAGAAAAAAGTGATTTCAATCGCGGGAAAATCCGGTTATTAGCGAATTTTAAATTATATTTGTAGTACTAATCGATTAGATAAAGAACAAGGGATTTCAATAGATAAGCTTGTGCGATAGACAAAATGACAGACGAACTTCGTTTGAGATAAAATCGTGGCGTTGAGTTCGTCAACAATCTATCTGTTTATCAGCGGAGTTTTTACTTCCTGCTCAAACGGGATTATCGCCGAAAGCCTGTCAATAATTTTAGATATTTCTATAAATTACTCAACAATCTTGCTGATGAAAAGACTACTCTTTCTCGCTTTTTGCATTTTGCTTGTCGGTATGACTGCCTGCAACGGAAAATCGGGTTCACAGTCAAAAAATGAAAATGATTCAACAACAGTCGTTTCCGAAAAGGCCGAAGATCAAGAAGTTTCCGATGTTAGAAAACCGATAGACCAAGCCGAGTACGACAGCCTGCTCCTCCATATCGCCAATGGCGACACCACCGGATTGTGGCCCGTGCCAAACCAACCGGTGCCACTCGAGGGTGCTGTCTTGCCCTACAAGCGCGTAGTGGCTTATTACGGAAACCTATACTCCAAGCAAATGGGAGCACTGGGCGAATATCCACCCGACGAAATGTGGCGAAGACTCGATAAGGAAGTAGATGCTTGGAATGCTGCCGATCCCGAAACCCCCGCCGTACCCGCTATTCACTATATCGCGGTTGTGGCGCAAGGTTCGCCATGGAGCGACGGGAAATACCGCTACCGAATGCCCGAACACCAAATAGATTCGGCGCTGGCGATTGCTAAAATGCGCGACGCGTTGGTTTTTCTCGATGTGCAGGTAGGATTAAGTACGGTAGAGCAGGAAATTCCGCAGTTGGAGAAGTATTTGCTCATGCCGCACGTGCATTTGGGTATTGACCCCGAATTTTCGATGAAAGACGGTACGCCTCCCGGAAAAAAGATAGGCACATTCGATGCAGAAGACATTAATTTTTGTTCGGAATATTTGGCTAATCTGGTTCAGGAGAATAATCTTCCGCCCAAAATGCTGATTGTTCATCGTTTCACCCAAGGGATGCTCACCAATTATAAAAACATCGTTCTGCGCCCCGAAGTACAAATCGTTATCGATATGGACGGTTTCGGCCGCCCCGAACTAAAATACAGCACCTACGACAGATTTATCCGCCCTGAACCCGTTCAATTTACCGGATTCAAACTTTTCTATAAAAACGATACCAAACAATATCCGCATCACATGCTCACACCGGAAGAATTGTTGAAGTTAAGCCCAAGGCCGGTGTATATTCAATTTCAGTGAGGCAGAAGAATGATGGATGTCCGAAGTCAGATGTCAGATGCCAGATGATTAATGTCATGTTGAATAAAGAGAAACATCTGATAAACAGAATAAAATTACTAATTTTGTAAAAATGTTTACATAATGTATACACCTGTAGTAAAACGATAAACTAAATTACGTTTTGTCAAGGTGATAGTTGTCCCCGTACAAGTAATCCGCATGAAAAGACTATTATCTTTCCTAATAACAATTTTAACTGCAAATTTATTATTTGCTCAGACTGAAAATTATAGAATTACAATGCAAAGCTTCCAAGCAAATTACAATGCTGAGAAATATGACGAAGTTTTCCATAGTTTTTCGCCTGAAATGAAACAGGTATTATCCATTGAAAACACAAAAGAATTTCTATCGAATTTAAAAAATCAAGTCGGTAAAATAAAGAGCAAAGAGTTTATAAATTACCAAAAAGAAACATATGCAACTTATAAAACGTATTTTGAAAATGCAGTTTTATCGGTAAATATTTCACTTGACGATAAAAATCAAATAAATGGTCTTCTGATAGAGCCATACCATAAGCCTCAAGAAGCAGAAAGTAATACTGTAAATGCACTGAACGATTATCCAAAAGAAATTGCCGAAATAATATTTTCAAAATCCAAGAATTTTCCAAACAATATCCAACTTTCCATTGCCTTAATACAACATGGAAAAACAAGTTATTATGGCATCATAAAAAAAAATGACACAATAAAACCTATAGAAAATCAAGAGAAAATTTTTGAAATTGGCTCTATCACAAAAGTTTTCACCTCGACAGTCTTAGCCACGCTTGTTGTGAATAAAAAAATTAGATTGACAAATTACATAAATTCTTATTACCCGTTCACCTTTAAAGATAACATCAGAATAAGTTTTGAAAGTTTAGCTAATCACACTTCGGGACTACCACGATTACCCGAAAATTTAGATTTATCAGATGAATCCAATCCATACAAGCAATACGGAAAAAATCAAATTGAAGATTACCTGAATAATTTCTTAAAACTTGAAAACCAATCTTCTTTAATCTACTCCTACTCAAATTTAGGAGCCGGATTGTTGGGCTATACACTTGGATTATCTCAAAAAACAACTTTTCAAAGATTACTGCAAAAAAAAGTTTTCGATAAATATGAAATGAGCAATTCTTTCACAAATTCTGAAAGTTTGGGAAACAAACCTGTGGAAGGACGTAATCAAGAAGGGGAAATAGTACCTAATTGGGATTTTGATGTTTTATTTGGTGGAGGAGGAATACTATCGACAACTAAGGATCTAGCAAAATTTGCGAATGCTCAATTTAGCTCTGAAAATAAAGAACTCGAGTTAACGAGAATTCCAACTTTTGAGATCGATAACACTATGAAGATTGGGTTAGGCTGGCACATCCTTAAATCTGATACAGGTAATGACCTGTTTTTCCACAACGGCGGAACCGGTGGATATTCTTCGTCAATGATTGTAAATACCGACAGCAAAACAGCTGCAATTATTTTGTCAAATGTTTCTGCTTTTGATTCTAAAATGGGGAATATTGAAAAATTATGCTTTGAATTGATAAACAAAATGGAGAAATAACAAGAATCTTCAATATTAATTCTCTTTCACTTGCTTTCATTAATGTTCGACTAAACATCAAACTTTAAACTTTAAACATTAAAAATGAACTACCAACAAATCTTCCAAGAAATCCATAACGAACTTCAACACGTTGAAGACACCGGCCATGTAGCCGATTATATACCCGAACTGGCACACATCAACCCCAATCAATTCGGTGTACATCTAACCACGGTCGATGGCGAACATTCCGCCTTCGGCGATTCAGATGTCAGGTTCTCCATTCAAAGTATCGCCAAAGTGTTTACATTTGTGCTTGCCTATTCGCGGGTGAAAAGCAATATTTGGGAACGGATGGATTTGGAACCTGCCGGAACCCCTTTCAACTCGCTCATACAATTGGAGTACGACAAGGGAATTCCCCGAAATCCGTTTATCAATGCCGGCGCCATCGTGGTATGCGATATTTTGGTCGATGAATTGGCTTCACCCAAAGAAAACGTTCTCTCATTTATCCGCAGCCTGTCGAAGAACAGCACCATCGATTATAACTCCATCGTGGCACATTCCGAAAAGAAAACCGGTTTCCGAAACTACGCGCTGGTAAATCTGATGAAATCTTTCGGAAACATCAGAAACAATATCGATAAAGTAATGGATCTCTATTTCACCATCTGCTCCATAGAAATGAGTTGCCGTGAGCTGTCGGAAGCGTTTCTTTTCCTCGCCAATAACGGTATTGTTCCACACTCCGGCGAACAAATTCTATCACCCAGTCGCACCAAGCGTACTAACGCGCTAATGCAAACCTGTGGTTTTTACGACGAAGCCGGACAATTTACCTTCAAAGTAGGACTTCCCGGGAAAAGCGGCGTGGGCGGAGGAATCGTTGCCGTGCATCCCGAAAAATACTCCATCGCCGTTTGGAGTCCGCGTCTCAACAAGAAAGGGAATTCCTACAAAGGAATGCTGTTTCTGGAAGAATTTACAACGAAAACAAAGTTGTCGATTTTTTGATTGATTTTACTTCTTTTTATAGAGTGTGTAAAGACTTTGTTTTCAATATTTTATAATAAAAACATCCTTTGAGGGTAGTTGTTTAATTTAGCTTCTTCTCAAAACTATACTTCCCGCTTTTCACAGTTGTATAATTCGTTTCATGAGGCAAATAGACTTTTGCTTCGCAATTAACGGGAATTTCCACATCCATTTTGAAGAGCCCGTCATCTATTTTCCAGTGTACCTTAATTGTTCCGTATAATGTTTTGTAAGACGCGTTTACGAACGTAAGATCACCCACAACCTGAGGCGCAATATGGAAGTTTTTAAATCTGGTGTAGTTGTTTTCTTCTACATTTATTCCTGCTAACGACCTAAAAAACCACTCCTCGATTTGTCCCATCATAAAATGATTCCACGATGCGCCTTTTCTCGGGTCCCAAAGCTCGGTAAGCGTAGTTGCCCCAAACTGGAGCTGAAAGCCGTATCCCGGAACTTCGTTGTGATTATGCATCTTATACATCACTTCGTTCAACCCGTTTCTTGCTAATGCCTGAAACAAATACCGGTTGCCCACGTCTCCGGTAGAAAGCCGAAATCCCTTTTCTTCGATGTCTTTAACTAAGTTGTCGAGAACTGCCTGTTTATCTTTCGAGTCAACCAATCCCGCAAACAAGGGCATGGCATTAGATGCTTGGCTTCCCGTTCCGTATTGTTTGGTATTGTTGTCGAAAAACTCGTTGTTGAACGCACTCTTTACGTTTTTTTTAAGGTTTGAATAAAAAGCAATATCCTCTTTTTTATTCATCATCTCAGCTGCCTGAACCAAATAATCAATGACCATATAGTAATGGGCGGTAGCAGATAACGAAATAGGAGTATTGTGCGAAACACCATAAGGTTGATCTTCACGATAATCGCACCAGTCGCCCAAGCCATGCGAAACGATGTGATTTTTGGCCGTTGTAGTCAGGTAATCGACATATTTTTTCATTACATCGTAATACTCAATAATCAGAGAGTTGTCGCCGTAAAATTCGTAATACATAAACGGGAAAATTACCCCGGCGCTTCCCCACTCGGGTGAATCGCGGAAACCGCCTTCAAAAACCACGTACTCGGGTGCAATACTTGTTATCAGTCCGTTTGGTAGCTGAGCATCGCGGATGTCCTGCATTATTTTTGGCGCAAACCTGGCCAAGTTGAAGTTATAATATAGTCCCGGTCCATTTAAATGAATTTCTTCCAGCCATCCGAGTTTTTCTCTGTGCGGACAATCGGTGAATACGGCATGCATATTGCTTTTTATGGCATTCACGATTAAATTATGCGCGTTGTTGAAAATTTTGTTGGAAGAATTAAAGCTGCCTGCCTGTTCAGCCGAGTTGTACACAAAGACCGATTTTATATCTTTTATAATCGGAATGTTCCTGTTGTCTTGTGACTCCGCCAATTTGGCTCCCTCTACCTGAATATACCGGAATCCGTAATACGAAAATCGCGGTTTCCAGACCTCATCGCTATCCCCTTTCAGCGTATATTCGTAATAATAAGGGCCGCCCGATTGCGATTGATTTATACTGCCATCGTCGTTTATGCGTTCGGCAACCGTCAATCGGATTTTGTCTCCTTTTTTCCCTTGCACGGTAAATACGGGATAACCGGAGAGGTTTTGTCCCATATCCAACACATAAGAATCACCAATTTTCCGGCTCTCCTTGATATTGAAATACTCCATTTCTCTTACCGGAGTAGAGGTTTGAGGTTTTAGCTCTCCATGGGGCGCGTCATCTGCAACAACGGGCAACCACTGGGAGTCATTGAAGTTCGGAGTATCCCACCCCGATTGCTCCAATCGCGCGTCGTAATCTTCGCCGCCGTACATACTGTTAAAAACGATGGGACTCGGAGAATATTTCCAGTCTTTGTCCGAGATTATTTCTTCTTTTGTGCCGTCGGAATAAGTGATATCGAGTTTCAGAAACAGGGTAGGAGGGCCGAAACTTACCTGCATTTTCTTATAACGGCCGCCTTGTTCGTTGTAAAAACCGTTTCCGAGAAGTACTCCGATAGCGTTATTTCCCCTTTTTACTTTGTCGGTAAGATCGTAAACGTTGTAGTAAATTGTTTTATCGTAATCGCTCCACAACGGGTTGTATTGATCGTTTCCGATTTTCTCTCCGTTTAAGGAAAGCTCGTAGTGTCCCAATCCGCAGATGTAGATAATCGCATCTTTGATTGCTTTTTGTGCTGAAAATGATTTCCGCAAATAAATACTCCTTCTCGACAGAGGATTAGTCTCTCGCCAACGTTGTGCTTTCTCAGAAGATTCTGCTAAAGCGTGGTAATCTCTTCCTTTGGGTAGGTTGGAATCCTCTCTTTTTATGGCGCTTATCCAATGCGCGTTGAGATGTTTTTTATCGGGAGCTAAACGAAAATCGGCGTTTTTACTCCATCCGGTGCTTCTGTTCTTATTGTCCCAAACACGAACCCGCCACTGATATTTTTCTCCGGGATATAAATTGTTTTTTCCCGTGTATGGGATATGTTGACTTTTGTCGGATACTTTCTTTCCCGAACTCCAGATGGTTTTGTTTTTATTATCGAAAACCTCTAACTCATAGGCTGTTTGCTCTGCTCCGTTTTCAGTTGACTGCAATTGCCAGCCGAAACGGGGAGTTACTCCTTCCACCAATAACGGGGATTCTTCGTGCTCGCAAACAAGTTTGATAAAACTTAAATTGGGCGGTAAACTGCTATGACAGTAACTAAATCCGAACCCCGACGAAATTCCTACAATTGCAATGAGCAATATCCAATGCTTCTTCATTTATACTAATTTTGTATGCAGATTATTTATCGTATAATAAATTTGTAAGTCCCTGATTTAAGCATTAATACGTGCCTTTCTTGCTCGGATTTCTTTACGTTAATCAACGGATTTTTTTCAAGAGGTTTGTTATTCTCTCTAATGTTTC
The DNA here is from genome assembly GCA_964557135.1 of uncultured Petrimonas sp. Lineage (GTDB taxonomy): Bacteria > Bacteroidota > Bacteroidia > Bacteroidales > Dysgonomonadaceae > Petrimonas. Next base: position 22,935 of record CAZKZB010000007.1, on the reverse strand, counting down.
TTGCGTTTAAATACAGTGTTGCCGCGCTGTTAGCAGGCACGGTAACGTTGTATTCGATTGTTCGACTTTTCCTTCTCCACGAAGAGACGATGTTGCCGTAAGGACTCTCATGCGACGCTTCGAAATGTGACAGCCCGGATACAAAATTGGGTTTGAGGATAATATTTTTAAATCCGGGCTGACTTTCATCGTGAAAAATTCCGCCCAACGCTTTATAATACCAAGCATTGATTTCACCGAACATTATATGGTTCATGGAGATATCCCTTCCTGCGTCCAACGGCCAGTTTTCGTAAAAAGTGGTGGCTCCGTTCACTATCCACCATCCCCACGATGGAAATGTTTCCTGCGATGCCACTTCGTAAGCCAGTTCGGCGTATCCGTTTTCGCTTAACGCGTTCAGAATGGTTTTAGTGCCCAACAATCCCACATCGATGTGTTTGTTGTCTTGCTCCACCCGTTTTGCCAAATTAGCTGCAACTTTGTCCCTTAGGCTTTCGGGAACCAAACCCCAATGCAAAGCCACGCTCAATTCTGTTTGCAATCCGGTTCCGTAAATTCCGGTTTCGTAGTTGAGGTATTTCTTATTGATTGCCGATTTTATTTTTTCGGCAAGACCGGAATATTTCTCGAAATCGGCTGTTTTACCCAATAATTTCGCTGTTTTGGCAAGGATAAGCGCATCGATATAATAATAAGCGCTCGAAGTGAACTCTTTGGGCGTCACCGATTTCACCGGAACCCAATCGCCAAGACCCCAGTCAGTTAATCCGGAAGGATAATTTTTATCGATATAATCCACGTATCGTTTGATATTGTCGTAGCACAGTTCTAACAGCCTCGAATCGCCGTAAAAAAGATAAATATTCCACGGGATTATGGCGATAGTACTTGTCCAATCGGGACCGTTTGCCCACTGATAACCCCATCCGCTTGAAGGTATTATGGCGGGAAGAACTCCGTTGGGTTGTTGTTCGTCGCGATGATCGGCTAACCATTTTTCGTACACCGTAATTCCATCGAAATTGTATAATCCTACTTCAATAGCGATATGCGCGTCGCCCGTCCAACCGTTTTTCTCGCGCTGCGGACAATCGGTGGGATAGCCAAACAAATTGGAGAGATATGACGCGTTGGATGCCTGCCAAATCTTGTTCAGCGTGTTATTGGATGAGTTTATTTCGCCAATCGGAGGCACATCGCTGTGCATAAAATAGGCAGTGAGGTTTTCTTTTGACAGGGTTAGCGGTTTATCCGTAGTAACTTCCACGTACTGAAAGCCCTTGTAATTAAAGCGGGGCATAAATTCATCTTCTTTCTTGCCGCTAAGAATAAAAATATCGGTCTGAAAAGGGTCTGAATCATCGGTGGGACGATAATGCTCGTCGATGTTCGACATATCTGCCCGTCCGGCTGAATCAAGTCGCTCCACGTGCTTCAGCCGAATGGTTGTTCCTTCGTCTCCCCTGATTTTTATGCGGGTTACTCCCGACATATTTTGACCAAAATCATAAAGCCACGTGCGGTCGTCAATCTTTTTCAAGCTAACCGGCTGATATTCCAGTACATTACGAATCGGATGCAACGCTTGCGACACAATGTTTTGCGATGGCGCTCCGGTAGTATAAATACCACGCCATCCTTTCGTGTCGAAATCCGGCGTATCCCATCCGGTCTGCTCTTTTCGGGCATCGTAATGTTCGGCAGTGTAAATGCTGTTGAAAATAACCGGGCTTTCCGAGGTTTGCCAACTCTCGTCGGTCGCGATGATTTCTTTGGATCCGTCGGAATAGGTGATGTGAACGTCCATACAGAATTTCGGACGCGCACGCCACGGAGCTTTATCGAAGTACCACACCGCAGTGGATTGGTGGTTGTACCAGCCGTTTCCCAGTAGAACGCCGATTACGTTACTACCTTGTTGAAGGTTTTCCGTAACATCGTAAGTAACATATAGGTTACGTCTGTCGAAACGTGTATAAGTCGGATCGAGCCGATGGTCGCCAATGCGTTTTCCGTTAATGGACAGTTCGTAAAGTCCGGCCACTGCAATGTATACCCGTGCAGATTGTATCGTTTTATCTGTTTTAAAATCCCTGCGGAAATAAGCTGCCGGTTTCACGTTGAAATCGTACGTGTCGGTAATCCATTTTCCTTTCCAGTTCAATTGTCCCATCATTCCGGTTTCGAAATAGTGAGGCTTAAACCAATTCGACCATTCGTTGCTTTCATCTTGCACACGCACACTCCAGAAGTATCGGGTAAAAGGCTTTAACTTCGCGCCGCGATAAACTACAGGGATAACGGAACTACTCACGATTCCGGATTCCCACGTATCGCCGTTTCCCAATGCCACTTCCGACTCAACGGTGCCCACCACCAATTCATACGCGATTTGAGAGTTTCCGAACTTTTGCGATTCCATTTGCCACGTAAACCGTGGATGGACTTCATCGATTCCGATAGGGTTTTCGAGGTATTCACACTTTAGGTTTTTTACGCTTGTTTGTCCATAAATTGTAAATGGAAGGATAAACAGTGTTAAGAAAAGCTGAAATATTTTTTTACTCATGACATTTAGTTTTATAACTCATACTCAACGGTATACTTTCCGCTCTGTAACTCAATTGATTCACGCGTGGGTTGATGCAGTTTATTGCTAATTCTAACGGAAGCATTGTGGGGACAGCTTATTTTTGCAATGGATCCAACAGGAATTTCTACGTCCATCTTCATTTTGCTGCCTATAATCTCCCAATGAACCCGCACCAATCCTTTTGGAGTCTCAATCCGAGTCTTGGCCCACGTTATGCCGGCAGGAATCTGGGGATCGATAAGAAATTCGCTGTATGCGGTTTTCCCGTCAATTTGCCGTATTCCTCCTACGGATTGATAGAACCATTGTCCGACGCCGTTGTAGCAATTGTGAATTCGGCTTCTGGCTCCGTTCCAGTGTTCCCACGTGGTCGTAGCTCCGTTTTCCAGCATGTGCAGATAGCCGGGATACGATTTCTTTTTGAGCAAGGAGTAAATAAATTCCGGTCGGTTGTTTTTTGTTGCCCATTCCATCATTACGGGTATCCCTACAAGTCCTGTGTTAATATGGCCTTTATTAAGTGTTTCGGTTCTTTCAATCAATGTCTTTGTCAGGTTTTCCTGTTGATGATGCGGAACAACTTCGGCAAGCATGGGGAAAATAAGGTCTATTTGTGAGCCGGTCCCATAAATACCTGAGACGGCATCAAAAAAAGTATCGTGAATTATTTTATTCAACTGAATTTTCTTTTCCCGATAGTGTTTTTTGTCATTTTCTTTACCTAAGACACCGGCAATATCAGCCATCTGGCTAAAGCAAACGGACAGGTAACTGTTGTTCACCAAATCCACCGATTTTTCATCTAAATGATTGGGATTTCCAACTCCATCCGGGGTAGCCCAGTCGCCTAAATACCAAGCCCTGTAATCGGTGTCGGGCCATCGTTTCAATAATCCGTCCACACTGTGATTCTCAACGTATCCGAGCCATTTCTGCATAACCGGATAATACTTTTCCAACGTCTTGATATCTCCGTAGTTCTGATACGTGTGCCACGATGCCGATATAATAAACCCGCACCAATACGGGCCTCCGCCGGCGGCGTACGGATTCGGAGCGGTATGCGGCATGCTTCCGTCTTCGCGGATTACGTCATGCCATGCATCTAACCAGTTGGTATAAAGCGGCGCGAGATTGAACATGGTTTGGGTGGTAACCGTAGATGCATTGCCGTCGCCGCCGTAACCTAATCTTTCAATTTGCGGACAATCCACTAAATAACCACCCAATCCCAAACATTGCAAGGTGTAGAATACCATGTCGTGAATACGATTCAGGTCAGGGTCGGAACATTCGAATGACGAAGTGAGTTCAAAATCGGTATGGATAAGATGTGCTTTCATGGAGGCGAGTTCGGGCGCTTCGCTAAGATTTGATAGTTGCACATATCTGAATCCGTGGTAGTTGAATTTATTTTTGAAAAACTCCGTTCCACTTCCCGATGCAATGTAACGGTCAATTTGTCCTTGGTTGACTATTTCGCCCTTATCGTTCAGATGATCCGAGTATTCCAAAACAACTTGCTGTGCCTTTTTTAGTTGGGGAAAGGTTATCTCGACCCATCCGGTAAGGGTTGTTCCCATATCTACCAGAAAAGTACTGTCGTTGATTTTGTCAATTTTTTTGGACTTTATTTCTTTTATAATTCTGTTGGATTCAACCATTTGAGGTGTTATCGCATGTGTCGGAACTTCTACAACGGATGCTTTGCTCCAGGTCAATTTATCGGGTTCTGTAAAAACGAGGTTTTGCGTTTCCAAATTTCCCGAGACTTCCTCTCCTCCGTATCGCCCCGACATCCAATCACTGATACGCGTGTATTCACTGTTTCGTGCCATCCAGCTGCCGTCGGTCGAAACTATATTCTCAGATGAATCGCCCGAAATCTTTTCCAACTGCGCTTTCACTAACGGTCCATCGCCAATCACACCCGGCAATCCCTTGGAATACCAGCCGCTGCCTAACCAGATAATCAGATTGTTTTCACCTTCTGTTACGTACGATGTAACATCGTAAGTATTGATTAACGAACGCTTGTTAAATTGTGAAACCGCGGGCGAAAGAACCTCGTCTCCGACTTTTTGTCCGTTCAAAAACGCCTCGTGATAACCCAAACTGTTAACATGAAGCAGAAAAGATTCGTCTTTGTTTATCTTTTTTATCGAAAACACCTTTCTGAATTGGGGGCAATGCTGAAATCCGTTTTCAGCGGGATAACCGATGTAAGAGGCCGACCAATCGCTATCATCCAGCAAACCGATGCTGAATGTGCCTGCTTCACTCCACTCGGAAACGTTGTCGTTCTCATCCCATGTGCGGACTTTCCAATAGAGTATTCGACGTGAGTCGATATTTTTTCCTTGATAATCGATCAAAATAGTGGATGATGAGCTAATCTTTCCCGAGTTCCAGTAATCGGCTTTTTCTTCCGTTAAATATCGGGAATCGCAGGCAACGAGTATCTGATAAGCAGTCTGATTCTTACCCTCTTTTCCCGAAATGTTTTTCCAACTAAACCGGGGTTGAGACGTATTCATCCCCAAAGGATTTCGTAAGTTTTCACATTTTAAATCGGTGATTTTTAAAACATTGCTCTGAGAACATCCGAAAATGCTCGACAAAACAATTATGATAATGAGTTTAGTTGTTTTCTTTATGAATTTCATTCGAAAATGTGTTTGGTATATTTTTTGAAAAAAAAGAGTTTTCCGTTACGACTTGGTAATTAGACAGGATGTCCAATATCTCCAAAAAACAAAAATAACCCGTATCGATAACAGCAGACTTTTGCCAATGATATTTAAACTGTGAAAAATGATATTTCATTATCAGTGCTTTGCTTAATATCATTCAGCGATTTGACAGCATCCAACGAGCAATAAAAATACAAATTATTTTCGTAACGGACTTGTTATCCCGGTCAATTTAACTTATGGCTTGAAGAAACAGAATGTCTTCGATTAAATCTTATATTTTGCCAAACTCGATACGAATTTTCCTTTTGCCGTGAAAGTTGTTCGTTGAATTAACAGGCTTTACTCAAATTTAGCTGAAAATATCCTTTTCCTGTCAGTTTTTTTCTATCTTTATAGCCGTAAAACTTAAAAATAACACACATTACAAGAGATGCGTTTTAAACTTACCCTATCTATCGATAAACACGCTTTCGGCACCCGAATTCCACTGAATTATCAATACGAATGTTCCGCCGCGATATATAAAATTCTCGCCAATGCCGATAAAGATTTTTCGGAGTGGCTTCACCAAAACGGTTTCAAAACCGAGAGCGGAAAACGGTTTAAACTGTTCACTTTTTCTCGCCTGAATGTTCCTAAATACCGCATCGAAAAAGAGTTTCTGAATATCCAATCCGATACGGTGGAATGGCAAATTTCGTTTCTTCCCGAACGAAGTACGCAGGAGTTTATCCAAGGCTTGTTTCAAAACCAAACGCTCGAAATCGGGACGCGCGAAGCGAATGTGCGATTTTCGGTAAGAAACGTGGAAGTAATGCCGCCGCCGCAACTTAAAGAATCGATGAACTACGAGAGCCTGTCGCCCATCTGCATCGCTTTGAAAAGAGACAACCAGCAAGACCTTTATATCGCGCCCGATCATCCCGAAGCCGCACGGTTAATCAAGCAGAACTTGCTCGAAAAATACCGGGCAATGCACCGGCAGGAATTCCCTCTAACCGATTTCCCTTTTGGAATAAACGTTCTGAACCGTCCAAAATCCAGTCTGATAACCATAAAGGCTAATACACCGCAGCAAACTCAAATTCGGGGATTTATGTGCAAATTTAACTTAACGGCACCCGAGGAACTTCAAAAAATTTTATACGAAACCGGATGCGGCAGCAAAAATAGTACCGGATTTGGAATGGTAAGCACCATATAATCTGACTTATAAATCATTTAAACAATTAACAACTATGGCATTTGTATTTAAAATTAAAGTTGACGGAAGTCAAAAACCTCCCATTTGGAGGAAAGTGAAAGTGAATGAAGACATTACGTTTGATCAGTTTCATATTATTATCCAGACGTTATTCGGGTGGGATGGTTCGCACATGTATAAGTTCTCTCCGAAAGGTTGGGGTAGCAGACCCGAAATTAGCTACAATTTCGACGATGATTTTGGCATGGAAGCGCCTCTTTCCAAAGCGAGTACTTTTCCTCACGGAGAGCGTTATGACGCGGAGGAAATTAAGCTGAAAGACTATTTCAAAGCACCCAAACAGACAATCATTTACATATACGATTTTGGTGATGACTGGACTCATATCGTTGAATTGGTTGATGTTAGCGACGAAAAAGTAATCGTTCCTCTTTGCATTGGCGGAAAAGGTTCGAATCTGACAGACGACTGCGGCGGCATCTGGGGATTTTACGATATGGTAGAAGCCGTAAACAATCCGGAGCATCCTGAACACGAAGAATACAGAGAGTGGCTCGGCATGGAAGATGACGAAAAATGGGATTTAAACGCGTTCGATTTGGAGGAAACAAATGAGATGCTGAGGGAGGTTTGGGAAGCGATAAAGTGAGAGGGGGGGACGTGAAAAGCTCCCGTGTTACGAAAGAATATTGTGATAATAGAGAATCTCTAAATGATTAAAGTTTTAAGCAAAAATATACTAAATTTGTTGAAGAAGGCACTTATTTAAAATTAATGTTTTTTATGTCCAAACTTACCCCAAAAAAACACCTGCAATCCCTTTCGCAAGAACAACTTGTAGAATTGGTGATGGAAATGTACAAAAACCTGAAACCGGTAAAAGAGTACCTGAATTACTTTATGAACCCCAATGAAAAAGAGATGTTGGAGAAATACCGGAAAATTATCGTTGCGGAATTTTATCCCAACACTAAATCGGGGAACCCTAAAACGCGCTTTTCGGTCTGCAAAAAAGCCATTGCCGATTTCAGGGCGTTAAAACCGTCGCCCATAATGCTTGCCGATTTGATGCTGACACTGCCCGAAAACGCGTGTATGTTTACCTATGAGTTCGGCGATATGTGGGAGCAGTTTTACGACAGCGCTGCGACAAACTTCAAAGCCGCACTAAAATATATGGAGAAAAACGGCTTGCTGAATGACTTTAAGCTTCGCTGCGTGGATTGCGTAAAATACGCTTCGCCGTGCGGATACGGTTTTGCCGACGAAATAGCGCAAATTTTTTATGATTTCTACGGAGAAGATGCTGATTTTTAACACGTCAATATAGGAATTATGAGCGATAGATTAAATCAAATTCTCGGCATAATCCGCTCGGTTATGGACAACGAAGAAAAATTGGATAAAATTCTGGATTTTTTAAAAACGGAAATTTTCGACGATGAAGAAGAGTTTTTTCCGATAAAAGATTTACCCGAGAAATACCAATCGGTTGTTAATAGCATCGCGCAGGATATAGATGCAGGAATGGTTTGCTTTCTAAATCCCGAAACGTTGGAAACCGATGCTTATCCAATAGAGGTTTTATCGGAAATTGACGCGTTTGAACCCGAAGAGTCGCAAGAAAGAGTGCAAGACCTTTATGGTTGGGACGAATTGAAATTTCTGGATTGGGAAACAACAATAGAGTTTTCTCCGCTTCCTTCGCACGAAAGGTTTCGGATAATGGAAGCCTTTGCTGAACGGCTCGACAGCGATAAAAAAACTCAATCGCAACTTATAGATGCGCTAAGCCGACGCAAACCGTTTGCCAATTTCAACCACATTATTCATAACAGCGATTGGCGCGAAGCGTGGTTCGATTTCAAGCAGAAATGGATGGAAAATGAGGTGGCAGTTCAATTGAAAATGGAGTTGGAAAAACTTGCTAATTTGCCCAAATTCGAAAGCGGTATCTACAACGATGATGGAACAAAAGTGGATGAAAACGATATTCCTGTACCCAATTTGTGCGTGGTGTGCAAAAAACATCATTCCGATGATTGGGAAGAAGATATTCTGTGCAAACTCAACCGAAACGACCAACGCGACGATTTGAATAATTTTGAGTGCGGCGCTTTCGAGAAAATATAGATTCCGTTCTCAGAAACTGTGGTACCATAGATTTCGCTTGTCGCCAAAATCATTTTTATTGTAAAATAAATGGGACATTTCATTGTCAATATGAAAATAAACGCTTGTCTTTACCATGAAAATCGAGAATATAAATCCCATATTTCATGGAAAGTATGAAATTAAAAAGACATATTATCGACGAGTTTCGGGAGTATTTGCAAGTATTCCCGGTGACGGGAATCATCGGTCCAAAACAGGTTGGAAAAACAACTTTGGCTAAGAGCATGACGGCGGATAAAGATTTTCTGTATCTCGATTTGGAGCGTCAAACCGACAGGGAAAAGCTAACAAATGACCCAACTTTTGTCTTGTCGCAATTTAAGGACAAATGCGTGGTTTTGAACGAAATTCAATTTATGCCGGAATTGTTTAACGAGCTTAGAGGATTGAGGGATGAACACACAAAGGCGGGAAGACTTGGCTATATAGAATTGATGCTCTTGACTGAGAAGATAAAGCGCTGATCATTTATTGAAAACTAAAACACCATTTACAGGAATGTATAAAAGGCGGAGAAAATGATGAGGGGTGGAGGGGTATAGAAAAAATCCCCCAAGTAACAAAAAATACTTTGGGGGATTATAAATAACTGTTTTACATTATTTCAATTCCTCTTGGTCCGATTATTTGACGACAAAAATAATAAAATAAATTTAACAATTGTTTTGTATTTGAAATATATTATTACCTTTGTTAAAAACGGAGTTGAAAATATGATAAAAGAACTTGCGAATTTTATTGAAAGAATAGAATCTGATGTCCTTAACTGGAATATTAAGCCTAGCAATGGATTACATATTTTTCTTAGAATGAATGACAGCAAAAACTTTGAAGAAATAGGGTATCTATTTTTGTCAAATAAGAAATCTTTTGGGGAAGCGAATTCTGATTTGGAACGAATAACGGAAATTGAAACATTAGGAAGGAGGATAGGAACCAATATGAATAAAGCATTTCACAAAAAACTTTTTGCTTGTAATCCGTTTATTATTTCATTTAAAAAGAAAAATTATTCGGAGCTTTCATCAGGGGATTTTGATTCATTTTTTAATGTTGCTAATCGCATAGCAAAGCTTAACATAAATGAAATAAATATCGCTGACAAATTTAAGGATGAGGTGTTGCGATTAAAGCGTGAAGTAGTCAAATCGTTGAAAATAACAACTTCTGAAAAAGAAAATAATGCAACCCAAACAAAAGAAGAAACGATATTTCCACTTTTAGGAAAGGAAGATTATATTAACTTTTATTTGATTAGTTTCCCCAATGAGGACGGCGAAATACAAGATACCGATTTTAAAAAATATCATGATAGATACTTGGAACAGAAAGGGTTTAATCAAGATAAAGTTGATTACAAATTAGGACATATCAAAAAAGAAACTGAAGAAAAATTTATTTTTCATGATTTACTTTTTCAAAAGCAACTTGATGAGAATAAAAAAGCTACTAAAGAATACTCTGATGTATTTACTGATGAGTATAATGGATATTACTTGCAAAATAATTTCGGAATTAGCGACTATTTGAATGGATTGAATTCGAAGAAGCCGTATTTAGAACATAAAACGGCAATGTTTCAAAAAGGGATCAGCCAGTTTATAGATGGTGATATGGCAAAAGCCTTAATAAAGTTTGAACAACTTGTTACTATAAATAAAATTCTACCCAATCCTTTGCCAATAATGATTTGGCATGAAAATGATTCTAATGATACGGGTAATGGAGGAAATGGAGAACAGAATGTTTTTTTGAAAGAATATAACGAAAATATTTCAATAATTAAGGATAAAGAGACTCGTATTGGATTCACAGAAGTTCTAAATAAAATATTTGAGAAAAATATCTCATTTAAATTAAGCAATTTTTATTTATTCAATTTTACAGGGGGGAAATTAAGAGATTTTGATTTTGTAGAAGAATTCAAATTTGGTGTTGAAGGATTAGAAATTATAAACATTTTTAATAATACAGGTACTGAAAAATCAAAACTTCCGATAAGAAATGTTTTTGATTTTGAAAGAAAAATAGTAATGCCATTATTTGACAATGGTTTGGTTACTGAATATTTGGTGGAGGATAATAACAAGAAAGATCATAGATTGATGCTTTTTAAATATTTTGACGATTTAAAAGAAAGCAATTACAGTGGGAGTATGTTTTTATTGGTTTCAAAATACAGAAGAGCGTTTTATGACTATATCTATAAGTCCCAAAGAAATGCGCTGAATGCCAATATCATTAAAGAAATACTAACTGTTGGATTAAAAGATGATATTTACAAAGATAAATTTAATAATGGCAAACACTCCAATCAACTTAAAATACTAAACAAACTGAATATATGGTTTAGTGTTTATGATTACTTTTTAAATAATAAAAAAAACGATAATACTATGGCTTCAAAAATTGACCAATTCCGGAATGATCTAATAGAAATAATCAAAGGAAACCGCTCTTTAAATGATGGAGAGGATGAATTATTTGCTTTTGTAGCGGGGCAAGTGGTTTATTATATACAATCCAAAACTAGATCCGCAGATAAAAGTTATGCTCGATTAGAACCATTCCTTAACAAGACAAGGGCAAAAGAATTTAAATTAGCTCTAAAAGAAGAGTTCGAAAAATATAAACATGAGCGTTATTCAAATGAATTCAATTTGCCGTTTGCTCAAGTAAATGTTTATCCTATTAGTAATAGTATGAAAGATTTATTACCATTCTTTTTAGGTGGATATTTTTTCAAAAATCTTTTATTCCCTGGTGCAATTAACGAGATTTCAAATAACTAATATAAAACAAATCGAATATGTCAAAAACAACTTTTAAAAACAGAGTTTTTGGAATTACAATGGTTAAATCCGTAGTTTCAAATTATAATGCCGACTTCACAAAACAGCCACGGACATTGCCGAGCGGAACTGTTTATGCTACAGATAAAGCGTTGAAATACACAATCAAGCACTTTATTAAGAAATACTATGAGCGAATTGAAGTGGTTGAGAATAAAGAGGTTGTAGAACGTAAGCATAACAGGATAATGTATTTTAGAAATTTTGACAATAAAATGCAGCCAAGAACATTGGGTGAAACCTATGTGAAGATGTTTGGGACTTTGCCAAAGTCGGACTTATTAAATAAGGATGACGAGTATTTTCTTTTCTATATAAATAGTGGAGAAATCAAAGGTTTAATACCTGCTGTGCCGAAAAAAGAAAATGCTTTGAATGCGGCATTTTGGAAAAAATTGAAAGATGAGGAATCGGACAATTATCAGTTCAAATCGAAAATTGAAAGTGTATTCAGCCATAAAGGAGAAAATAATAAAAAAATTACACATAAAGTTAAAAAGCTCAAAGAAATTTCTGATTATGAGAGCGTAAAAGCATTAATCAATAATGATGAGGGAAATGAAGACTTGATGTTTTTTATTTTCCCTAATAATGACGATAACGCAGAGATAATTGAGTTCGAAAATCAAGATCAAGCAAATTCATTTTTAGATTTTGCTAAACAAGTGGATAATATGGCAACCGGAGGAATTGACAAATATGCTTTATTGAAGAATTTGTTGAAATGTATTGATGTTCGATTGTTTGGTTCGACCTTCGCTGATCAAACTAATATTTCTATTCATGGTCCGGTGCAGATAACCCATGGCTTAGACCGAACTGGTAAAAATTCAGAATTGAGATTTTCAGAACAAATAATGTCACCTTTCAGAAGTTCCAATGAAAAAAGCCTTGATAAAGAGGCGACAACATTAGGGACACAGTTCCAATTAGAAGAAGGTCATTATGTACACCAATTTTCAATTAATCCAAGCAATCTTGATACACACAATCACAATTTACATGATGACGATAAGATTTTTATTGATGAAGCCGATATTGAAATTTTGAAGAAAGGACTGAAAAAAGGAGTTACTGATTATGATAGTGCTTCAAAAATAGGTAGTGAAAATGAACTCTTTCTTTGGATAGAACTAAAGGAAAACTCAAAATTAGTCTTACCTAATATGCAGTTTCTGATAGATGTTGATTTGGAAAAGAAAAATGGCAAATCCATTATTGATCTATCTAAATTATTCAACCTTCTTGAAAGCCTACCAAAGAAAAAAAATAAAGGCGATAACGGTCAAGAAATTGGAGATGAAGTTTCTCAAATTGGTAAAATTGAATTGGGATACAATGTGGCTGTTACTGAATTAAAAGGTATACCTGAAGATAAAAAAGTACAAGGTGTAGTTATTACTGAAACAAGCTTATATTAAGGGGTATGAGTGGCAAAAAACTTGTCTCAATAGACTTATGGGCAAATATGGCAGTGCTAAAAAAGCCGGATGTTAATAAGGATATTTATCTTACTTACAATATTCTGCATAAGCCGATGTTATTGGGAATATTGGGATCTATTATCGGACTGGATGGTTACAGAAAAAATGGAGAAATACCTGAGTATTATAAAGTACTGAAAGATTTGAAAATTGGAATTCAACCATTACAACCTGCTAATCCATTTTTTAAAGCAAGTTATCAAAAAACAACCATTACATATAATAATAGTGTTGGATATGCAAGTCAAGAAGCTGGAGGCAATTTAATCATAAGCGAACAAACCTTAATTGAGCCCTGCTTTCGATGTTACATTTTAATTGATTTTGAAAAAGATAATCAAAGCAATACTGTTTATTCTCGCTTGTATAATAATTTATTAAATGGCGAATCGCATTATATACCTTATCTAGGCAAAAATGAATTTCAAGCGAGCTGGATGGATTCTACTGGTCGCATTTTATTTAATGAATACCAATATTTTGGAGAAAAGCAACCGGAGTCTGAATTTAGGATATTGAGTGTTTTTTCTGATGATAAAACTATTAAACCTATTATGGACGACCCTGATAATATTGAATTTTCTATGCCTTTCTTCTATTTCGAGCATCTACCATTTACTTTTCATGATCATCTTTTGCAATATGAGCTGAAGTTGTTTAAATATACCAACGCATTGTTGGAAAGTGGTGTCGGAAATAGTGAAATTGAGAATTTACATTCAATAGGGAATGAAAATTATGTCTACTTGTTTTAAAACTATGTTGAGTATGGACGTCCTACAAGATACTTTCTAATGAAAACTATGTCTACTTGCTTTAAAACCTTTCAGGAAATCAAGATTAGTCATTACAGAGATAACCTATTAAGAAATGCTAATAACTATTTAGCACATACACACAATTGGAAAAGACCTGAGGAATTCTATGAACATAATAATTTAGTAATTGACTATTTTTTACATATTGTAAAAATACATGCTTTAGATAAGGTTACTGATGAACTTATAAGTGAAATTTTTAGCTCACGTCTTGATGATAAAGTCGCTGAATTCGTTAAGATGCTATTTTTCAATTCAATTGCTTATCACGATTATGGAAAAGTAAATGAGAATTTTCAATTAATAAAAATGAAAAACCAAAACCCATTTTTCAAAGTAAGGATAAATGGCATTTGTGATAAGCATTCAATATTAAGTGCATATATTTTTTTAGTTCATCATTTTTTCATTCTCAGGAATTTTAGATTCAATAGAGAGCAGAAATTGTTATTAAACGGTTTGATTTTTTTGTTTTCTTACCCAATAATTAAACATCATTCGCCAATTTTAAACGAATATAAAACTGATATTGAATTTGATGAAGAAATTCAAAATTATCTGAAAGAATATTTGTTATTATTTGACTTTGCAGACTGCTCGAATGTTTCTGATTATCCTGCATATATTGATCCCTCAGGTCAAAAACTGAAAGATAAATATATTGAGAGTTTATTAGTTAGGTTAAAGGAAAAATGTTTTCCATTATTCGCATTGATTAAACTCAACTACTCGCTACTCACTGCTTCCGATTATCTTGCCACGGCTCATTATATGAATAATTGGAATGAAATGCCTGCAAATTTTGGAACACTCACAAAGGAGAGAATTGATGAGATTTTTAAAAACGTTAGTGAAAGGGAATGGTTTGATGAGCAAAAAACAAAATTCAATTACAACCGCAATACATATGCTAACTTGGATGTCAAACAAGATATTCCATTATTGAAGAGTGGGAAAAATTTGAATGTTATTCGTCAAATAATGGCTGCGGAGGTAATCCGAAATATTAGAGAGAGCATAGATAAAAACCTTTTTTACATTGAAGCGCCTACCGGAGGAGGAAAAACAAACCTGTCGCTATTGGCAACTATGGAATTGCTGAAACACAGTGACGGAAAACTCAATAAAGTGTTTTATATATTCCCATTTACTACTCTAATTACACAGACCTATAAATCCCTGAAAGAGACATTGGGACTAAATGAAAACGAGTTGATTGAGTTACACTCCAAAGCCGGTTTTAAAACTTTTGAAAAAAGAGAAGACGATCAGTACGGAAGTGAGAAGAAAAATTATATTGATTTTCTCTTTGCAAATTATCCGTTTTGCTTGATGACGCATATTAAGTTTTTCGATATTCTGAAAACCAACGAAAAAGAAACAAATTATTTGTTGCACCGCCTCGCAAATTCAGTAGTCGTGATTGACGAGTTGCAATCGTACAGTCCACAGCATTGGGATAAAATTATTTATTTTATTCGGCAATATGCCAAAGCGTTTAATATCAAGTTTATTCTAATGTCAGCAACATTACCAAAGTTGGACAAACTCAATGTGATTAAAAACCAGGTAGATGAGTTTGTTTATTTATTGCCAAATGCAAAAAAAGATTATTTCAATAATGTGAATTTCAGAGGTAGGGTTGACTTTAATTTCGATTTGTTAAAAGAAGAGGATATCCAATTAAATGATATTGCCGATACGTTATTAGAAAAATCAAAAGAGTACACAAAGTGCAAATTTGAAGATGCGAAACCCGAAGGAAGCGTATATACTATCATTGAATTTATTTTTAAAAAAACAGCATCGGAATTTCATACGATTATTAGTGAAAAAGAGAAGTTTTTTGATGAAGTTTTTTTGCTATCAGGAACAATTTTAGAACATCGCCGCAGGCAAATTATCAGTTATTTGAAAGACAAAAACAACCGCAAAAAGAAAATTCTTTTAATAACAACTCAGGTTGTAGAGGCAGGTGTGGATATTGATATGGATTTGGGATTTAAAGACACTTCATTGATTGATAGTGATGAACAATTGGCTGGTAGGATTAACAGGAATGTGAATAAGGAAAATTGCCAATTGTTTTTATTCAATTATAATAAGGAGGCGGTTATCTATGGTGCAGATAAGCGATTGGAGTTTTCAAAACCTAAATATCTTTCCACGGAAAAACGACAGCAAATTCTGCAAGAAAAAGATTTCGACTTGTTGTATAACTTGGTTATGAACGAAAGGAATGAGTGGAATTCCAAGGAAATGGTTCAGAATTTTTCCGATTATCAATCGCATATTCAACAATTAAGGTTTCGTTCTGTGCACGATGAATTTAAATTGATTGACCAAGAGAATATTTCTTGTTTTATCCCGATTGAAGTTCCAGTAAAAGTAGAAAACGAATGTGTTTTCTCGGAAAATGATTTGTCTTTTTTAGCTCAAAACGATATTTTTCCAAACTCGAACAATTGCATTGAGGGTGCTGATGTTTTTAATTTGTATATCAATCTTATTCAATACAAAGTAGATTTTACGGAACAAAAGATTAAAGAGAAAACCTTGCAGGGAATTATGTCGAAATATACTTTTTCGTTATTTGTAACAAGAAGAATTTCAGAAACAATAGATATCTATATTGGTGAACCTGAAAAGAGTGAATATGGTTACAAGTATATTAGGGATTGGGAGAGCTTTTACTCAATTGAAGGAGGAATGAATGATGTGAAATTCAATAGCAACGAAACACAATTTCTATAACAATGAATATCAATGCCACGCTTATCAATCTCTACCATGTATGCAAGCGCGAATGTTGGTTGCATGCCAACGGTATCAATATGGAACACACGTCGGATGTGGTGTATGACGGAAAATTGCTACATGAGTCGTCCTATCCGCAACGGGCAGAACGTTACGAAGAAATGCTGATTTCGACGGAATATGAGGGCGTTACGTTGCTCGGACAAATCGATTATTACGATGCGCGCAACAATACCGTTCACGAAACCAAGCGAAGTGACAAAGTGGAGGAGGCGCACACGCGTCAGCTGAAATTCTATCTTTGGTTGTTGGAACTCAACGGCGTGGAGGGCGCTTCGGGGTTGTTGGAATATCCCAAACTACGAAAAACCGACGAAGTTTACCTTACCGACGAAGACCGTGAGATGATGAAAAAATCAATCGTCGAAATTGTAAAATTGATTGAAAACGAAAACTGTCCGCCGACAATCAACGCCAAAATTTGTAAAAGTTGCAGTTATTTTGATTTCTGCTACTCGTCAGAACTGTGATTTATTGGATTGTAGGATTAAAAAGATTTTATGGAAATGAAATATGCCGATATTACCGAAAAGATAATCAAATGTTCAATGAAGGTTCATAATACGCTGGGCAATGGTTTTCAGGAAGTTATCTATCAAAGAGCATTGGAAATTGAGATGAACAAAACCGGGTTGGAGTTTTCGAGAGAATTTGAGATGCCAATTCTGTATGATGGAGTTCATATTGGCACTCGCAGAGTAGATTTTTTTGTTGAAAATAAAATCAGCGTGGAAATAAAAGCCATCATTCAATTGGAAAATGTCCATTTAGCACAAGCAATGAACTATTTGGAAGCATACAATTTAGAGATAGGGCTTTTAATTAATTTTGGAGCGAACAGCCTTCAATTTAAACGACTTACAAACAAAAAATTCAATCCGACAATTCATCTTAATAATCCCTTAATCTCTTAAAATCCAAGTTAAGACAATGAAACGCACCTACTATTTATTCAATCCCGGGCGACTTTCGCGTAAGGATAACACACTGAAATTCGTGCCGATGGAGGAAGACGGAAACGGCGTCGAGCGTGAGGGACAACCGCGATACATTCCGGTGGAAACCGTTGACCAGTTTTATGTTTTTGGGTCATTGGACGCTAATAGCGCGTTGTATAACTTTCTGGGACAGAATAATATCGCCTTGCATTTTTTTGATTATTACGAAAATTACACAGGCTCGTTTATGCCGCGCGATTCGCTGCTTTCGGGACGGATGCTTTTGGCACAAACCAAGGCGTTTCAGGACAAGAAAAAACGGATGGAAATTGCCCGGCAATTTATTCACGGTGCGTCGTTCAATATGCAGAAAAACCTGCAATATTACAATCGGCGCGGAAAGGATTTGGAGCCGTTGATAGAGCAAATTCAGCAATACTCTGCAGGCATTGAACAAGCCGCCGCACCCGATGAGTTGATGGGTATTGAAGGAAATATTCGCCAGGTATATTACGACGCTTTTAATCTTATTCTCAACGACTTCGAGATGGGAAATCGCACTAAACAACCACCCCGAAATGAGGTTAACGCGCTGATTTCGTTTGGGAATATGATGTGCTATTCACAATGTTTGCGCTCCATTCATCAAACACAGCTCAACCCGACCATCAGCTACCTGCACACACCGGGTGAACGTCGATATTCGTTGGCATTGGATATTGCCGAGATTTTTAAGCCGATAATTGTGGACAGGGTTATTTTTAAGTTGCTCAATAAAAAGGAGATACAGGAACGACATTTCGATAAGCGCTTAAATAGTTGTCTGCTAAATCCATCGGGGAAAAAGATTTTCGTAAAAGCGATGGATGAGCGGTACGATGAGACTTTCAAGCATCGCACGCTTAATCGAAATATCAGCTACAAACACCTTATAAAATTGGAGTGTTACAAATTGGCGAAACATTTGTTGGGAATGGAAGATTACAAACCTTTTAAAATGTATTGGTAAATGTACGTAATTCTTGTGTATGACTGTGGCGAGAAGCGGGTTGGCAAAATGCTGAAACTCTGCCGGAAATACCTGAATTGGATACAAAATTCGGTTTTTGAAGGCGAAATTACGGAAGTTAAATTAAAAGAGTTAACTTTGAAAGCCGAGAAAATAATGAATCGGGAAGAGGACAGTTTAATCATTTTTTCGAGCCGACAGGAAAAATGGTTAGACAAGCAAATCATTGGAAAAGAGAAGAGTAGTGTCGATAATTTCCTTTAGTCGGTTGTCGGTACCGCCATTTTGAAACGCCACTCTGCTTGTCTTTTCTGAAAAAGTTCTTTGACATACTGAAAATCAATCTATAAGGGCAGTTGTCGAAGTCCGGTGGTTTTCGTATCATTATGCTTCGACAACTTTTTAGCCCATTTTGCCTACTTTTTTATTGACTGAATGCTTGAAAATCAGTTATATTTTTTGCTGTTTGTAACGGCTTTTAATCGTACTATTGTAGAATTGAAATAACAGATTTGATTCGTACTGCCTTTTGGTTATAAAACTTTTAATCGTACTATTGTAGAATTGAAATGGAAGTATTACGGAACAATGTAGGTGTGCCGTTTAATCTTTTAATCGTACTATTGTAGAATTGAAATGGGATAATGCCGACGTATTGAAAAACTACAGAAGCCTTTTAATCGTACTATTGTAGAATTGAAATTAAAAAACGGGTGATTAATAAACAAAAATATAAACACTTTTAATCGTACTATTGTAGAATTGAAATACAATACCTTCTTTTAAGTCTTCAACTGCTTTTTTTCTTTTAATCGTACTATTGTAGAATTGAAATTAAACAGCTTTTCGTATGTCTCCCCCTTCGCTGGCTTTTAATCGTACTATTGTAGAATTGAAATTTCAGGGTGAGAAATTAAGGTCAAAATATTTTGCAACTTTTAATCGTACTATTGTAGAATTGAAATCTAAGGCATTTGAGAATAAAGGTCTAAAAGGGATGCTTTTAATCGTACTATTGTAGAATTGAAATTCAATAACTTGCAGGCAGTTCCGGCTACAGGTGTGGACTTTTAATCGTACTATTGTAGAATTGAAATGTATTTGGCAAGAGAGTTGAACTGATAGAGGGTGCTTTTAATCGTACTATTGTAGAATTGAAATGGCTATAGATGTCATCATAGGAGGGCACTCACATACACTTTTAATCGTACTATTGTAGAATTGAAATGGAGGATGGAAGAGGAGAGGTTAAGACACACAAGGCTTTTAATCGTACTATTGTAGAATTGAAATCACTCATTCATGGGCAGACATTACTGATAAACCTTCCTTTTAATCGTACTATTGTAGAATTGAAATTTAATAAGTATCAGCACGAGTTAGGCTCGGGGAACTTTTAATCGTACTATTGTAGAATTGAAATGTATATTACTATATATATTATTATTATTATAAATATCTTTTAATCGTACTATTGTAGAATTGAAATGGAGACAAACCTATCTGGGTGTATTGCAATGGCATGCTTTTAATCGTACTATTGTAGAATTGAAATTCCCTTGAAACTCTTAATTCTATTCGGTTTCTCTCTTTTAATCGTACTATTGTAGAATTGAAATTTAATAAAATTCAGCATGAAGCTGGAAGCGGTAAATTCTTTTAATCGTACTATTGTAGAATTGAAATGCGTTAAGTAATTATTTACCTTTAACAGGAGGTACTTTTAATCGTACTATTGTAGAATTGAAATTCGGATATGATAGGATTGAGTGACTTTTCAGGATTCTTTTAATCGTACTATTGTAGAATTGAAATAATTGAGCGGATACAACCGTATATCTTTTACCGCACTTTTAATCGTACTATTGTAGAATTGAAATACTCCCTATTGCCTGTCAATAAATCAAGTGCAGTTCTTTTAATCGTACTATTGTAGAATTGAAATTTGTATGCCGTCCATTTTGAGGTTAATTCATTATTTGCTTTTAATCGTACTATTGTAGAATTGAAATACTGTTGAACCCCCTCCGCCACCGCCACTATTCTCTCTTTTAATCGTACTATTGTAGAATTGAAATGTGCCTCCGCCTCGCTCTGTTTCGCCCCCATCTCGCTTTTAATCGTACTATTGTAGAATTGAAATTAATTTTACTTTTTAATTGATATTCTTTAATTCTCTTTTAATCGTACTATTGTAGAATTGAAATAAAATTCCATTATTAGCGCCTATATTCTTTATTCTCTTTTAATCGTACTATTGTAGAATTGAAATGTAAAAATAGTGTTCGGATTGACAGGGTCTTTTTTCTTTTAATCGTACTATTGTAGAATTGAAATGCTGACGGCAATGAATAGTATGTGTTTGCTGGAGCTCTTTTAATCGTACTATTGTAGAATTGAAATGCCACAAGTGGGGGAGGTTATTCTTCAGCACCATCATCTTTTAATCGTACTATTGTAGAATTGAAATATCCGAACACTATTTTTACTGAAATGAACGCTTACTCTTTTAATCGTACTATTGTAGAATTGAAATATAGAGCAATTTATGCCGATTGGGGATGAAAGAAAACTTTTAATCGTACTATTGTAGAATTGAAATATCTTATCTAATTCTAAGGGGACAAAGAAACCCTGCTTTTAATCGTACTATTGTAGAATTGAAATACCGTTAAATTTACGTTAAAAATCTTTGCCAACCAAACTTTTAATCGTACTATTGTAGAATTGAAATAAAGGAGTGCAGGGATGGATAGGAGAAAATGGGTTCTTTTAATCGTACTATTGTAGAATTGAAATACCGTTGCATTAGGTAATCACTTGCATACAGGCACTCTTTTAATCGTACTATTGTAGAATTGAAATTCAACACCAGTTATCAATGTTGAAGGCACAGAGCGACTTTTAATCGTACTATTGTAGAATTGAAATTACAATGGAAGGGTTATTCCTATGTTTGTAAATTTTGCTTTTAATCGTACTATTGTAGAATTGAAATACCGTTGAGTGGGGTACGCTTACAAATGGCTATAGCTTTTAATCGTACTATTGTAGAATTGAAATGGAGATGGAATTATCGAAACCGTTTACGGGTATAGTAACTTTTAATCGTACTATTGTAGAATTGAAATACATACAGGTGGTCAAATGTTTATGGAGTAGATATACTTTTAATCGTACTATTGTAGAATTGAAATAAAGCAACCTATCGGTTGAATTAGAGGAGGTTGCGTCTTTTAATCGTACTATTGTAGAATTGAAATAGAGGTGAGCGATAGATTGGGGGTTGAATTTATAGGACTTTTAATCGTACTATTGTAGAATTGAAATTCATGAGCGTTTTCGAACCTCAGTACACATGGATAGCCTTTTAATCGTACTATTGTAGAATTGAAATACGCCTAAGGCTTTTGAGGCCAAAGTGTAGTTTGTTCTTTTAATCGTACTATTGTAGAATTGAAATGTAATGTCTGCCCATAAGTGCGTATGCGCTGACGGTGCTTTTAATCGTACTATTGTAGAATTGAAATAAATCATGTCCCCTTTGCATCGGTTCAGTGGCGTTGCTTTTAATCGTACTATTGTAGAATTGAAATCTTATAAAAAACTCCCGTTCTATCTCTTCAATAGTTCTTTTAATCGTACTATTGTAGAATTGAAATATTTGAGGAGTTGAAATAATCGAGTACTTCTGCCCTCTTTTAATCGTACTATTGTAGAATTGAAATGCAGACGGAAGAGAATAATAAGTATTAGCTGGAACTTTTAATCGTACTATTGTAGAATTGAAATGGAGGTGGCGGAGGCGGTTCAGGAGATGGAATTATTCTTTTAATCGTACTATTGTAGAATTGAAATTGCAGACAGAGGCGATGAAGAAAGGGCACGACTTCGCTTTTAATCGTACTATTGTAGAATTGAAATTCTTCAACTGTGGTAATTAACGGTTCAACGATTACACTTTTAATCGTACTATTGTAGAATTGAAATAAAGAGGGTAAAGATTTTCTTGTTTTGGCAGAGCCCTTTTAATCGTACTATTGTAGAATTGAAATATAGCTCTAAATAGCTATCATGCGAGGTATCATCACTTTTAATCGTACTATTGTAGAATTGAAATACCCTACCAATTAACTATTAACCTGAAGCCAAGTCTTCTTTTAATCGTACTATTGTAGAATTGAAATACTTGAAAAGGATAAACAAGAGGCTTTAGAAAATGTAACTTTTAATCGTACTATTGTAGAATTGAAATACAGCTTTTTTTGCCGCTCCCGCCGAGCCTGTCATCCTTTTAATCGTACTATTGTAGAATTGAAATACAGTAACAGATATTGTTTTCCCTT
>CAZKZB010000006.1:41333-90762 GCA_964557135.1 uncultured Petrimonas sp. | reverse complement strand
CAGGGAAAGTTCACCTTTGTGGACGACAACGTGATTGAATTGACTGATAAAAAAGGGTATTAAAACATAATTATCGGGTTGAAAACGGCAGTATAATCCTCTCCGATCCGGAGGGGAAAGTTGCCGATGAGGACTTTGCGACGCAATATCAACTCAGAAAAATTTGACCGAAAAAACGCCAAGTAGGGGGGCTGCTTCAAAACGAGACGGCACTTTTTTTTGTCAAGCAGCATAAATTAAGGGTTGTTTCTTGTGATTTAGACAGACTTTTTCCTGTTCTTTCACTATTTCGGTGCAGTTTGAGCACATTAAATGCAAAAGCGAATATGGCAAAGTCCATCATCGTTTTTTCCGGCAGGCTGTCTACAGCGTTTTGGATGATTGTGTTGATATCGGGTTCTGCAAACAGTTTACTGTCTAATTCCTCTAACGATTCAATATTCTCGGCGTCTTCTTCCCGAACTACATATTCTTGAGCAAAACGCTTCATACGCGTATAGTAGAAAATATACGCCTCTTCGAACTGAATTTCATATTTCGGAGTACTTTGCACGAGATATTGGATTAAAACTTATTATAATTCAAAAGTAGTAAAAAAAATACAAATCCAATCCTTTTGATGAAAGTTAATCGGGAGCATTAAACTGTCGGTAAGTCTAAGAAACTAATGTCTAACAGTCTAAAGTCTAAAAAAATATATTACTTTTGCATTAGCAGCAGACCGGTTTGTCGTCTCGCTCCCGATGGCTATCGGGTCGGGAAGGAAAGTCCGGGCAACGCAGAGCGCCATACTTCCTAACGGGAAGCTGTCCGCGAGGGCAGAGTAGCGTAACAGAAAATAACCGCTTCGTTTTCTCGTGAGATTGCGATGCAAGGGTGAAAAGGTGAGGTAAGAGCTCACCGGGTGCCGTGGCAACACGACATGCCGTACGCCTTATGGGTTGTAAGACCATGTATATCGGATATGTAGGGTTGCTCGCCCGATGCCGAGGGGTAGGTCGCTAAAGAGCGGTGGCGACACCGTTTCGCAGATAAATGACAGACATTCCCGATTTCGGTCGGGATTACAGAACCCGGCTTACAGGTCGGCTGCTTCTTTATTGATTACGCGTAATTTAGTTGTAATTTACTCGCTATGTTTGTGACATTCGTTGTGGCGATTAAACGTTGGACAATACAACTGAATTATCAACTAAATATCATTCGAATTTAAGTGTTGAAAAAGAAAAAAAGAACTTCGAAACAAGAAGAGGAAGACAAACCGGGGGTAATTGAAAGAGTAAGTCTTAAGATAAAAGAATGGATTCACTTTCTTACCTACGATATTTGGCGATTGAACCCCGACAACTTCTCCAATAAAAGGAATGTTTCATACAACGTTCTTAAAGTCATCATGCTCACTGTCAGGGGTGTGCAGGAGCAGAATCTGGGCGCAAGTTCGCGCTCGTTAACTTACCGCACCATCTTGTCTCTTGTTCCGATGCTGGCCGTTTTGTTCGCTATTGCACGCGGCTTCGGATTCGAGAATATTCTCGAAAGTCAGATCTTCGACTTTTTTAACGGTTCCGATACGGAAATCGTAGCTGCTTTGCCTGAATCAAAAATGACAACAGACACTATCATCGATGTGTCGGAGTATGTAAGTCCCAATCAGGAAATAAACATCGTAAGTACCGTACAAAAGTCCGATTCGTTAGGCGAAGACCTTTCAATTACGGAAACTACTACATTCACTATCGAGACGCTCATTAAACTTGTAAATAATTCATTAAAGCACGCTCAAGGCGGAGTCTTTGCCGGAGTCGGTATTGTGTTGTTGCTGTACACCGTTGTTCTGCTATTCTCTGAAATTGAGGAAAGTTTCAACCGCATTTGGGGTATTAAAAAGGGAAGATCCATTCAACGAAGGGCAGTCGATTATTTTGCGCTTATTCTGCTTTTGCCCATTTTTGCCGTTCTTAACTATAGTTTAACTGCTCTTATACAATCTTCAACCGGGCCATTCGATAAGTTTAGTTACATTCTCGATCCTGTGGTAACGCAGGTTTTGAATATTCTTCCGTTTTTGGTCATGATTATCACGTTAACTCTTTTGTATCGGTTTATGCCTAATACAAAAGTAAAATGGCCAAGCGCACTGATTGGCGGAATTATTGGTGGTCTTGCTATTCAGCTTTTCCAGATGATTTACTTGAACGGACAGTTATGGATAGCCAAATACAATGCTATTTACGGAGCTTTTGCCGCTATACCGTTGTTGCTTTTGTGGGTACAAATGTCTTGGTTTATTGTTTTGATCGGAGCTGAATTATCTTTTTCTGCTCAAAATGTAAGGAAGTTTTCTTTCGACAGGGAAACGAAAAACATCAGCCGGCGTTTTCGCGATTTTTTTACCATCATGATTACATCGGTAATTGTGAAGCGATTTGCCGAGGGAAAAACTCCGTTAACGGCCGATCAGATTTCGATGAAATGCAAAGTTCCCATCAAGCTCACAAACGATATTATTGATGAACTCCACAAGCTTCAGATAATTTTACCGACCCCTACACCCAACGATGAACGCGTTATGGCATATCAACCGGCTTTAGATATTAATTTGCTTACGGTTAACGATTTGATGGAGAAAATAGACAAAGATGGTTCTGAAGATTTCCTGATAGATGTTGAAGGCGATTTTGCACGCCATTGGGATGCCCTAATGGATACGCGAATGTGTATTTATGAGTCTTCGAGCAATGTAATGCTGAAGGATTTGTGATGTGTTGGTTGCGCATAAAATAGAAGAAGTTTACAGGTACAGGCGCACCACCTCACCAAGTCGCCTCGTCCCTATCTCCCCGTCTGTGGTCTATTCAGTCAGCAACCAATAAATGTCCGGCGTATCTTTTTTCATCGCTTTACTCAACGCTCTTGCATCTTCGCCGCAAAAACTATCGAGCAACTTCCAGAATTTTTCGCTGTGATTCAATTCTACCGTGTGAGCCAGTTCATGAAGCACCACATAGTTGATATATCTTTCGGGAAACAACATCAGATACAAGGAAAAGTTGATGCTTTTCTTGCGGGAGCAACTTCCCCAGCGCGAGACGCTTCTGTTGATTTTCACGGTGGTCACTTCTAAGTTGAGTTTTTGTGCAAACTCCACTGTTTTTTTAGGTAAAATTCTTTTAGCCTCGTGTCGCAGCGCGTATCTTATCCTTTCTTTAATGGTATGCTGAGAATCACGATTTTCCAAATTGAAATTCTCCGGAATGAAAACGGTTAAATTGTTGTCTTTCAGTTTTATTTTTATACCATCAATTAAATTTGTCCTCGATAGTCTTGCGGTAAACGAAAATGTTTCGATGATGGAATCATCTGTAATCAGTTGATTTTTAATCGGATTTAATTTTATCAACCGAGGGCGCATTTCATCCAAGACCGACGTTAATTTTTTCGGATCAAATCCATATGGTACTGTCAACTGAAGATGTCCGTCTTTTCTTCGAGCAATGATTCTTTTTGCCCGAATATTGGGCTTTACGATAACTTTTCCCAGTTCTTTATCGTTATATTCGTACATTTGGCAAAGATAATGCAAATATTTTTTCCAATAGTTTCACTTTGTCAATCATCAAAGTAAAAAACATTGTATATCTTTGTGCACGTTAATAATTCCCGAATCAATGAGCATAATAAGTTCTTTAGAGAGCGTTGGTGAATATGTTGAGCTCATGAAAAGAGTGATGACACCTCCCGACCGTATTCGAGAATTTTTTAAGGAATTCTCGAAAGAAATTTACAAGCTGGGTGTTAACTCCATTTGGCTTGTAATAATTATCTCCTTTTTTATCGGAGCGGTTATCGTTATGCAAATTGCAATTAACGTGGCGTCCCCGTTATTGCCCCGCTTCACGGTTGGAGTAGTTTCGCGCGAAATTATCCTGTTGGAATTTTCGTCCACCATCATGTGTTTGATTCTGTCGGGAAAAGTGGGTTCCAATATCGCTTCCGAAATTGGAACAATGCGTGTTACGGAACAGATTGATGCCTTAGATATTATGGGGGTAAATTCTGCTAATTACCTCATTATGCCCAAGGTCTCGGCATTTGTGTTTTTTATGCCTGTTTTGGTTGCACTAAGCATGTTCTTGGGTATGTTTGGCGGATACATTATCTGTCTTTTCACGGGTACTCCTCCGGTTTCCACTTATATATACGGCATTCAGTTTTTCTTCCGAGAGAGTTTTGTTTGGACTTCCATTATCAAATCGATGATCTACGGTTTTATAATCGCATCGGTTTCCGCCTATTTCGGATACCACGTTAAAGGAGGATCGCTGGAAGTGGGCAAGGCAAGCACGGATTCCGTGGTTATCAATAATATACTAATATTAGCAGCCGATTTGGTTTTCACTCAATTGGTGATGGGATAAGAAATGTCAGATAACCGGTGTCGGATGACCGATGTATCTGATATATAGTGTCTAAAGTCTGGTGTCTAATTTATGATTCAGGTAAGAAGTTTAATAAAAGAATTTGAAGGCCGCATCGTGCTCGATGATATAACGGTATCCTTTAAAAAAGGGGCGGTAAACATGATCATCGGGAAGAGTGGCTCGGGTAAGACTGTTTTCTTGAAATGTCTTATCGGTCTGATACAGCCTACTTCCGGAGAAATCAGATACAACGGAAGGGATATTACCGAGATGAGAGCAAGAGAAGTGAAACGATTGCGTCGTGATATGGGAATGCTGTTTCAAGGTTCAGCGTTGTTCGATTCGAAAACAGTACTCGAAAATGTGATGTTTCCATTAGATATGTTCTCGCGCATGAACGTACGGGAAAGAAGAAAACGTGCCGAGTTTTGCCTTGAAAGGGTAAATCTTTCGCATGCTGCCGATCTTTATCCGTCTGAAATATCCGGAGGGATGATGAAACGCGCAGCCATTGCCCGCGCCATTGCGTTGAATCCGAAATACTTGTTTTGCGATGAACCTAACTCGGGACTCGATCCCAAGACTGCACAACTTATCGACGAACTAATCTCGGATATTACAGACGATTTTGGGATAACGTCCATTGTGGTTTCGCACGACATGAACTCAGTAATGAACATCGGAGATAATATCATTTTTCTGAACGAGGGTATCTTGGAATGGCAGGGAACAAAAGATAAAATAATGGACGCACAAAACGAGAAGTTGAACGAATTTGTTTTCGCCTCGGAGCTTTTCAAAAAAATAAAAGAGGCCGATACCATCATAACAGAAACGCACGCGTTGGAGGAGGTAAAATTGGCTGAAAAAATAGCGAGAGAAGCTCGAAAGGAAAGATAACGTTTTCTTGTTTGTCGAAACATCAAACAATTATCGAAAAAAATTGTTATTCACATAGAAACTTTTTATAGAAATAGAAACCACAATTAAGAATATGTATTATGGCTATTAGGCATCTCGCTTTAAGGAGAAAGTCGACAGCCAGTCGTTAAATGATTTATATATGGCTAATTTATTGCAAATCAAGAATCTACACGCAATAGTAGAAAATAAAGAAATCCTGAAAGGTATTAATCTGGAAGTTAACGAAGGCGAGATTCACGCTATCATGGGCCCCAACGGTTCGGGTAAAAGTACGTTGGCTTCCGTTCTGGCAGGAAATCCAAAATATGAAGTAACGCGCGGAAGCATCCTTTTCAGAGGAAAAGAATTGCTCGATGTAGAGCCTGCCGATCGGGCTAAGGAAGGTGTTTTTCTCAGTTTCCAGTATCCGATTGAAATTCCCGGCGTAAGCATGGTTAATTTTATGCGCGCCGCACTAAACGAACAGCGTAAATACCGCGGAGAAGAACAAATATCGGCCTCTAACTTCCTGAAACTGATGCGCGACAAGCGCGAATTATTAGGAATTGACAGTCAATTGGTAAGCCGTTCGGTAAACGAAGGTTTTTCGGGTGGTGAGAAGAAAAGGAACGAAATTTTCCAAATGGCGATGCTCGATCCTGCCTTGGCAATTCTCGACGAAACCGACTCGGGACTCGATATTGACGCGTTGCGTATTGTGGCTGCCGGAGTAAATGCTCTACACAAACCTGATAAAGCGGCTATCGTGATTACTCACTATCAGCGCCTTCTCGACTACATTCAACCCGATGTGGTTCACGTGCTTTTGGACGGAAAAATTATTAAAACCGGCGGTCCCGATTTGGCTCTCGAACTCGAAAAACGAGGATACGATTGGCTTACCAACCCGTAATCCGCCACGGCGGACAAGCCCGAAACTCGCAACCCGAAACTTTTTAATAAAATGATTGAACAACAATATATCGATTTATTCAACGAATACAGAGCTGAAATTGATGCCAACTCCGCTGCCGGATTGAATCGTCATCGAGACCGGGCTTTTGAATCGTTCATTAAATCAGGCTTCCCAACCACAAAATTAGAAGACTACAAACATACGAATGTTTCTCGTGCGTTCGATGCCGATTTGGGACTAAATTTGCGAAACATTCCCATTCCCGTTGATCCGTACGAAGCATTCAAATGCGATGTACCCAACCTCAACACCAACGTATATTTCCTAATAAACGATCGGTTCTACACCAACGGACATCTGCAACAAGGGCCTTTACCCAAAGGAGTTTTTGTTGGAAGTTTACAGCTGTTTTCTGAAACTCATCCCGAAATCTTCAAC
The DNA here is from genome assembly GCA_964557135.1 of uncultured Petrimonas sp. Lineage (GTDB taxonomy): Bacteria > Bacteroidota > Bacteroidia > Bacteroidales > Dysgonomonadaceae > Petrimonas. The sequence continues at coordinate 84,084 of CAZKZB010000006.1, read as the reverse complement.
AAACATTACGCTCAAATCGCCGATTACTCCGATAACGGCGTGGTGGCTTACAACACCATGTTCGTGCAAGACGGTTTCGTAATTTATGTTCCCGAAAATGTAATTATCGAACAACCGCTACAGTTGATCAATATCCTTCGTGGTGCTGTTGATTTGAACGTGAACCGCCGCATCCTGATTATCGCGGAGAAAAATGCGCAAGTTAAACTGCTTGCCTGCGATCATGCCGTTGATGATGTGGGATTTGTGGTGTCGCAAGTAACCGAAATTATTGCAGATAAAGACGCGCAGGTCGATTTTTACGAACTGGAGGAAAACTCGGTGAGTGTAAAAAAAATGAATAACGTCTTTTCAGAGCAGAAAGAGAATACAAACGTCACGGTATCAACAATCACGCTGCACAACGGATTTACGCGCAACAACTATCGTTTTCGCCTGTTGGGCGAACACGCCGAAGCACATATCGGTGGGCTCGCCATTTGCGATAAAGAGCAGCACGTTGATAATTTCGCGTTCCTTGACCATGCAGTTCCCAATTGCCACAGTAACGAGTTATTCAAATACGCTTTGGATGAAAGGGCTACCGGCGTTTTCTGCGGAAAGATCTTAGTAGAAAAAGATGCCCAAAAAACACTGGCATACCAGAACAACAAAAACCTTTGCGTATCGGAAGATGCAAAAATGTTTTCGAAGCCTCAGCTCGAAATTTATGCCGACGACGTGAAATGTTCGCACGGATTAACCACCGGACAACTTGATGAAGATGCATTATTCTACCTGCAAGCCCGCGGAATTCCAAAAGAAGAAGCCCGTTTGCTGCTGATGGTAGCGTTCACACAAGATGTAGTTGATTTAATCCGCATCGAATCGCTTCAGGACAGACTAATGCAGTTGATTAACAAACGATTTAGGGGCGAATTGATGCGTTGTGGTAATTGCAATGTGTGTAAATAGTTTTGAGGGAATGAGTTATGAGATTTGGTGAGTAACTCGTAACCCGTAACTCAAAATCAATAACCCGAAATGAATAGTATCAACAACATACGTTCCGATTTTCCTATTCTGTCACGTCAGGTACACGGTAAGCCGTTAGTATATTTAGACAATGCGGCTACTACTCAAAAACCCAAGTGTGTGGTGGACAAAATTCAGGAAATGTACTATTCCGTAAATGCCAATGTGCATCGCGGCGTCCATTTTTTGAGTCAGGCGGCAACCGATGAGCATGAAGCATCCAGAAGAACAGTACAAGAGTTTATTGGCGCCGCTTCTGCCAACGAAATCGTTTTTACACGGGGAACTACCGAAGCTATCAACTTGATTTCCTCCTCGTTTTGTCGAGAGTTCTGCAAGCTCGGTGACGAAGTCATTATTTCCGCCATGGAGCACCATTCCAATATTGTTCCCTGGCAATTGCAGGAATCGATTTCGGGAATCAAACTGCGTGTGTTACCTATCACGGATGAGGGAGAAATTGTGTTGGAAGAGCTTGAAAACCTGATTTCTTCGCGTACGAAACTCATTTCAATAACTCATATTTCTAACGTATTGGGTACGATAAATCCCATCGAAAAGATAATTGAAATAGCGCATCGACACGACATTCCCGTTTTGGTTGATGCTGCACAATCTGTCCAACACATTCCGATTAATGTTCAACAACTGGATTGCGATTTCTTGGTGTTCTCGTCGCATAAAATCTATGGGCCAACGGGAATTGGAGTGCTTTACGGGAAAGAGAAGTGGCTCGAAAAACTGCCTCCCTATCAAGGCGGAGGCGAGATGATTGCAAATGTGTCGTTCGAAAAAACCACTTTCGCCGATTTGCCGTTCAAGTTTGAAGCCGGCACGCCGGATTACGTGGGTTCAACTGCCCTCGCAACCGCCTTAAAATACGTATCGGATATCGGTTTGGAGGAAATTGCCAAGTATGAGCACGAAATATTGACTTATGCAACAATGCAGTTACTCTCTATCGATAGACTTAAAATCTACGGAACAGCTAAAAATAAAAGCAGCGTAATTTCTTTTCTCGTGGACGGAGTCCATCATTACGACATGGGTGTTTTGCTCGACACAATGGGAATTGCCGTGCGCACCGGACACCATTGCGCCGAACCGTTGATGCGCCGGTTCGGAATAGAAGGAGCCGTGCGAGCATCATTCGCGCTATACAATACCAAAGATGAGGTGGACGCGCTGGTGAATGGAATAAGACGGGTAGTGAAGATGTTTTGAGTGGAGGAAAACGGCGTAATTTGTAAAAATCCATAATTTTTCTATAAATTTGTACCTGAGTTTTGATATTCAGGTTTTTTTATGACAGTACAATTAGCATCACACTTTATGAACGAGGATAATGTGTTGTTTCTTTTGATAAAAAAAAGAGACAAGGATGCTTTTACGTCAGTTTACCGAAAATACCATTCCTATCTTTATGCGTTGGCGTTTAAATATCTGAAGAGCTCTGAAATGGCGGAAGAAGCTGTGCAGCAGGTTTTCGTGAAACTATGGGAAACATCTTCAAAGATAGAAATAGAGGTTAACCTCAAAAACTACCTTTATACCATGATCAAGAATTATATCCTGAATCAGTTCCGAAAGAATCGTGAATCCGTGTCGTTGAATTATGCGAAAGCTCAATCGGAGTGGATAAAAGACGAGGATTTTGTTGAAAAGCTTGAACAGCAAGAGATACACGAGTTTCTATATAAGGGAATTGATAAACTTCCTCCCCAAAAGCGCGAAGTTTGTCGATTAAAACTGCAGGAAAAACTCAATAATCAGGAAATTGCTGACAAAATGGAAATTTCTATTCATACGGTAAAGTCTCATTATCAAGAGTCTGTGAAGATGCTTAGGGAATATTTCCAAAATATCGAATAAACAACTCATCCTTTTCCTTCGGTTGTGTGTCAATTATGTAAAAGCCGATTGTATTATGCACGCATCCGAAAAAAAAAATATCGATAAAGTTATTTCCGGAACTACAACCAAAGAAAATGCCCGTGAAATAGCCGATTGGTTCTCTTCTTCTGTTGAGGGACAGCAATTTCTATCGGATATGCTGGATAAAGATGCGTATTTGCTTGAGCATGAGCTTAACACCGATTTCCTGCCTAACGAACTCCAATCGGAAAAAATTTTATCCGAAATTAACCGAAAAATTCTCAAATCAACAATTCTCAAAATCTCACTTAGAGTAGCTGCGGTTTTCCTGCCTTTATTAATTTTGGCCGGACTCACATTTTATATCAGCAAGCAGGTTGACTTATTCGGAACGAGCGAATTTGCAGAAATATATGCCCCGAAAGGCGAAAGAATACGTCTGTTTTTTCATGACGGGACAGAGGTTTTTTTGAATGCAGACTCCAAGATTCGTTATCCTAAGAAATTTGGGTTGAGTAAAAGAAAAGTGTTTTTAGATGGCGAAGCCTATTTCAATGTCGTTTCCAACAAAAAAAGACCTTTCATCGTTTATACCGAAAAATCTTCGGTTTCTGTTTTGGGAACATCATTTAATGTAAATGCTTATCGTACCGAAAGAGAAATCAAAGTTGTGTTAGACGAGGGAAAAGTAATGTTTAACACCGGTGGAAACTCCTACAGTATAAAACCCGGCCAAAAGTTCATTTTCGATAAAGTCTCAGGTGAAGCAAAAGTAGCCAATCTTACAAACTCTATAGATGAGTCGATGTGGCGAGAAAACTATATCCGACTGAAAGACACCCCTTTGGTAGAAACCTTGAATATTCTTGACAGGCAATTCAATGTCCCATTTCGGATTATTGATGCAAACGCCGGTCTCTACAGTTTTACACTGACCACCAAAGAAAAGCCGCTGTCTTTTATTTTGGACGAATTGCATAAAATTGCTCCGTTAGAGTTTATTCAGAAAAATGATACCGTTTTTGTGAAAACCAAAAGATAAAAGCAGTTAATTTTTCGTGACGCTGATATCGTTTCGAATTTAAGTTTGGTTGCTGTTACAGTTTTTTAGAGATATAATATATTTATTGTTTTTTTTAAATTATACGACAAACCATGGGAAAAATCCTTTTAAAAAAGAGAGTTGCTATTTTAGGCACCTTTTTGTTCTTTTGCCTGAGCATCAGTTCGGCACAAAAAGTAAGCCTGAATTTTAGCAATATGAACCTGAAAACAGTGCTCGAAAGTATTTCGAAGCAAACCGGTTACTCATTGGCATACAGCAAAGAAGTGATAAACTTGGATGAAGTAGTGTCAATTCGTGTTAATCAAGAAGAGTTGACATCTGTACTCGGCAAATTATTAGCAGCTCGTAATCTTAGTTACGAGATTATAGACAACAAAATTTACATCTTACACAAAGCGCCTGATGGAGGGAATAGTGCATTGGCTGCAGCTGTGTTACCACAGCAGAACCAGCCGGTTGGGCAACAATTACGTGGGGTAGTTACCGATTCCAAAGGCGAACCCATTATCGGGGCCAACATTTCTGTTGTAGGTACGACTATTGGAGCGGTAACGGACATAGATGGTAATTATACATTGAGTGTTCCCCGCGGCTCGATATTAAGATTCTCGTATATCGGATATATAAATCAGGAGTTTTCAATCACCAATCAACAAACGCTGGACGTAGTACTTCAAGAAGATATAGCCACGCTTGATGAGTTAGTGGTTATAGGGTACGGTTCGGTGGCTCGGAAAGATGTTTCTACGGCTGTATCCATTATTTCGACAAGCGATTTGGACGAACGTCCCATCGTTTCGGCAGCGCAAGCCATGCAAGGAAAAGCTGCCGGTGTGAATGTGTATCAACCGAGCGGTGCGCCCGGTGGTTCAATGGTTGTGCGCGTACGTGGTACCACGTCGTTTAACGGAAGCAATGAACCGCTGTATGTTGTGGATGGTGTTCCGGTAGATAACCTGAACTTCCTTTCTCCTACCGATATTTCCAGTATGCAAATACTTAAAGATGCTTCTTCGGCTGCCATTTACGGCTCTCGTGCCGCGAACGGAGTTGTGTTAATTACCACGAAACAAGCCGGAAGCGGAGCCAAAATTTCCGCGAACATCCAATACGGTATGAATCGCGTGGCTAACCAGATAAAATCGTTAAATGCTGCGCAATACAAAGAATTGATGGATGAACTGCGTCCCGGTGCCATTCCCGAAGGTACTACCGATAAAACTGATTGGTTCAAAGAAGTTTACGGTACGGGAATTACACAAAACTACCAATTACAAGTTTCGGATGGAAACGACCGCCTCCGTTATTTCGTATCAGCCGGATATTTGGATGAAAAAGGTGTGCTCAGTTCAGCGTTTTTCCGTCGATTCAATCTTCGGAGCAATGTAGAAAGTCAAGTGCGTAAATGGTTGCACTTCGGTTTAAATCTTTCCTATTCCGATAATACCGGAAATGGCGTTACAACAGGTGCCGGCTCAAACCGTGGTGGTGTTGTGCTGGCTGTGGTAAATTTGCCAACGGCGGCAGTAATACGAAACGAAGAATCCGGATTGTACAACCGTTTGTTCTTCGGACAGAACATTACTAACCCTATTGAGTCCATTGAAAATGGAAGAAACAATAAAAATAATGAAAACAGACTGATTGCATCGGGGGCGGCAACCATAACGTTTATACCCGACTTTACATTGAAATCATCGTTTACTCTTGACCGACGCAACGGAAAATCCACCGGTTTTACTCCGCCCTCGCACGGAACAGATAGAAACGACTGGGGGAATGCGTGGGATACTCGCAGTATGAATACGTTGCTGGTTTTCGATAACGTATTGACCTATAAAAAAACTTACAACGAGCGGCACAATTTCGAAGGAATGGCCGGTTCGTCGTGGACGGATTCCGAATGGTCTCAAAGTTACATCAACGGTTCGCATTTTCGAGATGCCTCTATTAAGACGCTAAACGCGGCTAATAAAATAGCATGGAACAGTACAGGTTCCAACGCTTCTCAATGGGGAATTTTATCGGCTTTCGGCCGCTTGTCATACAATTATGACAGTAAATATCTTTTCACGTTCAACATTCGTCAAGACGGTTCTTCGAAACTTCACCCCAATCATCGCTGGGGAACTTTCCCTTCATTTTCGGGTGCGTGGAGAATGTCATCAGAAAGTTTCATGCAGGATTTTACTTGGATAAATGACCTGAAATTGAGAGGAGGATGGGGGCAAACCGGAAATCAGTCGGGTGTGGGAGATTATGCTTATTTGCAGCGGTACAACATAACGCGACAAGCTTGGTTTGAAACCGGAAAAGAAGACGCGCTTCCGCTTCTTACACCCGCAAATCTACGTACGTCTGACCTTACATGGGAAACAACCTCGCAAACCAATATCGGATTGGATGTTACAATGTTTAACAGCCGGCTTACTCTCGCGATGGACTATTATTACAAGTACACCAAAGATATGCTGATGTATGTATCTTTACCCGCAGGCGCATCAGTAGCCGGCAATATTGTGCGTAATGAAGGAGAAATGACGAATAAAGGTTTCGAGTTTGCTCTCAATTCACGCAACTTTACCGGTGTGTTTAGCTGGAACACAGACTTCAATATTTCTTTCAACAAGAATCAACTTAAGAAACTGGAGTTACAGCAAATTTACACCGATGCCGAAACCACCGATGCGTTTCATCAAGTGCGCGTAGTACGCAATGAGCCCGGACGTCCGTTAGGCGGTTTTTTTGGATATATCAGCGATGGAGTTGATCCGGAAACCGGAGAGCTTATGTATCGCGATCTCAACGAAGACGGTAAAATCACCGCTTCAGATCAAACTTATATCGGTGATCCCAACCCGTTGTTCACCTACGGATTGACTAATACTTTTTCCTACAAAAATATTAACCTAAATGTTTTCATTCAAGGTTCGGTTGGAAACGATATTTTTAACGCGTCAAAAGGCGATACGCAAGGAATGTACGACCTCAAAAACCAATCCACCGAAGTGCTGAGACGTTGGCGTACACCTGGGCAAATAACTGATATTCCGAAGGCAGGGTATAATCTGCAGCCTTCTACATTCTTTATCGAAGATGGAAGTTATTTGCGCCTGAAAGACATCACGCTTTCTTACAACTTAACAGGAAGCGCTCTGAGAAAAGCGGGAATAACACGCTTGCAACCGTATGTAACAGCAACTAACTTGCTAACCCTAACCCGATACACCGGCATGGATCCTGAAGTTAATCAATGGGGAAACAGCGGTGCGGTGCAAGGCATTGACTGGGGAACGTATCCGCACAGCAGAACGTTTGTTTTTGGAATTAACGTTGAATTTTAAAAAATAAGAAAATGAAAAAAACATATATTTTATCCGCTATTGCTGCCTTTTTTCTTGTCTCGTGTTCATTGAATTACGACCCGGTTGACACCTATTCTGATGTTACTGAGGGCATAACGAACGATAGCGTAAAGGTGGCTTTCAAAGATAAGGCAGCATTGTTGTCGCATCGTCAAACTTTACTCAATCTTTTTAAAAACAGTCAGGAGCATTGGTACTTGGATATGTTATTGCTCGCGGAATCACACTCCGATAACGCATATGCCGGGTCGCCCAATGCAGAAACTACGCCTTTTGAGGTCAATTCTATTGAAGGCTCCAACACCAACCTGAAACGCGATTGGGATGGCTATATGCGTGGAATCGCACATACTAACCGATTGATTAATAATATTGATTTGGTTACAGATGCCGCTTTAACGGACGCTGAAAAACGTCAGTTCAAGGCCGAAGCCAAAATTTTACGCGGAATGATTTATTTCGATATGGTAAGAATCTGGGGAAATGTCCCGCTAATTATTACAGAAGCGGGAGATATTACTTCGGAAACCATTTCCGAAGTGTATCCGGCTTATTTCCCGCCGCAAACCGACGCGTTAACCATTTACCAACAAGTAGAAGAGGATTTGTTGGAAGGATTGCAATATGCCGGGGATAACGATCCGCAAGATAAAACTCAACTGACTAAATCCGTTGCCCGGGCATTACTGGCCAAAGTTTATGCTGAGAAGCCTTTGCGAGATTACGACAAAGTAATTAAATACGTCGATGAATTGGCGAATGACGGTTTCGGACTTATCGACAACTATGCTGATTTGTTTGATGTAGTATTGACTGATCCCAATCTTCCGCCTTCGCAGCAAAACAGGGCGATTGATGCAAAAGCCCGAAACACACGTGAAACCATTTACGAGGCTCAGTTTTTCACGGGAAATACCAATTGGGTTACGTGGATGTTTGGACGCCCGCTCGAAGACTGGACTTTCTATTTTACATGGCTCAAGTGGATTACACCGTCGCGCGATCTCATTCGAGCATATAATCGTGAAGTTGGAGATAAACGATACTCACAAACCGTAGTATTTTATGAATGCGATTGGAACGTATATTATCCGGCTAACAATTATCCGTTTATGTACAAATGCCGAAGCAGTTACAACAGTATTATAAAACTGCGCTACGCCGATGTTTTGTTGCTGAAAGCCGAAGCTCTCATCAGTAAAGGCGATTATAGCGGTGCGGCTTCAATTATAAACACCACGCGTCGTCGTGCCGGTTTGAGTAATCTTCCTGCATCGGCTACGGCAAATAAAGAAGCTATTCTGCAAGCCTATCTGCACGAACGTCGTCTCGAACTGGCGTTGGAAGGACAACGTTGGTTCGACTTGGTGCGTTTGGATAAAGTAGAAGAAGTGATGAATGCCGTGTATAGCAAAGACGAAGGTCGTCCGGCGCAAGTGTATCCGTTTACCAGTTTGTCTTATATATTGCCGATTCCGCAAGGTGTGATTGACCAAAACCCCAATTTGGTTCAAAATCCCGGTTATTAATGTTGGAAACCTATAAAAAACTATTAGATATGAAATCGACATACAAACTTTTATTGATTTTTTCTCTTGCTCTTTTCGTTTTCGTTTCGTGCGAAAATGAATATGGGCCGCGAAAAGAATCTACGCCCGTGATAGAATCGGCGGCAATAAATCCTACCGCTTTTACATTTGGCGACTCAGTTACGTTGAATGCGAAAATTACCGATTCGGGCACCCGACTGACCACGTTATCGTACCAAGTTGTATCGCAAGAAAAAGTAATAACTTCGGGCGAAATTCCGCTCAACGGAAGTGAATCTGAAGTTAGTCAAGCCATCTTCATCCCCTTGTTGAAGAACCAGGCAGATAAAGCTGATGTTCAGGTAAACCTGGTGGTACACAATGTTTTAAAAGGATCTGTAGAAAGTGCCATTTCCGGATTAACCGGTAATCGCCCTGTTTACAACAAACTTTATCTGGTTACTGACGATGGAGCCGTAGCGGAATTATCGCCACAATCCGACAATAAAGACCGGTTCGCAGGTCAAAATTTAACGTTAGACCCTTTCTTTCGTTTTAAGATTGCGGAAAAACTTTATCCCGACAACACGATTGATTATAACGGAGATGTATACGGCTATACAGACGGCAAACTGGCAATGATTTCAGAAAACGGAGAATCGGCTTTTTCCTATTCTCCCGATGCGGATTATACCAAAGAGTTTACGTTCGATAACTTGGTATTTAGCATTACAGCTTCCGGCAGTAAATTAGGTGCAGACGATTTTTCGCTCAGCACGTTTGGTGATACCGATATTATGGGCGAAACGTTCCGAATACTTAAGCGTACACTGGAAAATGGAAAAACCTACTCGCTTTTTGGACGATTGGCAGATGCACAAAACATTTACAATCTTGATTTCTTTGAGCGAACCGCCCCGGATAAAGTGAAGTTTTTAGGAGAAACCGGAGAATATACGCTTTATTTCAATCCCGTTCGAAAAAATGTTATCGTTGGGTTGGAAAATCCTTCTTATCCCAATTATTTACTCGCTTGTGGTTGGGGATTAGGATATCCTACCCCCGTTTCGTCCGCCGATATTGCATCGGTATATCCCGGGCATCAGCGTACACACAGCAATTGGGGGTTTAATGATGTAATGACCTATGTGCTTCTGCGTCGAATTGCTGACGGTGTGTTTCAGGGTACGTTCTACACCCCATCAGACGGAGACCACTTTGCCGGTTTTAAACCGTTCGAAAATACGGGTTGGGCAAACGAGAAACGAGCCGGAGATTTCACTTTCACCGGAGAGAAAATTATTTCCGGAGCTAACGATTGGACTATTCCTAACGGAGAAGATGATCCCGTAATTGAATCAACAAATTATCGGTTTACCATAGACTTAAATAATAAAAATGTACACATAGAAAAGATAAATCTTTAAGAAAATGATTAAAATAGTTACATTCAATCCGCTGGTCTTGTTGCTTTCACTGTTTTGTTTATCAGCATGTTCTGATGGAAAAACTCCCGAAAAAGAGAAAGAACCTGACGTTACTGAAAATGCCGATGTTGCCATCTATGTAACCACCAATACAAGGTCGCAAGATTTCAAAAAACAATCGACAAGTTTTAGCAACCGAAGCAATATGTCGCCCTCCAGTATAAAACTGGAGCCTCAAACCCGTTTCCAAACCATGGACGGATTCGGTGCGGCTGTCACAGGCTCAACTTGCTACAATTTGATGCAAATGACTCCGGAAAATCGTAAGAAGTTTTTGACGGAAACCTTCTCGCATACCGAAGGAATGGGTCAAAGCTACGTGAGAATTTCTATTGGATGCTCCGACTTTTCGCTGTCTGAATATACCTGTTGTGACACCCCGGGAATCGAGAATTTCGGTCTTACTTCGGAAGAAACACAATATGTTATTCCTGTACTCAAGGAGATTCTTGCCATTAATCCCGATTTGAAAATTATGGGTTCGCCATGGACTTGCCCCCGATGGATGAAAGTTAATAACCTTCGCGATTTACAGCCTTTCAACTCGTGGACAAGCGGACAATTGAATCCTGCGCACTATGGCGATTATGCTCTCTATTTTGTGAAATGGATTCAGGCTCTAAAACAACAAGGTATAAATATCTATTCGGTTACTCCGCAAAACGAGCCGTTGAATCGCGGAAATTCCGCATCCCTTTTCATGGGTTGGCAAGAACAACTCGAGTTTGTTAAGAATTATTTAACACCTGCCTTCAAAAAAGCATCTCTGTCAACAAAAGTATATCTGTTCGACCACAATTACAATTACGATAATATGCCCGATCAAAACGACTATCCGGTAAAAATCTATGAGGCCGGTGTAGATCCTTCTGTAGTGGCCGGGGCTGCATATCATAATTACGGCGGCAATAAAGATGAACTGTTGGATGTTCATTCCAAATTTCCCGATAAAGAACTGGTTTTCACTGAAACTTCCATTGGAACATGGAATGACGGACGTAACCTCGAAAAACGTTTAATCGATGATATGCGAGAGGTGGCACTGGGTACCGTAAACAACTGGTGCAAAGCTGTGATTGTGTGGAATCTGATGCTCGATAATGAGCGTGGGCCAAATCGTGATGGCGGGTGTCAAACTTGTTACGGTGCGGTGGATATTGACAGAGCGAATTACACTTCAATCACACGTAATTCACATTACTACATTATTGGGCATCTTTCATCGGTAGTAAAACCCGGTGCTGTTCGCATTGGAACATCGGGTTTCTCCGAATCGGGCTTCTATTACTCGGCGTTCGAAAATAGGGATGGCACTTACGCCGTTGTTTTACTCAATAGCAATGCTACGAATAAATTAATTACCCTCGACGACGGAAAAAACCATTTCAGTTATGATGTGCCGGCAAAATCCGTCATCTCTTATCGATGGAAAAAATAAAAATTTAAACAGATGAAAAAGTTAAATTATTGGATATTTACGGTTTTGGCTTTCGTGCTGCTGTTATCGTGTGACAATGAATCCAAAGAGATTCAACAGGAAGGGAACCCTGTTCTGGAAATAGAAAGTCAATTTGTTGATGTGCACTTTGGCGATTTGTTGTCATTTGCTGTTAATGTAAGTGACAATATTCCGCTGTCTGTTCTTACGGCGAAACTCTATTTTGGCGATGAAGCGGTGGCAACCACGACCATCCGCACCAAGGATAACGGACGATATGAAGGAAAAATCCGTGTTCCATTTCAAAAAAACATTCCCGACGGAACCGCAACCCTTGAATTTACACTTCGAAATACTACCATGAAAACCGTGGTAAAAGAAGTTGATGTTCCCGTTACTCGTGCGTCCTATCCCTATTTGATTTTGGTAACGGAAAGTGGATCGTACCCCATGCTTCCTACCGGAAATCCATTTGAATATGCTGCAACGGAGCCTTTTCCGTCTACAGACCTTCCCGCTTATATTCAAACGCCTGTTCTGGATGATAAAGGCTCCAAAATTTCGTTTGGTTGGGAAGGAGGAACCATTATTGAAGGCTCAACCGTAAATATTCCATTCGTAAGTCCGGTTGGAGGTGAGTTTTCCGTAACATTCAACACCCGAACCTATGAAGCGGCTCCGTTCTTTGAACTTTTGCTAAACGGACAAAGAATGAACATGGTTGATAAAGAAAACTACGAAATTGATATCGATTTACAACACGGTCAAGAAGTACATGTTGAGGGACTTGGCGATATTGAAGAATGGTGGATTGATTCGGATTATTTTGACGAAAAATCTGTTGGCACTTACACCTTTGCTCCTATTACCGGAAAGTATCGCGTTGCGGCTAATCTTGCGCTGAAATACTTCCGCGTTGAGGCGTTAGACGGCGCATCGCCTGCGTCGCTCAAAACCGATGGAACGGGTGCAATTTGGGTAATTGGAACAGATGTAGGAAAACCCTCTGTAGCTAAAAGAGAAGTAGGCTGGGAACCATCTCGAGGTCTGTGTATGGCTCCAGTTGGTAACAAAAAATATCAACTGACCGTGGTGGCCGGAGAAAGCGTTAAAACCGAGTCGATAAACTTTAAGTTTTTCCACCAAAAAGGATGGGGAGGCGAGTTCAAAAGTGAAACCCTTACCACAGTTAGCGACCTTATTTTTGTGGGTGATGGTGAGAATGGTCGTGACAATGGAAATTTGGGTATTGTAGAGGACAAAATGCTCGAGGCAGGAACCACGTATGTGTTTGTAGTTGATCTTTCTGCCGGTAATGATAATGGGGTATTAACAGTTACCAAAAAGTAGTATAGAGAAACAATAAACGAAATAAATAACGGTGCGGTACTATGTGTCGCTAACGACATTATCACCCGTTCTTGAGTGAAAAATTAATTTAATTCATAATCTAATTTTTAAAAATTCAAACCATGGTAAAAATCCAACTAAAAAGGGAAGTCCTTATTCTGGCTTCCCTCTTGTGTATAAGCTTTGTATTAAGCGCATCGCAGAAGGTAAGTCTGAACTTTAGGAATCAGACGTTGAAAACGGTGCTCGAAAGTATTTCGAAGCAAACCGGATACTCACTGGCTTACAGCAAGGAAGTAGTGAACTTGAACGATGCTGTAAATATCCGTGTTGATCAAGCCGAACTAACAACCGTGCTGGATCTGTTATTAACACCTCGCAACTTGAGCCATGAAGTAAAAGATAACAAAATTTACATCCTGTACCAGGCTCCCACACAGCAATCTCCTCAGCAAGATCAGCCCGCAGGGCAGCAACTGCGTGGAGTTGTAACGGATGCAAGTGGCGAACCCATTATCGGCGCCAATATTTCTGTTGTGGGTACAGCCACAGGAACAGTAACCGATATCGATGGCGGCTATACGCTAAATGTTCCTCGTGGCTCGGTGCTCCGGTTTTCGTATATCGGATATGTAAGTCAAGACTTTACGATTAGCAACCAGACCACACTCAACGTAACGATGCTCGAAGACACCGAAGTGCTCGACGAGCTGGTTGTAGTAGGTTACGGAGTGCAACGCAAAAGTGTGGTTACGGCAGCCATCAGCCGTGTAACGGCAGAAGAATTAAATACAACTAAGCCATCGCGTGTAGAAGATGCCTTGAAGGGAAAAGTTTCGGGCGTACAAATTACGCAAAGCTCGGGACAACCCGGATCGGATTCCAAAGTGCGCATCCGCGGTATCGGAACCATCAACAACAGCGATCCGCTCTACATTGTGGACGGAATGGAAGTTGGCGGTGGAATCAATTACCTGAACCCCGTCGATATTCAATCGGTGGAAATCTTGAAAGACGCCGCTTCGGCAGCCATTTACGGTGCCCGAGGCGCTAACGGTGTGGTACTAGTTACCACTAAGAGCGGACAAGCCGGTAAAGCAACCGTCAATTACGATGTAAGCTACGGCTGGCAAAATCCGTGGAAGAAGAAATCGGTGCTCAATGCGCACGAATATATGGTGATTATGAACGAAGCGCAGATTAACGACGGCAACTTACCCCGCTATTCCAACGAACAAGTTTTGGGAGCCGGAGCAGGCACCGACTGGCAAGACGAAACTTTCTACTACAATGCGCCGGTACAAAACCATCAAGTGAGTGTTTCGGGCGGAGCCGAAAAAGTGCAGTATTTCCTCTCGCTGGGCTACTTTAATCAAGCCGGTATTGTGGGTGGAAACCACGACAAGTCGAACTACGAGCGTTGGAGCTTACGTTCGAACTCTACCTACACGATTTTCGACGAAACCAGCCGTTCGTTTCTCAACAAAGTAACGTTGGGCGCCAACGTGGGATACTCGCGCGACAAATCTACCGGAATTGAGACCAACACCGAGTACGGCTCCGTGTTGGGGAGCGCGCTTACATTCTCGCCGTTAGTGTCGGTATATGCTGACGAAGCCACTTCTGAGGATATTTTGGCACGCTACCCGCACGCCGTGAAAGATAAAAACGGAAATGTTTTCTCGTTGCCTCCGGCAGGGTTTCAGGAAATCGCCAATCCGGTGGGAATGCTCAACCAGCCTTCGGCAGGAAAGAACAATGCCGACAAAATCGTTGGCTCGTTTTGGGGCGAATTGCAAATTCTACCCGAACTGAAATTCCGCAGCAGCTACGGCGTGGACTTGGCTTTTTGGGGTTACGACAGTTACACATTCCCCTATTTCTTGGCCTCGCAAGGAAAAAACATCGAGTTCAGTACCGTACAAAGTGAAATGAACCGGGGCTTCCGCTGGCAGTTGGAGAACTATTTCACCTACGCCAAAACTTTTAACGAAGTACACAACTTTTCGGCAGTTCTCGGACAATCGGCATCGAAATACACTTATCGCAACTTGGGCGGCAACGACCGCGATTTGCTCGAAACCGACCCGCTGAAAGCTAACATCAACTCCGCCATTGCCGACCGCAAGGAAGAACGCGTTTGGGGCGGAACGGGCGGATACAATTTTGTGTCCAGCGCGTCGTATTTCGGACGTATCGATTACAACTACGCCGAGCGCTATATGCTTCAAGCAACCGTTCGCCGCGATGGTTCGTCAAACTTCGGTCCCAACAACAAGTGGGGAGTTTTTCCGTCCTTCTCTGTAGGATGGAACGTTCACAACGAGGCGTTTATGGAAAATCGTCCCGATTGGTTCAATTCTCTGAAACTGCGTGCCAGTTGGGGTAAAAACGGTAACGACCGCATCGGGCAGTTCCTATACACTTCGCTGATGGATGGCGGACAAAACTACTATTTTGGCGGCGGATATCAGGTAAACCAAGGTGACCCGACAAAAATTGGCGAAATCAGCGGAATTATGCAATACGGAAGCTCACCCGGATACATTCCCAATCCCGATGTGAAATGGGAAGAATCGGCACAAACCGATATCGGTTTCGAAGCCCGTTTCCTGAACAACGCGCTGACGTTTGGTTTCGATTATTTCAAGAAAAAAACCATCGATATGTTGATGTATCAGCCCATTCCGGCATACGTGGGCTTGGGCGCTCCCATCGCCAACGTGGGCGATATGGAAAACTGGGGATTGGAATTTGAAGCCGGCTGGAAACAGCGTATCGGCGATTTCGGATACTCCATTTCCGCCAACGCGTCGTACCTCAAAAATACACTTATCAACTTAGGAAACGCCACCGGCGAACAAATTTACGAAAGTATGGGCGCCACCGGCGTGGGAAGTTACGTGAAAGGAATGAACGGCGAAGTATTCCCATATTTCTACGGATTTAAAACCGACGGAATTTTCCAAAATCAAGCCGAAGTGGATGCTTACGTTAATGCCGACGGACAAAAACTGCAATCATCGGCAAGGCCGGGCGATGTGCGGTTTGTAGATTTAAACGGCGACGGAATGATTACCGATGACGATAAAACGAAAATTGGTAAAGGGATGCCCGACTGGACATACGGTTTCACTTTCGGCGCCGATTGGAAAGGCATCGACCTAAACCTGTTCTTCCAGGGAAGCATCGGAAACGATATTTTCGACTATTCACAACGCGGCGATATTCCTGCAATGAACCGCCCCAGCTGGATTCTAAACCGTTGGCACGGCGAAGGAACTTCTAACCATATTCCGCGAATGACGGCAGCCAATCCCAACAGCAACTGGCGCTCATCCGATTTGTACATCAAAGACGGTTCGTTTATGCGTTTGAAAACCGCACAAGTGGGCTATACTTTACCGCAACGTGTTACTCAGAAAGTTTCCGTTCAGCGGTTACGCGTGTATATTTCTGCAGAAAACCTGCTCACGTTTACCAAATACGACGGTTTCGACCCCGAACTCGCTTCGGGAGGTTACACCACCATCGGCGTGGATAGAGGAATTTATCCGCAAGCGCGGACTATTTCGTTGGGAGCCAACATATCGTTCTAATCTTAAAATAAAAAACAATGAAAAAATATATCTATATCCTTATCATTGCGCTCTTCGCGGGATTTATTTCGTGCGGCGACGATTTCCTGACCAACTCTACAACCGAGCGTCAGGCAGCCGGCGCGCCCGCGACCGAAGGAGCCATCTTGTCGAACTTGGCGGCAGCATACCAAATATTGCTTTTCGACAGCTATGCAGCCAATAATTACAACAGCATTCCGCTGATGTCAGACCTTCGTTCCGACGATATTTACAAAGGCGGAGGCGATGCGGGCGACCAGCATCAACTCTACTTGCTTTCACTCTTTACAACTACACCGCAAGAAAACTTAGACGGATTGTGGAGCATTTTCTATTCCGGACTTTCGCGAAGCAACAACGCCATTACCGCGTGTGAGAACGCCGTGAACGTTTTACCCGAAAAGCTGGAACAATACAAAGCTGAAGCTCATTTTCTGCGTGCTTACTATATGCATTGGTTATGGAAATTTTGGGGCAATGTGGTTTACTTTGAAGAGCCGCTTACCAAGCCGCCTTATATGACCAAGCAGTCGAAAGCCGATGAGATTTACGCCGTAATTATGGAAGACCTTGAATATGCTTGCGGTAAAAACGAAAAAGGAAACGACCGTTTGCCGATGAAACTGGAAAAGGACGCGAATGGCAACAACATTATTGCTTCTACCGGCCGTGTAAACAAAGCTGCCGCATTGATGCTTAAAGCCCGCGTAGTGATGTATCAGAAAGATACGCAGCGCTATGCCGAAGTAACTAAAGATATGGCGGAAATCATCAACAGTAATGAATACAGCCTGTTTCCCAATTTTGCAGCGATGTGGCTGGATGAAAATGAGTTCTGCTCGGAATCCATTTTCGAATCCAACCAATTGCCCGAAGGAAAAACTTGGGCAAGCGGATGGCAAGGTTACGGAACAAACCTGCCGGCATTTATTTCGCCTGCCGATTTGAAAGGTGGTAATAAGACCGGCGATTTTAAAGGTGGTTGGGGATTTGGCCCCGTTCGCACGGCAACGTGGGAAATGTACGAGGAAGGTGATACGCGCCGCGAAGGCTCTATCAACTATTGGGAAGACGGTTCCTATACGCCTCGCTTCCAAAATACCGGATATTTTCTTGCCAAATATGCCGCACGAGTAGGGTACAACCCGCAAGGCGATGTGGATTTGAACTATTGCAACAACTTCCGTATTTTCCGCTATGCCGAAGCGTTGCTTAATTATGCCGAAATGCTTGCCATTCACGGACAAGCACCGGTAGGAGGGCTTACCGCGCAAAGTTGTTTAGACCAAGTGCGCACCCGAGCTTTCGGCACAGCTAAATCGATTCCTGCCACGGCCGAAAACGTGAAACTGGAACGTCGTCGTGAATTTGTGGGCGAAGGTATTCGTTTTTGGGACATTGTGCGCTGGGGCGATACCGCGTTGCTTACCGAAAGCACCCCGCAAAGCACACGCACGTGGAAAGACCACAATAAATATTTGCCCATTCCGCAAGCGGAAATGGATAAAACCAAAGGAACGGAGTTTGAACTGGAACAAAATCCGGGATATAATTAATTGTAATACTGTTGAAATATGAAACATATTATAAAACAAACAATCGGTTTGCTGCTGTCGGTTTTCTTAATCGCAGCGTGCAGCCCGCAAGAAGGCGATAACTATTCGCTGGGAAATTTAGACACGGTATCGCCCGATCAGATATCGTTTAGCGCCGTGGCTACAGCCAAAAGCAATAACGAAATTGTATTTACCAATACTTCCGAAGTGAAAGTTCCTTACTCCGTTACCTGGGATTTGGGCAACGGAGCCAAAGGCAGCGGCAAAACCATTACGGGGCAATATCCCGAAAAAGGCGATTACACCGTTACCCTAACGCTCTATACCGCCGACGGAACAGCTGCCTCTAAAAGTCAGGTGATTACGTTTACTGAAGATGATTTCAGTCTTATCGATACGCCCGTTTACCGGATGCTCACCGGCGGGGCGGAAAACGCTGCGGGTAAAACGTGGGTGTTCGATCAGTATAATAACTTTACGAAAGAAGTAGCAGATGCAACCAAATTAGATATTCGCGGACATTTAGGTTTAGGACCCGTTCGTGATGATAATGGCATTGTCAACTATGGACAAATTTGGTGGGGTGCCGGACCAAATGAAAAAAATATGTGGAAAATGTATGATTTTAAATTCACATTCTTTCAAACCGGCGTTAAATTGAAAATAGAAAACGATGGTGAGGGATACGGTCGTGCAGCCACATCGGGGTCATTTCCAAATATGACTGTTGTGGGTGAAGATGCTATATTTACTTACAATGGCGGAGATTATACGTTTGGAATTAAAGAAGAGGGTACCTATCCTCAACTCGAACTTTCGGGTAACGCTTTTATGGGTTATTACGCCGGGAACCAGGTCTACGAAATCATATATCAAACAGATGAGGTGATGGCGTTGGCTGTAGAAAATACAACCGAAGGACAGCGTTGGGTATTTATCTATTGCTTGGAAGAACTTAACGTTGCCGAACCGCCTGTCGTAAAAACGCCAAGGGCTATTCCGCTGGAAGAAAAATTCGAGACATTGCCGTTGAAAGTTCATTTCGTTGCGGAAGAAATGGGCGATAAGAGCGGCGTAGTGGATAACCCGATGCCGCTTCCCATCAACGAATCCAATAAAGTGTATCGATACATAAAAACGGCCGGATTCTATTCCAACTTGTCGATTACGGCTGCCGATTACAAGTTCGACTTATCGAAGCAAAACAAAATCAAACTGTTGGTATATATTCCGTCGTTCAACGATTACGATACCGAAAACGATGCTGCCGGCGATTGGATTGCCGAAAAGCGTCTACGCCCGCAAGTGGCCGTAAAGTTGCAAAATTCCGAAATGGGCGGCAACGCGTGGCAAACGCAAACCGAAATCGTAAAAGCCGATTTGCAAACCAACAAATGGCTCGAACTTGAATTCGATTTTTCGACGGTAAAGGAGAGAGAAGATTACGATAAAATCGTTGTCCAATTTGGTGGAGAAGGACATTCCGGTCAAGGAATTTTCTATTTCGATGATTTCAGATTTGTTGAATAAATTAAGGAAATGCGCGTTGCGGTTCAAAAACCGCAACGCTCGTTATCGAAAAAACAAAAAATGAAAATGACATTCTATTTATCACTTTTTATCTTACTTCTGGCTTGTGGCGGCTCCGATAACGGAATAGAACCACCGCAACCCGAAGAAAAAATCATCACGTGGACCATTTCGCCCGAATCGTTGACTTTTCCCGCCGCGGGCGAAACAAAAAGCATTCGTGTTTCGGCAAACGGCGATTGGAAAGTAGTTTCTTCGCAAGAGTGGTGTACTCTTGATCGGGCTGAAGGTTTCAACGGTGAAACCAGCCTGAAAGTGACGGCTCAAAAAAATCATACCGAAGAGGCTCGCACGGCAGAACTCACATTTTCTTCCGTATCGGGGAAGCAATCCAAAAAAATAACCGTAACGCAAGATAAAGGCGCCGTTGAAAACTACGTCCCAGCCGGTTACTCATTGGTTTGGAACGAAGAATTTGACGCCCCGCGCATTTCCGGTGGAAGACCGGCGCTTCCCGACTCGAAATGGTGGTACGAAAATTTCAAAAAAGGTACGGTTAACAACGAACTGCAAACCTACGTTCCCGGATTTTCGGGACAAGATACCGTTGCCGCCATTTACGACGGAACGCTGAAAATCATTGCCAAAAAACAGGGCGACGATATCATTTCGGCACGAATAAATACGCACGAATCTTGGCTTTACGGCTATTTCGAAGCCCGTTTACGCCTTCCCGGCGGCAAAGGCACTTGGCCTGCGTTTTGGATGATGCCCAAGAACTTTACGGCGTGGCCTTTAGACGGCGAAATTGATATTATGGAGTACGTGGGATATCAACCCAACGTGGTGCATTCCACCGTTCACACGCAGGCGTACAATCACACCATCGGCACGCAGAAGGGAAAATCGAAAACCATTGAAAACGCCGAAACCGAGTTTCACGTTTACGCCGTGGAATGGACTGCCGATTACATCAAAGGATTTGTGGACGGCGAAGAGTACTTTCATTTCGATAACGATAAACAAAACAACAAAGAAACGTGGCCCTTTTACGCGCCGTTTTACCTGAAACTCAATCTTGCCTGGGGAGGCGATTGGGGCGGAGCGCAAGGCGTTGACGAATCGAAACTGCCCGCCACGTACGAAATTGATTATGTGCGGGTGTATCAGAAATAAACAAGAAAACAGATAAAGCCTACGGCGATAATGTTTCGTTTTCAACGAAACGATAATACTCATTTCGTTCGTGATAAAGTAGTGGCGTTTAACGTATTCAATGAAAGTCTGTTTATCGGCGAAGTCGCTATCGCGAAACATTATCGCCACAGGCATTATCAAAAAATAAAACAATAATCGTATGAAATTTCAAAAACTAATCTTAGTTCTTTTTGCTGTGTTTTCGCTGGTTTCGTGTACCCAAACACAGAAATCCGCTCGAAGCGGAGACGCAGCACTGGAGCGCCGGGTTGACAGCGTGCTTTCGAAAATGACGCTCGAAGAAAAAGTGGGACAAATGGCTCAATTTACGGTCGATGTAATCGGGAAAGGCGGAAACGCCTATTTCAGCGACGAGCCGTTTGAAATAGATCCCGCGATGCTCGATACCGTTATAGGAATCCACAAAGTCGGTTCCATTTTGAATACCAGTAACAACCGCGCCCGTACCACCGAAGTTTGGGAGAAAACCATCCGCACCATTCAGGAGCGTGCGCTCAAAGAAACCGGAATTCCCGTTATTTACGGCATCGATGCCATTCACGGAACAACGTACACCGCGGGTGCTACATTTTTTCCGCAGGAAATCGGAATGGCGGCAACATTTAATACCGCGTTGATGGAAGAGGGCTCGCGCATTGCGGCGTACGAAACCCGTGCCAGCAACATCCCTTGGACATTCGCTCCCACGATGGATTTGGGACGCGATGCCCGCTGGTCGCGCATTTGGGAAAGTTACGGCGAAGATGCCTACCTAAACGCGCAAATGGCCATTGCATCGGTCCGCGGATTTCAAGGCGATGATATGAACAGGGTGGGAAGCCTCCACATTGCGGCTTGTTTGAAACACTATTTGGGTTACGGCGTTCCCGTTTCGGGAAAAGACCGCACGCCGGCAATTATTTCCGAGAGCGATTTGCGCGAGAAGTTTTTCGAGCCGTTTCGAGCCGCTATTGTTGATGGGAACGCGCTGTCGGTAATGGTCAATTCGGGAATCATCAACGGAGTTTCCACGCACGCCGATTATCGATTGTTGACGGAATGGCTCAAAAACGATTTGAATTTCGACGGCGTAGTGGTAACCGATTGGGCCGATGTGCAGAACCTGCTTTCGCGCGACCATATCGCCACCGATTACAAGGGCGCCGTAAAGGCGGCTATCAATGCGGGAATCGATATGGTGATGGAGCCGTACAACTTGAATTTCTGCCCCACGCTTATTCAATTGGTAAAAGAGGGCGAAGTTTCGCAAGCGCGTATCGACGACGCCGTTCGTCGCGTGTTGCGCCTGAAATTCCGCCTCGGACTGTTCGAGCGTCCATTCTGGTCGCACACCGAATATCCTGATTTTGCAAGTCCGGCGCACGAAAAAGCGGCAAAATCGGCCGCTGATGAGTCGATTACACTGCTCAAAAATCAGGATAATATTTTGCCGATAAAATCAGGGGCGCGTATTCTTGTTGCCGGACCAAACGCTCATTCGATGCGTACGCTCAACGGCGGTTGGAGTTATTCGTGGCAAGGTGAAAAAGTGGAAGAGTTCGCGGAGCAATACAACACCGTTTTCGAAGCGTTACAAAATAAGTTCGGCGAAGGAAACGTGAAGTACGAACCCGGGGTGACTTATAAAATGGATGGTCAGTATTTCGAAGAAAACACGCCCGAAATTAATCGCGCGGTTGCCGCTGCATCGGGTGTGGATTATATCGTACTTTGTGTGGGCGAGAACAGCTATTGCGAAACGCCCGGAAATTTAGATGAGTTGGTGTTATCCGAAAATCAGCGCGATTTGGCGAAGGCGCTCTATAAAACCGGGAAACCGGTAATTTTGGTTCTGAACGAAGGTCGTCCGCGAATTATCCGTGATATCGAACCCGATGCCAAAGCCGTGCTGCAGCTCTATCTGCCCGGAAATTACGGCGCCGACGCGTTGGCAGACGTTCTTACCGGCGAGGTAAATCCGAGTGGGAAATTACCCTATACTTATCCCAAATTCGAGCAGAGTTTGATTACGTACGACCATAAACCGAGCCAAAATATCGACGGAAAAATGGAAGGTGCTTACGATTACGGAGCGCAAACTTCGGTTCAATATCCGTTTGGTTTTGGATTGAGTTACACCACATTCGCTTACGGCAATTTGCAAGTGGACAAAACAGATTTTGTTTCGGGCGACAACATTGATGTATCAGTAGCTGTTTCAAATACCGGCGGCGTAGCCGGAAAAGAAGCCGTATTGCTTTTCAGCAGCGATTTGGTGGCATCGCTCAGCCCCGATGTGCGTCGCTTGCGTGCGTTCGATAAAATATTGCTCAATCCGGGTGAAACCAAAACCGTGACTTTCACTCTCGCTGCCGATGACCTGGCTTTCGTGAACGAAAACGGAAAATGGACACTCGAAGAAGGAGAGTTTAAACTCCAAGTGGGTGATCAAATTGTGATGGTTAATTGCACCAAAACTAAAATCTGGGATACGCCGAACAGGTAAAACTTGGGAGCTTCGATATCCGAATCGAAGTGTAATTAACAAAGCGAATCGGAGCTCGCTTCACCCAAAAACGGGATATTTTCGTGCGAAAATATCCCGTTTCTAATTCCCAAATCCCAAATCCGAAATCCCAAATGGTTTTTACATTCTCTCCGGCACATCAATGCCAAACAGTTTCATTCCCTTTTTGATGGTCAGCGCCACGTTTTTCGAAAGCATAAGGCGGAAATCGCGCAAGGCGGCGTTTTCTTCTTTCAAAATGGGATGATCGTGGTAGAATTGGTTGTACTCTTTTGCCAAATCGTACACGTAGTTTCCGATAAGCGAAACGTTGAATTCCGCGCCGGCCTGTTTTACCGTTTCGGCAAATTCGGCGAGCATTTGCACCAGACTTTCTTCTTTTTCGGAAAGCGTAACGTTGGTGTCGAGTTGTTCGGGAAGCGAGAGTCCCTGCTCCGATGCTCTTCGCAATACCGATTGAATGCGCGCGTGCGTGTATTGAATGAAAGGACCGGTATTCCCGTTGAAATCAATCGATTCCTTGGGGTTAAACGTCATATTTTTCTTCGGATCAACTTTCAGAATGAAATATTTGAGTGCGCCCAACCCAATCATATTCACAATTTGGTCGGCCTCTTCGGGTGTGCAATCGTCTAATTTTCCGAGTTCTTTGGATGTCTCGCGGGCGGTTTCCACCATTTCCGCCATCAAATCGTCGGCATCGACCACAGTTCCTTCGCGCGATTTCATTTTTCCTTCGGGAAGTTCCACCATTCCGTAGGAAAAGTGCACCAATCCTTTACCGAATTCAAAACCGAGCTTATCCAAAAGGATAGAAAGCACCTGAAAATGATAATTCTGCTCGTTCCCAACCACATAAATCATTTTGTTGATGGGATAATCGTCAAAACGAAGTTTGGCGGTGCCGATATCCTGCGTCATATACACCGAAGTTCCGTCGGAGCGAAGGAGGATTTTTTCGTCCAATCCGTCGTTGGTTAAATCGGCCCAAACCGAACCGTCTTCGTGGCGCGTAAAAATGCCTTTTTCCAATCCGCGCAGCACCTCTTCTTTTCCGGCAAGATAGGTTTGCGATTCGTAATAAATTTTGTCGAACGAAACGCCCATTTTTTCGTACGTTTCGTCGAAACCGGCATACACCCAACCGTTCATCAGCTTCCAGAGATTCACCGTTTCGGCATCGTTAGCCTCCCATTTGCGAAGCATTTCGCGCGCCTCCGCCATCAATGCCGATTGTTCTTCGGCTTGCTCCTTGGAGAGTCCTTTGGCTTGCAATTCGGCAAGTTCCGCCTTGTATTTTTGGTCGAAAAGCACGTAATAATCGCCAATGAGGTGGTCGCCTTTTTTACCCGACGACTCGGGCGTTTCGCCGTTGCCCCATTTCTGCCACGCCAGCATCGATTTGCAAATGTGGATACCGCGGTCGTTCACAATGTTGGTTTTCACCACGCGTTTGCCGTTTGCCGTCAGCACTTCGCAAAGCGAATGACCGAGCAGGTTGTTGCGGACGTGTCCCAAGTGCAGCGGCTTATTGGTGTTGGGCGACGAATATTCCACCATAAACAGCTCCGATTCGTCGGTTACGGGCGTGAATCCGTAATCGGGATTGCTGTCGATATGCGCCAGCATTTCCGCCCACGTTTTGGAATTGAGTGTAAGGTTCAAAAAACCTTTTATCACGTTGAAATGGGCAATAATGGGCGATTTTTCCGCCAAATACGCGCCGATTTCCTGCGCGGTTTGTTCGGGATTTTTCTTTGATATTCTCAGCAACGGAAAGGTTACGAGCGTGAAATGTCCCTTGAAATCTTTTTTTGTTTTTTGCAACGTGATTTGCGACGCGTTGGCATCGGCGCCATAAAGCGATTTGATAGCTTCAATCACGGCTTTTTTTATATCGTTTTCTATCTGCATCGGTTGTTGATTCTGTTGATTAAGAGCGCAAAGATACGAAATATTTAGGAACGAAAAGGAATTGATAATGGAGAATGAGAAATTGAAAAAGATTATGTGATGAATAATACGGCTTAAAATTATCGGTGTTTTAGGCGCAAGTTACACCGAGGCGCCCTTTGGCGGAATCTTGCGCCAGTCAGAGGTAAGATAATGATTTGAAATTCATTGCAGATCTAGACAAAATGTTTCATTGCAGGGGTGAGTAGCCAAAACTCATTAAAGAGCAGTTGTTTCGCATTTTTATTAATAATAAATTGTATATTTGTAGTGATATTTTCCACAAGCAAAAAGTTAAATGATTATGCAAGAGGTTATTGCTCGTATTGATATAAGCACATTGGAGGGACGGCGATTAGTGAAAAAACTATCTCGTGAGAAGACTGTAACGCTTCAAACGAATCTACCCGAAAATATTGCCGGACAAAAGCAATATTCTGTTGACGAAGCCTACGATAAAGGCTTGGACACGTTGAGCAAGTTGTATAATGTGGATATGCGAAATCTTGAAAGTGAATGACACAATATACGGTTATTGTTCTTGAAGATGCTATAAGTGATATCGATAAGTATATTCATCATATCCGTTCTGTATATAAATCCCCCCATACCGCGAAAAAACACTACGATGAATTATACGCTGTAATTCGCCAACTGTCCAATAATGCCGATATGTATCAACTCCAAACGCGCGAATCAATTATACAAAAATTTGGAGTATTTGCTCGGCGTGTTAACTACAAGAAAATGGCTGTTATTTTCACGATTTTCAATAATACGGTTTATGTGCAATCGGTTGTCGCACAGTCAATGATAACCGATTAATAGTTAAAGGTTTATGCTCTATTTGTTGCCTTATCCACCAAATACACCACCGATTTATACGCTACGCCGCTATTCATCGATAGCCCGATTTCGCACGTGCGACTGTTGGAATATCCTTCTGTGGCATCGCCGATGCCGTGTTTGAGTGGCTCGAGCGCCGAATTATTCAATTCGGGATAAAAAAATCCGCGGTCGCCCGCCCAGCCGCAGCAGTGTACGTTTTCGGGCACGACGACTTTCTCGGCGCAACGCGTGGCAATGTTGTACAACTTTTCTTCCAGATGCATTTTCGTGGAACTGCACGTGGTGTGAATGGCGACGGAGACGGGTTGCTTTTCGAACGATAGTTTATCCAACAGAAAATCGTGAATAAATTCCACTTGATCGTATAGTTTCAGTCGCTCATCCAGCGTCTCGCGCATATGCAGCAAGCACGGACTCATATCGCACACGATGGGCAACTCGCCGTTTCTACTCGCTTTCAGCAGCGCTTCGTTCAACTCCGACTCCTTTTGTCGCGCCTGTTTTCGAAACCCCTTGCTGCTAAACGCCATTCCGCAACAAAGTTTGTCTTTTTCTTCGGGAATGATAACCGTGTAACCCGCTTTTCGAAGCACGGAGAGCATTTTTGAGGGCGTATCTTCGGTTTCGTTTTGAGCCGATACGGCGCCCATCGTTCGAGTGATGCACGACGGAAAATAAACCACCACAGGCGCGTCGGCAGCATCGGCGGGAAAAATATTTCGCTCGATTTTTTTCGCCCCCGATGGCGTGTGTCTTGTCCACAACGGAAACAGTCCGTCGCCCAGTTTGTAGACTCCGCGCGCGATGCTTTCGGTCTGATTGTACCCGATAACCCGTGCTACGAGGTGAGGCGCTTTCAGCATCGGGCGTAAAACGGAGGTGATTTTGTCCATATTTCCGGCGATAATATCGGCTACGCCGTTCGAAAATTTTCCGATACGTTTCCACCGCAGCTCTTTTACGAGCGTTCCCGTGTCGATGCCCACCGGACAGGCAATGCCGCACAATCCGTCGGTAGCGCAGGTTTCGTTCAGCGGATAGGAGATGCCTTCGGCAAGTTCTTCCACCGATTTTTTGTTGGATTTCTCCATCGATTTTTCCATCAAATATCTGTATGCCACAATGCGTTGGCGGGGCGTAATGGTCAGGTTTTTCGAGGGGCAGGTGGTTTCGCAAAATCCGCATTCGATGCATTTATCGATAATGGGATTGGCGGACGGAATATTTTTCAGGTTCTTGATAAAAATGTCCTTGTCGTGGTTGATTATCACGCCCGGATTCAGGATGTTTTTCGGGTCGAAAGCTGATTTTATCCGCTTCATCAGCGCGTAAATTTCGGTTCCCCACTCTTTTTCCACGAAAGGCGCCATATTTCGTCCCGTGCCGTGTTCGGCTTTCAGGCTTCCGCGATGTTTCAGGGCGACCAAATCGCACAATTCGTGCATAAAACGGGCGTATTTCTCGATGCCGTCCGTCGAGTTTATATCGGGAAAAACGGTAAAATGCACGTTCCCGTCCAGTAAATGTCCCCACATCACGGCATCAGCGTAATCGCTTTGCACGAGCAGCCGACGCATATCGGTAAGCGCGTCGCCCAGCGCTTCGGCTTCAAAAGCGATGTCCTCGATAACGCACGCCGTGTTTTTGGGTCGGGCAGCAGCCGCCGATGTAAACAATCCGTTTCGCACGCTCCAATAGAGGTTGTAGAGGCGCGTGTCGGTGGTAAACTTTATCGGGAAAAGCGTTTCGATACGAGAAAGTTTTTCTTCTATTTCGCACATTTGCACCTGCAGCGTTTCCGCATCGTCGGCCGAAGTGTCGATAAGCAGGGCGGCAGCTGTTTCGGGGAGCGATTTCAGTTCCTCAGGCATTCCGGCTTGGTCTTCCACGGCGCGCAGGGCGTTTCTGTCCATCAACTCCGCCGCGCTTACCGAGCAGTTTCTGAGCGGAATAATGGCTTGGCATACATCGCGAATATTGGGGAAATAGACCATCGCCGTGGCTTTGAGCGGCGCGTCGTGAACGGTTTCGAACGTGGCTTGCGAAATAAATCCCAGCGTTCCTTCCGAGCCAATCATCAGACGCTGAATGATATCGATGGGATCGGAAAAATCGATAAGCGAATTAACACCGTAACCACACGTGTTTTTTAGGTTGAATTTTGTGGCGATGCGCGATTGAATGTTTTCGTTACCGGTTGCTTCGAGATGAAGTTGGTTGATTTGTTCGATAAATTCGGGATGCGTTTCGATGAATTGCTTTCGGCTCTCTTTGTCGGCAGTGTCTAACAGTGAGCCGTCGGCAAAAATAATCCGCATCGATTTTACCGTATTGTAGCTGTTGTAGCGGATTCCATAGCTCGAACCACTGGCGTTGTTGGCCAAAATGCCGCCAATTTTCGCCGAGTTTATCGATGCCGGTTTCGGTCCCAACTTGCGGCGATAGCGTTGCAGCATTCGGTTGGCGGCCGTTCCGGTTAGCCCCACGCCGAAAGTGGCGGTTTTTCCGTTGTCGGTTATGGCCGAAAACTCAAATCCCGACCCGATTTCCATTAAAACGGAGTCGGATATGGTTTGTCCGCTCAAACTCGTGCCCGCGGCTTTGAATGTTATTGGAATATTTTCGCGATGACAGAACCGCAACAGCCGAATCACCTCATCTTCCGAATTGACCCTTACAACCGCTTTGGGTACAAGCCGATACAATCCGGCATCAGTGCCTTTTACCAAGCGCGAGAGTTCGTCGGTGAAAACTTGTTCTGCGGGGAAGAGTTGCAGGAGTTGGGAATATAGTTGTTTGTCAGTCATTTTGTTGCGGGTTTGACCGCCGTGGCGGATTACGGGTTTTGTGTTTCGTGTTACGTGTTTCGTGTTACGTGTTACGAGTTACGTGTTTCGAGTTACGTGTTACGAGTTACGTGTTACGAGTTACGTGTTACGAGTTACGTGTTACGAGTTATGTGTAGGATAAAATTAGGGATATAACCCGAAAATATTATAATAATTTTTGTGATGTGATGCATAAGAAATATGTTGGTGAAAATAATGCGCTATGTTGAAGTAAGTTATCCAGTGATTCCCCCTTATGCCTCACCCCCAACCCCTCTCCCAAAGAGAGGGGAGTACGGGCAACAACTTATCAAGGTCGCTCCAAAGTCTCTCCCTAGGGGAGAGATTTAGAGTGGGGTGGGAGTACGGCCGATAGGCGGGGAGGGGTATGAGTGAATGCTTTGATTTAAAGTCATAACCCCTCCGCTCTCCCGATAGCTATCGGGATCGCTCGTCCCCTTAACTTTAAGGGGACAGTTGCGCAGGTCATACTTTTACTGTTTATCATAAAAATCCCTCACTTTCCCGTTCAACTCTTCATAAAACGCTTCAATGGAAGATTTTTCGGGAGAGTTTTTTCGCCACGAAGCCAACTTTTCCTCCGTTAATTCAAAAATATCTTTCTCTATTTTTTCGATACGTTGCACGTATCCGGTTTGGTTTTGGTTGAAGAGCTCCGTCATTTTCAGATAATGATAACCGTCGGAACGGCCGATGGGGTAGGCGATGTTTTTCCAATCCATCGCGTATTGGTTAAGCGGACTGTTTTTAACGGATTCGTCGTATTGCACAATCGTCGGCAGATTCTCTCCTCCGCGCACCCACAACGGAATGGCTACGCACGTTTCGGGATAGCCCACTTGCGACCAAATGGTTGACATATCGGGCGATTCGCCTTGTTTTACGCCTTGCACAATAATGGACGAAGCGGAACTGTGGCGCGTAATCATATCGTCGGAACTTATAAATTCGGTGTCGAAAACGCCCTTTTCGTATCGCTCGCGATAGTCTATTTTAAATACCGGATGATAAAAACAGCGGGTAAACTCCTGCACAATAGTTTGGTAATTGAGTCGATTTTCTCGTTTTGCGTCCGCGAATATTTTTTCGGCCGTCTGTCGGCGGATAAATCCGTAGCCTTCGTCGGGCGTTCCGGTTTCGGAATAGTTGGTGCGAAGCACATATCCGTTTGGAGCGGTGTTGGCATCGAATTTGGTCCACGTGTGGTTGTTTACTTCGTAGAACGCCGCTCCGCCGTTGGCATCGATTACGCCGAAATGCGCCGCCAATCCCATCGGACGCGGATGCGTGTTGAGTAGATTCTCAAATTCCTCCAGCGACGCGCACATTTGCAGCGCCAGTTTCATAAACACGCCTTCTTGATCTTTCAGCGAAGTGGTGTCGCCTACGTTCACGTTGTACGACGCACTGTTCATAATGGCAAATCCTGCACTGTTGGAACCGCCCCACACGTTTTTACCCTCCACGTCTTTGGAATTGACCAACCCGATATAACTGTACTTCCCATCGTTGAAATAGCGGAAACTGTTTTCCAAATCGTCGGTATCGCGAAGTTTCCAAATCATACTTCGCCCGTCGGGCGTGGCTTTGCCGGAGATGACAGCGGTGGTGCAGGCGATAGATTTTTCGGAAATTGCGAAAAGTATTAATAAAATAACCGTGACTAATTTTTTCATTTGATTAAATTTTTCGGTAAAGATAACAGATAAAACTCTATCCCGGCAAAAACAGGGGCAAAAAAAGCCGTTCCACTCGGGAACGGCTTTTTTACGTTGAACTTTTTTTCTTTTTAAACGATAACAATTGCTTATTATACCAATGAAACAAACAATTCTTTTTCTTTTTCAGTCAAAGTAACTTTTCCTTCTCTGGCTAACCAGCCAAGAGCTGCATAAAGATCTTTGTCTGTTAATTTTGAAGATTTTTTTAAATCTTTTACGTTTAGAATACCGGCTTCGTCTAATATTGTCCAGATTTTACCGGCGTTTGTACCAATTTTTTCTAGCATTTCTTTTAATTTTAAATATATAACCTAAAAAAGCAATGCAAAGATACGAAAATTAATTTTAACGTCTTTTGTTAGAATTATAAAAAAACTTAATCAAGTAGTTGGATGGGATGTTTTTTACCGGCTTAATTCAATGCGAATAGCTGTTGAAGCAAGCTTCAGATATTTAACAATATTTC
Organism: uncultured Petrimonas sp.; assembly: GCA_964557135.1. Lineage (GTDB taxonomy): Bacteria > Bacteroidota > Bacteroidia > Bacteroidales > Dysgonomonadaceae > Petrimonas. Next base: position 52,692 of record CAZKZB010000006.1, on the reverse strand, counting down.
GGAAACTTGCTTGATAATGGAATGATTATTGTCGTTGTGGATTACAAAATCTGATAGTTTAATTTTTTCTTCGTCACTCATTTGGCTGTCGATGCGCGATTTTATTTCCTCTTGCGTCAGATTATCTCTTTTGGCAACCCTTCGGATTCTTGTATCTAACGGCGAGAGAACCGTAACGGTTTTATCTACATGTTTCTGAAAACCGGCTTCAAACAATACCGCGGCGTCTATGGCAACAATCGGGTGATTAGCACGAGTTTCCGTCCACGCCTTGAAGTGCTTGGCAAGTTCGGAGTGAATGATTGAGTTGGTGAAGAGTAGGTTTTCTTTGTTATTGAAAATTAAATCGGCCAGCTTTTTTCGATCGATAAAATTGTTTTTGTATAACTTCGGTCCGAAAGCTTCGATAAGTTTTTTGCGAATCACAGGTGAGGTGTCGTTCAGCCTTTTGGCTTCGAAATCGGCGTCATAAACAGGAATACCGTGAAGGCGAAGTACTTCGCATACAATAGATTTTCCGCTCCCAATTCCGCCCGTTACGCCAATTTTTACCATTATCGCTTACTTTCTAAAAGAAACTCTACCGATGAAGGAGATAGTTTTACGTTTCGTATAACCAATGGATTATCAGATAATTCCAGTTCGACACGTCCGTTTTCGTTTTTAAAGAATTTTTTGTAATCCAGTTCAATCTCGAAATCTTCGGGAGCAATTTTTTTGTAATCGTCTAATGTTACCGAGAACGAAACTTCGGTTTGGGAAGGGAAAAACTTCACGTCAATATTGTCGGGTACGTTTCTTACAGTGATGGGTACTTCGAATTTTCTTTCGGTGTATTCCAAAACAGGAATGTATATTTCAACCTCATCGGGGATAAACTTAACTCCACTCACGGGCATTATGTTAACCTTTAGCTGCGACGTAGCTTTCAGGTTGTTGAACAAGGTGTATTCGGTTATCGCCGACGATATTTCCGAGAGCCGGCTCTGAGAACCGTATGCCGTTACGGTCTCAGGCAGAAACGTAGCGCTGTCGGCTACTAAATTACTGCGGTTAGTGGAAATAACCCCATCGAAAACTACTTTCAACTCTTTCTTTTGCAGTTTTGAAGTAGCAAGTGATATGTTTATGGGGTAATATGCTTTGAGGTTGCTGCTTTGCGATAGTTTTGTTCGGATAAGTTGCGTCAGTTCGGTTCCCTGCAGGTTATTTATTTGTTCTTCTTTGTACTTGTCTATATCGATTTCAATGGAATCGTTAAAAACGAAAGCATATCTGAATATTTCCGAGCCCTTGTCAGCCACACGTATTTCAATATCGTTGGGCAACGAAGTGTTGAAAATCACGTCGTTGGGAATATTTGTGTATTTCAGCGGTATTTTGTAGGTAGCCTCAATATCGCGTTGAAAAAACAACATCAACCAAAAAATAAAAGCCAGTATAAAAAATCCGAAGAAAATAAGTATGTTTTTCCAGTTTAAACGGGAAAGAAATGATCTTATCTTCGGAATCCATTTATCTTTGGTTGATGCCAAATCCATAACTTAGATAGCTGTTTCTTAGGTCGTTGTTACATCGGCTGAAGAGGCAAAAACCGATGTTTTTTCAAATTTTATTTTAACACCGTCTGCTACTTCTACCAAAATCCATGTTTCACCCATTTCTTTTATGCGTCCGTGAATGCCACCGGCAGTAACCACTTTGTCGCCAATTTTCATGGCTTCGCGCGCTTTTTGCAAGTCTTTTTGTTTTTTTTGCTGCGGGCGAATCATAAAGAAATAGAATACGGCAATAATGGCCACCATCATGAAAAGCATATTCATTCCTCCGCCTGCTCCTCCGCCTGTTTGTAATAAAATATCCATAAGAATAATGTTTTAAAGTGTTTGAAATTAATTTTTAAAAATAATATTTTTTTTCCTAAGATCGGCAACAATCGCGTCCAAAATTCCATTGACAAACGTGCCGCTTTTGGGTGTGCTGTACGATTTTGCAAGCTCGATATATTCGTTTAGCGATACGCTGGTAGGGATTGTTTCAAATGTATGTATCTCTGCCAAAGCAATTTGCATGATAATCATGTCCATAAAAGCGATGCGGTCGAAATCCCATTTCTCGGTATGATGCTCAATCAGTTGGCGGTATTTTTGTTGATTTAAAATAGTATCGTGGAGCAACTTCAAGGCAAACTGACGATCTTCGTCATCTTTAAACATGGGCAGCAGTCGTTGATTTTCTCCTGCTTGTTCCGAAAACTGCTTGATGGATTTCATCACGAAAGTTTGAACAATCTCGATATCGTCGTTCCAGAAAATGCTTTCGTCTTCCAAAATCTCATCCAATTTTTCATTGTTGTAAATAAACTGCTTGAACGTTTTTCGCCAGAACTCCCTATCGCCGTTGTAATTTGTTTTCGATATGTTAGAATATTCCGCATAGGTATCGGAATCCAGAATTTCATCCAGTAGGTTTTTTACAAAAACATCGTGCTCGCTCCACGACATAGGACGCTCACTCAAGTATTTGTTGAACTGGTTATTTTGGGAAAGTTGCCGGATGAACTTGTTTTCGATTAATCGGACATTCGGGTTCAAATCTTCATCCGTAGGGAGGTATTTATTACGTTTTGCTTCTACGCGTGCGTTGTAAGCTTTTGTCAGCTCAACCATCAGCAAAAGAAGATAATAATAAAGATCGTAAGATTTTTGCAGTCCAAACAAAAGTTCTTTTTCGGCAGTACGTAAATCTTTATTCGTATTCTGATACCACGAATAAACAATCTGAACGATTCGGGTACGAATTAAATTTCGATTAATCATTGTTTAAATGAGCATTTTAAGAATACAAAATTAGCTAAAATTTTGGATATGCAAACAGAAAATCGATTGAAAAGATAACTCTGCGCTTAAAATATCAACCGGTATGCGCGAATCAATCTTCAACCGTGTAGTTTGTTTTCAAAAAATCGATGGTGTGTTTGCAAAGATTAACGAGCGAAGTTTCATTTATATCCGATAATTTCTTAATATAGATGCAGGACTTTCCCGCAGTGAATTTCCCTAAATCTTTCAAAAGCGGCAAATGTTCGTCGAGTCCGGTAAAAACGTACAGGGAAATGGTCGACTTTCGAGGCGAAAAACCGATAAGCGCGGCATCTCCTTCGTGCCCGCTTTTGTATTTGTAATGATATTTTCCAAATCCTATAATAGTTGGGCCCCACATTTTGGGAGGATGTCCGCTGACTTGACTCATCAAACGGATAAGATGTAGGCTGTCGGATTTTTTCTGCTCGTTTTCAACCGTGTTGTTGATAAATTCCACAACGTCTTGGTCTGTTTGAGCGGTTTTGTTTCTATTCATTTAGCGACAAATTAAAATGTTATAAAGTTGTATCACATAGAACAGATATGCCGAGATTTTGTTTTTTCCGAAGCATGTATTTAAACATTCTCCAAAAATCATTATCTTTGTCGCTTATAGTGTTTTCTAATGTTGAAAACAATTATATAGAATACATCTAACGCGAAAATCATAAAAGTATGTCAGTAGAAATCAGACAAGTAAGAGATAAAGATGCACTGAAACAATTTGTTCAGTTCAGCATGGATTTGTATGAAGGCAATGAATATTTTGTTCCGCCGCTCGTTTACGACGAGATAACAACGCTTAGTCGCGATAAAAATCCCGCTTTTGAGCATTGTGATGCCGCTTATTTTTTAGCTTATAAGGATGAGGAAATTGTAGGTCGAATTGCCGTAATTATCAATCACAAAGCGAATAACGTGTGGAATCAGAAGCAAGCTCGCTTCGGTTTTGTCGATTTTATTGATGACAAGGAAGTAGTGGACGCGCTGTTTGGCGAAGCCGAAAACTGGGCGCGTTTTCGCGGAATGGAAAAAATACACGGACCGATGGGTTTTACCGATTTCGATTACGAAGGACTGCTCATTGACGGGTTCGACCAGCTTGGAACGATGCAAACCATCTACAACCATCCTTACTACGTGGAGCATATCGAAAGATTGGGCTACAAAAAAGACCAGGATTGGTTTGAGTTCCTGATTACAATTCCCAAAGAGATCCCCGAGCGCTTTATGCGGGTGGCCGAAATTGTGAAAAAGCGTTTCCGATTGAACGTGGTGAAGTTCGAAAACAAAAAAGACGTTTGGCCATACGCGCACGAGATTTTTGAACTTTTAAATCGCTCGTATAAAGACTTGTACGGTTTTGTTCCGCTGTCGAAAGCTCAAATCGATTACTACGTGAAAATGTATATCCCGATGTTGCGGTTGAATTTCCTCTCGCTTGTGCTTCGCGAAGAAGACAACAAAGTGGTGGGTGTGGGAATCGGCTTGCCCAGCTTGGCACGGGCATTGCAGAAATCGGGCGGAAAATTCCTCCCAACCGGATGGTTCCACTTGTACAAGGCACTGAAGGGTAACGACAATAAAATACTCGACTTACTGTTAATCGGAGTTGACCCCGAATATCAGGGAAAAGGTGTTAATTCATTGCTTTTCACCCAGTTCATCCCCGAAGCCGTGAAGCTGGGATACGAATATGCCGAGAGCAACCCCGAATTAGAAGTAAACAACCGCGTGCAGTCTATGTGGAGCGATTTAGAAGCCAAGCACCACAAAACACGCCGCGCATTTATTAAGGATTTGTAGTTGGGAGAGAGAAGTTAAGAAATACAGAAGTTGAGAAGTTAAGAAGTAATCTATGTTACACGAATCATAGTTGAATAATATAAGGAGAAAAACAACAAGTGACAGAATTTGAAATAGAACAAGCAATAAAAAATTATAGTGAAGATGGTATTATAACCCTTGAACCGCGTGAACATATTCGGCGCCGCCCCGGCATGTATATCGGAAAATTAGGTGACGGCTCATCTTCCGATGATGGAATTTACGTGTTGTTGAAGGAGGTTTTGGACAATTCCATTGATGAATACATGATGGGATTCGGAAAAACAATTGAAGTTACGGCTGAAAATGGAAATATCACCGTGCGGGATTACGGACGCGGAATTCCGTTGGGGAAAGTGAAAGATGTTTCATCTAAAATGAACACCGGAGGAAAATTCGATTCTAGAAATTTCAAAAAATCGGTGGGGCTTAACGGTGTCGGAATCAAGGCTGTGAATGCGTTGTCGTCTAAATTCTATATCGAGAGTTTTCGCGAAGGAGCATCTAAAAGCGTGGAATACGAACGGGGAAATGTGGTGGACGATAAGCCGCAACAACCCTCTTCGCAAAGCAACGGGACTATTATCGAATTTACACCCGACACGGAGATTTTCGGCGATTACCTCTATCGCGAAGAGCACATTGAGCCGCTGTTGAAAAACTACGTTTTTTTGAATACAGGGTTAACCATAAATTTCAACGGTAAGAAATACCACTCAAAAAACGGCCTCGAAGACTTGCTCAACGAGAATCTTACTTCCGAAATTCTTTATCCTATTATCCACCTGCACGGAGAAGACATTGAAGTGGCCATCACGCACTCCAACCAATACGGAGAAGAATATTACTCGTTTGTTAACGGCCAGCACACCACACAAGGCGGAACGCATCTATCTGCATTTCGTGAAGCTACCGCGCGGGTGATTCGTGAATACTTTGCCAAGAATTTTGAATTTTCTGATATTCGCAGCGGCATTGTAGCAGCCGTGAGCGTGAAAATAGAAGAACCGGTTTTCGAGTCGCAAACTAAAACCAAGCTCGGTTCAAAAGACATGTCGCCCAACGGAGTTTCCATAAACAAGTATATAAGTGATTTCCTGAAAAAAGAACTCGATAACTACCTGCACAAGCATCTGGAAACGGCTGATATCCTTCAGAAAAAAATTCTGGATTCCGAAAAAGAGCGAAAAGCTATTGCCGGCGTAACTAAACTAGCGCGCGAAAGAGCGAAAAAAGCGAGCCTGCACAACAAAAAGTTACGCGATTGCCGTGTCCACTACAACGATTCGAAAGGAAATAAACTGGAGGAAACCTGCATTTTTATCACCGAAGGTGATTCAGCCAGCGGCTCCATTACCAAGAGTCGCGACCCCAACTTGCAAGCGGTTTTCAGCCTTCGGGGTAAGCCATTAAATTCGTTCGGGTTGACCAAGAAAATCGTTTACGAAAACGAAGAATTCAACTTGCTGCAAGCCGCGCTCAATATCGAAGACGGCATGGACGGCCTGCGATACAATAAAGTGATTATCGCCACCGATGCCGATACCGACGGTATGCACATCCGACTGCTTTTGCTTACGTTCTTCCTCCAATTTTTCCCCGATTTGGTGAAAAAAGGACACGTTTACATCCTGCAAACGCCGCTTTTCCGCGTTCGGAACAAGAAGAAAACCCTCTATTGCTATACGGAAGAAGAACGTTTGGCGGCTATCGAAGAACTCGGCCCAAATCCCGAAATCACCCGATTTAAAGGACTCGGCGAGATTTCGCCCGGCGAGTTTAAAAACTTCATCGGCCCCGAAATGCGTCTCGACAAGGTATCGATGCGAAAAGAAGACCTTATCAAGGAACTTCTCGAATTCTATATGGGCAAAAATACCCCGGACAGACAGACGTTTATTATTGAAAACTTGGTGGTGGAGGAGGAAGCGTAGCGAGGATACGAGTTTCGAGTTACGAGTTTTGATGGCGTACCGCAAATTATCAAAGTAGGTAAAACATACGACATACGCAACTCTCCCCTTAAGATAAGGGGAGTACCCCGCTTGACGGGGGAGGGGTTATGATTTGACACTTTCCGACAAATCATATCGAATAACTTTACCCTATTATTAAACAAAATCAGAAACTCTCAAAATATGTCAGAACAAAAGAACAACAATTCAACTTCTGTATCTCGCACCCCGAGCCGCGTAACGCGTACCGCGCTATTCCCCGGCACCTTCGACCCCTTCACCATCGGTCACGAATCGCTGGTTCGGCGCGGATTGGAGTTGGTGGATGAAATTGTAATCGCTATCGGCATAAACGAGTCCAAGAAGACATATTTCTCACTCGAGAAAAGAATCGAGATGATTCGCGAGCTATATCGGAATGAGCCTCGCGTACGGGTAGGGAGCTACGATTCGCTCACCATTGAATATGCCCAAGAGGTGGGAGCAAAGTTCATAATCCGCGGTATTCGCTCGGTAACGGATTTCGAATACGAAAAAACCATTGCCGATATGAACCGAACCATTTCAGGAATAGAAACGTTTGTATTGTTCACCGAACCGGAGTTCACCCACATCAGTTCCACACACGTGCGCGAGTTACTGCGATACGGACACGATGTGAGCGGTTTTGTTCCGAAAGGATTAAGTTTGTGAAGTAATTCGTGAATTCTACTTCACGTAATTCGATAGTAATTCGCTCACGCTGTTCGCGATATCCGTTGTTGCGTTACTACGCTTTTATGATAAAAATAGATTCACACAATGAAAACTCATAAGAATGGAATTAGAAGATTTAGAAGTATATAGCTTGTCTATGGATTTGGCAGACAACGTTTATTTTCTGATTAAAAAATTCAGCCAATTTCATTTAGACACCATCGGCAAACAATGGATTAGAGCCATTGATTCAGTCAGTTCGAATTTAAGCGAAGGCTTTGGCAGATATACATACAGAGACTCAAGAAATTTTTCTATTATCGCCAGAGGCTCACTATCTGAAAGTAAAACCTGCTTGCAAAAATCAATCAGAAGAAACCTGATTAGCGAAGAAGTCTACAATAATTTGTTGAAAGAACATAAGAACTTGGGTATAAAACTGAACAATTACATTACTGCACAAACAAAATTGATGCAAAACGCAAAAAATAAGAGGTAGTATAATAATTTTCTCAATCACAACTGAATTACAACTGAATTACAATGCATAAAGTATTATCCCCTATCCTTGGATTTTTACTCCTATCCTCACTCTCATTCGCCCAATCCCGTCTATCGCCCGATGGTATAAAGCTGGAAAGAACCCTGCAAATGATAAACGGCCTGTATGTGGACGACGTTGAGACGTCCAATCTTACCGAAACGGCTATACGAGCCATGTTGCGCGAATTAGATCCGCACTCATCCTACCTCGATAAAGACGAAGTGAAAGCCATGAATGAGCCGCTGCAAGGTAATTTCGACGGAATCGGCATTTCGTTCAACATGCTTACCGATACACTCTATGTGATGGAAGTTATTTCCGGCGGTCCATCGCAAAAAGTGGGCATTATGCCCGGCGATAAAATACTGTATGTGAACGATTCACTGATTGCCGGCGTGAAAAAAGACAATCAGGATGTGGTGAAAATGCTTCGCGGCCCAAAAGGTACTACGGTGAACGTGAAAGTGCTGCGCCGGGGAGTTGCTGAACTTCTGGAATTCAGGATTGTACGCGATAAAATCCCCATTTACAGCATCGACGCGTCGTATATGGTGGACAAAAACACAGGCTTTATCCGTTTGAGCCGATTTGGCATTAATTCTACCGAGGAGTTTCTGAAAGCCGAAAAAGAACTGAAAGCCAAAGGGATGAAGAACCTTATCCTCGATCTCACCGGAAACGGAGGAGGCATCCTGCAGACGGCATCCGATATTGTGGATGAGTTTTTGGGAGCCGGAAAATTGGTGGTGTACACCGAAGGGAAAAATCAGCCGCGATATGAGTTAAAAACCACATCGTCGGGAAATCTTGAAACCGGAAACTTGGTGGTTTTGGTGGATGAAGGCTCGGCTTCGGCCAGCGAAATTGTTGCCGGAGCCGTTCAGGATTGGGACAGAGGTATTGTTGTGGGTCGGCGCACTTTCGGAAAAGGATTGGTGCAGCGACAACTCCCCCTTCCCGACGGAACCATGATTCGCCTGACAGTCGCCCGATATTACACGCCCACGGGACGCAGTATTCAGAAACCCTACGAAGAGGGTAAGATAGACGAATATAACCGCGATTTTTTTAATCGGATGCAGCACGGCGAAATGTTGCACGCCGACAGTATCCGCTTCCCCGATTCGTTGAAATATACCACCCTCGTCAATAAGCGTACCGTTTATGGCGGCGGAGGCATTATGCCCGATTATTTCGTTCCCATCGACACTAATTCGGTAACCAACCTGCATCGAAATCTTATCGCCAAAGGAGTAATCAACCGACTCACCATCGGCGAAGTGGATAACAATCGGGCCGATTTGCTCAGGGCTTATCCCAACGTGCAGAAATTCAAATCGGACTATCAAATTTCCGAATCGATGATAAGCCGAATGAAAGAGATGGCAAATGGTGAAAAAATTGAATGGGACGACAATCAATTCGAGAAATCGAAACGTTTCATGAGCATTCAGTTAAAAGCGCTTATGGCCAGAGATTTATATGACTCATCGGCTTTTTACGTCATCATGAACGACGAAAACGATATATTTCAGGAAGGATTGCGCATTATTGAAAACCAAAAAGTTTACGACGGGTTGTTGAACGGAATAGGAGGTAATATTAGGTGATGAAAATTGGCTCTATATTCTATTGTCTAATTTAAATATAAAGAAAAAAGAAAATGAAAATCAAAATTTTATTTAGTATTACACTGCTTATGACTATGTTATTTGCATCTTGTGAACAGCCCGCCAAGCACAACGTATTGACGGAGGCCGAAAAGGCCGAAGGCTGGCAACTGCTTTTCGATGGTACAACCCTGAACGGCTGGCGCGATTACAACGGTGAATCGTTAACCGCTCCCTGGTTTGCCGAGGACGGAATGATTCAGGCTAAAGGCGAAGGTGCCGATGAACACGGTTACATTGTAACGGAGAAATTGTATGAAAATTTCGAACTCGTGTGGGATTGGAAAATTGCCGACGGCGGAAACAGCGGCGTGTTGTATCACGTGGTTGAAAATCCCAAATTTGCCGTGCCTTACGTTACCGGTCCCGAGTATCAGTTAATTGACGATCTTGGTTTCCCCGATCCGCTCGAAGATTGGCAAAAAACGGCTGCCGACTACGCCATGCATGTGGGCGATCCCGCAAAACTTATCATTAAACCTGCCGGCGAGTGGAATACTTCGAAAATCGTTTTCGATAACGGACACGTGGAGCATTGGCTGAACGGTGAAAAAGTAATAGAATTTGAAGCGTGGACCGAAGATTGGTTTGCCCGCAAAAACAGCGGTAAATGGGAAAATGCTCCTGAATACGGCTTGGCGCGAAAAGGCGTTATCTGCTTGCAAGACCACGGTTCGGCTGCATGGTTCCGCAACGTGAAGATTAAGGAACTTCCACGCAAAACAAAAGAGGTAAACCTTTTCAACGGAGTTGATCTCGCGGGATGGGAAGCATACGGCACCGAAAAATGGTACGTGCAAGACGGCTTGTTGGTGTGCGAAAGCGGCCCCGACAAACAGTACGGATACTTAGCAACGCGCGAATACTACGACGATTTCGACTTGACTCTTGAGTTTAAACAAGAAGCCGACGGGAATTCGGGTGTTTTCATTCGCTCTTTTGTTGAGCCGGGCGCCATCGTAAACGGCTGGCAGGTAGAAGTGGCTCCCAAAGGGCACGATACCGGCGGTATTTACGAGTCTTACGGACGGGGATGGCTTGTACAAATTCCCGATGAGAAAGAAAATATCTTGAAAGAAGGTGATTGGAACACCATGCGCATCGTAGTGCAAGGCGACAACGTGAAAACCTATCTCAACGGTGAGGAAATGGTAGATTTAACCGACGAAAAAATCGGGAAAGGACAAGGACGCATCGCCTTGCAAATTCATGACGGTGGCGGCATTAAAGTCCTCTGGAGAAATTTGAAGTTGCAGACGTTGTAAGCGTGCTTGCACGATACAACAGAATTGAAAAACTCCCCGAACGGACAAAACCGCTCGGGGAGTTTTTTTAATACCGCTCGCGCCATTTTGCAAATGGTGCATTGGGTGAAGCGATTTGTAATCGCTTTAACAAACAATCGAACCAATATGAATAACTGTCCCCCCTCGAATTGTTTTTATCCGTGTAAATCTGTATAATCTGCGTAATTCGTGTACCGATGAGACTGTTTGTAATGCGCCGTGCGGCTTTGAGCCTCAGGGCGCGGGGGGAACTTAGTGATTCTTTGTGTCTTAGTGCCTTAGTGGCAAGAACCTTCGCCGGTACGGGTAAAGTTCAACCACTCCGCGGTTGAGTATGGGAGTTGTTCATTTGCCCCGCACTTCGTACGGGGTTATTGTTGTTTTGTCCCTTCGGGACAGTGCAGCACAAGTAATTTTGCTATCCGGGAGCGAGTTGAATGCGCCGTGCGGCATAGAGCCGCACAGGGCGCGGAGGGGACTCTACATCTCGAACTCCTCTTTTTTACCAAAGATGGTA
>CAZKZB010000006.1:0-41233 GCA_964557135.1 uncultured Petrimonas sp. | reverse complement strand
CAGGGCGCGGAGGGGACTCTACATCTCGAACTCCTCTTTTTTACCAAAGATGGTATCCGAAGTGAGCATCAAATCGATATATTGCGCGCGTTTGTAAATGAGCGCGTGTTCGTTTTTGTCTAAATTACAATTGGCCAATTTACCTTTAAAATCGCTGATATTGTTGTAGCCTTTGCTTTGCATCCAGTCGGAAATCTCTTTTTTGATAACTCCAATTCTTTCTAACCCGTGTTTGTAAAGCGAACTCACTACCTGTACCGTTGCAGCTCCCGACAGAATAAGTTTGATAACATCTTCGCCCGAGAAAATGCCCCGACTGCTGCAAAGATCCGCTTTAATGTTACCGAAGAGCATACCGGTGTATCGAAGCGTTTTTTTGTATTCGCCCTTTTGGGTAAGGTTGAAAATCTTTTTATGCTTCTCTTTCTTGATATCGATATCGGGTTGGAAAAACGCGTTGAAAAGCACCAGCGCATCCACACCCGCATTATCCAATCGCTTGATAAAGTGAAGGATATTGGTGTAGTCGGAACTCAATTTTACACTTACGGGGATAGAAACGGCTTTTTTAATCTCTTCTACAATGTTTATCTGGCTCTCTTCGATGGATGGGCTGTCGGCATCAAAATCGGTGGGAGTTTGATACAAATTTAACTCAATACCGTCCACACCGGTTTGTTCAATTTTTTTGGCATAATTGAGCCACGACTCTTTATTTACCGCGTTCAGACTGGCGAAAACCGGAACCGATACGCTTTCTTTAGCCCTACGCAATTGAGTGAGGTGATATTCGGCATCGGCAAACTGCACGTCGGGATGAATACTGGTCATTTCGGCGTGAATGTGCTCATACTGACTCAGTTTTTCGTCTAACTGAAGGTTCTCCAATTGTACCTGCTCTTCAAACAACGTTTTGTAAACGATAGCTCCCACGCCCTGCTGTTCGGCTTTTTTTAGCTGATCGAGATGCGATGACATATTACTGGCTCCTAATATAATCGGGTTGTCCAGTTTGATTCCCATAAAGGTAGTTTCAAGATTTTTCATAGACTTTTTAAGTTTTTTATGTTGAGATAATTTTAATCGGATTTATAGATCTCAGACGACAGATCTCAGACGTTACCATTACTCTATGCCCAATGCTCAACGCCCGTCCCCCATCCTTATAACATTTTTTAGTTCGAATAGTTTTGAACTTACAATATTACTGATTTTTTCGACTTTTTCAGCGTAAAGTGAAAGAAAAAACAAGGTGTTTCATCCATTTGATTAAAATCGACATGGGATGGTTGTATTTTTACACAATATAAAGTATATTTGCAACAACAGAATCGCGTCGTTACCTATTCCTTTCAAAAAAACATTCACGCCAAAATAAACTCAACAATATGAACAGAAGGGCTTTCATAAAAAAAACATCGATTGGAACGGCGGCTGTTGTCTCCGGATTCCATATGCCGTTGTTCGCGAAAAACCCGAATATAAAAATCGGTCTTATCGGCAGTGGATGGTACGGGATGGTAATCACTAAAGCTGCGCTGAAAGCAGGTGGAGTTGAGGTTATTGCCGTTTGCGATGTCGATTCGGAACACCTGAAGAACAGCGCTACCGAAATTGAAGCTTTACAAGGAAGCAGGCCAAAGGAATTTAAAGATTATCGCGACTTATTGAATGTGCGCGGATTAGAAGCCGTGTTGATAGGAACGCCTCCGCAATGGCACGCGCTGCAATTTGTGGCAGCCTGTGAAAAAGGATTGCATATTTATTGCGAAAAGCCGCTGGCTTACGATGTGGAAGAAGGCAAGGCCATGATACAAGCTGCGCAGAAAGCCGGAAATATAGTACAAATCGGCTTTCAGCGACGCCAGAGTGACGCATTTAAAAAGGCAAAAGAACTGATTAATGACGGGACAACCGGAAAAATTCATCAAATCGTTGCTCAAATTCATTACCGTCCGGGCGATGCAGATACAACCGTACAGCTTCCACCCGCGTCTTTGGATTGGGATGCGTGGTGCGGTCCCGCTCCGAAGCTTCCGTATAAACCCTCCATCGGACACATGGCGTGGAGGCTGGAAAAAGAATACGGCAACGGTCATTTAGTGGATTGGGGCATTCATCATATCGATATTATCCGTACCATTATGGGTTTTGAAGCGCCGGAATCGGTTTACGCTGCCGGCAGTCTTGAGGTGTTAAAAGGTAAAATAACTACCCCCGATACGCTTACGGCTACCATGAATTTCAACGATTGTCCGGTAATCTGGCAGCACAGGTTGTGGGGAACTGGCGATGTGAATCCACAATTCAACAACGGCGTGTTTTTCTACGGCGAAAAAGCTACGCTATTCGCTTCCGATAACAAGTTGATTCTAATGCCTGCAGGGCAAAATCGGCAGCATCAGGAAATGGATATTCCCACGCCCGATATGCAGGAAAGACATCTGGCGGAGTTTATTCGGGCAGTTAAGACGAAAAATAAAAACGTGTTGAGTTGCAAAATCGAAGACGCGTTTCAATCAACTACGGCGGTTCAATTAGCGATGATTGCTTATGAAACCGGCACCGAAGTGAAGTGGGATGCTTTCAATAATACGATTTCGAATAATGCTGCGGCATCGAAACTATTAGTAAGACCGTATCGAGAAGGATACAAAAGGCCGTAAAAGCGTTGGGCGTTGGGCATAGAGTAATGACAACGTCTGATGTCTGAAATCTAAAAAATATAAACACATGAAACTATTGTACACATTTCTTTTAGTTATTTTTTCAATAGCCGCTAACGGGCAGAAGACTAATATTATAGCAAAAAACGCTGAAATAGAAAAAGTGGGAACCGGATATGCTTTTACCGAAGGGCCTGCTGTTGCTAAAGATGGAAGCGTCTATTTCACCGATCAGCCAAACGACCGAATTTATGTTTGGGACGAAAAGAAGGGTGTTTCTTTGTGGTCGGAGGAAACCGGAAGGTCTAACGGAATGTATTTTAATGCCGATAATCAATTGGTTTCTTGTGCCGATTTACACAATCAAATCGTGTTTTTCGACAAGGATAAAAAGATGCAGGTTGTTTATGAAAATTACGACGGAAAACACCTGAACGGCCCCAATGATTTGTGGATTACTCCCAATGGCGGTATCTATTTTACCGACCCGTATTATCATCGGAATTACTGGCCCGAAGGTCACACCGAAGTTCAAAACGCACGCGGCGTGTATTACCTGAGCCCCGAAGGAAAAATAACTCGCGTTATCGATGATTATAAACAACCCAACGGGTTAATCGGTACGCCCGACGGAAAAACCTTGTATGTTGCCGATATAAACGATAGCAAAATCTGGAAATACAACATTCAACCCGATGGTATCCTTGCCAACAAAACCTTTTTTGCTCCTCACGGTTCCGACGGAATGACCATTGATAATAAAGGAAATGTGTATCTGACGATGGGAAAAGTGTGGGTGTATTCGCCCGAAGGCGAACTTATTCAGGAAATCGATGTTCCCGAAAGTCCGTCGAATGTTTGCTTCGGTGGGAAAAAAAGAAATATACTGTTTATTACCGCCCGGACTTCGGTGTACACGCTTAAAATGAAAGTGAAAGGAGTGGATTGATGACGGGTGACCGATGACCGGTGATCGGCATCCAACGCCAAGTTGAAACAAAGCAAAAGTCCTGTTCTGCGGGACGTCTAATCATCTAAAATCAAAAAATATATGAATATAGTAGTTGTAGGTTTCGGGTTTATGGGAATGACCCACACGTTGAATATCTTGAAAAATCCCAATCTTCGTTTGCAAGCAATTGTTGACCGCGTTCCTGAGAATATTTTCACAAAACTCAGTGAGCAATCCGGAAATTTCTCTACCGGAAGTATTGATGCAAAACAACTTTCGGGAGTGAAAACTTATTCCGATTTTGCCGAGTGCCTGAAAGTAGAAAAGCCCGATGCCTGCATTGTCGCGGTTCATACGGCGCTGCACTATGAAATGGCAGAAATGGCGCTTCGGAACGGAGTAAACGTATTTCTCGAAAAACCTTTCTGTATCGATGTCGAGGAAGGAGAGAAACTTATCGAACTTGCCCGTTCCCAAAACAAGGTGTTGATGATTGGACACGTAGTGCGATTTATGCCGGCGTACGAAACACTGAAAAAATGGATCGATACGAAAGAGTACGGTCAGTTGGAGTTTCTCACCCTCTCTCGCTTTTCGGGAATACCCATTTGGGGACAGTGGAAAGACCGACAAAAAGATTTCGGTTCGTCCGGCGGAGCATTGTTCGATTTGGTGATTCACGACATCGATTTTGCCCAATGGATTTGCGGCACTCCCGACAAAATTGAGTGCCAATGCCTGCCCGGAAAATTGAGCAACCACGATTACGTGAGTGCTTTGTGGAAATACAACAACTCGGAAACAATGGTGAAAATTGACGGAGGAAACACTTTTCATGCCGCTTATCCTTTTCACGCGGGATTCAGTGCGCGATTCGAAAATGCCAGTGTTTTCTTCTCAACGCAGGATTCACAAAACATAAAAGTAACCACAGATTCCGAGACAAAACTCGTGCCGGCCGGCGATGCCAATGACGGCTTTTCCAATGAACTCTATTATTTTGCCGATTGCGTTTTAAAAGGTGTTCAACCCGAGAAATGCACGCCTGAGTCGGCTTTGGAGTCCATTCGTATTTGCCACCGGCATACGGTAAAATAGGCGAGAGCTAAAAAACATATCGGTAATATGTCAACACTGTTCTTGGTTTTTATCGTCCTCTCGGCGGTAGCGATATTGTTATTTTTGGTTTTAAAACTCAAAGTCAGTGCATTTATCGCTTTGTTGCTCACTTCCATATACGTGGGCATTCTTTCCGGTATGCCGCTCAGTGCCATTACCCAATCCATTCAAGATGGCATGGCCGGAACACTTGGGTTTGTCGCCACGGTTGTGGGATTGGGAGCCATTTTCGGCCAAATGCTGGAAAGTTCTGGCGGAGCAGAGTCGTTGGCGCATTATTTGGTGAAAAAGTTCGGTAAAGAGCGTGCACCCTGGGCAATGGTATTAACCGGTTTTATCGTGGCCATTCCCGTTTTTTTCGACGTGGGGTTTATTATTCTTGTTCCCATCGTTTACGCCTTGTCGCGCGACACTAAGCGCTCGCTGTTGTATTATGCCATTCCGTTGTTGGCGGGCTTGGCGGTGACACATAGTTTTATTCCGCCTACTCCGGGGCCGGTTGCCGTGGCCGATATCATCAACGCGCAATTGGGATGGGTTATTTTGTTGGGATTTTTGTTGGGAATTCCCACCGCGATTATTGCAGGCCCGATTTTCGGCAAATTCATCTCGAAAAAGATATATTTACAACCGCCAAATACATTCGACGAGGTCGATCAAGAGTTTAATGCCAGCAACTATCCGTCGTTCCGATTGATTGCTATCGTTATTTCTATACCGTTGCTTCTTATTCTTTTAAACACGTTCACCGCGGTTGCCGTGTCCAAGGAAATTGTATCGAAGTCCGTTTTTACCGATGTTTTGGAATTTGTCGGTCATCCGTTTTCTGCGTTGATTATAGCTACATTGATTGCTACCTACTTTTTGTGTATTAAGCGAGGAATGGACAAGCAAAAAGTGCTCGAACTGAGTACGAAAGCGCTCGGTCCGGCCGGAATAATTATTCTGATAACCGGCGCGGGCGGTGTTTTGAAACAGGTGTTGATAGATAGCGGTATCGGACAAATAATGGCCGAGTCGATGGCACACTCCGCGCTGCCTCCCATTTTGCTGGCTTGGATCATTTCAGCCGTTGTGCGCGTAACGCAAGGTTCGGCAACGGTAGCCATGATTACGGCCGCGAGCATCATTGCGCCTATCATCGAAGAGTTCGGGCTGAGCGACCCGAATCGTGCGTTGGTAGTACTCGCCATAGCATCAGGTGCCACATTGCTTTCGCACGTGAACGACAGCGGTTTTTGGCTCGTCGGGAAATACTTGGGAATGAACGAAAAACAAACGCTCCAAAGCTGGACAGTGATGGAGTCGATAATCGCTTTCTGCGGATTGGGATTTACACTGTTGGCGAGTTTACTATTTCGAGGAACCATTTAAATGACTCTTTTTACCGTTGTAAAACACAATTCTTTTCTCTCCTAAACAGGTTCTATTAATTTTTTGTCGATCTGTGAGCTTTTTATATCACAAACTACAACTTAATGCAATAATAATGCAATAAAAAAAAATTACAAATATTTTCATTTTTTTATTGCAGAATAAAAAACTTGGATTATATTTGCAAAATGAAGGTTTGTAAAATTGATAAACTGCGATTGATATGGGCATCTCCCTGTATACGTGGTGATTTTATCAGACATTCGTTTGGCTGCTGAATAGTCTGTGCAAGGGTGATTTTTTGTTGCAACAAGTTGCATTTTGAGTTTTTTAAAAAAATAGTGCTTGCAATAAAGCTTGTGTGTAGCGTCTAATCTTAAACATCGTGAAAACGTTGTCGTGAATTTGAATACTTAAATAAATGAAAAATGGAAAATATTATCGGAATTGATATCGGAGGTACCAGTATTGTAGGAGGCAGAATAGAGGGAGGTGAAATAATTGACCAAGTCTCGGCGGACACAAAAGCATCGCAAGGAGGAGGAAGTACATTACAGGTATTAAAGAATGTCATCGGACAACTCATTACAAATAAAACGAAAGCCATAGGAATTGGAGTTCCGAGTGTAGTGGACAGGGTGAACGGTATTGCTTTCAATGTGCAGAACATAAAAGATTGGGAGGAGGTTCACTTGAAGTCACATCTCGAAGAAAAATTCCATGTTCCTGTTTATGTGGATAACGATGCCAATTGTTTTGCTTACGGAGAGAAAGTCTTCGGGAAGGGAAAAGATTTTAAAAACTTTGTTGGAATTACATTAGGCACCGGTGTAGGTGGTGGAATTATTCAAAATAATCATTTGTTGGACGATGCTAATTGCGGTTCGGGCGAATTTGGAGAATTGCCGTATCTTGACTCCATACTTGAAGAATACTGCGGCAGTCGATTTTTTCCGAAAGTAGGCCAACTCTCGGCTTATGAAGCTTCCTTAAATGCTGAAAAAGGAGACGAAAAATCGATAGAGTTATACAACGAATACGGAAAACACATCGGCGCACTCGTAAAAATAATCTTATTGATAATCGACCCTCAAGCCATTATCTTCGGCGGTTCAATCTCCCAATCGTTTGACTTATTTGAAAAGTCGATGTACGAAAGCTTGAAAGATTTTCCTTATCCTAACTCGGTGAAGAAAGTGAAGATTCTAACATCTGATATTAAAAACAGTGGTGTTCTCGGGGCAGCGGCTTTATGTGTCCAATAGTCTTTGGAGCTATTTCCCCTGAAAGAAAAAATGTTACACACGAAAGGTAATTCTTAAACTTTAATATAACAAAATCTAAATTAAAATCATTAATCCGGAGTTCAGACAATGATGAATCATTAATGCGAATTCTACTAATAAAACACTTATGAGAAGAAAAAATCTATTCTTGATTCTCTGTTTGCTGTTTGCTCTAACGGCTTATGCGCAGCAGAGAGTCAGCGGTATTATTACCGACATTACAAACGAGCCAATTCCCGGATTGACAGTCCTGGAAAAAGGAACAGGAAACGGAGTAATTACCGATATAGATGGTCATTATTCCATAGAAGTAACTAACGGCAATTCAATTCTTGTGTTTTCCTTTATTGGAATGCAAACGCAAGAGATAGAAGTAGGCTCACGAGCTACCATAAATGTAGTTATGAATGAAGTTCTTACCGATTTAGACGAGCTCGTTGTTATTGGTTATGGTGTTCAACGCAGAGCCTTAGTGACAGGCGCAAACGTCAACGTGCGCGGAGAGCAAATTGCCGAATTAAGAACATCAACGGCCATGGAGGCATTGCAGGGGGTAACTCCCGGTGTGCAAATTACTCGCAATCACGGTGCTCCCGGAGCAGGAACAAAAGTAACCATTCGCGGGTTGGGTACCGTTGGTATGGCAACACCGCTTTATATAGTCGATGGGGTAGCGGTTGGAAACATAAACTACCTAAACTCCTCAGATATCGAATCCATTGATGTTCTCAAAGACGCAGCATCGGCAGCCATTTATGGTTCTCGCGCTGCAAACGGGGTTATTTTGGTAACAACTAAAAAAGGAAAAGCCGGCGCCAAACCCCAGGTAAATTACGACGGATACTTTGGAGTTCAAAACATTTACAAAAAACCGGCAGTTTTGAATGCCCAGGAGTATATGTATCTATTTGACGAAGCTCGTATAAACGATGGAGCAGCGCCTTACAACTGGGAAAACATGATTGTTAACGGCAACACCTACTTAAACAGTAACTTTCCCGGTTCTATTGGTACTGAATACGGAAAATATGTGTGGGATAAATTGCAATCGGGTTGGACAGGTACCGATTGGGTAAAAGAAATGAGTAAAAGAAACGCACCCATGCAAAGTCATTCGCTTAATATAAGCGGTGGAAAAGAAGATGTGTCTTACGCGCTGGGACTTTCTTACTTAGATCAGACGGGAATTATTGGAGGCGATGTTACCGATGCCGGATATAAAAGGCTTACAGCACGCATGAATACCGAAATGATTCTCTTTAAAAACAGCGAACACAATATACTTACCATTGGCGAAAATTTAACTTTTACCAATACGCAGAATCGTTCGGTAGCTACGGGTGATATTTATTGGAACGATTTGCACTCGGCTATAGTTGCGAATCCCTTATTACCGCTCTATTACGATAAGCGTGAGCTCTTGGAGACAACCAACGGATATGCACCAACCTTAGAAGGAGTTCACCGAAATTTACACAATCCGGTGGCAAATATGTATTACAGGCATAATTTCAACTGGGGTAAAAGCAATTCTATAATCGGAAACGTATATGCTGTTCTGGAACCGATTAAGAATTTGAAATATCGTTCTTCTTTCGGTATTAACTCTTGGTTTGGACATTCAAGAAATTACAATCCGGTTTATGGGCTTGCCGATTCCAACAAAAGAACAACCGATGGAGTTACTCAATCAAAATATCAGGGAACAGATTATACCTGGACAAACACTTTAACATACGATTGGCGAGTTAATACTCACAGTTTCAATTTTTTGGTCGGAAGCGAGATGCTGAAAAATGTGCTAAACTCCAACATCAGCGCGTATAAAGCCAAAACCGATTTTGGAACGCCTGATAATGCTTATCTCGATAATGTTCAGGTAGTTGAGAGTGTTGGAGATATTACTGCAACCGGCAGGGACTGGGCGGCGCAAGGCGGCGGGCTTATGTCGTACATGGCTCGAGCTTCCTATAATTATTCTGAGAAATATATGTTTGACGTAACTTTCAGAGCCGACGGTTCGTCTAACTTTGCCAAAAACAACCGATGGGGATACTTCCCTTCTATGTCTGCCGGATGGAATTTTACAGAAGAAGAGTTTATGCCCGAAATAGATTGGCTAAGCTTTGGAAAATTGCGCGCCAGCTGGGGACAAAACGGAAATCAATCTATTCCCAATTTCATTTATTTGTCAAATATTGAATATTTGTCGAAAGGATATTATTTTGGTGCCGACAAACTTGTTTCTGCTCCAACCGCTATTCCGGCAAACATTCCCAATTCGGATGTGAAATGGGAAACCTCGGAACAGTTAAATTTTGGTTTAGACGCGCGATTGTTTAATTCACGTATGGGTGTTACATTCGATTGGTACAAGAAATCCACCAAAGACTGGCTCGTAGTAGCTCCGGTTTTAGGAACCAGCGGCGCCGATGCTCCATATATTAACGGTGGTGACGTTGAAAACAAAGGTTATGAACTGATGATTTCTTGGAATGACAAAGCCGGCGATTTTAATTACGGCGTTACGTTGAGCGGTGCCTATAATCAAAATAAAATTACCCGTTTGGATAACGCCGAAGGCGTAATTACCGGTGCTGTAAACGTATTGGCTCAGAATACCTCGTATGTTTCTCGGGCTTCGGTAGGACATCCTATCGGTTATTTCTACGGATACAAAACCGACGGAATTTTCCAAAATCAAAGTGAAGTTGATGCTTACGTAACGGCTGATGGAAAACCCATCATGATTGGGTCGGAAGACGGTGTTCTCAGAAGGCCCGGCGATGTGCGGTTTATCGACCAAAACGGTGACGGAGTTATCGATGATGCCGACAAGGTTATGTTGGGCAGTCCACTTCCTGATTTCGAATTAGGTTTACAGTTGAATGCCGAGTATAAAGGTGTTTATGTGAATACCACTTTGGTTGGAAAATTAGGGATGCAAGTAATGCAGTCGTACCGCGATTTTGCAGGTCTTCCTATGGAGAACTTCCCCGCCTCTGCCATGAATCGATGGCACGGTGAAGGCACTTCCAACAGACTTCCGCGCTTAAGTGCCGTTACCAATGCCAACTACAGCTATGTATCGGATATTTATATGCACAATGCCGATTACCTGAGAATTTCGAATCTCACGTTGGGATACCGCTTCGACACCTTGCTGAAATCTGTGAACTGGTTACAATCGGCAGCTGTTTACATGTCGTTCAACAACCTTTATACGTTTACGAAATATGACGGAATGGACCCGGAAATAGGCTACGCTCCAAACGCATGGGCTTCCGGTATCGATTTAGGGCTTTATCCCTTACCAAGAACAGTTATGTTTGGAGTAAACCTGACTTTCTAAATGTGCATGGTTTTATTCAAAATAAATATAAATCATAAAAAATAATTCAGATGAAAAAAATAATATACCTTGTAGCTGTTTCTGTTGGTTTGTTGATAAGCAGCTGTACCGATTTTCTTGATACAAGGAATCTTTATGAAAAGAATACTCAAAATTTTTATAAAACTCCGAAGGATATTCAAGAGGCAATGAGCGGAGTGTATAATTCGCTTTATGTTCAAACAAACACAGGTTTAGGCGATGAACACATCGCGGCTACACTTATGGAAGATCTAACATTGGCCGGTGGTGGAAACGACGACTTCTTCGCCCATAATACTGCTGCTTTTTTAGATCCGCTGGACGACACATATCGTGAACTTTGGATTGAGACATATAACGGTGTTTATCGCGCCAACAGCATTATTGAAGCTGTTCAAGATGTGGATTTTTCCGATTTTTTTCCAACAGCTGCCGATGCCGAAGCGTTTAAAAACAACACCCTGGGTGAAGTATATTTTATGCGCGGTTTTTTCATGTTTCGTGCCGCTCGTTTTTTTGGAGGTATGCCATTGATAAACTCTACCGAAACTCCTCGAGATGCTCCACGAGCCACCTTCGGTGAAACATTCGGACAAATAGCCGAAGATTTCAGTAAAGCTGCCGCTTTGATGGAGAACGTAGATATCAACTCAATCAGTATCGACGACTACGGACACACTAACCGATGGGTTGCAAAAGCTTATTTAGCACGCACATTTTTACATTACACCGGTTACATGACCAATATCGAAAAGAGTTCAACCACGGAACTTCCCTTGCCTGACGGCACTACTTTGACTAAAGAGCAGGTCGTAGGGCACCTGAATGATATTATGACATCAAGCGGATATGAGCTTGTCTCAGATTTCAGAAATTTATGGCCATATTCTTACATTAATAAAAGTGCGGGCGAGAATATTCTTCCCTGGGCGGCTGATGAAGGTTTGTCGTGGGTTGGTCAAGACGGGCCTAAATCTACCTTTGGCTCAGGAAACAAGGAAGTTATGTTTGCTCAACGATATGCATTCACCAACTGGGATGCCACCAAGTACAGAAACTGGGCTGTGCTCTTCTTTTCCGTTCGCGGACAAGAATTGGTTCCTTATGGCCAAGGTTGGGGCTGGGCGCCGGTTCATCCCGTGTTTTACAATGAGTGGCCCGATAACGACCCCCGTAAAAGAGGTTCTGTACTTGACTTGTCTGCCGATGACGAGGGTGTTGAGGATTACAACCCATCTGCCAATAACGGCTATCACCAAACCGGCTTGATTATTAAGAAATATATCCAGTTGCAACACGACGGTCCGCAGGGCGTGAAGGGAATGTTCTTCTATATGTATGGGCCCGGCGCCGATAGCGATAGCTATATGTTGTGGACAGCACAAGACTTTTACTACTTGCGTTATGCTGATGTGCTTTTGATGCATTCTGAGCTAACCGAAACAGCTACCGGAATGAATCAGGTGCGTCGCAGAGCTGGCTTGAGCGATGTCGCCTTCTCTTTGGATGCGTTAAAAAAAGAACGTAAGTATGAATTTGCATTCGAAGGCATTCGTTGGTTCGACCTGGTAAGGTGGGGCGATGTGGAAAACAGTGCCAATAATTATTATTCGCGTGTGGCTACTGTACTTAACAATAATGTAGAAGCTGAATATAGCATTAAATACCGTCCCGAAATAAAAGGGTTGGTTTCTATTCCCGAATCGGAAATTCGTCTGTCAAACGGTGTTTACAGCCAAAATCCGGGTTGGTAATTATATAGATATTTAATTTTAAACTCTTTTCGAAATGAAACTATTTAAAACAATAAATTTACTTTTGGGTGTCGCGTTGCTACTTGTGGTGTCATGCGCCCCCATCGAAAATAAAGAGCTGCTTACAAACTCGTACGAGGTTGATAAAATTAACTTGAGCGTAGAGCACTCTTCTCCGGGCAGCAACTATTTTACATTGAAAATGAATACACCCGGTGTTACCGGATATTGGGATTATACCATCGGTAAAGCTTATGGCGATGAAGCTCGTGTACTGTTCCCGATTACCGGAAAACAGACGTTTAAATATGTTGTGTCATCAGCATATATTCCTAACGGTGATTTAACTAAAAGTGAATTTATCACCAAAACCATCGATGTGGATATCACACATTTAGATAATGAGCATCCGGTTCCCGTTCAATGGAGCTACTTGGTAGGAAGCGGCAGCAAAACTTGGGTTTTCGATAAAGCCGATATCACGCGTTGGTGGTATATGACAGACTCCGATCCCGGTGCTTTCTGGTGGCAGCCCGATCCGGGCCCATCGGACGAAACGGGAAGAATGACATTTAGCCTAATCGGAGCGCCGAGTTTTACCTATTACGCTTCGCCCACTGCTGAGCCTGTTGGTAATACATCGTGGTTCGTAAACTCTGACTGGACTGAACTGCGTTTGGTCGGTGAGGCAAATATCCTTGGTGTTGAAGGGGGTGGAGAGCATGCTACCGGTGGTAAAAACTACAAAATTTTAGAATTGACCGAAAACAGACTGGTGCTTTTTAATACTCCGGTTGTGTGGAGTCCGGGATGGGTATGGGTTTTTAAAGCAGAAGGTTCATAAAGAACAAGCATTTTATCGGTAAAAATTTCCACGTACAAAACATTATTTCAATGAAAATCAATTTCTACAAAGCTATTTTAATGGTAGGAGCAATAATTCTGGCATCGTGCAACACCGATGCCGGAATTACTGAAAACAAAACGTATCTCGACGAAGGGTGGCAACTCTTTTCGTCGGAATCGGTATCTGTTGGCGGCGATGAAATTTCATCACTCGGTTTCGATAATAAATTAGGATATCCCGTGAAGCTTCCCGCCACGGTAATGCACGGACTGATGCAAAACAATCTTTTCCCCGATGTTTTCGAACCTTTCGTTCTCGAAAATATGGACAGAGCTCCTTACGAAGTTCCTTGGTGGTATCGGAAAGAATTGACGATTAATGCTCTGTCCGATAATGATTTTTATCAACTTACGTTTGAAGGAATAAATTACCGAGCCAATATCTGGCTTAACGGAACGCGCGTTGCCCGTGCAGATTCTGTGCAAGGCTCTTACGGAGTATGGAATTTTGATGTTACCCGATTCCTGAAAAAAGGGAATAACGTGTTGGCCGTGGAAATAATTCCGCCCGTTTTTGGCGAAGATGTACACATGGGGTTTGTTGATTGGAACCCTACACCCCCCGACAGGTTAATGGGACTTTGGCGCGGCGTGCTGCTTACTCGCACTGCGGCGGTTTCGATGCGTAATTCCAATGTGGTAACGAAAGTGGATAAACAGACGCTAAAATCGGCTGAAATCACCATTTCTACTGAATTAACCAACCACAGCAATCAGCCGAAAAATGCCACATTTACAGCTTCTTTCGATAATGTAAGTGTAAGTCAGGAGGTTGAGTTACAGCCCAATGAGACGCGCGAAGTTTTTTTCCGGCCATCTGATTTTAGTGAACTAAGACTAAGCAATCCAAAACTTTGGTGGCCCAAGAACATGGGCGACCAACCCTTGTACGATTTGGCGCTCAATGTAAAGATTGACAACGAAACCAGCGATAAAGACAGTTTCCGTTTTGGAATCCGAGAGATAGAAGATTTCTGGAACGAATCGGGATACCGCGGTTTCATGGTCAACGGACAAAAAATCATGCTGAGAAGCGCAGGGTGGGTAGATGATATATTTTTAGGCGATACCGACGAAAAAACAAAATCCATGGTAGAATACGCCAAACACATGAACCTGAATTCTTTGCGACTCGAAGGTTTTTGGGGTAGAAATCGTACCATCATGGATATGGCCGATGAAAACGGTTTATTGCTGATGTTTGGTTGGTCGGCGCACTGGGAATGGGAGAGTTATATTGGTATTCCGCACGACGACTACGTAACAATTCGCGGAGAAGAGGCCATGAAACTGCATTCGGCTAACTACAGGGATCAAGTATTGTGGCATCGTCGTCATCCCAGCGTGGCTATCTGGACATATGGGAGCGACAAACTACCGCGTCCCGAACTCGAAGTCATGCTTAACGATATTATGGCTAAAGCAGATACAACAAGGCCGATTCTCAGTTATTGCGGCGGTTCCATGCTTATGGGCGACAAAGATCCGCGTCGGAGCACAATTAGCGGCCCCACCGGCGTAAAAATGGAAGGTCCGTACGATTGGGTTCCTCCCGTTTACTGGTACATAGATAAGCAGTATGGCGGTGCATTCGGATTTAACACCGAAGTTGGCCCCGGCCCGCAAGTTCCTCCGCTGCCCAGTATTAAAAAGATGATACCCGAAAATCATCGTTGGCCTATCGACAGTGTTTGGCTTTATTTCAGCGGACGCGGACAGTTCGAAAATTTAGACAGGTTTATGGGCGCTTTTGAAGCTCGCTACGGAAAATCAGATAATCTTGAAACATTCTTGTTGAAGAACCAAATGAGCAGCTATGAAGCTATCCGTCCCATGTTTGAGGCTTTTGCCGTGAATAAATTCAACAGTACGGGAGTGGTTCAATGGATGTACAACTCGGCGTGGCCAACCCTGTATTGGCAGCTTTTTGACTATTATCTGATGCCGAACGGCGCCTTTTTCGGCACACGCAAAGCAGCATCTCCCGTGCTTCCCATTTATAATTACGGTGATAACGGAATCTATGTCAATAATGACAGGTTGGACGCGTTGCGTGGACTTTCGCTCGAGGTGAGAATTTACGATATTAACTCGAATCTCATGTTCATAAATACAGAAAAAGTGGACATGGAGCCAAACAGCGCTAAAAAAGTCATGAACATGCCGGATTTGTCGGGAATATCGACCACATATTTCCTCGATTTAAAACTCAAGGATACTCAGGGGGAGCTTATTGAGAACAACTTTTACTGGTTGTCAACCAAACCCGATATCCCGGATTTTGAGAATACAACGTGGTATTGGACCCCCAATAAGCAACATGCCGACTTTACGGCTATCAATTCCATGCCAAAATCGAAAGTAGAATTCGATTACTCTGTTTCTACCGCTGCAGACGGATTGAGTTACGAAGTAAAAGTGCACAACCCGACCGATAAAATTGCATTTTTCATCGAATTTATGTTAGTTGATAAGTTGACGAATGAGCCTATAGTTCCGATATTTTGGGCGGACAACTACATTTCATTGCTGCCGGGAGAATCGAAAACTTTATCAGGAACTGCCAAAACAGGTTCATCGTCAAACATGGATGGATTTGAGATAACAATGCAGGGATTTAATTTAGAATAATCATAGTTGTGAAAGTAGTAATTTAAAAACGATTCAAAAAGTCATGCTTAATGGATACGTAAAGCGGTTCTTAACCGTTTTACGTATTCTGATTCATTCATTAAAAAAAACTTATGAAAAATTTGCGACCAACATTTAAATATATACTTCTAACTCTTGTTTTCGGCTTGACATTTCTCAATATCAGTGCCCAAAATAACGATACAAAATTAGTTTCTCTTTGGAATCACGAAACGAGGTTAGATATCACTCCATTAGTAGAAGAATTAGGATTCAACCTTATTTGGACACACGACCCCGCTTATACCAATCAGAAATGGGAAGATACACATATGTATAAATGCTTACAAGTTCCCGGAGTTAAATATGTATTGGCTAAAATTGAGCGTGCCGTGTGGGGCTGGACTCAAGAAGAATCGGTGAGGCATGCGAAATGGGTTGCCGAACTTTCGCTCAAGCACGAGGGAATTTTCGGACTTTATTTGAACGATTTTTACGATGAAATTGAAGAAGGGCATCGCACAGCGGAACAATGGCGCGAAATAATTGATGCCGCCAAAAGCGTAAATCCAAATCTCAAGCTTATTGCACCTCACTATCCCCACAGGAATCAGGAAAAACATGATTTCGATTTTCCTATCGACGGTATTATTTTAAATATATGGGGCAACACTCCCGAATTAATGGCCGGAGCTGAAAAGCATTTAGCCACGGGCTTGGCGCATCATCCCAACCGCTTTGTAATTGCGGGTCTGTATCTCCATTCGGGTATGGACGGCGGAAGATGGTTATCGGAAGAAGAGTTTAAAAGGGTGCTCGGACATTATGTGTCTATGCTGAACGCCGGAAAAATAGCCGGGTTAAGAATTTTCAGTGCCGGGCAACTTTACAAAAGACCGGAATATATAGAGTGGGCTAAAGAAATACTAAAAGACGTAAGGCGATAACAAGCTTTAGTAGCGGATTTCTTGCATTTACATAGTTCTGTACTATTGTAGCGGTTGAATGATTGATGTAATAATGCGCTCGGTTATTATAATTTATAAATGATTCGTATTTGGGTAAAATGGTGTAACTTTGTCTTTAATAATCAATTGATTTATTGATAATATCGGATAAGAACTTATGATTTTTAATCAGCAAAAATTAGATAAAACAGTAATTGGGTTAACATTTGGAGGGAAAAACCTGCATGTTGCTCGAATAGAAAATGGCACAATAGCAAAAAATGTTCAGAAAGAAATAAACAATCGCGAATCGGAAGAGGTCATTCTCGATGAAATAATTTCTACCATTAACTCTGTGTATAACAGCAGCGTAACCGGAATAGGTGTAGGAATGCCCAGCTTGGTGGATATAAAGGAAGGTATTGTCTATAAGCCTACCAATATTCCATCGTGGAATAAAGTGCACTTGAAGAGCATTTTAGAGGAAAAATTTAAAACCCCTACTTATGTAAACAACGATGCGAATTGCTTTGCATTGGGAGAAAAATATTTTGGGGTAGCTAAAGATTTCGATAACATTGCCGGCTTGACAATTGGCACCGGAATGGGAGTGGGAATTATCATAGAAGGCAGGCTCTATTCCGGAAAAAATGCCGGAGCAGGAGAGTTCTGTTCAATTCCTTATCGCGATTTCGACTATGAATACTACTGCAGCACAAAATATTTCGAAGAAAAGTACGGCATAAAAAATGATGTCTTATTCAACAGAGCGCAAAAGAAAGATAAGATTGCATTGGCAATTTACGAAATGTTTGGTGTCGATTTAGGAAATGCCATTAAAACTATTCTATATGCTTTAGACCCGGATGCAGTGGTTATTGGCGGTCGAATCGCAAACGCCTATGAGTTTTATAAAGATTCTATGTTTAAAACCGTTAGGACATTTATTTACCCTAACACCATAGATAGGTTACAGATTTTAAGATCGGAAGAAAAAAACATATCTACTTTCGGAGCTGCGGCTTTGTGTTTCGAAAACGACAATTCTTAAATCATGAAAAAAGCGAAAGTTACCATATATGATATTGCTCGGGAATTATCGGTCTCCCCATCCACCGTTTCCCGTGCTATTTCAGACAGCGATTTGATAAGCGACGAAGTAAAAGAAAAAATCCGCTCGAAAGCGATTGAAATGGGGTACGAAAACCGAAAATTTCGTATAAACACAGGCCGAGTAGTTGTTATTGTTGTTCCTGCAATAAACAATTTTTTTTACGAACAAATCATATCCACCATCCAAAACAAAATAGAAGGAAAATACCTGTTGTCGATATGCTGTTCTTTTAATTCATTCGAAACAGAGGAGTTTATCGTTTCGCAACTCGACCCGTCACAAGTCAGTTGTTTGATAATATCTCAAAGTATGGACGCCAAGAGCAGTTCACATATCCTTAAGGTAGAAAGAAAAGGTATTCCCGTCATAATGTTAAATAGAGTTGATTACGACTACTCCTGTCCTAAGTTTGTAATTGACAACTATATGGACTCTTATCTACTTACCAATCATTTGGTGAGTTCAAACTGCAGCAAAATTGCTTTCGCGGCAAAACACTTCAATTGCCCGATTTATAAAGAGCGAATTCAGGCCTATCAAGATGTTCTGGCAACAAACAACATTCCATTCAATCCAAACTATTTGATTTACAGTGAACTCACAAATGAGGATATTAACGAGGTAATTATGCGTTTTTTAAGCATGCAACCTCGTCCCGATGCTATTATTTTGCCCGGCTTTACGGCCGTTCTACAGGCAATTTCGATAATGCAGAAATACAATATCAATGTGCCGGAAGAGATGTGTTTAGTCAGCTTTGACGAAGATCCCGAGTGCCGCTACTCAACACCGACCGTTACCGGAATCGAACGTCCGATGTTTGATATTGGAAGCAAAATCGGCGACTTAGTTCTTTCAATTTGCGCCAATAAATCTTACCAGAAAAATTCGATTAATGTTTTTAAATCCAATCTTGTAATTAGAGGCTCTTCACTCAGGCTGAGCATCGGGTAAAGAAGCACTCTTTTTTTTAGTTTCAGGTGACAATTCCGCACCGAATTCTTTTATGAAAACCTCTATTGCGCTGTTTTGTAATCTTCCAAATTAAGATTGTTACGAAACCCTTTCTTTTTGGCATTCTTTTTGCACCAACTTTTTATGTGCATATAATAAGATGGTTATTTGCCAAAAAGCAACTATCTTTGTACCCTTAACTCATTAAAACAGCGAATGAAAGAAAAAAACAAATTACTACAAAGTATCATTGAAGGGATACAAGAAAAAAAAGGAAAAAATATTACTAAAATTCACTTGAAAGGAATTCCGGGAACCATTTGCGACTATTTTGTCATCTGCGAAGGTAATACCCCAACTCAGGTCTCTGCGGTAGCGGAATCGGTGGAAGAGGTGGTTAAGAGAAATACCAAAGAAAGCCCGATCAGGGTTCAGGGACAGCAGCGTGCCGAATGGATAGGTATCGATTACGGCAATATTATTGTACATATTTTCGTACCCGAATTAAGACAGTACTACAACTTAGATCATTTGTGGGAAGACGCTTTAATGGAGCAAGTCCCCGCATTGGACTAAAACTTATTTTCATCTGAATTGTTACATATATTCATCAAGAATCTATTAGGAAAAAGTTAATGAGCAATAACAATCAAAATAATCAGGGCAATAATAAACCCAAAAAACCGGTTCGTCCCGGAGGATTGGGTAATCCAAATCCCAATCAGCCATTCAACGCATACTGGATTTACGCCATCTTGTCGATGGGATTGATAGGTATGTTTTTTTTCGGACAGAACAAAACACAGAAAAATGTTGATTGGTCTGATTTTCAGGAGTATGTAAATGATAACAGAATCGAGAGTGTTATAATTTTTACCAACAAGAATACGGCTGAGGCAAAGGTACGTTCAGAATCTATAAATTACGTTTTTGGAGAAGATGCAAGTAAATTCGCTAATAACCCTTTTGTAATTGTGAAGGTCTCGTCTGCCGATAAGGCAACGGAATTTATAGACAAAGTCAAAGAAGAGAAAAATTACGATATTAAGCTCAAATTCGACGAAATATCCGAAATTTGGGGAATGTTGCTCACGTTTGCTCCTTTTTTGTTAATCATCGTTTTCTGGATATGGATGATGCGACGAATGCAAGGTGGTCCTGGAGGCGGCGGTGGAATTTTTAGCGTAGGGAAGTCTAAAGCGCAACTTTTCGATAAAGATGCCGGTCCGAAAGTTACTTTTAAAGATGTGGCCGGGCTTTCGGAGGCTAAAGAAGAGGTGCAGGAAATTGTCGAGTTTTTAAAACATCCGAGCAATTACACCAATTTGGGAGGAAAAATACCGAAAGGCGCTCTACTGGTAGGCCCTCCCGGAACAGGGAAAACACTGTTGGCAAAGGCTGTTGCCGGCGAAGCAAATGTTCCGTTTTTCTCCATTTCGGGATCCGATTTCGTGGAAATGTTTGTTGGGGTAGGAGCTTCGCGTGTTCGCGATTTGTTCCGCCAAGCAAAAGAAAAGTCACCCTCTATTGTGTTTATCGATGAGATAGACGCCGTTGGGCGCTCTCGTGGAAAAAACGTGAACTTCGGGTCAAACGATGAACGCGAAAACACGTTGAATCAACTGCTTACGGAGATGGATGGTTTCGGTTCAAACAGCGGAGTTATCATTCTTGCTGCTACCAACCGTGTAGATATTTTAGATAAAGCTTTGCTTCGCGCCGGTCGTTTCGATAGACAAATTTATGTAGAGTTGCCCGATTTGAACGACCGAAAAGAGATTTTCAAGGTTCACTTGCGTCCGATAAAAATAGATGAAACGGTTGATGTGGAGTTTTTGGCTCGCCAAACACCTGGATTCTCTGGAGCCGATATCGCCAACGTTTGTAACGAAGCCGCCCTTATTGCCGCTCGAAACAAGAAGAAATTTGTGGAGCGGGAAGATTTTATCAGCGCCGTTGACCGGATTGTCGGTGGTTTAGAGAAGAAAAACAAAATTATCACGCAAGACGAGAAAAAATCCATCGCCATTCACGAAGCCGGACATGCCACGTTAAGCTGGTTTCTGGAGCACGCCAATCCATTGGTGAAAGTTACTATCGTACCGCGCGGAAAAGCCTTAGGCGCGGCGTGGTACCTGCCTGAAGAACGGCAAATTACCACCAAAGAACAAATGCTTGATGAAATGTGCGCGCTACTTGGTGGAAGAGCTGCCGAAGAAATCTTTATCGGCCAAATTTCGTCGGGAGCGATGAACGATTTGGAACGGGTAACCAAACAGGCTTACGGCATGATAACCTATTTAGGTATGAGCGACAAAATGGCCAATTTGAGCTATTACGACTCAAGCGGTCAGGATTATACTTTCCAGAAGCCGTTTAGTGAAAGTACGGCCGAGCTTATCGATGCGGAAGTAAAAGCAATGATTGCTGAACAATACGAAAGGGCAAAAGATTTACTTCGCCAACACGCCGATGGACATCACCAGTTGGCGCAGATATTACTCGAAAAAGAAATTATTTATGCCGAGAACTTAGAACGGATTTTCGGAAAGCGTCCTTGGATTTCACGTTCGCAAGAAATATTGCAAAGCGAAGAAAGTCAGAATAACGTGTATGAAAATAGCGAAAAACAATCGGAAGATCCGACCAAAGATGTGCCGAAAGGCTTGTCACTTCCGCCTTTTCCAACTACATAGAAAATCAATAGACGGATTATAGATAATAACTAATCTAAATAAGAATAATTTATTGATTCTCTGATACTATTTATCAGTCTGGGTTTGTAAACCCGGGCTGATTTTTTTTGCTTTTTCTCCCTCCTGTTATTAAGTTCCATTCTAAATAGCGTGAACTTTTTGACTGCTGTTTCGTTAATAAGAGTAGAACAATTAAAATTTCAATTATGAAAGCAATTAAATACGTCTTCTTAGCAGTAATTTTTGCGGCGTCTGTAGTTACTTGCAGCAATTCGAAAGCAAAAAACAATGAAAATAATAATTCTAAAAATAAAGAAACTATGAAATTTGAAAAAGTAGCATTACCTTATGCAACCGATGCCTTAGAGCCGGTTATCAGTAAAACAACCGTTGAACTTCACTATGGCAAACACCATCAAGCCTATGTGGATAATTTGAATAAATTGATTGTAGGAACCGAATTCGAAAATGCCGATTTGGAAACAATCGTAAAGAAAAGCGATGGTGCAATTTTTAACAACGCAGGGCAGACCCTTAACCATAACATTTATTTCACATCGTTTAAACCGAATGGTGGCGGAGAGCCTAAAGGAAAATTAGCCGATGCGATTAACGCACAGTTTGGTTCGTTCGATAAATTTAAAGAAGAGTTCAACGCTGCCGGAGCTTCTGTTTTCGGTTCGGGATGGGTTTGGTTGGCAAAAGATGATACCGGTAAATTGTCCATCGAGAAAGAAGCTAATGCCGGAAATCCAATGACAAAAGGATTAACGCCGATTTTAGGATTCGATGTTTGGGAACACTCATACTATCTCGATTATCAAAATCGTCGTGCAGATCACCTGAAAGAAATTTGGAAAATTATCGATTGGGAAACGGTTAGCAATCGCTATTAATTCTTGCGATAAATAAATATAAAATGACGGGGCAGTTTTTGCAAACTGCCCCGTCATTTTTATATCGGGAAACGAGGCGCGGGCTTCGTTTATTATGTTGAGGTATAACCTCGTGTCCGTTATCGCAACATAATGCCCGTGAGCATTCTGCCCGAATGTATCGATTGCCTGCGGGCAGAGAAGAACAAGCGAGTGTTGCTGTAGGTGCAGTATCGTGTTTTTTCGATTTGGTTTTTGGGAACTCCCATCCTTAGAAGTTCTTGCCGGTTAATCTCTTTAAGATCGATATGCAGCTTTTGGGACAAATGGTGACGAAACGAGTTGGATTTGTTCAGCTTAAAACCATTTAGCCGAAACTCTTTCTCCACTTCCTCTCCCACCTCGTAATTGCCGACAGAAATTGCCGGGCCGATAGCGGCGAGAATATCAGAGGGTTGGGTTCCGAAGTTTTTGAGCATTTCGGAAATTGTTTTTTCTACAATTCTGCCCGTTGTACCTCGCCACCCGGCGTGGATAGCGCCAATGGCTTCATTTTTTTTGTCGAACAGTAAAATAGGTACACAATCGGCGGTGGTGACACACAGGAAATAATTACTTTCCCGCGTAATGGAAGCATCAAATCCGTATAATTTTTCTATTTTATCGGTATTGGAGAGATTCAAAAATTTTTTATCGATAAGCAGCACGTTGTTGCCGTGCGTCTGATGCGGGGTAATCAAGTCGTCGGCTTCTTTATAGAATTTCCGCGCAACAATGGAGCGATTCTCAAAAATATTCAACGGATTATCGTCGGAGTAGTTTCCCAGATTTAACGACCGGAATTCTCCGCGGCTTACGCCACCTACTCTTGTAGTTGAGAAATGAAGCAAGCGCGGCTCATCCGCGAAAATCTTAAAAAATAACAACGTTGAGTAATTCGGATGGCGTATCATAATCTCAAAAATCCTCCTCGTAATAGTTATCGTCTTCTTCGATAAAGTCCTCGTCTAAATCATCCTCGAATTCTTCTTCCGGCTCAAACTCCAACGTTTTTATATCCAATGGCCTGTGTACCAGCGATTTTTTCGCTACAGAAACAGGCATTATCTCCTCCGAGTTGAGTTCGCGCCAAAGCATATCTTTCAACGCGGGAATTCCGTATCCGGTGATGGACGATATGAAAATATACGGAATTTGAGGCAGGTCGTTAGAAATTTCGTGCATCAGTTCATCGTCGAGCATATCCGATTTGGAGATGGCGAGAACACGACGTTTGTCTAACAACTCGGGGTTGTACTTGGTGAGTTCGTTCAGCAATATGGTGTACTCTTCGTGAATATCGTCGGCATCGGCAGGTACGACAAAAAGCAGCAACGAATTTCTTTCGATATGACGTAAAAAGCGTAATCCCAGTCCTTTGCCTTCGCTGGCACCTTCAATAATGCCGGGAATGTCGGCCATTACAAATGATTTTCCATCGCGATAACTCACAATCCCTAAATTGGGCTCCAGAGTGGTAAACGGATAGTTGCCGATTTTCGGCTTCGCTGCCGATACAACCGATAAGAGCGTAGATTTTCCGGCGTTGGGAAATCCAACCAATCCTACATCGGCAAGCAATTTCAGTTCAAGAATTACCCATTTTTCTTCGTAAGGTTCTCCGGGCTGTGCATAGCGAGGAGCCTGATTGGTTGCCGATTTAAAATGAGTGTTTCCCAAGCCCCCGCGACCGCCTTTCAGCAAAATCACTTCTTGTCCGTCATCGGTTATATCGCACAAATATTCGCCCGTGTGAGCGTCGTAAGCAACTGTTCCGCAGGGAACTTCTATGATTTTACTCTCGCCTCTCTTTCCCGAGCTGTTTCTTCGCGATCCGCTTTCGCCGTGTCCGGCAAAAATATGTCGCTGAAACTTCAAGTGAAGCAGTGTCCAGTAATTTCGGTTGCCGCGAAGGATAATATTTCCGCCATCACCACCGTTTCCGCCGTCGGGACCACCTTTGGGGATATATTTCTCCCTTCTGAAATGAGTTGAACCACGTCCACCCTTTCCGGAACGGCAAAAAATTTTCACATAATCAACAAAATTTGTTTCAGCCATCTATTCTCTTTCAAGTTTGAAACCACAATTAATATTAAGGCAACGGGGCACATTGCTGCTAACTACTTAATTACCTTATCTATCTCTTTCGCAATTGAATTGAATACTTCTTCAATCGAACCTTTCCCTTTTATACGTGTCAATTTATTTTGTTTTCTGTAAAAGTCTATCAGCGGCGATGTTTGGTTGGCATATACATTAAGCCGCGACTCAATGGTTACGCGGTTGTCGTCAGACCTTCCTAAGACTTTGCCACGTTTGAGTAAGCGGTTGATTAACTCCTCCTCATCTACTTCGAGACTGATTACGGCATCGATATTGCGGCCGTGTTCATGGAGCATGATGTCTAATGCCTCGCCTTGAGGCAACGTGCGCGGAAATCCGTCGAAAATAAAACCGCGTGTGTTGGCGTTTTTTTCAATCAGTTCCGCCAACATATTGATAACTATTTTATCGGGTACCAACAGCCCTTTCGACATATAAGTATCGGCTAACCTCCCAAGTTCGGAGTCTGCTTTTATCTCTTCGCGCAAAATCTCACCGGTGGAAACATGTTTTAGTCCATATTTTTTAATGAGCAGTTCGCTTTGAGTGCCCTTTCCCGAACCCGGTGCGCCAAAAATTACAATGTTCAACATAAATATAGGGTTGAATGATATAAGTTACAAAGATAAGGTTTTTTTGTTTTTTGATTTAACAATTTGAACTAAATTAGACAAATAAATGTTTTATTGTCAGAACAGTTAAGTTCGTTGAATAACTTATTGTAACGTTCTACACGGATAGTGCATACGCGATAATGCCTTCGTTAAACGTGGAAGATGGACGAATTTCGTTCGTGATAGAACTCCTCTCTGCCGGTCGGCTGTATCAGCTCCAATCCCTCTCTTAAACAGAGAAGGGAGCGCGGGCATTGGTTTATTTAAAGTAGCCCTAAAGTCTCTTCAACCCGGGTGGAAAAAGTTTTGTCGCACGAAGCACCTATTGCCAAAGGTCTATCTGTAAAATTAGAACATTGCTGTAATTCTTATCATTTGCATAAAATAAAATTGTATGAACAAACAGGAATTTAAACAAAAAACACAAGAAATTTTAGACCAACTTGATACTAAAATTGAAGAAATGAAACAAGGCATCAGTAACATTGCCGATGATGCTAAAGAGGAATATGCCGAACAGATTGAAAAATTGAAAGGCTTGAAAGATGAGCTATCGGAAAAATTGGATAAATTTGACGATATGGCCGAAAGCCGGTGGGAGGTATTAAGAGACAGTGCTTCGAGCTTTTTCTCAAAAGTGGGCGAAGCGTGGAAAGAAGATTTTGAAAGAGTCAGACAGGCTTTCAAAAAAAGTGAAGAGGAGATAAAGGCGGAATTCGAGGACACGGATGATGAAACTCAGGTGTAACCTTCCGTATCCGTTTACTTTTTAAACAACAAAATGCTCCCGATTATCGGGAGCATTTTGTATCTATTTGTAGGTGAGTTCTTACTTAATTCCTAATTTTGCTTTCACCAACGGAGTAGCGTCTTCTGCGGTAGGGTTGTTGTAAACAATGCTTCCGGATGCTAAGTCGAAAACGTAGGTATATCCCTTCTCATCGCCTACGGCCTTAATGGCTTCAGCAATTTTTTGCTGAACCGGAGCCAGCAATTTTTGGCGCAATTCTTCCATTGTTCTTTGGCTGTTCTGCAAGAACATTTGGTATCTTTCATTAATTTGCTCCAATTGTTTTTGATGGTCGGCTTTAACCGCATCAGATGAAGTAGCGGCTAATTTTTGGAACTCTTCTGATTTTTTATTGAACTCATCAATAATAGCTTGTCCGTTTTTAGAAATCTCTTCTTGTTGGTTGTTTAGTTGAGTTTCAATTCCCGATAGTTCAGGCATCTGGCTGAAAATTTCCTGAGTGTTTATGTGTGCAAGTTTAGCGTTTTGCGCAATAGCTGCAATAGGGGCTATTGCGAGCAGCAGGATAATTAATTTTTTAGTCATAATTAAAATATAAAAGGTTTGTTAGTTTAAAAAATAGGTCGCAAAGATAATAAATATTTGGTTACTAATATCCTAATCGAGCTAAAACTTGATCGCTGATGTCTATGCTTGGCGACGCGAATATAATAGTCGATGCCGAAGCCCTGTCAACCACCACCTGATATCCGTTGGCTGCCGAAATATCTTTTACGGCATTGTAAATATCATCTTGTATGGGTTTCATAATCGCTTCGCGGCGTTTCATCAGTTCACCTTGTTGGCCGAAATATTTATTACGCAATGTGTTTATTTCGTTCTCCTTAGCAACAATTTCGTTTTCGCGTTTGGTTTTGGCGTCGCCGGCAAGGAAAACCAAATCGGCTTGATATTTTTTGTACATAGCCTCCACTTCTTGCGCGGCTTTATCTATTTCGCTTTGCCATTGTTTGGATACATTTTCAAGTTGTTTGTTTCCGTTTTCGTAAGCGGGAATTTTTTCTAAAATATATTCCATATCAATAAGCGCGAATTTCTGCGCATAGGTTGTTCCTATTGCCAAGGCCATAAATAAGCCTACTAAAAACAAAGATTTTTTCATCATATTAAAGTCGTTTTTTAAGTTATGCAAAAATAAAGACAGTAAAAAGCGAGTTATGTTTATTCCAAGAAGTTTAAACTTTGTTAATTTCCGACCAAGCTTCCGCAAAAGTGGTAACACTTAAATCCGAAATCCCCAATCCCAGATCCTAAAACTCTTGTCCGATAATAAAGTGGAATTGGCTTCCGCTATTTTGACGGCCTCCTCGAATGGGGTCGAAACCGTATGCCCAGTCTATACCCATTAATCCGATCATTGGTAAGAATATACGTGCTCCAACGCCGGCCGAACGTTTCAAATCGAACGGGTTAAAGTTTTTCAGTTCGCGCCAAGCGTTACCTGCTTCCAAAAATCCTACGGCATAGATGGTGGAATTGGGTTCCAGAATCAACGGATAGCGAAGTTCTAACCCTAAGCGTGTGTATGCGCGTGCATTCATCTCAATGGAGTTGTTGTCGTATCCGCGCAATGCCACGTTTTCCGTTGCGAACGACGATGAATATCCGCTCATGCCGTCTCCACCCACGTCAAACGTTTCGAAAGGTGTTTGTTTGTTGATGTTGTAGTGGCCTAATACTCCAAACTCTACACGGGTTGCGATAACGGGTGTTCGTTTCACCGTTAGTGGAGTGAGCGGAGTGTAGGTCCTGGCTTTAAATTTCCATTTGTGGTATTCGTTCCAGGTGTACTTAGCCGGATCGTTGTACGCCATTTTCGAGTAATCGGTATTGTTGAACAACGAGAATGGAGGCGTTGCACTTACACTTAATGTGAATTGTGAGCCTAAGCGAGTGTAGATTGGGTTATCGATAGAACTTCTCGATAAGGTAAGAGCCAATGAAACACTGTTGCTGGAACCGGTTTGGAACGGGAATTGCTGCCACGTCCAGTTTTTTAGGTTATAACGTTGATATCCCAGTTCGGCCATTATCTGGAAGTAATCGTCGGGCCACTCCAAACGTTTTCCGTAACCGATGGAAGCGCCGATCATTTCGAATACCTGATTGGGGTCGTACGAGTATTCCATCATATCCTGATATCCGTATCCATATCCGCCACCGTAACCACCATAACCTCCATAGCCACCATAACCGTAACCGCCGCCATACATTCCGGGATAATAACCACCGCCGTACATATACGGATTCATTTGGGTGTAGTAATCGGTATTCATTCCGGTGTATCTTGAATAATAAGCGCTTAACGAAAAATTGTTGGGACGCTTGCCGCCAAACCAAGGTTCAATAAACGAAAACTGATACGACTGGTAATATTGTCCGTTGGTTTGCGCGCTCAGTATAAGTGTTTGTCCTTCTCCTTGCGGGATGATTCCTTTGTAATTCTCTCGATTGATTAAATTTTTCAACGAGAAGTTGTTGAGTTTCAAACTCAATTTGCCCACTAATCCGGTCACGCCCCATCCGGCCGAAAATTCAATTTGGTCGTTTCCTTTGGATGTAAGCGGGAAGGTGAGGTCAACAGTGCCGTCATCGGGGTTTGGATTTATGCCCGGCTGCAAGTTCTCGGGGTCGAAGTGTCCGGTTTGCGCAATTTCACGAATTGAGCGGATGATGTCTTCTTGGCTGTAAACAGCGCCGGGTTTAGTGCGCAATTCGCGGCGGATGACGTCTTCGTATAAACGGTCGTTTCCTTGTATAATTACTTTTTTTATGGTGGCTTTGGGACCTTCTAATATTCGGAGTTCCAAATCAACGGAGTCGTTTTCGATGTTGATTTCAATGGGGTCAACTTGAGAGAATAGATAACCGTTATTTTTATACAGATTCATAGCTGCATCATCGTCCGTACTTAATCGTTCGTGTAATTTTTTCTGGTTATACACGTCGCCGGGCTTCATGTTCAACATCCTGTCTAAGTCGATGGAATTGTACTGGGTATTTCCGACCCAGTTGATGGAGCGGATGTGGTATTTCGGGCCTTCATCCACAACGATGTCGATATTTATCGTTTTCTCGTCGTTCTTGTAAACAGAGTCCCTCACAATCTCCGCATCCCGATAACCAAACTCGTGATACTTATTGATGAAATTTCTTTTGTCCTCTTTGTAAAGGTCTTCCACATATTTCTTTGTCCGGAACAAGTGGAGCAGGTTGCGCCTTTCGTTGGTTTTCTTCATCGCCCATTTGAGCGTGCGATCCGAAATGTTTTCGTTACCTTCTATGTTGATCTTGTTAACCTTTATCTTTTCTTTTTTATCTACCTCAATATCGAGAATCACCTGGTTTTTAGCGCTTACATCGGGGCGTTGAACAATGGAAACTACTGCGTCGCCAAACCCCTTTTCGTCGAAATACTTTTCTATGATAACTTTAGCCTGATTTATCTGATTCGGGGTAATTTGAATTCCTTTTACCATAGATATCTTCTTTTCAATATCTTCGCGTTCGCTTTTCTTCATGCCGATGTAGCGAATGTCCGAAACGCGAGGACGATCGGTCAGCCTGATTTCCAGCCAGGTACTATCGCCTTCTATCTTGGTTTGCAGAATTTTAATGTCGGAGAATAAACCTTGCTTCCAAAATCGTTTTATGGCATTGGTTATATCCTCTCCGGGGATTTGTATTTCCTGTCCTTTGGCTAATCCTGAAAAGGTAATCAGAACAAAGGGTTGCTCTGCGTACATCGTTCCCTCGATACCGGTAACTTCAATATCGGCAATGATATATTTTTTTGGTGTTGCAGAGTAATTCACAACAGGAACATCCGGCGCGGATGTAGTTTTGATAGTGTCGTTTGTTGTTATTTGCCCAAACGATATTATTTGCGAAGATATGACAAATAGTATAACTAAATAAAATGTTTTCTTCAACATTGTAATTATTTTTTCTTTCGCTTCAACTGTTACGTTATCAGTCTTTTATATCGAAACTTATTGGTTTTTCTGTTCTAATTGTTCACTGGTTTTACCGAAACGCCTTTCTTTTTTCTGAAATTCGATAATGGCCTTATAAAGACACTCCTCATCGAAATCGGGCCAGAAAGTATCGGTAAAGTATAATTCGGCATAAGCCGCTTGCCACAACAAGAAGTTACTGATACGAATATCGCCTCCGGTTCTGATTAGCAAGTCGAGTTC
Organism: uncultured Petrimonas sp.; assembly: GCA_964557135.1. GTDB lineage: Bacteria > Bacteroidota > Bacteroidia > Bacteroidales > Dysgonomonadaceae > Petrimonas. The sequence goes on along the minus strand of CAZKZB010000006.1, from coordinate 10,817 downwards.
AGGCATATCTTTGGTGGCCAAATACCCGTTAATGGTTTCCTCGGTAATTGAATTTTCATCCAAGAGCCCGTTTTTAACATCTGCAGCAATCGCTTTTGTGGCATGAGTCAGTTCCCAGCGCGATGAATAACTCAAGGCTAATACTAACGTTAGATTTTTGCCGGAAGAGGTTTGTTCGATACAGCGTTTTAACGCATTTCGGGTTCCCTCGGGTAGCCGTTGGGTATCTCCGATAATTTGCAACCGAATTCCGTTTTTAATTAAATCGTCCGTTGCTTTAGCAATGGTGCGCACCATTAACTCCATCAGGGTATTTATCTCTTCTTGTGGTCGGAGCCAGTTTTCGGTAGAAAAAGCATATAAAGTAAGGAATTTTACTTTTGCTTTTCCCACTGCTTCAACTGCTTTCTCCACAGCCACGGTCCCCTCTTTGTGGCCTTCGGTTCTATCCAAACCTCTGGCTTTGGCCCATCTTCCGTTGCCGTCCATAATGATGGCTATGTGCTGCGGAACATTATTCTTATCAATTTTGTCAAGTAATGACATATATGTTTTTTATTCTCTGACTATTCACAACACGGATCATTTCTAAGCCCGAAATCCCAGGTCAAAAAGATCATCGTGAGTGAATACCAGTCTTGGTTTTTTAAAAAACTACTTTTTATACCATAGGGCTCATTCAAATCCCAGTCTGTTTTTCTTTCTGTCACATCAAAATCGTCTCCAAACAATTTTCGCATCGAGAATTCAAGTCCGAGGTTCAGTCTTTCTTTTATTTTGTATTTAAAACCGATCCCTATCGGTATATTTGTGTTGAAAAACAATTTGTCGCCCGTGGCAAAAGTAGCTCCAACGCCCGTAAAAATATACGGTGTATAAGGCTTGGCAGCCCTGTAAGCGAATTTATCGCTGTAAGGCAGGAAGTTGAATTCAATTTGTCCGCCTACATCGATGAACGCTCTTTTAAACGATGCTTGCTGCTGAAACGGAAATGCGTTATCCGAGTCTGTTGTGTTCCCGGAAATCGTACCCGCAAGCAGGTTTGCTTTTACTGCCCAGTGAAAATTGACGTTATACCGATACAAAGCGCCTCCCGCTATTCCCGGATGTAAATAAAGCTTTGTTCTATTGGCATCGCCCAAGTAAAAGGATGTTCCCAACGCTCCGCCAAATTCGTGTTTGAATTCCTGTGCTTTAACGTTGTTCACGAAAAACATCGCAGTAATAAAAAGCAGAGAAAAGACAAATTTACTTTTTTTCATCGCAGAATTCATTGGTTTGTCTTCTTCTAACGAAAAATAGACGAATAAAGTATAAGGGCGGCTATTTCAATTTCATGCATCAGCCCGATAATGGGTCAGATGCTTTCCGCTAATTTGTTGAGCCTTCCTCTCCAAACATCCACAATTTGTGTTTGTGTATCGGATTCTCCGCCGAAAATCCAGATGAAATTATTGGAATCGGTAATAATCGATGCTCGGATTCTGTCCGTAAAGTCATCGGGGAGTGTTTGATTGGTTCCGCCCGATGTCCAGTTTAACCCGTAATTTTCAGAATAATATAATTTGTTTTTACCTGTTTCGTATGTCATCAAATAAACTTTAATCGGATTTTGGTCATATATAAATAATTGACTCATTTGCAGGGGATTGTTTGAGGAGATTGGAAGATGAGTTATCTCATCGTCTTTTTCCTGAATAATCCAAAGCATATTGTTTGCGATATTGCTTTTATCTTTACCTCCGGAAAGAATGATGTACTTAGCTGAAAATACAGTGGGGTTTTCCAAACTTACGGAAGAAAAATCATCTATTGGCAACCCTTCGGGTATAACGCCTTTTAGTGTGAATGTTGTGAAATCTTTTGTCAGGGCAAATTTAAGCGTACCCGCATCGTCAACAGCTGCAAGTATCGCAAATTCTCCCGATGCCGAAGGCAATTTCCCGTATAGGGTAGAAACAGGATAATCGGAAGTGATTTTGCCCCAAGCCAACCCATCGGCTGATTTGTACATGCTGTTATCGGTATCCTGAGCGTAAACTGTCGATTCCGAGCCGTTAACTACAGAGAAAATCGTGTTCATTTTCACGGTAGAGGGCAATCCCGAAACAGTTAGGGGAGTCCAGTTCTTGCCGTCGGACGACAAGGAAGAGGAAGCTTTAATCGTTGCACCCGATTTGTAGTATGTAACAAATTTATCGGCGTGAAGTATGGTTTTTTGCTTGTCAACCGGAGTAATCAGGTAGTTTTGGCTGATTCGCGACCAATTAAGAATATAAGGGTCTTGCTGGTGGATATTGGCCGCAAACTGATATAATTTTACTGTTTTACCGTCTTCGGCCGTAGTTTCTATCGATTTCAACCGTTTAAAAGCAACGGAATCTTTTTGGTTCCACTCATAGGTGCTGTCATTGTCGCGCAGATGAATGACGATTTTTGGAACGGCGTAATTTTGTCTTCCAGCAATATTCAGCTTCACGCTATCTACAGAGAAAAGATAGGGTAACGAATCGCGGTTGAAAATCTTGTGATTTATCTGATCGATGGTAAATTTTGTTCCCGAAAGCGCACGGCTTGTGTCTTTTTTAGCGCTCAGACTGAATGCATAAATTTGAGCATCGTGCGACGCATCGGCCAATTGGTTTTGTGATGAACCCAGGCAAGACGATAGTAAGAAAGCCCACAATAGTACAGTAGCAGTTCGATAGATATATTTTAATGTCATTTGTTTCAAAAAAATATTGTACAATACGTATAAGTTCTGCAAAAGTAGAAAGATTTTTCGCTCAAACCATCATAAAATGAATATTTAAAGAAAATTTTGAGTTATTTTATTCTTTAAATGGTGTTGGACGGAATCTAAATACTTTTTAATAATTGCATTATTCTTAGCTATTTCAGGGGCTTTCACTCCCGTAACAAACTTTTTATCCGATATTTCCACATAAGCTTCATCCCACAGGTTTTTTTCGATAAAAGTGGATAGCAAATGCGCGCCGCCCTCAACCAACACCGAGTAGATTTTTTCAGTGTATAAGTGTTTTAAAATCTGCGTGTTGGTGTCTTTGCTGAAGTCTATTTGGATGGCTTTTACATTGGGCTTTCTGACGGGATATTCCAACTGAGTGAAAACAATTACGTCGGTATCATCGCTGAATATAGCGGAATTTTGTGGAATTTTGCCGTCTTTGTCTATCAAAATTCGGGTTGGATTGTTGCCGAACCACTTGCGGGCGGTCAACTTAGGGTTGTCCAATAGGGCGGTATTGGTTCCTACCATTATTCCTTGCACACGAGTGCGAAATTTGTGAACGATAGTGTGAGTCAATTCGTTGGATATCTGCGCGGGAAACTTGCCTTCGGCAACAGTACGTGAGTAATCGATAAATCCGTCGGCGCTTTGTGCCCATTTCAAAATTACGTATGGGCGGTTATATAATTGATTAACGAAAAATGCCCGATTTAGCTCCTCTGCTTCTTTTTCGAGCATACCGACGGTTACATCAACTCCTGCATGGCGCATCATCTCAATGCCTTTTCCCGATACTTTCGGGTTGGGGTCAAGAACGGCAACAACCACTTTCGGAATTTTCTTTTCAATTACCAATTGGGCGCAAGGCGGCGTTTTTCCGTGATGAGAGCATGGTTCTAACGAAACGTATAGCGTTGATGACGAAAGCAGTGCCGGATTTTTCACCGAGCGAACGGCATTCACCTCGGCGTGCGCTTCACCAAACCGCCGATGATATCCTTCGCCGATAATTTTTCCGTCGTGCACAATTACCGCGCCCACCATGGGGTTGGGTTTGGCAAAACCCTCGCCTTTCAAGGCAAGTTGCAGGCAGCGATGCATGAATTTTTCGTCAATCGTCATTTCTTCAATTGTGCCTTGAAGTCTTTTAACCCCATTGCACATGGATTTTTTTTGTAAATTTGTTCTTTCAAAATATCTGCACGATGCAAAATCCGAAAACATTTATTCAACACGAACTGAAAGGGCTCTATTCACCCGCCGAAATCAACAGCCTCACGCGTTTGATTCTCGAAAAAGAGTTCGCGATTCCGTTTGCAGATGTTTTGGTGTGCAAATTTAACAATTTATCCGATGCAGATGTGCAGAAACTACGCGAAATTGTCGGTAAATTAAAAAAAATGGAGCCCATTCAGTATATTTTGGGCGAAACCTGTTTTTTCGACTTAGCGTTCTATGTGAACTCTTCCGTGCTTATTCCTCGTCCCGAAACCGAAGAGTTGGTGCAATGGATATTGGAGACAGCCAAAAACCAGCCGATAAAAATCCTCGATATCGGAACCGGAAGCGGTTGCATTGCTGTTACTTTAGCCAAAAAGTTGCCTTCGGCAGAAGTGCACGCGTGGGATATTTCGAAAGACGCGCTGCAAGTTGCGCGGAAAAACGTGGAAAGAAACGGTGTTGAAGTGATATTTTCGGAAAAAGATATGCTGCAGCCGCCCATATCGGATGAAAAATTCGATATTATTGTGAGCAATCCGCCCTACGTAACCGTGTCTGAGAAAGCCGAAATGGAAGAAAACGTACTCAATTTTGAGCCGCACGTTGCTCTTTTTGTTCCCGATGATAATGCGTTGGTCTTCTACGAGAAAATTGCGAGTTTCGCATCAGAGAATTTAAATGCCGGCGGAAAACTGTTCTTTGAGATAAATAGGGCGAAAGGAGAAGCTGTAATGTGCTTACTGAAGGAAAAAGGATTTAAAGATATTGAGCTGAGGAAAGATGTTTCCGGAAATGAACGGATGATAATGGCAATCCCCAAAGCGCATTGAGGTTCTGAACCGTATTGCGCGTAAAAGACTTGGTTATGCAAAGTTTAAAAAAACTAATCAAGTTTGCCTGAAAGGCAACATTTTCATAACCGTATGCAATCCCGATATCAATCGGGAGCAGCTTACGGTGTATGTCGACACAGACTCCTCCGCCCGAAGTGGCGGCACAGTTTAAAACCGAATTAAGTACCGCCACTTCGGGCGGAGATATGGAGGGTGCTTTTTACCGCAGGCGAATAAATCGCCTACGGTTATGAAAATGCCGTCCATTCGGACGGGCAGGTGTCGCTCATTTTCCGTATAGTGGGATTTGTGACGGGCGGAAACTCCAATATTGTCTTTTCAGGTCGATAAAGTTATCTGTTCTCCGGAAAAAAACTTTGATGTTTTATTTTTTTAATTTTACTATGGAGGAAAAAAAAGACAAATCTATCTCGGAGAAGAATGCCTATTCGCGAATGGCGAGAGTTTGTTCGATGAAAGAGTGCTGCACGTTCGATATCGCGCAAAAGTTGCAGCGAATGCCGCTTGAGGATGGCGTTGCCGAGCGCGTTCTTTCCGCCCTTCAAAACGGGAAATATATCGATGACTCTCGCTTCGCCCGCAGCTTCATCAACGATAAGCTTCGTTTCAGTAAATGGGGAAAGACCAAAATTGAGTTTGCTTTGCGGCAGAAACAAATTCCGCAGGAAACCATTGACAAGGCTTTCGATGAGTTTTCGGACGAACTGCTGACTGAATCGCTGAAACCGTTGTTGGAAAAGAAGCTGAAATCGGTGAAGGGAAAATCGGAATACGATAAACGGGCGAAAGTTATTCGTTTCGGGTTGAGCCGTGGGTTTTCCATGTCGGATATTCTGCAATGCTTGGGAGATGAAGATACTGCCTTCGGCGATAATACCTTGTGATAACGGCTTTTCCGATAATGCGCTATGCGCGATACAATTCACCCTCGCCGTATTTATCGTGAGCGAAGTGAGCATTATCAATCCGTTAAATCGAAATATTATCGCGTAGCGTTATCTGCTTAATAAGAAGAACAAATTTTCATCAAATTCTTTATGAAAACTATTCTCAACGAATTATCTCACCTTTTTTTCCCAAACTGCTGCCCGGTTTGCGACAATAAACTGTTGCCGTCTGAAGAAGGCGTTTGTTTACAATGCCTGCACAAACTCCCCAAAACCAACAATTTCAACGAACCCGATAACCCCGCCGAGACCCTTTTGGCAGGGCGTTTCCCGTTTGAGCGTGTGGCGACTTTTTGCGTCTATACTAAGCAAGGAGTGTTGCAGCCGCTTATTCATCAACTTAAGTACAACAACAAAAAGGAAATCGGTATTTTGTTGGGGAAACTGTTCGGAAAAGACTTGCAAGGCAGCGATTTTATTCGCACTGTCGATTTTATTGTTCCCGTTCCGCTGCATCCCAAAAAGCAAAAAGAGAGAGGATACAATCAAGCCGAAATTATCGCCGACGGTCTGTCGAAAACCACACGTATTCCGGTTTCTAACGGTAATTTAATTCGAGCCATTTTTAATCCTACTCAGACCAAACGAACCAAAACGCAGCGTTGGGAAAACGTAAAGGATATTTTCGATGTGCTTAATCCTAAGTTGTATAGCGGCAAGCATCTTTTATTAGTGGACGATGTAATCACCACCGGTTCCACGCTCGAAGCCTGCGCACATGCGCTGCACAAAAACAACGACGTAAAACTCAGTATTGCAACGCTTGGCGAGGTGTTCTGAAATAAAACTCAGACAAAACAGCCGTTTTAACGATTAAATCTATTATTTTTGCATTCATTCTGAAAGAAAAAAGTTAAATCAAATTATGAACGTAGTAGAAAAATTAACCGCAAGTAAACTTCTGAAAGTCAAAGCCGTAAAATTACAACCCTCCAACCCGTTTACATGGGCCTCGGGATGGAAATCGCCCATATATTGCGATAACCGGAAACTTATGTCGTATCCCGATACGCGCAACTTCCTAAAGGTTGAATTCGCCAGAATCATTCTCGAAAAATATCCGCAAGTAGAAGCCATTGCCGGCGTTGCAACCGGCGCCATCGCTCCGGGAGCCATCATTGCCGACGCGCTTGGCCTGCCGTTTGTTTACATTCGTTCGGCGCCCAAAGACCACGGACTCGAAAATCTTATCGAAGGCGATTTGAAACCCAAGCAAAAAGTGGTGGTGGTGGAAGACTTGGTTTCCACCGGACAAAGCAGTTTGAAAGCGGTGGAAGCCATTCGCCGCAGCGGTTCCGACGTGTTGGGCATGGTCGCTATTTTTACTTACGGTTTTCCCGCTGCCGAAGCTAATATGAAAGAGGCGAGGGTAGAGCTGACCACACTGACCAATTACGATGCCATTTTGGACGAAGCGCTTCGAATTGATTACATTGCGGAAGCAGAATTAAACACGTTGCAAGATTGGCGTAAAAGTCCCGATACGTGGGGTACAACCTCAAAAAAAACGAACAAATGACCGAATTTACCAGCGATATAAAAACCATATCTCACAACGATGTGGATGTTTTTCGTGTGCTCTCCGACTTGAGTAAGCTCGATTTAGTGAAAGACCAAATTCCGGAAGATAAAATCAAGGATTTTAAATTCGACAGCGATTCCTGTTCGTTTCGAGTTGATCCCGTGGGCGAAGTCAGGTTTCGGGTAATAGAACGTGAACCCAACAAATTGGTGAAATTTAAATCCGAAAACTTGCCGTTCGACGTTTTTCTTTGGATTCAATTGGTGCAAAAAGCAGAGAAAGACACCAAAATGAAAATGACGCTTCGCGCCGACCTCAACCCGTTTATCAAAGGAATGGTCTCGAAGCCGCTGAAAGAGGGCTTGGCTAAAATATCCGATATTATCGCGTCGCTGCCGTACGATAAAATTTAACGGAGCGATTGACTGACGGAGCGCCCTCAACGCAGTATTCAATATCGATATTTATACAAGTAAAATACAAACGGTTTGCCTTGGTGAAATTCTAAGCAAACAACCATTTCCGCTTCACGCATTCCTCAACACCCCGTCTTCCAGCTGCACGATACGTTGGCCGTAGGCAGCAAATTTCTCGTTGTGCGTAACCTGCACAATGGTCATTCCGTCGGCGTGCAGTTCTTTGAGAACGTCCATAATCATTTCGCCCTGCTTGCTGTGCAGGTTTCCGGTAGGTTCGTCGGCCAGCAGGAGTTTGGGTTTGCCCACAATGGCGCGCGCGATGCCCACCAACTGCTGTTGTCCGCCCGAAAGTTGCTGCGGAAACAGATCTTTCTTGGCCACAATGCCAAAACGGTCGAGCAAATCGGCAATCATCGCTTCGCGGTCTTTGCGCTTAACGCCTTTGTACACCAACGGCGTTTCGATGTTTTCATACACCGTCATTTCTTCGATGAGATGATACGCTTGAAAGATGAAACCTACAAAATCGCGGTGGTATTTACCTCTGCTTTTCTCGGTCAGTTGCGCCACATTCTTGTCGTAGAGCCAATATTCGCCGGCGGAAGGAGAATCCAGCAGTCCGATAATATGAAGTAGAGTAGATTTGCCCGAACCGCTGGGTCCCATAATACTGAGAAATTCTCCTTCGTTGATTTCCAGATTGATGCCTTTGAGCACGAAGGTGCGTTGAAATTTGGAATCGTAAAACTTGTCGATTTCTTTTAAATGAATCATAATTTTATTAGTTTGTTGGGTGACGCGAATTCCGATTCGCGTATATCCTTATGTTTAATTATTAGAGATTACTTGATTAGTTTACTATATGGTTAGTTTACAGTATTATTACACCTGAAAGGTGTTATTTTCGTTATCCGCCGGCTGGCGGACGGCGACCTACGGTAGAAGTATCCCCCACCTCAACCCGACCCGAAGTGGTCGAGCTTTTTATGTGTCGCCTTTCAGGCGGACGATTCAGGGGGTTATTTCTTCCGTAAGCTGCACTCGTTCCTCGTTTGCATACGGTTATGAAAATATTACCCTTCGGGTAAAACTCTAAACATCAAGTCCATAACATTGCATTCAGAATAAACTCTATTAAAGTGCGAATCGGAATTCGCACCACCCGAGTTACTCGTACCGCAACGCTTCCACCGGGTTGCGAGATGCCGCCCGCCAGCTTTGCCAGCTCACGGTAAAAAGTGTGATACACAAAGCGATAAATCCTGAAAGCGCGAATACCCACCAACTTAATCCTGTTTTATAGGCAAAGCCTTGCAACCAGCGCGAAACAACGTAATAAGCAATGGGCGTGGCTATTACAAATGAGGCGATAACCGCAATTACAAATTCTTTATTGAGCATTTTCATTACCTCGGCGATACTTGCGCCGTTGATTTTGCGAATGCCTATTTCTTTTACGCGGCGTTCGGTTACTTGCATTATTTGTGCCAACAAGCCCAAACAGGTGATGATGAAAGCAATGATTGAAAAAACGACCAAAGCTTTTGCTTCGCGGTCTTCTTTCCGGTAAAGCTGATTGAAATAGTCGTTGTAAAACTGAAATTGGAACGGCTGCTCAATACCCAGCTGCGACCACGTTTTTTCCATTTGAGCAACTTGTTCGCCGAAATTCCCGGGCATTAACCTAATATTCAATGAGCTATAATAACGATTGGAATAAATAAACGCCACCGGGCCAATCAACGTGTGCATCGAGTTGTACTGAAACTCGTTTACCACACCAACCACATTAACTCCAAAGAGTTGACGTCCGCTAAAATCGTCCCAGCCGAGTTGTTTCATTGTAGTTTCGGTAATCAGAACACCGTTGCTTGCATCGGCAGGCAAATCGGTTTCGCCGGAAAGGACATTCATTTTAAAGGTCTTTACAAAATCCGAGTCGATATGCATTGTGTTGATATATACTTCCTCGCCTTTTTCATTCTTTTCACTGCTGCGAGACCAGCCCGAACCGGGAGAGTGAGACGTGAGCGATAAATCCGTAACAAACGGCAGTTTGGAGAAAGCCTCTTTTGCCACCGAATAATTTTTAAACACGTAGGGTATTTCCACACGTAAAAGTTGCTCGGTTTGAAAACCATAATTAGCGGTTTTCACAAAATCCAATTGCTTATTTATCAGCAACAGACTCGATAGCAACACGATGGAAACCGCCAACTGCGCCACCGACATAACGCGCGACAATACGCCTGCCCTTACCCGCATTGGCGATTTGCCCAATAACGACTTAATATCTGTCCGCAAAACCAAACTCACGGGAAACCAAGCCGATAACAATATGACCACCAACAATAAAAGGAAGAAAAGAACCAACAATTCGGGATTCAACAACCATTGCATATTCAGTTGTGTTTCCAACAACCCTTCTGCCAGCGGCAAAGCCATATTCGCGAAAACCACGGCCAACATAAAAGCGATAAGAACGGAAAGCGATACTTCCACTAAATAGTAACTCAAAATTTGCTTTGTCCCGGCGCCGGCTGCCATACGTATGCCCATTTGTTTGAGCGTTTTCAGCTGTTTGGAGATGGTGTAATTCACATAGTTGAAAACCGACATAAACAGGGTGAGCGCGGCAATGGTAATAAACATCCACAGTAGTTTTTTGTTGCCTACTTTATCTTGGCCAAACGCGGATGGAATGGCATCGAAATATATCGATCTTACCGGCTGAAATGAAACGTTTGTTATTTTGGTGCGATTTTCGGGAAAATCAGTATTCATTTTCTGCATCAGTAAATTAACGTCCGTTCCCTTTTGAACCGTAATATAGAGTTCGCGGATAAGATAACAATCGTTTTCGTTGTTGCAATTTTGCATAAATCCCACTTCGGCAAACGCGTCGTTCAGATACACGTCGGCACCGAATGTGGCGTTAGACGGAATATCGTCGGCAATGGCGCTAATCACAAAGTCAGTACCGAAAAAATGAACCGGTTTGCCCACAATATCATAATTTCCGAATAGCTTCATCGCAGCCGATTTGCTACCAATGACAGGTTTCAGTAAATCTTTGTCAATTAGCTATTTGTAAATTCAGTT
>CAZKZB010000005.1:0-90813 GCA_964557135.1 uncultured Petrimonas sp. | reverse complement strand
ATCGACGCAAATCACTCAAATACATTTTCCTTGTATACTGCTTGTCTAAAAAAAAACGTGTATGAAATATTATCAAAGAACGAATATTCTAAAGTCGCTTTCTCGAAATTTTTGGAAAGCGGATGCAAAGGTAGAAAAAGATTTTATTACGACAAAATATTTTCGTCATAATTTTATCAAAATAATTAAATATTTTCTCGATGGAATGGATAATATATTTATAATGAGTTGATTGCTCTGGGATTATTTTTTTAGTATTTTCTTCATAATCATATTTTTCTTAGAGATTAATTGTAAAAACATTGATTTAACTACCCTGAGTCATAAATTATGAGTATCTTGCACAGTTTTTCAGATTGCATTAAAAGTACATAAGAGTAAAATTATTGATGAAAGGTATTGTAACTATATTAAAACGTTTTTTGCCGCCGTATAAAAAATATGTGGTGCTCTCATTTCTTTTTAATATACTAACCGCACTATTAAACGTTTTTTCACTGGCAACCATTATTCCGATACTTCAGGTTTTATTTAAAGTCAACAATGAAGTTTTCGAGTTTATACCATGGGGGAGTAAGGATATTTCGATGATCGATATTATTTTGAATAACGGTAATTGGTATATGACTCAACTTATTGAAACCTATGGAAGCAGTACAACGCTGATGTTTTTAGCCATAGCGTTAGTTATAATGACATTGCTGAAGACATCCACCGCATACTTTGGTTCTTATTTTACCATTCCTATTCGTACGGGAGTTGTAAAAGATATTCGAAATAAAATCAATGATAAAATTCTGGCTCTGCCAATCGGTTTCTTTTCGGAAGAGCGTAAAGGCGATATACTGGCAAGAATTTCGGGTGATGTAAATGAGGTAGAGAATTCCGTGATGAGCTCGTTGGATATGCTATTTAAAAACCCGGTTCTTATTCTCATTTATTTAATTACGATGATTGTTCTAAGCTGGCAACTTACGCTTTTTGTATTTGCTGTGTTGCCTGTTATGGGATATGTTATGGGGAAGGTTGGAAAATCGCTGAAAAGAAGTTCTTTTGAAGCACAAAATAAATGGGGCGAACTAATGTCTCAGATTGAGGAAACTTTGAGTGGACTGAGAATAATAAAAGCGTTTAATGCCGAGAATAAGATATCCAAGCGATTTTACGCGGGGAGCGACTTGTTCAGAAGGATGTCTAACAGAATTGCCAGGCGTCAATATTTAGCCCATCCAATGAGTGAATTCCTGGGTACGCTTACCATTGCTATTGTGTTGTGGTTTGGCGGCTCGCTTATATTAAGCGGAAACGGCATTATTGATGCCGCTACTTTTATTTATTACCTTACCATTTTCTACAGTATCATCAATCCAATCAAGGAGTTTTCCAGATCGGCATACGCGGTGCAAAGAGGGCTTGCTTCCATGGAACGTATTGATAAAATTTTGGATGCCACAAACGATATAACTGAACCCTCGAATCTTCAAAAACTTGTTTTTGATAATCAGATACATTATAAAAATGTATGGTTTAAATATAATAAAGATTGGGTGTTGAAAGGGATTGACCTGAAAATTGGAAAAGGAAAATCTGTTGCTCTTGTGGGTCAGTCGGGTTCGGGAAAATCAACAATGACCGACCTTTTATCCCGATTTTATGATATTCAGGAAGGTGGCGTTTTTATTGATAATCTCAATATAAAAGGTGTAACTCTCCACGATTTGCGTTCAAAAATCGGATACGTAACCCAGGAAGCTATTCTTTTTAACGACACATTTTTCAATAATATTGCCTTCGGTATGAAGCACGCTACTCAAGAAGAGGTTATGGAGGCCGCCAAAGTAGCGAATGCACACGATTTTATCATGGCAACTCAAGACGGATACCAAACAAATATCGGAGATCGGGGAGGAAAACTTTCGGGCGGACAGCGACAGCGAATAAGTATTGCAAGAGCGGTATTAAAAAATCCCGAAATCCTTATTTTAGATGAAGCAACATCAGCCTTAGACACCGACTCTGAGCGACTTGTGCAGGATGCTTTGGAAAAGCTGATGAAAAACCGCACAACAATAATTATCGCACACCGATTATCAACAATTAAAAATGCTGATGAAATTTATGTTTTGAAAGATGGACAAGTTGTAGAATCGGGGAGTCACAATTCGCTCTACGCCTTGAACGGGTACTATACGAAACTGTGCAATATGCAAGGAGATTTAAATTGAAAATATACCCGTGTATCTAAAAAAAGGGTGAAGTCAGTTTTACATCAAATAATCACCTGTTGCATAAGAGGAATTGATTTCGTTAAATTCCGGAACTATTTCTTTCATTTTCTTTACTATTTCGAAATCATCGTGTTCGTAAGAGGCATTAATCAATTCGTCAACTTTGTTTTTCACCACTTCAAAATCATACTCGATAACCTTTGCAATCATAATTTTATCGTGATACGTTTCAATGGTAGATTCGGTGTCTTTAAGTAATTCTTCGTATAGTTTTTCACCATGACGAAGGCCGGTAAACACTATTTTAATATCTCGCGAACCGGACAGACTGATCATACGTTTTGCTAAATCAATAATTTTAACCGGTTCGCCCATATCAAAGATATAGATTTCACCGCCATTTCCCATAGAACCGGCTTCGAGAACTAACTGACAAGCTTCGGGAATGGTCATAAAGTAGCGGATGACTTCGGGGTGAGTCACTGTAACAGGTCCACCGTTTTTAATTTGTTCCCTGAACAAAGGAATTACCGAACCGCTGGAACCTAAAACATTTCCAAATCGAGTGGTTATGAACTGTGTTGGTTTATCACCGGTTTTTTTAAGGCTTCTGGCTAAAGACTGGACATAAATTTCACAGATTCTTTTTGAACAGCCCATTATACTTGAGGGATTTACAGCTTTGTCGGTAGAAACCATCACAAATTTTTGGGCATCATATTTTACAGATAAATCAGCAATAATTTTCGTTCCTAAAACGTTGGTTTGTATGGATTCCGAAACATTATCCTCCATCATTGGCACATGTTTGTAGGCAGCCGCATGAAAGATATACTGTGGTCGGGTTTTAGAAAAAATACGTTCCATTCTTACGAAATTACTCACATCGGCAACGACTGTTTTTGCATTTATTTCAGGCCACTTGTTGCGAAGTTCGAGTCTCATGTCATGAAGTGGAGTTTCAGCTTGGTCTATCAGAATTAATTTGTTCGGATTGAATGAAGCAACCTGACGCACTATTTCACTTCCGATAGAACCGGCAGCACCGGTTATCATCACACACTTTCCTTCAATAGTGTTCGCTATCTCACCTAAGTTCAGAGTGATAGTGTCACGAGGTAATAGGTCTTCAATTTCAATTTCTTTTAACTGTTCTTTACTTGTCAGGGCATCATTCCACTCACCCACTTGCATTGTTGTTAAAAGAGAAATGTTGTTATCTACAAAAGTCATCAACGAGGGAGAACTTCTTAATTCCTCCATTTTTTGTGATGAAACAATCAGAGTTTTAACATTTTTATTTTCTAATACACTTAAAATGTCTTTGTCGTTAGCATAAACTTTCACACCTAACAGGTTTTTACCAACCATGCTTTCTAAATCCGAAATAAACCCCAGAACCTTGTAGTTTAACTCCTTGGATCCTCTAATAGCTTTTGCTATACTGCTTCCTGACTGTTTAGTACCGTATATAAATACATTTTCGTATTTTTTAGTTCTGCTGATAATGGAATCATACACTTCTTTAACAAAAACACGAGAAAAAATCATCAGTAGCACATTCAACACATAAATAGCTAAAAAATTCGTGTTAGACAATAAAAAACCGGGATTGTACTCCATAAAAACTCTTAGGAACAAATAAGAGATAACGTAAGCAAACGTTAAGGAGTAAATAATACGAAGTAAATCGGTGAAAGCAGAAAATCGCAAAACACCATTGAAGGTTTTAAAAATAAAGAAGAAGATTATATTAAAAAAAACCACAACACTTGTCACAAGAAGTATCCCAATTTGCACCTCCTCGTGAGATAACCTGTAGCGATACCTTAAGAAAAACATTAGCGCACAAGAGACGATAACGATTGCAATATCAATTATCAAGACAATTATTCGCGGTAATATTTTATTAGATAAATACTTTTCTATTATATTACTCATAGCTTTAGTAACAGTATATTTACAGTCACAAAATACATTCTAAAGGTATGAAGATTTATTATATAAAAAATGTTTCTTTGTAATTTAATTTATTATTGAGAATTTATTCCACAATAATCTCATTCTGAGAAACAATCATATTCATTTTTACATCTTCTTGGGTTGCCGGAATTTTGTCGAAAATCTGAAAATTAAAACAGACGGCAACTTTCGGAGCTTTTACCTTTGGTAATAATCTGTCGTAAAAGCCTTTTCCTCTGCCCATCCGGCTCAACGTCCGGTCAAACGCAACCCCCGGGACGATTATCAAATCTATTTTCTCATAATCCGAAAATACTTCACCGACAGGTTCTTTAATTCCAAAAGCGGAAATGAGCATGGTTTCTTCAGAAGTATATTTCTTTAAGATTAATTCGTTATTATCTACTATTGGTAAGAGAAATTGTTTTTCATTTTGATATTTCTGTATCAGTTCATGTGTGCAAACTTCGTCAGGCATACTGTAATAAGCAAGAACTACTTTTGCATTTTGAAAAACTTCGGTAAGTTCGAGTGTTGATATTACCTCATCCGACAAGTCTCGCAATTCCTTTTCAGAATATGACTTCTTTATCTCAACTATTTCTTTTCGCACTTTTTTTTTCTGCGAAAATATATCCTTTTCCATCATACGTACACTATGCTGAATTCTATTGGAGCAGGAAAATTAATTCGCTGTCCCAACGTAATGGACTTATATCTTTCTTGCACAACCGATTCGGGTTTAGCCAAGCCTTTCTCGATAAAATCGACAGCTTTTTTCATCAAAATATCATCTTGCATGTAAATGGAGTAAAAACTCTCTTCACCAAAAAAGTTTCTCACAATATAAGATATCAATTGTCGCTCGAACAGCTTTCTGGATTCTTCAATATAATATGGCCTTGGACGAATTCCTTTATTATCGGCAAAACTAACTAAATTTAATATTAGGGGTTGTTTGTATAAAAAACGGGCAAGATCTTCAGACGATTTAAACCCACGGAGTTTATGCTTGTGCATATCTGAATAGGTTACGGCATATTCTTGAATTAAGTCTCTGTTGGCAAGCGAGTTAAAGTAAGAGTTCAATCCAATTGTGTCGCGAGCGACAAAAACATCAGGCATGATGCCGTCACCTCCGAAAACTGTGCGACCGCCTTCTGTCTTAAACGGAACAAGCGTCGATGTTGTATCGGTATTCACGTAATCGCCTTGCATATATCTGTTTAAAGCCTCCAACTCATATTCATCATACTTCCCTTTTTCGTATTTTCGTTGAATGGAGCGTCCCGATGGTGTATAGTACCGGGCAACTGTAAGCCTCACGGCAGAACCATCGGGGAAACTGCGTTGACTTTGTACCGAACCCTTTCCGAAAGATCGTCGCCCGAGAACCAATCCTCGGTCATGGTCTTGTATAGCCCCTGCAAATATTTCACTGGCCGATGCACTCAACTCATCAATTAAAACAACAACATCGTCTTCTTTACTTGTTCCCGACCCATTGGCATAATTGTCCTGACGCGGGAAGTTTCGCCCATCGGCATAAACAATTAAATCACCTTTTTCGAAAAACTCATTCAGCATTGCGACCACAACTTCCAGTGAACCTCCGCTATTTCCGCGCAAGTCAATGACCAAAGAGCGAGCGCCTTGACTTTTTAGTTTTGACAAAGCCGATATAAATTCATTAAAAGTATTGAACCCAAATGTGCCTACTTTGATGTATCCTATTGTATTTGTTGACATATAAGCCGCGTGTACACTATTCATGGGGATATCACCGCGGGTAACAACTATATTGGTTAAAGTTGATTTACCGTCTCTTTTTATTCCGAGTTTAACCTCCGAACCTTTTTCTCCACGAAGTTTTTCAATCACGTTGGCATTTGTCATTTTCTTGCCCGCGATTAAAGTATCATTTACATTTACAATTCTATCCCATTGCTGTATGCCTGCTGCTTCCGATGAGCCACCGGGCACAATACCCGTAACAATTATGGTATCTCTTAACACATAAAAACTAACTCCTATTCCTGAGAAATGCCCCTCTAAGTCTTCGTTCATGCGCTTCATTTCTCTAGCAGAAATATAAGCTGAGTGCGGATCAAGCTCCTGAACAATTTTAGGCAAGGCTTCTTCTACAAGCGCTCGCATGTTGACGGTATCAACATAAGATTTATTGATATAGTTGAATATGGCATCAATTTTACCGGTTCCGTCAACCTTTCCCGTACTTCCAAATTGTGAATATATACTTCCGATGAGAATGCCCAATGCAATACTCAATCCAATCCACAAGGGGAGCCACGTTTTTACCTTTCTTTCAGGACTCATTCTTTTTTCTTTTTCAATTTACTGTTGCAAATCAACCGAGACTAATTCAATATCGGCTCTTTTTAGCAATTCAATTCCATCGCTCAATCTGTACGAATCGGCATAAACAACCCGTTTTATACCCGATTGAATGATGAGTTTAGCACACTCGATACAGGGCGATGACGTTACATACAAAGTCGCGCCTTCGCTGCTGTTGTTGGAACGAGCCACTTTCGTTATGGCGTTCGCCTCGGCATGAAGGACGTAGGGTTTTGTAACGTTGTTCTCGTCTTCACAAATATTTTCGAAACCCGAAGGTGTTCCGTTGTAGCCGTCGGAAATAATCATTTTGTCTTTCACCAATAACGCTCCCACTTGCCGACGTTTACAATAGGAGTTTTCCGCCCAAATGAAAGCCATACGCATGTAACGCTTATCGAGTAAAAGTTGTTTGATCCCTAAATCCTCTGAAGGGGACTCAACCCCCAACCCCCTAAAGGGGGCTTTTGCGAGCTGTGAATCATTATTTTTTGTGGTGTTGCTATTCATCTTTTAAGTTAATGGCTTCCTTTTAATTAGTCTCTGCTACCAAGTCCCCTTCAGGGGATTTAGGGGTGCTTACATCGCTTTTAAACTCATATCCAAACTCTTAACCGAGTGCGTAAGCGCACCAACCGAAATGTAATCAACGCCTGTTTCAGCATATTGGCGAATGGTTTCGAATGTAATCCCGCCGGAAGATTCCAGTTCCACGCTTCCATTTACGATTTTCACCGCCTCGCGTGTCTGTTCGGGCGTGAAATTATCGAGCATGATGCGATCGATTCCGCCCGTGCTTATGGCTTGGTTGAGTTCATCGAAGTTTCTGACTTCGATTTCTATTTTTAATTGTTTATTTTTTTCTTTCAAGTATTTTTGAGCGCCACGAATAGCATTTTCGATACCTCCGGCAAAATCCACGTGATTGTCCTTTAGCAAAATCATATCGAATAAACCGATTCTGTGGTTTACGCCTCCGCCAATTCTAACTGCTTCTTTTTCGAGCATACGCATCCCCGGAGTGGTTTTACGCGTATCGAGCACTTTGGCGTTTGTTCCTTCCAACAGTTTTACATATCGATTTGTAACGGTAGCTATTCCGCTCATTCGCTGCATGATATTGAGCATCAATCGTTCTGTCTGCAATAACGATTGAACCTTTCCCGAAACTATAAAAGCCACATCTCCGGGCTTTACATGAGCACCGTCGTTGATAAACACTTCTACCGATATATCTTTGTCGAAATAATGAAAAACCTCTTTTGCCACCTCAACTCCGGCAAGAATGCCCTCTTCTTTTATCAACAGACGAGCCTTGCCCATAGCTGTTTCGGGGATGCTGCAAAGCGTGGTATGATCACCATCGCCAATGTCTTCGGCAAAAGCCAATTTGATAAGGGAATTAATCAGCTCTTTTTCTTTCATAATACTTCTTAACGATATCTGCCAAAATGCTAAAGAAAACGCAAATAAATCGTATTTTTTGAGGGCAGATGCTATCTGAGCACAAAAGTATAAAAAAACAACTATATTTGCACTTCTAACACCGGCTTTTTTACTGAAAGTTACAATATTAAAGGGAAATGAAGATTATTTTGACCTCCGTGGGGAAAACAGACGACCGTTTTTTAGCCCAAATCATCGAAGAATATCGAAAAAGAGTGAATTTTTATATCCCTTTCGAGGTGAAAAACGTACCGGATGTAAAGAACACAAAAAACTTATCGGAAAAAGAACAGCGTGTTTTAGAAGGAAACGCAATTCTTAAAACACTGCAAGTCGGTGATCACGTTGTACTGTTGGACGATAAACGCAAACAGTACTCATCTACCGAATTTGCCCAATTCATCGAAAAAAAAATGCACTCCACAGCTAAACGTTTGGTGTTTGTAGTGGGCGGCCCTTACGGATTTTCTGATGAAATATACGCCCGAGCCAACGAAAAACTATCGCTTTCCCGAATGACTTTTACTCACCAAATGGTCCGACTTGTTTTTGTGGAACAGCTTTACCGCGCTTTTACCATCTTACGAAACGAACCTTACCACCACGAGTAAAAGCGACTGTTATTCTTTCTTGGTGCGTCTTTTCGGGGTTTTTCTCAATGTAAACATATCTGTTCTTCGGTCGCGCAGGTTGGTAACCGAACCAAACTCGTTCAACTCACGCAGCAAATCCACATCTACATCCACAACAAGAATCATCTCGGTGTTGGGCGTAGCTTCGGCTTTAATTCCGGTAGCGGGAAAGGCAAAATCGCAAGGCGTAAAAACCATGGATTGCGCGTATTGAATATCCATATTCGCCACTTTGGGCAAGTTGCCTACCGATCCGGCAATGGCTACGTAACACTCGTTTTCCACCGCGCGCGCCTGAGCGCAATTTCGAACGCGCGAAAAAGCATTTTGAGTGTCTGTCAAGTAAGGAACAAAAAGTATGTCCATGCCTTCGGTAGCCATGATGCGCGAAAGCTCGGGAAATTCTACATCGTAACAAATGAGTACGCCGATTTTTCCGCAATCGGTATCGAACGTCGTAAAATCGCTGCCGCCTTGCAACCCCCACACTTTTTTCTCATCGGGCGTAACGTGAATTTTTTCGTAACGCTCCATGGTTCCGTCGCGACGGCAGAGATAGCCGGCATTGTACAGGTTTCCGTCTTTTATTTCGGGCATACTTCCCGAAATAATATTGATGTTGTACGAAATGGCAAATTCCGATAGTTTTTGCACGATAGGTTTGGTGAATTTCGCCAGTTCGCGAATGGCTCCCGACTCCGTCAGATGGTTATATTCCGACATCAGTGGCGCGTTGAAAAACTCGGGAAACAACACAAAATCGGCGTTATATCGCGAAACCGTATCCACAAAATATTCCACCTGCTCCATCACATCGTCTAAATTGCGATAAACGCGCATCTGCCACTGAACCAATCCCAAGCGAACAATGCGTTTTATCGCCATCGGCTTTTTATCCGGTTTTTCGTAATAGATGTTTTTCCACTCCATCAGCACGCCGTAGCTTTCCGACGCTTCGTCACCCTTCAAGTAGTTTTTGATAAGTCTCGACGGCTGAAAATCGTTGGAAACCTGAAAATCGAAAACGGGATCGTGAATTTCCTTGCGGCGAACCTTGTCGAAATACTGCTCAGGCGTATATTCGAGCGAATAACGATGATAATTGGGAATTCTTCCACCAAAAACAATCCCTTTAAGATTCAATCTTTCACACAATTCTTTCCGATAATCGTATAAGCGACGTCCTAAGCGAAGACCGCGAAAATCTTTTTTGATAAAAACCTCAATTCCATAAAGGATATCGCCTTCGGGGTCATGCGTACCGAAATTTTCATTATCGGTGATTTGTTGGTAGGTGTGCTTATCGCCAAACTTATCGTAATCCACAATAATAGAGAGTGCGCAACCGGCAATTTCGCCGTTCACTTTGATGGCAATCTGCCCTTCAGGAAAAATCTCTATCAGCTTCCGAATTTGATCTTCCGACCAGGTGTCGTCGGAAATATATTTGTACGAATCTGCCATCGAAGGACGCAGTTCCCTAAAATTCGTAATATTGAGATAACTAATTTCTACGTTTTCTATTTCCATACATTGTAATATTTTCGGCAAAGTTAATCAAAATAAGGATGATATAAAAAACAGGATTACGACCTCTTGGATTGGGATACTTGAAAAATCCGGTTAATTATTTAACTTTGCGACAGAATAAATAATTTACGATATGAAAAAGACAACACATAAACTTTTACTCACTTTCTGTTTTGCACTTTTATCCTCAATCGTTTTCGCGCAGGATATTATCGGGAGTTGGAACGGTACTCTTGACATTATGGGTAACAAACTTCCCCTTGTTTTTCATATCTCGAAAACCGACACCCTTTATTCCACAAAAATGGACAGCCCGGCGCAGAATGCTTTGGGATTACCGACGAGTAAAACCACATTTATCGATAATAAACTGGAAATTGTGGCAACCGGATTAGGCATCTTTTATCAAGGAACGTTGGATGGCGATTCTATTTCAGGCACATTTAACCAAGGCGGAGTATCGTTTCCGTTGGTGTTGAAGCAATCTGACAAACCGATTTACAACCGCCCGCAGGAACCGAAACCGCCTTTTCCGTACAAAGTTGAAGAGATAGCATTCCCCAATAAAAAAGATAAGATAGATTTAGCGGGGACATTAACGATTCCCGATTCAGCAGGAACATTCCCGGCAGTTGTGCTGATAGCAGGGAGCGGACCTTTGGATCGCGAAGAAACCGTTTTTGGACACAAACCGTTTTTGGTTATTGCCGATTATCTTACACGAAACGGCTTTGCCGTACTCCGATACGATAAACGCGGCTTATTCCAATCGGGAGGTGATTTCGCCAGTGCCACAGTAGAGGATTTTGCTACTGACGCAGAAGCGGCCATAAATTATTTAAAAACGCGAAAAGAAGTGGATAAATCAACCATCGGACTTATCGGCCACAGCGAGGGCGGAATGGTGGCGCCGATGATTGCCGCGCAAAATAAAAACGTGGATTTTGTGATTCTTATGGCTGCGCCCGGCATAAAGAGTACAGAAATTGTTCTCGAACAAAACAGGTTATCGTTAGACGCGATGAATATAGAGCCGGAAAACATGGAAAAATCGTTGACCATGTTGAAAGAAATTCTTAACGGACTTACAAAATGGGAAGGAACCGTTCCGAATCAGACAGTTTTAAGAGACCAGCTTTCGCAGCTTTGGGAACAACTACCGCTTCTCGTAAAACTGAAGCAGAAGAAAGAACCTTTTGTCCGAAGTCAATACAACCAAATGGTTAAGCCCGGATACCGTAGTTTTCTGAAAGTTAATCCAGCGGATTATTTAGAAAAATTAAAATGTCCGGTTTTGGCTATCAACGGCGAGAAGGATACGCAGGTAAACGCATCGGCAAACTTGAAAGCCATTCACATTGCTCTGCAAAAAGCAGGCAACAACGATGTTGAGATAAAATCATATCCCAACCTGAATCATCTTTTTCAGGATTGCGAAACCGGAAATGCAGACGAATACGGTAAAATTGAACAAACTATTTCACCGGATGTGTTGGAGGATATGATGAAGTGGATGAAAAGGCAGGTGAAATAGTTATTTATTCGTTCAACATCATCTTATTAGAGTCTATATTATTTTTATTCCGATAGGTTGGAGATACGGTCTTATTGATTTTAGCACGTTTATAATTACCAGAATTCTTTAGCGGATAGGATATTATCCTAACACAAGAATTTTATGAGTCTTTAGCGCTTATATTGTTGATAACTAAAACCTTTCCAACCTCATCTCTTCTCCATCAAATACAGCGTAGGAAAAGAGTTTGATCCAGTCTCCGATATTGATTACACGCGACTTTTCATTCAGCGGAAAATCCAGTAAGATGTGCCTGTGCCCGAAAACAAAATAATCGATATCCGGCGTTCGGATAATTTCTTGCTTCGCAAACTGGATAAGGTATTCCCGATCTTCGCCCAAAAAGCCTTGGACACCACCGGTTTCACGACTTTTATTCGACCAAGCGTGTGCCAGCCCTACTGTCCATCGCGGATGGATGGCGGCAAAACAAAATCGAAGGAACTTACTGTGAAAAACTTTGCGAAGAAACTTAAACGATGCCGACTTATCGGCCAACCCATCGCCGTGAGCGATAAAAAATTTTTTGCCGAAAATTTTCGTTACGAACGGTTCACGATGAATAATCAAACCGCACTCGTTTTGCAGGTAATCGGTGAGCCAAATATCGTGGTTACCGATAAAAAAATGTACCTCCAATCCCGAATCGGTAATCTCCGACAACTTTCCTAACAGACGCGTAAAGCCTCTCGGCACGACCATTTTATACTCGAACCAGTAATCGAAAATATCGCCCAGCAAGTAAATCGTCTTTGCATCTCGACGAGCGAAATCGAGCCAGCGGCACAATTTTCTCTCAGCCTCAACGGAATCGTTGTGCATTTTGGCCCCCAAATGGGCATCGGAAAGGAAATATACTTTTTTGTTCATTATGGATTGTGTGTCAGAAACCGGCTTTATATCACACAATGCAACAATTGTGCTCCCAATCGCCAAGTCTCCTTTTCTCTCGGTCTCCCAGTCGTTTTTTACATAAACCCAAGTTCCAGCAACGCCTCTTCGCTCATCATCGATTTATCCCATGGCGGATCGAATGTGAGATTGAGGTCAACACTGTTTACCTCGGGGATAGATTCTACTTTCATTTGTACATCCATCAAAATAAAATCTGCCGCCGGACAACTGGGCGACGTAAAAGTCATTTCAACGGTTACGTTATTGGCATCGTCAATATCCACATCGTAAATCAACCCCAAGTCGTAGATATTTACCGGAATTTCGGGGTCGTACACCGTGCGGAGCATTACTACGATTTTATCTTGCAGTTCTTGTAATTCTTGGTTCATAATTTTTTGTTTTTTAGATAATTCCATTATCGCCGAAACTGTAATACGTTTCGCCGCAAACTATAATATGGTCGAGCAACGAGATATCCATCCAGCGGGCGGCTTCTTTCAGCTTTTTCGAAATGGCCGTGTCGTGCGGACTCGGTTCACAGTTACCCGAAGGATGATTGTGTCCCAGCACGATACTACTCGCGTAATGACTTATCGCTTCGCGAAGAATGAGCCGGATGTCCACCACCGTTCCCGAAATTCCGCCGCGACTGACTTGCATGGTCGAAATCACTTTGTTGGAACGGTCGAGCAATAGCGCCCACGTTTCTTCGTGATTTAAATCGGCCAAAATGGGATAGAATGCCGCGAAAGCATCGTTTGAAGAGCTTATCTTTTTGCGGTCGGTTATCTCTTCCGCTTTTCTGCGTCGCCCAAGCTCAAGTGCCGCCAAAACGGTTATAGCTTTTGCGTTGCCTATACCCCGAAAATTGTTGACCAAATCATTAACGCCAAAACGCCCCAATTTGTTGAGGCTGTTATCGGCTTTCTGCAAAATTCGTTTGCAAAGCTCCACCGCACTCTCCTTGTCGTTCCCCGAACCGATAAGAATGGCAAGCAGTTCGGAGTCGGACAGTGCCGAAACACCTTTCAGCATCATCTTTTCGCGCGGACGATCTTCTTCAGCCCAATGTTTTATGCTGATTTTTTTCTTTTCATCCATTTCGTTTCAATTCTCAAACCATCACAAAGATAAAACAAAAAAGGACACCGCAAACACGATGCCCTTTCTTCTTTGTATGTATCAAGTTCCTTCAATAGCAGATGTTACTCTTTTACGCGCTCAACGTATGTTCCCGTGCGAGTGTCAACTTTAATAGTTTCACCTTCATTGATAAACAACGGAACGCGAACTTCGGCGCCGGTTTCAACCGTTGCCGGTTTCAGCGTGTTAGTCGCCGTATCGCCTCTGATTCCCGGCTCGGTATAAGTAACTTGCAACACCACGTGAGTAGGCATTTCGGCGGTTAGGATGGTTCCGCTTTCGGCATGAATCTGCACCTCTACCAAATCACCTTCTTTCAGAAACTGAACTCCTTCAATTTGTTCCGCGGGGATAGGAATTTGTTCAAAAGTTTCGGTGTTCATAAAATTGTATCCCATATCATCCTGATACAGATATTGGAACGGACGACGCTCGATACGAACTTCATCAACTCTTACACCCGAGTTGAATGTTTTTTCGAGAACACGTCCTGTTGTAACGTTTTTAAGTTTTGTGCGAACGAAAGCGGCGCCTTTTCCGGGCTTCACGTGAAGAAATTCTACGATGAAATAATATTGCCCATCCAGTTCGATGCACATTCCGTTTCTAAAATCTGCTGTTGTTGCCATAAATTTGTATTTGTCTGATTTATATTCGAATTAGGCCGCAAAAATAAGGTTTTTATTCCAAAACGGCAAATAAATATAATCGGTTGTGTATCTTTTGGGATTGATAAATGCGTCTGAAATATCAATTAGCAAACGCACTTGACGCGTCAAGGAAAATTTTTATCAAGAAAAATATCGCCAAAACATACATGGTGATGCTGATATCTTTTGTTTTTCCCGACAACAGTTTGATGATGGTGAAACTCAACATTCCGAAAATGATTCCGTTGGCGATACTGTACGTAAACGGCATGAAAATGATGGTGATAAACGCCGGAAGTCCCGCGCTTATTTCCTTGAAATCAATATCGGCAACCGAGCTCATCATAAACAGCCCGATGATAATGAGCGCCGGAGCGGTTGCTGCTGCCGGAACCATCAAAAATATCGGCGCGAAGAAAAGAGCCAACACAAACATCAGGGTTGTGCTCGCGCTGGTAAGTCCCGTTCTGCCGCCGGCTGCCACTCCCGAGGCGCTTTCCACGTAAGAAGTGTTGGGGCTTGTTCCTAAAACAGCTCCCGTGAAGGTTCCCAATGCATCGGCAAATAATGCCTTTTGCAATTGAGGAAAACTGCCGTCTTTTTCCGATTTTCCGATTTTTGAAATCACGCCAATCAATGTGCCCATGGCATCGAAAACGTTGACCATAAGGAAAGTAAATACTACAATCAGCATGTCGAAAGTGAAAATATTGTTCCACTCGAATTTAAAAAAAATAGGCTCGATGCTGGGCGGAAGCGCAATCCAACTGCCTTCCGGTAGCTGTATTTTTCCTAAAAAGCCGGCGAAGACAGTGGAAACAATAATTCCGATAAGGATGGCTCCGTGTACTTTTTTCACCAAAAGAACACCAATTACCACCAATCCGAGTATGGCAATCCAAACGTTCGGATCGGCAAGATTCCCGAGTTGAACCAGCGTAAACTGGTTTGGAGTTACAATTCCGGCGCTATTCAGTCCGATGAGCGTGATAAAGAGCCCGATACCAATTGGAATCGCGTTTTTAAGCGCAACGGGAATATTATCCACAATTATCTTTCGGATATTGAAGATAGTGAGCAACATAAAACAAGTTCCCGACAGTAAAACCGCTGTCAAGGCAAATTGCCAGGTGTGCCCCATGGCGATAACTACACTGAAAGCAAAGAAGTTGTTCAATCCCATTCCCGGCGCCTGGGCTATGGGTACGTTGGCTATAAGCGCCATAAAAATTGTTCCCGCGATGGCTGCAAGAGCAGTTGTGGTGAAAAGTGCTCCTTTGTCCATTCCGGTCTCACCCAAAATCTGAGGGTTCACCGCCAAAATATACGACATGGTGAGAAAAGTAATAATTCCCGCCAAAAATTCTGTCCGGATATTCGTATTATTTTCTTTGAGTTTAAATAGTCTTTCTAACATAATATTGACAATTTTGTTGTTAGCTATCGGCTTTTAGCTATTGGCTTTTAGCTATTGGCTTTGCGTTTCAATAATTTTGGGTTTCTGCCGGCAGTTAAAAGCTAATAGTCAAGAGTTTTTATTAAAAATTCCACTTGGTTGCTATGGTAGGAATGGCGGCAAATTTTTCGAAGCGAGCAAAGTTATAACTCAATTCAACTTCGCTTCCGATGGCAAAATGCGAAGTAAAGTTGTACCAAATTTGAGGTTCGGATAGAAGGATTAAGTGCTTGCCGCCGTCACCGGTTGCTCTATTTTTGTTTTCCGTCCACAAATCCAAAAAGCCTGCTAATGATACCTTGCTGTCCGGAAAGGCTGAGTTCCAGGTCAATGTCCATTGCACGTCGTGACTGTTGGTTTCAAAAGCATTTAATTTGTAAGCTAAATAGGTTCCCATGAAAAAATTTCCGAGTTTAAACGGATATTGAGCGCCGGCAAGATAAGAACTCGGAATGGAAAAGCTAAACCCCGTTCCTCTTACTAAGCCCAATCCACCGTTGTATTCCAAGTGTGGCATCAACGGGAAATCGCCAATTTTAAAAGCGCGTGCAATCTCTGCGTACGCTAAACCGGGATTTCTTTTGTCGAAGTTAAAATCGAAGTCCACGAACATAAAGGTAGAGCCCCATGCGTCCGGTTTAAACATCTCGAAAGTTGCAGTCAGGTAATTAACGGGTGATGCAACTTTGTCTCCGTAGAGTGAGTGGCGCGGGTCGAAGTGCAATTGCAAGTTTTGCGCGTTCAGTGAGGCAAACGCCACCAACGACAAAGCGAAGAGGAATAATTTGCGTAACATAAATAATTAAATTTTAAAGATTATTGAAAAGAAATGACGAAAATAGCAAAAAAATGTAAGTTATTTAAAGGTTGAGGATACTTTTTTATCTTTTGTTTGATATCTTTTATTGTTAACGCTTAAATTTGTATTTTTGTCCTCGAAAGTTTGAAAAGATTGATGACGGACTTCCCCGGTTTCAACTTTTATGAATCTGTTTTCAATCGCATTCTGTCTGAAACTTTGCAATAAATCGTCATACTGACTATAAAAATCGAAAAAAATATGTCGACAAAACAACACATCACGCAACCTTTGGTAATTTACAACACACTCAGTCGGGTAAAAGAACGCTTCGAACCCATTAGTCCGCCTTTTGTGGGCATGTACGTTTGCGGTCCCACGGTTTACAGCGATGTGCATTTGGGAAACTGCCGCACCTTTATCTCTTTCGATTTAATTTACAGATACTTGCTTCATCTCGGATACAAAGTGCGATACGTCAGGAATATTACCGACGCCGGCCATTTAGAAGGCGATAACGACGAGGGCGATGATAAATTCGCCAAAAAAGCCAAGTTAGAACAGTTGGAACCCATGGAAATAGTGCAAAAATACACGCTCGGTTTCCACGAAATTCTCCGTATTTTCAACACGCTTCCGCCCAGCATAGAGCCGACGGCCACCGGACATATTTTGGAACAGATAGAGATGATTAAAGAAATTCTCGCTGCCGGATTCGCCTACGAAGTGAACGGAACGGTCTATTTCGATGTGGAAAAATACGCTCAAACTCACGACTACGGTATTTTGACAAATCGGAAACTCGAAGACCTGATGGAAGGCACGCGCGAGTTGAGCGGGCAAGACGAAAAGCGAGGTCGATTGGATTTCGCGCTTTGGATTAGCGCCAAACCTGAAACGCTGATGAAGTGGCCATCGCCGTGGGGATGGGGATTTCCCGGCTGGCACATCGAATGCTCTGCTATGAGCACCAAATACCTGGGTGAAACTTTCGATATTCACGGTGGCGGAATGGACTTGCAGGCAACGCACCACACCAACGAAATTGCGCAATCGGAAGCGTGTAACCGAGTGGCGCCCGTCAAGTATTGGGTGCACACCAATATGCTCACGGTAAACGGTGCGCGCATGTCGAAAACCGCCGGAAACGGATTTCTGCCCAAAGAACTTTTCACGGGCAATCATCCCTTGCTGGAACGCGGTTATTCGCCCATGACGGTACGCTTTTTTATGGCACAATCGCACTACCGCAGTACGCTCGATTTCAGCAACGAAGCGCTGCAAGCGTCAGAAAAAGGGTATAAGCGAATGATGGAAGGCGTTGCCAGATTAGCTAAAATTGAGCCGTCGGCAACTTCATCGGTAAATATTGCCGGACTTTGGGAAAATTGCTACGCGGCCATGAACGATGATTTCAACAGTCCCGTTTTAATTTCTCACTTATTCGATGGCGTACGCATTATCAACTCCGTTGCCGATAAAACGGAAACCTTGTCAGCAAGCGATTTGGAGTCGCTGCAAAAACTGATGCAAACTTTCGTTTTCGATGTTCTCGGTTTGATTGACGAAAGCGAAGCCAACGCCGGAGGCGAAGTTATCGGCGGATTGATGAACCTGATTATCGACATTCGTAAATCGGCGCGCGAAAACAAAGATTGGACAACTTCCGATAAAATCAGAGACCAATTAAAAGCCGTCGGAGTGGAGGTAAAAGATACGAAAGACGGCGTGGAATGGAGGATATGAGAAAAGCCAATTTACTCGTTCTCTTGCTGTTACTAATTGCGTCAAGTTTCTATCAGCAGGTGTATTCACAAAATGGAGAAGTCAATCAGCTAAATATCAGCACACACGAAAGAGACAGTATTGCATTTTTCCTATCCCAAATGTACGGTTTAGACCAAGGCATTCGGCAGGAGGAGCTCTCAAAAAAACATCCGGGAGATATTCAAAAAATATGGAGCAGCGTCGATTCCATCAATTTTGATAAATTCATCGCTTTTGTAGATAAATACGGAATCCCAACCCAAGAATTATTGGGGGAACACTATAAACAGGAATCCGTTCGCGGTTCAACTGCGGTGATTCTTCTTCACAATCCGCACAGGTTGTTTCATCCCGAAGTGTATGCGCTGCTAAAAAGAGAAGTTTCAGCCGGAAGACTGCGACCCAAAGCATTGGCGATTTCCCTGGACAAATATTTTGTTTTTTACAAGAAGAAATCAATCTACAATTCTGATTTTAAAGTATTAGTGAAAGCCAAAGGCGTACTGCTGTCCGACAAAGCACAATCCGACAGTCTTCGCAGAGATATCGGTCTTGAAACTTTACCGGATTCGGTGTTTGTAAAGGAATAATGTCTTGTTTAATAATAACGTGAATTTCGTTTAAGAAAATAATTATTTATTTGATAAATAAGTGAATAAGGTTTTAGCTTCATTCATTTATACCTCTATTAAGGTTTCTTTTAAAAAATAAGGTTGTTAAGGCAAATTTTCTAAACCTTATTTTGAAGTCTTACCTTAGTAGTAGATTAAAAACGCTGAAAATAACCTTATTACCTTATTCAGATTGTTGCACTTATCCGGAACTCAGGTTAAAAGATTAAATTTTAAACAACCTTGTATTGCACAACCTTGTATTGCACGACTTTGTATTGCGCAACTTTGTATAAATGTTAGGCGACTCTCATAACGGGATTAGCCTGTGAAATAATTAGATCTTTTGTCTTTAATCTTTATTTTTTGTTCTAAAATCTAAAACAACATGCAAATCATTATGTCGCCCGCCAAGTTAATGGATTTCGACTTGCGCGAGGAAAGTGTAAAAACCACCAAGCCTGTTTTTCCCAAAAAAACAGAGAAAATTCTCAACGTGTGCAAAAAACTTTCGGAAACCGAAATTGCCGAAAAAATGAAAGTTAACCGCGATATCGCACAAAAAGTGTACGGCTATTTTCAGTCGTTCAACTCCAAGGGAACTCCGCAGCGCGCCGCTTCGCTGGCATACAACGGCATTGCTTACAAAGGATTGAACGCGCACGATTTCAACGCAGAAGACATCGCTTTTGCCCAAAACCATTTGAATATTCTATCGGGATTTTACGGTGTGCTGAAACCTTTCGATGAAATAAAACCGTACCGATTGGAGTTTGCCCGAAAAATTCAGCCCGACGGCTACAAAAACCTCTACGATTTTTGGCAAAACGAGGTAAACCAATATCTTTCGAAACGATTGGCGAAAGACGAAAAAGTAATCATTAACGTGGCGTCCAACGAATATTCAAAAGCGGTAAACAAAAAATTGTTGCCGAAGAACACACGGATTATCGATATCAATTTCCTGCAACAAAACGGCGGCGATTTCAAACAAATTGTAGTTCACAGCAAGAAAGCGCGCGGACTGATGGCGCGATTCATCATAAAAAACCGATTGGTTGCCGCTGAAGAAGTTAAAGCCTTCGACTACGAAAACTATTTCTTTTACCCGCAACTTTCCACCGAAACAACGTGGACATTTGTACGATAATCAACAAAAAACATGAGTGAAAACAGAGTCTCTTTCGGTTCAAAATTAGGAATGGTGGTTGCCGCGGCGGGCTCCGCCGTTGGTTTGGGAAATATTTGGCGTTTTCCGAGCGAAGCCGCCGATGGCGGTGGCGCCATTTTCATTTTCTTATACATCGCGTGCATACTGTTTTTCGGAATCCCGCTGATGATTGCCGAGTTTTTAATCGGTCGCTCGTCAAAAGCCAACGCCGCAGGCGCTTTCGGTAAACTCGCGCCGGGAACTCATTGGAAATGGGTGGGCAGACTCGGTGTTCTTACCGGATTTATCATCTTGGGATTTTACATGGTTGTATGCGGCTGGACGGTCGATTATTTTCTGCAATCCGTTACCGGAAGCTTGAAAAATGTCACCGATTTTTCCACAAACTTCAATGTTTTACTCGCAAACAGCACCAAACAAATCGGCTTGATGGTGTTTTTCGTGTTTCTTACCGCCTATTTTATTTTTGCCGGAGTGCAAAAGGGAATCGAAAGGTCGGCAAAAATTATGATGCCGGTTTTGTTTCTGATACTTGTCGTGTTGGTGGTCAGAGCCGTCTCGCTCGATGGAGCCAGAGCGGGAATCGATTTTCTTTTTAAGCCCGATCTCCAAGAAGTGAAATCCACCGTTCTCCTCGATGCCTTGGGACAGGCCTTTTTCTCCTTATCGCTGGGCATGGGCTGCATGCTTACTTACGCCTCTTATTTTAAAGACAATACGAATTTAACAAAAACAGCCATTCAGGTTTCGGTATTGGATACATTCGTTGCTATTCTCTGCGGAATGGTCATCTTCCCGTCGGCTTTCGCGCTCACCACCAATCTTGATACCATTGTTTCCGATCTGGTTGCCGGTGGCCCCGGATTACTTTTCATAACCGTTCCCGAACTTTTCAAGCAAATGCCGGGTTCGATGATTTGGTCGTCGATGTTTTTTCTGCTTCTCTCGCTTGCCGCCCTCACCTCCACCATTTCGCTTATGGAAGTGGTTACGGTTTTCATTCACGAAGAGTATAGAATTAGTCGGAAAAAAGCACTTATTTTCGTTGTATCGGGCGTATTGGTTTTAGGCACAATTTCCGCCATTTCATCGCAGTTTTTCAATTTATTGGATATGGTCTCGGCAAAAATAATGTTGCCGGTGGGGGGACTGTTTATTTCGCTTTTCGTAGGATGGTATCTCGATAAAAGAGTTCTTCAAGCACAATTAACCAACGACGGAAATATAAAACTCGGAGTTTCCTTCTTGAAAATATACAGTTTTATTCTGAAATTTATTGCGCCCATAGCCATTTTATTGATATTTATTTACGGACTTATCGGATAATTTGCTTTTCCCTTGAAATAACATAAAATTGATATGAATCGGTTTAAATAATCATAAACGCAAATCATCGCTTTGCTACTCCGCTTTTAATTATTATTTTTGTGGAAAAATAGTGGCATAGCATGCAATATAAAATATATCCTCCCGATAAGTTAAAAGCAACCATCGAACTCCCCTCTTCAAAAAGCATTAGCAACAGAGTGCTTATTATGAATGCTTTAAGCATGAATACGAGCCCGGTGGAAAATCTTTCGGATTGCGAAGACACTCGAGTTATCATCGATGCTTTTAATTCGGATTCCAACGTTTTTGATGTGAAAGGCGCCGGAACGGCCATGCGGTTTCTTACCGCTTTTTTAGCCGGAATGGATGGCGAGTGGATTCTGAAAGGTTCGAAGCGGATGCACGAACGCCCCATCTATCCGTTAGTGGACACGCTGAAAGCATTGGATGCCGACATCGAATACCTCGAAAACGAGGGTTATCCTCCGTTGAAAATCAGGGGAAAAAGATTGAAAGGAGGCGACGTTTTCGTATCGGGAAACATCAGCTCGCAGTATGTTTCGGCATTGATGATGATTGGGCCCACCATGGAAAACGGACTGACCATCAACATTCAAACCGAAGTTATTTCGAAACCCTACCTCAACCTCACCATCAAGTTGATGGAAGAATACGGCGTGCATGTAAAATGGGAAGGCAACAAAATCCGCATTAAACCACAAACTTACAAGCCGGTAACCTTCAGAGTTGAGGCCGATTGGACGGCCGCTTCGTATTGGTACGAAATGGTGGCGCTTTGTCCCGGTGCCGAAGTAACGTTGCTCGGATTGCAGAAAGACAGCTATCAGGGAGATTCGCAACTGGTTGGTCTTTTCAACGATTTAGGCGTAACTACCGAGTTCATTCCCAACGGTATAACCATTCGAAGAACTAAAAGGCCTGCAAAGAAATTTTTCCATAATTTTGTGGGCGAACCCGATTTGGCGCAAACTTTTGCCGCCACTTGTTGTTTTCTCAATGTACCGTTTATCTTTTCGGGTGTTCAGAGCTTGCGGATTAAAGAAACAGACCGAATTGAAGCCCTGAAAATAGAATTGAGAAAATTGGGATTTGTGCTGCGCGAAACCGATAGCGAAATGCTGGAGTGGGACGGCGAACGCTGTTTTATGGAAGAAAACGCGGCAATAGACACTTACGACGATCACCGCATGGCAATGTCCATAGCACCGGCTGCTATTCCGTTTAAGTCGATACTTATCAACGATCCGCATGTGGTGAGCAAATCGTATCCCGACTTTTGGAAGGATTTGAAAAAAGCCGGATTCTCAATTATCGAAAACTCTTAATCGTAAAATCGTATGACAAGCTTATATATTTTAATCGGAATAATTGCTTTTTTCATCTTAGCGTTGTACGTATCCAACGCGATTCAGCGCAAAAGAGGAAATACCCGTGAGCGCGAAACGCCTCGTCCGTCAATCGATGTAAGAACCAAACAAGAAAAAGAAAGCGAATGCTGCGGTGCGCACGAAGTTTGCGAAAAAGACAGCCTGATTGCCGCGTTCAAAGAAGAACCCGAATATTTTGACGATGATGAACTCGACCGATTTCATTTTCGGGACTCCGACGGTTATACCGACAGCGAAGTGGAAGAGTTTCGCGAAGTTTTTTACACCATCATCGACGAAGAAAAACCCAGGTGGATCCGCAGTTTACAGCTTCGTGAAATAGCCCTGCCCGACCAAATGAAAGACGAGGTTGTGCTGATTGTAAATGATTTGCGCGAAGCAAAAATGCACGCATAACAATTTACGATTTACGACTTTAGATTTACGATTGGGGCTTACCTCAAATCCTCCGAAAACCCGAAACCCGCTCATGAACATTCTTGAATTACTGGACTATGCTTTTTTTCGTAACGCATTGCTTGGCAGTCTTTTTGCGAGCATTGCCTGCGGAGCCATCGGCACGTACGTGGTTTCACGCCGATTGGTCTTTATTAGCGGAGGCATCACGCACGCGTCGTTTGGAGGGTTGGGAATTGGCTTCTACTTTGGGTTGAATCCCATTTTTTCGGCTATGGTTTTTTCGGTTTTTTCGGCATTCGGCATACAATGGCTGTCGCAAAAACAGGGCGTACGCGAAGATTCCGCCATTGCCGTTTTTTGGTCGCTGGGCATGGCTATCGGGATCATGCTCACTTTTCTCACCCCGGGTTACGCGCCCAATCTTTCGGAATATCTTTTCGGAAACATTCTCACCATTACGCGAACCGACATTATCTCGCTTGCGATACTTTCTGGCATTCTTTTTCTGTTTTTCGCGGTCAATTATCACGCCATCGTATCGGTATCGTTCGACACGCAATTTGCCCAAACCCGCAGGGTAAATACTCGATTTATAGAATACGCCATGATGCTTTTTGTCGCCGTAACCATCGTATTGAGCATCCGTTTGGTGGGAATCGTGCTGCTGATGTCGCTTATCACCGTCCCGCAAATGACGGCAAACCTTTTTACCGTAAACTATTCCCGGATTATTTATCTTTCCGTAGGAATTAGTTTTGTTGCCTGCGTGGTCGGGTTGCTGTTGTCGTATTACTTGAATGTGCCGTCGGGAGCGTTTATTATTTTCGTGTTGATTGTGATGTTTTTTGTGGGGAAAGGAATTAAGGCGGCATTTCGGAGAAATAAAAACACGAACAATGAATAAAAAACCAATCATCATCGGCATCGGTGAACTTTTGTGGGACATATTGCCAACAGGTAAAAAAGTGGGCGGAGCGCCTGTAAATTTCGTTTATCATGCGACAGCAGCCGGCGCGGAAGCTTACGCCATTAGCGCGATTGGAAACGATACGCTGGGCGATGAAATTCTGGAAGAAGTTAAAAAAATTGATATCAATCGGTTAATCGAACGCGTAGATTATCCCACCGGAACGGTGCAGGTAACGCTCGAAGCGGGCATCCCCGACTACAACATTATCGAAAACGTCGCATGGGACCACATTCCGCTCACAAAACCGATGGAAGAGATTGCCCGAAAAGCCGACGCGGTTTGTTTCGGCACATTGGCGCAGCGCTCTGAGGTGTCGCGCAAAAACATACAACAACTGTTGTCCATAGTCCCCGAACAGGCGCTGCGCGTTCTCGATATCAACCTTCGTCCTCCCCATTTTTCGAAAGAAATTATCGAAACTTCGCTCAAAAAATGTAACATATTGAAGATAAACGAAGAAGAACTGGAAGTTCTCTCTTCCATGTTTGCTATTGAGACCGACAACGTAGAAGAAAGCTGCCGACGGTTCGTGGAGAAATTCGGGCTAAAGATGCTTATCCTCACAGCCGGAGCCGATTACAGCCTTATCGTTTCTCCCGAGGAATCGTCGCGCATCAAAACGCCCAACGTATCGGTAGTGGACACGGTGGGCGCGGGCGATTCGTTTACCGGAACATTCATTGCTTCGCTGCTGCAAGGAAAGTCGTTGCACCAAGCGCATCAGGCAGCGGTGGACAGAGCGGCGTTTGTATGTTCGAAAGCCGGGGCGTGGGTGTGAAAATCATTCACTCTCCTCTTGTTTGTCTTTCAACTCTTGAAGATTTTCACGTAGTTTTTCAAAATTACGCTGCATCCGTATATATCCTACCACAAAAGCAACAACACACGCTGAAACAAACCCCACCAAAGTCCATATTTTAAATTCACTTATAGTTGATATAACAAAAATCATAAGAGCAATTATCGGAATGCCCAACAATTGTTCTCGCTGTTTTCGCAATTGCAAATTTTCCACCTTCTCTAAAAGCTTAAATGTCGGCAGAAAGTACACATCATACATTTTCATCTCTTTTCTTTCCATAAGAGAAAGAATTATCAAAACCAGCATTATCGAGAAGTAAGAAACTGCTTGCCAAATGTACCCTTGCAAAAACCATTGTAAAGAGAAAACCAATGTGATAACACTTCCAACTATAAGCGAAAATCTGCTTTTTTTTCGCCACGTTTCAAATGTTGTTTGAATTTTTTCCATCATAATTTTTTTTATTTGTTCTTGATAAATAATATCCGTCTTCTGCAAATTCTCATCGAGAATTTTCCATTTTTTTTTCATTTGTGCTAATTCCGACATATTCTCGATAATTTTATTGATTCGACATTTCTTTCAATTTTGTTTTGATGCGATTAAGTCTCACTCCCACATTTCCACGGGTAATTCCGACAATTTCACCTATTTCATCGTACGTTTTCTCTTCCAGATAGAGCAACACAATCGCTTTTTCAATTTTCGATAATCGGTTAATTAACCGATATAACTCCTTTAACTCTTCCAAATTATTTTCTTGCTGAGCAATATTTTCCAAATCCACGTTTAAGGGAATGAACGATGGCTTTTTTGTTCTCTGACGGATATAACTCACACAAGTATTCAATCCTATGCGATAAATCCATGTGGAATATTTAGCTTCCCCTCTAAACAAATGGTGAGAGCGCCAAAGATTTATCAGTATTTCTTGATACAAATCATTCAGTTCATCCTTGTCTGACGCATACATATAGCATATTTTGTAAATAAGCCGGCTATGCCGCTCTATCAAATTAATAAACTCTTTTTCGATTTCTTTCGATGCCATTTCAATTACTTTATCTGTTCTATCTGTCGCACAAAAGTAGAAATAGTTACAAAAACAGACGATAAAAATACTAAATTCGTTATTTTTGAGTTATCTATACAGAAGTAATTACTCAAAATTCCGCAGTAGAAACGTGAAAGGCAAAACAAGCTTTGTTCTGATGGTCGGTCTGTGCATGACTCTTTTCGTGGGCTGTTCCACCCGAAAGAACACGCCGGCAACCCGCGCTTATCACGAACTCACCACCCGATACAACGTATATTTCAATGCGGAAGAAACATACAATGAAAACCTGAATGCGCTGATAGAAAACCACAACGATAATTGGCACGAACTGTTGCCCATGTATCCCAACAGCGCTCAGCAGCAAGAATCCGTAGCCAAGCAGCCCGGCGGCGCGTTTGATGCCGTAATTGACAAAACAACCAAAGCCATTGGAGAACATTCCATTTCGGCAAAACCGCGACGTGACGCCGCGCGCATGGGCTTGCAGGAATATCGAGATTGGGTTCGACAAAATGAATTTAATCCGTTTATCCACCGCGCATGGCTGCTGATGGGAAAAGCGCACGTACAAAACAGAGACTACTCCGACGCCGTGGCGGTATTTTCGCAAACGGCACGTCTGTTCAGTTACGATATCGATGTGGTTTCGGAAGCGCAAATTTGGATGATGCGCGCGTATACCGAAATGGGGTGGTTTTCGGATGCCGAAAGTCTTGCTTCAACCTTGCAGGTACGACAACTTCCGAAAAGTCTTCAGGACAATTTCAATGAATTTTACGCTTTTTTGTTTCTTCGTGAAGGCAAGCATCGAGACGCCATTCCTTTTCTTATTCAAACCATCGGAAAAGAGAAAAACCCGATTCAGAAAAGGCGCTTGCAATTCTTGCTCGGGCAGCTATACACCAATTTGGGCGAACGCGAAAACGCCTACAACGCTTTTGATCAGATAAAAGGATTAAGCACGCCTTACAGTGTGACTTTCAATGTGCTTATGGCGCAGGCGCAGGTATCCGCCGGCAGCGCCGAAATTATTGAAACCCTGCAGAAAATGGCGAAAAGTAAGAAAAACGAAGAACTTCTCGACCAAATTTTCACGGCTATCGGTAATATTTACCTTTCGCAAAACAATACCGACAAAGCAGCTGAAAACTACTCGCTTGCAGAGAAAAAGAGTGTTAGAAACGGAATAGACAAAGCGTTAGCACAAATAGCGCTCGGCGATATTTATTTTGCCCGAAAAGAGTTTGTGAAAGCCGAACCCCGATACTCACAAGCATTGGGAATTTTGCCCCGTACCAACGTTAATTATCCGCGAGTGGAGTTTCGCTCAAACGCTCTGCGTGAATTGGTTCCGCATATTTCCGCCGTTGCCGAGCAAGACAGTTTGCAGCATTTGGCAAGCCTCCCTCAGCACGAACAACGGAAAATCATCAATGCGTACATTGGCGAACTCAAAAAAAGAGAACGAGAAGCAGAGAGAGACGCCTATTTGTCGGAACAAGTAACAACGCCCGTTCCAACTATCGGTTCTCAACAACCACTTGCGGCGGAGTCGGCGGTGGCATTAGCAAATCGCTCGGCAGACGCAGAGTTTTATTTCTACAGTCCGCAATTGGTGGCGCAGGGAAAAGTCGAATTTCGTCGTCGGTGGGGAAACCGCTCACTCGAAGACAACTGGCGATTGCAAAATTTCACCTCATCTCCCGGTCGCCAAGTCTCCTCCTCGCCCTCTCGCCCTCTCGCCCCTTCACCCGGTCGCCCAAGCGATCCCTATTCGGTAGAATTTTATTTGCAGCAACTTCCGGTTTCCGAGGAATCAAAAGCCGCTTCTGATAAAATTATCGAAAACGGTTTATTCGAAGGAGGAAAAGTGGCGCGAGAACGGCTCGAAGAGTTCGAATTTGCCGCCGGATTGTTTGAACGCCATTTGAAAGATTTTCCCGCGAGCGAACAACGAAAAGATGTTTATCATCAGCTCTATATGCTGAACTTGCAAATCGGAAATACGGCAGTGGCACAGAGTTATAAATCGAAAATTATTTCTGAATTTCCCGATAGCGATTACGCCATTTCCATGTCTGATCCGGATTACGAACGCGTTATGCGAAATTTTGCGCAGGCGCAAGATTCGCTTTATCAGCAAACGTATCAGGCCTATCGGCAAGGGAAATCGGAAGAAGTACACCGAAACTTCGAAATCGCGGAGAAATTGTTTTCAAACGGCGATCTGATGCCTAAATTCAGGCTGTTGCATTCACTTGCTTTCGCGCAAACGGGTGATGTGAAGAATTTACAAGCTTCGCTGGAAGAGTTGGCGGAAATACATCCCGAAAGTGAAGAGAACAAGTTGGGACAAAATATTTTAAGCGGATTATCGGAGGGGAAAACGCTTGTGGCGAATGCTTCTGCCGTTTCAGGAATAAACCGGCAAGTTCAGCAACCGGAAATGGCAGCAGATACCGTGCAGTTTAATCCGGATAAGAATGTTGAACACTCGTTTCTGTTGATTTTCTCGGCAAATGCAGTCACCCGAAATCGACTGCTTTTCGCCGTTTCCGATTTCAACTTTTCTCATTTTCAAATCCGCACGTTTACCACAGCGTATATTCGTGTTTCGGCTTACGAAGCACTTCAAATCCGTCCGTTCCGCTCTCTTGACGAAGCCCGACGATATGCACAAATGGTTGAATCCGATTCGGTTTTGCTCCAAAATATTCCTCCGGGAATTGTTCCGCTCGTTATTTCCGATGAAAACCTGAAATTGCTCGGCACTTCAAAATCGCTGACCGAATACATGGAGTTCATCAACGATTCCGTTCGAGAAATTGTTCCGATAAAAGAGCAAGAAGCCCTTGTGGAACCCGAAAAAACAGTACCTTTGGAACCGGAAATAATCGATAAGCCGATTTCAGAGCCTCAGCAACAGGCGCCCAAACAAGCGGAGCGACAAACTATTGAGCAACGCCTGCTTGAATTGGAGCGAAAAGCGGAGGAGGCACTTAAACAAACCGATAGCGTTTTATCGAAAAAAGATCGGGAAAAAATATTGAAAGAGCGTGAAAAAGCTCGAAAAGAGCTGATTAAACAGCGTGAGCGCGAATTAAGGCTGCGCGAAAAAGCCCGAAAAGAGGAATTGAAACAACGCGAGCGCGAACGCCGACAAAAACTGAAAGAGCAAGAACAATTGCGCAAAGAAAAACAAAAAGAACGCGAGCGTATGTTGCGCGAAAGAAAATGATAATAAATTTACGATTTTAGATTTACGAATTACGATTTATGAAGAGTATTGGCTTGTTTCGCAACCCGTAACCCGTAATTCGTAATCCGCCACGGCGGACAAGCCCGAAACCCGAAAAATGAAAATAGTATTCGCCACCAACAACAAACATAAACTCCACGAGATTCGGAAAATAACCGAGGGAGAAATGGAAATATTAAGCCTGTCTGACATAAATTGTCACGATGAAATTCCGGAAACCGGAACAACCCTCGAAGAGAACGCGTTGATGAAAGCGCGGTATATCAAAGAAAAATTCGGCTTCGACTGTTTTGCCGACGATACCGGCTTAGAGGTAGATGCGCTTGGCGGAGCGCCGGGCGTATTCTCCGCGCGCTATGCCGGCGAAGCCTGTAATCCGCAGGATAATATGGAGAAAATGCTGCGTGTTTTGCAAGGCAAGAAAAACAGGAAAGCCCGATTCAGAACCGTTATTGTCCTGTTGCTGAATGGCGAACAACATTCTTTTGAGGGTGAAATAAAGGGCGAAATTATTGAGGAAAAACGCGGCACGGCGGGATTCGGGTACGACCCTATTTTCCTGCCCGACGGTTATGACAAAACCTTTGCCGAATTGGGAGACGATATAAAAAACAAAATAAGTCATCGAGCTGTTGCGACCAAGAAACTCGTGGAATTTTTACTTCGTGATAATGTGCTACCGCACGATAACGCTATGCGATAGCGCCTGCGGCGATAGTCTGTTACAGTCGAAAACTTCCTGTTCCACGACTTTATCGCGAAGCATTATCACGGATGAAATGAGTATTATCAACAGAGTCATTTTTTTTGTTATCTTTGAAAAACTAACAAACAAAACCCAGCAATATGTCAAATATCATTCGCACAGGTATTATTGGATATGGACTGTCCGGAAGAGTTTTTCACGCGCCGTTTGTAGATGTGGTGGACGGCTATGAGCTCACCAAAATCAGCACCGGAAAGCCGGAAAACATAAAGATAATCAACGAGAGATATCCATCAACGGTTGTCGTTCCGGGCGGACAAGAAATTATCAACGACCCCGATATCGATTTGGTGATTGTGACATCGCCCAATACCGACCATTTTCGTTGGGCGAAAGAAGCTTTGCTCGCCGGCAAGCACACAATGGTTGAAAAACCGTTTACCGTTACCGTTGCCGAAGCCGATGAGTTGATAGCGTTATCCAAAAAACAAGGGAAAATTCTTACCGTTTATCACAACCGTCGTTTCACAAGTGACACGAAAACGGTGAAAAAATTGCTCGACAGCGGATTGTTGGGCGATGTGCGCGATTACGAAACGCATTTCGACCGTTATCGCCCCGAACCACGTCCCAACGGGGCATGGCGCGAACGTCGGCTTCCCGGCTCGGGAATTTTTTACGATTTAGGCTCGCATCTTATCGATCAGGCGCTTTGGTTCTTCGGAATGCCCGAAGCCGTAACGGCGGAAATCGGCTCGCAGCGCCCTTGGGCAAAAGCCGACGACCGTTTCGATGTGAGACTGCACTATCCTGCCTTTACGGCAACCCTGAGAGCGGGAATGCTTTGCAAAATTCCGGGTCCGACGTATCTGATTCACGGCACAAACGGCTCATTTGTGAAATACGGGCTTGATGTGCAGGAAGCTACGCTCGATACCGGAGCTATTCCCGAAGGGAAAAACTGGGGTCGCGAGCCCGAAGAGATTTGGGGGGCGATAAATACCGAATATAAAGGTGTTAAAATTCAGGGAAAATTGGAGAGCGAACACGGTGATTATCGGGAATATTTCGAGAATCTTCGCGACGCAATATGGGGAAAGGCTGAAATTACAGTAAAGCCTGAAGAGGCGCGTGATGTGATGAAAGTTATAGAATTGGCGTTTCAGAGTAGTGAAGAAAAGAGAACAGTTGATGTGAAATGAAATTGCGCGTAAATCGTGCAGATTAAACGTTAATCACGCTATCTGTAGGGGTGATTTTTTAAACAATATCGGTCTAAGCGTGGACAAAGTAATGGGCATCGCAAAAACAATTACGACTATTAAATAAAATCTGCCAATAAGCGGAAATACCATTACCAAGAGAATGATACAGAGCCCAAAACATAAGTTTATAGAAAAACTTTTTGATGAAAATTTGTGAAATAACTTTTAGAGTGTCCAGGTGTAGAAGTCAGGAAACAGGAAGCCCGAAGTAAAGTCAATTGAGAGGTATTTGAAACAAAAAAAGACGAAAGCCTGAACCTTCGTCTTTTTTCGAGTCGGGATGAGAAGACTCGAACTTCCGACCTCCACGTCCCGAACGTGGCGCGCTAGCCAACTGTGCTACATCCCGATTTTTGCGACTGCAAAGTTACAACATTTTTTCATTTGTTGTAAACAAAGTGCTAAAAACTTATCGTTTTAGAATTATTTCTTGCAGAAAACAAGTTTACAAGTATATTTGCATCTCTTTTGAGGCAATAGCTCGGCTGGGAGAGCGTTGGCTTCCCAAGCCGAAGGTCGCGAGTTCGAATCTCGTTTGCTACTTATCATGGAACATCCCGAAAAAAATGTATCTGCTTTTGGCGGATTAAGCTGATACATATGCCTTTTATTTTGATAATCAGTCGACTACAGCCAATCTCTTTATTTCTCCCACAACTTCTCCATTTCCTCCAACGATTTTCCTTTGGTTTCGGGAACCATTTTCCAAACAAAAACAGCAGACAACACAGCCATTAAACCGTAAAATCCATAGGTCATTCCGCCACTGAATTCCATCATTGCCGGATAAGTGGAAGAAATCAGGTAATTAGCAGCCCACTGTGCCGCAACGGCAATAGCAACGGCTTGCCCCCTGATCTTATTCGGGAATATCTCCGATATCAATACCCAGCAAATCGGCCCCCACGACATCATAAACGAAGCGGTGTAAATAATGATAAACACCAACGTGCTGATGCCGATAATTTCGTGATAAGATAGCCACGAAATGGCAAACATCCCGAGAGCCATACCAATAGAACCGGTAATAAGCAACGGTTTTCGGCCCCACTTGTCCACCGTCAGAATGGCCACAACTGTAAACACAACGTTGACAAACCCCATAATGATGGTTTGCAGCATGGATGCGTCTTTGGCGGCACCCATACTTTCGAAAATACGCGGTGCATAATACAACGCAACATTTATGCCCACAAACTGCTGAAACACCGATAACAGAACTCCGATTATGATGACTACTTTTCCGTAAGCGAAAATGCTGGAGCGTTCCGTAACTAATCCTATCGATTGTTTTATTTCAGCGAAAATGGCTTGTGCTCTAAGCTTATCCGCATTGAGTTTGTTTAAAACAGACAATGCCCTATCATCACGGTTCGATAATACCAAATAGCGCGGTGTTTCGGGAACTAAAAACAGCAATATACCGAAAAGCGCGGCCGGAATAGCTTCCGATGCGAACATATAGCGCCACCCGATGCTGTTTATCCATTCAATGGATTGTCCTTTTGCAATTCCCCAATTTACGAAATAGACAACCAGCATACCGAAAATAATGGCAAACTGATTGAAAGAAACAAGTCGTCCGCGGATATTTGCAGGAGCTATTTCGCTGATGTACATTGGAGAAACGGCAGAAGCTAATCCAACACCGACACCGCCTATAAGTCGATAAAAATTGAACATAAGCAGCAGGCCGATGGATGGTTGCCCTTTAGTGAAAAATAATGTCTCAGGGAAACCGGAGCCGAGTGCAGAGGCAAAAAACAGTGCCGCTGCTAATAAAAGGGTGTTTTTTCGTCCCAATCGATTGGAGAAAAAACCCGAAACGGAACCACCGATAATACAACCGATAAGGGCGCTCGACACCGTGGCTCCGTGGATAAGCGTGCTTAACCCTTGAGAAGTGATAAGGTATGCCTGAATCGATTTTTCGGCGCCGGATATCACGGCCGTATCGTAACCGAAGAGCAAGCCTCCCAGTGTGGCCACTAAGGTAATTCCGAATATGTATGTTTTGTTGTATTTCATCTGTCTTTGATTA
Source organism: uncultured Petrimonas sp. (assembly GCA_964557135.1). Taxonomy (GTDB): domain Bacteria; phylum Bacteroidota; class Bacteroidia; order Bacteroidales; family Dysgonomonadaceae; genus Petrimonas. The sequence goes on along the minus strand of CAZKZB010000005.1, from coordinate 57,350 downwards.
TCAGACGCAGGAATCAAGAACCAAGAGGTGTCTTGGTTCTTGCCTATATCGTCCAGGTTCTGTTAAATATACATGTTCACTATCGCCTCGTAAAGCTCCTGCTTTCCGCTGATTTGAGCGGGTTCTTTACCTAATGAGAGTGCGTATTCACGCATGTCTTCGAGCGAAAGTTTGCCTTCTTCAAACTCTTTTCCTTTTCCGCTGTCGAAAGAAGAGTATCTCTGTTTGAGCATCTTGCTGTAAGGCGACTCTTCCAAAATAGCGGCTGCCGCTTCCAAAGCGCGGGCAAAAGCATCCATTCCGGCAATATGAGCAATAAAAATATCTTCGAGGTCGGTGGAGTTTCTCCGCGTTTTAGCATCGAAATTGGTGCCCCCGCCTTGCAATCCTCCGCCTTTCAGGATAACAAGCATCGCTTGCGTGAGTTCATAAACGTCGATGGGGAATTGGTCTGTATCCCAGCCGTTTTGATAATCACCGCGATTGGCGTCGATGGAGCCAAGCATACCGGCATCAACGGCACATTGTAAATCGTGTTCGAATGTGTGTCCGGCCAACGTAGCGTGATTTACTTCCACATTCAGTTTGAAATCCTTGTCCAGTCCGTGTGTGCGCAAGAAGCCGATAACGGTTTCCGCATCTACATCGTATTGATGTTTGGTGGGCTCCATGGGCTTAGGTTCAATAAAGAAATTTCCTTTGAAACCTTTTGAGCGAGCATAATCGCGCGCTTTCGTCAGCATCATGGCCAAGTGCTCTTTTTCGCGCTTCATGTCGGTATTGAGCAGGCTCATATATCCTTCTCGGCCGCCCCAGAAAACATAATTTTCACCGCTGAGCTCGATGGTGGCGTCCAAAGCGTTTTTAATTTGGGTGGCAGCATAAACCACACTGTCGAAATTGGGATTGGTTGCTGCCCCATTCATGTAGCGTTTATGGCTGAACACGTTGGCCGTACCCCAAAGCAGTTTGATGCCCGTCTCGGCCATCCTTTGCTTGGCGTAGGCTACGATGGATTTAAGATTAGCTTCGTATTCCTCGATGGAATTTCCTTCTTCTATTAAATCGATATCGTGAAAACAAAAATATTCGATGCCGATTTTTTGCATAAACTCAAATCCGGCATCTAATTTCTTTTTAGCTCTTTCGAGGGCGTTGTTGCCGTTGTTCCAGTCGAAATCTTTGGTTTCTTCACCGAACGGATCGCTCGATTCGGCACAAAGGGTGTGCCAATAGGCCATCGAGAATTTAAACCAGTCTTTCATCTTACGCCCATAAACTATTTTTTCGGCATCGTAATAGCGAAAAGCTAACGGATTTTTGCTTTCCTTTCCTTCAAATTTTATTTTCCCTATTTCCGGGAAGAATTCTTTTCTTGTTTCCATTTTCGTCTTGTATTTAGATAGTTATTTTTTGTTGATATAGCTTTGCCAACGCTGATAGGCCGATTGGTATTCATCGCGGCGTTGTGTATCAGGTTCGATCGTTTCAATTTTTTTCAGCGATGCGAATGCCTCGTTGTTGGAAGCATAAATTCCGATGCCTATTCCGGCCGCTTTAGCCGCTCCGGCTGCTCCGTCGGTATCAAACAGTTCAATAGTTGCTTCGGTAACTCCGGCAAGTGTTTGGCGGAAAATCGGGCTTAAAAACATATTGGCGTTTCCGGCACGAATGACGTTAATTTTCATTCCCATTTCTTCCATTATCTCCATTCCGTACTTGAATGAAAATACGATACCCTCTTGCGACGCGCGCACCACATCGGAAAGAGAGTGAATGTTGAAGTTAATGCCATGAAACGAGCATCCCTGATTTTTGTTTTCCAACACGCGCTCTGCGCCATTGCCAAAAGGTATTATAGAAATCCCTTTTGAACCGATGGGAGATTGAGCCGCTAAATTGTTCATGTCTTCATAAGTCAGGTGACTCTGAATGAAATTCCGCTTTATCCACGAATTCAAAATCCCCGTTCCGTTGATGCACAACAACACTCCCAACCTAGGATTATTGGGTAAGTAATTGACGTGAGCAAAGGTATTGACACGAGACAACGGGTCGTAATTTACTTCTCCCAAAACACCGTAAACGACTCCCGATGTACCCGCCGTAGAAGCTATTTCGCCCGGATTGAACACATTGAGCGACACGGCATTGTTCGGTTGATCACCGGCACGATATCCGACGGGCGTTCCTTCTTTCAAGCCCAGTTCTTTTGCAGCTCCGGCTGTGACAATCCCTTGTAATCCGAAAGTAGGAATTATTTTCGGGATAACCGATTCGTTGAAACCGAAATAATCCATCACGTCTTTCGAAACACGGTTCTCTTTAAAATCCCAAAAAATGCCTTCCGATAATCCTTCAACGGTAGTTGAAATTTCGCCGGTGAGTTTCATCGCAATATAATCACCGGGCAGCATTATTTTATCGATTTGTTCGTAAATATGAGGTTCGTTTTCTTTTACCCACGCCAACTTTGAAGCGGTGAAGTTGCCCGGAGAGTTAAGCAGTCGCGACAAGGCTTTCTGAGTTCCGATTGCTTCAAACGCTTTTTCGCCGTAAGGTACGGCGCGGCTGTCGCACCAAATGATGGACGGACGAAGCACATTCTTGTTCTTATCCACAGCCACTAAACCGTGCATTTGCCATGAAATGCCGATTCCCTTTATATCGCCGACGTCGACTCCCGATTTCTCAATCACCGATGCGTTTGCCAACTTCAAGTTCTCCCACCACATTTCGGGGTCTTGCTCTGCCCATCCCGGGTGCTCAGCGTACATTGGCATCTCAGTTTTGGGGAAAAAATCGGACGTTACAATCTGTCCTGTATCGGCGTTTACTAAACAGGCTTTCACCGATGAACTGCCGATATCGTAGCCTAATAAATACATGATGTTACCTGTGTTATTCGTTTACAAAATAATTATCTCCTTGTATCTCTACAATAGCTTGTACTACTTTTCCGGCAGCAACTGAAGCGATATCGGGCTGTTTGCCTCCAATCGACAGCTGTACTTTTCCGGCTTCAACCACCGGAACATTATCGCTGTTTCTCGCCGCAAATTGATTTGGCTGCAACGTAAATTCAACGGTTTGTGTTTCTCCTTTCTTTAAATGGATTCTCTTGAATCCTTGGAGCGACCGTATCGGTTTTTTTAATTTGCTATCGGGCAAAGAAACGTAAAGTTGTACTACTTCATCGCCGTCGTAATCTCCTGTATTGGTTACATTAACCGAAACCGATATCTTCTCGCCTGTTTTTACGGAAGCGGGAATATTTTCGATTTTGTAGCCAAAAGTTGTGTAACTTAATCCAAAACCGAACTCATACAGCGGTTCGCCACTGAAATAGCGATAGGTTTTTCCTTCCATGTCGTAATTCTCGAACGATGGGATTTGGTTAATATCTTTATAAAAAGTGAGTGGTAATCTTCCTGCCGGGTTATAGTCGCCAAAAATAACATCGGCAATTGCTGTTCCACCCGATTGTCCCGGATACCACGCTTCGATAATTGCCGGAATATTATCCGATTCCCAGTTAAAAGCGAGTGCACTTCCATTAAGTAAAACCAGAACAGTAGGCTTACCGAGTTTCTGAATCTCTTTCATTAACTCGGTTTGAACAGCCGGCAGTTTGATATCGAGACGATCTCCACCGGCAAAACCCTCCACCTTAACTTTCATTTCTTCACCTTCCAATAAAGGACTTAATCCCATGCACAAAATCACCAGATCGGATTTTTTTGCCAAATCGATGGCTTCTTGTTTTAAATTCGGATTCGGTATATCCCAAAATAATTTAACGTGAGCATATTCTGTTTTATCCTGCACGTACTCCACTTCTATTTCATACGGCTTCCCGGCTTCGAATTGTAAATATTCGTAGCTTTTTCTGGCGTGATGCTGGTCTCTGCCTTGCGTTACAACCTTACCGTCGACCGATAATTTATAACCGGTGAAAGCTTCGCCGCCGATTGCGTATTCTCCTGTCACCGGTGGAACAAGAACACCTTTCCAGCGAATGGAGAATTCTCCCTGATTTATATCTTCTAAAGGAGATTTATCCCACCATACAAAATCGATATTGCTATCTACACGCGTTTGATTAGCTGTCCCTTCGAGCTTGTTGTTATCGAAATATTCGGCAGATAACCCATTCATTTGAAGTGACTTGTCGGTATAAAAATAATCAGCCGGAATAACGGTGAAATAGGGAAGTTTCTCTGCCAGCGCACATCCTTGCGCGAAAGTAACTTCAGCGTTCGGCAGTTTCTCAATAATCCCTTTCAACGGCGTTATTTCTTTTGATGGATATCCGTTATAGTTACCAAGTAAAACTTCACTGTCATCTGCATTTGGTCCGATCACAGCAACTTTTTTAACATCTTTACTAAAAGGGAGCAAATTTCCCTGATTTTTCAACAGCACCATTGATTTTCGTGCCGACTGCAACGCCAACAACCTATGACTTTCACTATCTACTACATCGATGGAGATTTTTGCATACTTCACTTCATCATCTGGATCGAACATGCCGAGTTTGAATCGTGCAAGAAGCAATCTTTTTACCGAAACGTCCAGTTCTGCTTCCGTGATTAAATTTTGTTTAACAGCCTCAATCAATCCTTTGGCATACGTATCACCACAATTCAAATCGGTTCCTGCCAATACTGCTTTCGCGGCGGCTTCTGCAGGAGTACTCACAATATGGTGGGCATTTTCATCGTAAAAGTCTTTTACCGCCCAACAATCTGAGACAATGTAGCCCTTAAAATCCCATTTATTTCTCAATAAATCTTCTAAATATTTATCGCCGCAACACGGTTCACCTCGTAAACGATTGTATGCACACATTACGGAATAGGCACCCGCTTCCTGTACGGTGCGTTTAAAATGAGGCAAATATGTCTCCGCCAAATCATAGTCCGATGGATACACATCAAACGAATGCCGGGTGGACTCGGGTCCGCTGTGCACGGCAAAATGTTTGGCGGTTGCCACCAATTTCAGGTACTTGGAATCGTCACCCTGCAATCCTTTTATGAACGGAATAGCAAGTTCCGCCGTTAAAAACGGATCTTCGCCGTAGGTTTCCATGCCTCTTCCCCATCGTGGATCGCGGAAAATATTGATGTTGGGTGTCCAGAAAGTCAATCCTTGATAGATTCCACGTTTACCTTGTGCAACATAATTATGGTGTTTTGCACGCGCTTCATCGGAAATAGCTGTCGCAATGTCAAACATTTGTTCACTATCCCACATGGCTGCCATACCGATGGCTTGCGGAAAGACCGTTGCCAAACCGGAACGCCCAACACCGTGCAGACATTCGTTCCACCAGTTATATGCCGGTATTCCCAACCGGTCAATGGCAGGCGAATCATATCGCATCAGGTCTGTTTTTTCTTCCAGGGTTAATTGTGAGAGCAGGTTGTTGGCTCTTTCCTCGAAAGAAAGTTTTGTGTTTAAATAAGCAGGTTTTTCCTGACAAGAGAAAAGACCCAACACTAACGACAACAAAAGTATTTGAGAAATAAAGAACTTTTTCATGATAAATCTATTTTAATGTTGCTTCTTTTATTATTGTTTCTACCCATGGTTTGGGATGATTGTTTCTGTCGAAAAGCAAAGGATAGTCAACACGCCCTCTTATCGGCCAGTTATTTTTCCACGAATGTGCGTCGTTTACGCCCCACAGCGTGACTCTGTCAATTTTATCCTTATGTTTGAGAAATAATCTGAAAAAATCTGCATAGCGCTCTGCCTGCATTTGCTCCATACTTTCGGGTAAGCCATCTGCATACGGATTCATTTCTTTTTGATACTCGTAGCTGTTGGATAAATTGGCTCCGGCATCCGGCCTCGGCGAGGGCAAAACGCTCAAATCCAACTCTGTTATCATAACTTTTACGCCTAAATTAGCAAATGCAACCAAGCTTTTCTCGAATTCATCAATGGACGGATAATCCATATTTAAGTGTCCTTGCATACCGATGCCATCTATTTTGACACCTTGTTCCTGAAGCTTTTTCACCATTCGTATGACCCCTTTCCGTCTGCTCGGATTTGCCATGGAATAATCGTTGTAGTACAATTCTGCGTCAGGATCCGCTTCACGGGCATATTCGAACGCTAAACGCACAAAATCTTCGCCCAGTATTTTGTAAAACTTACTTTGCCTCCACGAACCGTCATCCTCAATGGCCTCGTTCACCACATCCCATCCTGTTACGCGGCCTTTGTATCGTCCGACAATAGTTTTTATATGGGTTTTCATTCTCTCTTTCAACACATCGGGTGTTACATCGTTTCCGTTATCGTCCACACAAAACCAAGGCGAAAGCTGGGAATGCCAGATTAACGCGTGCCCGATTATTTTCATTCCGTTTTTCTCACCAAATTCCACAAACTTATCCGATAACTCAAAATTGAACTCGTTTTCGTTGGGATGAATAACTTCGCTCTTCATTATATTTTCGGCTGTAATCGAATTAAAGTGGGTTTTAATTATCCGAACGGAAGCGGTGTCATTTCCTAAAATTTGCGGTGTGTTTAGTGCAGCGCCCACGAAAAAATTCCCGTCAAAAGCGTCTTTCAATGCTGTTGACGGCATCCTTTTTACGGGGCCGCAACTTATTGCAAATAAAACTGTAAGTATTTTTAAAAATTTCATGCTCACTGGGTCTTCAACTTTATTTCTGCTTTTTGTAAATTATCAGACGAAGCTGACAATTGGATGGTGTTTTTTGATTTTCCGGCTTGCACTACCACTAAACATTTTCCATAAAATGCTTTCCGTTTCGTGTCTTTAAAGCGCTCCATGCTGGTTTGGTTGCCGTTATCGACACCGACAATATTTCCGGCATCGTTTATGTCGAATTGAATTAAATTGTCGGCATTAGGACATAGATTTCCATCTTTATCCAGAACTTCTACGGTTATAAAACTCAAATCTTTTCCGTCAGCCATAATCGTTTGCCTGTCGGCGGTCAGTTTTATTTGATAGGGCTCTCCGGCTGTTTTTATTTCACGCGATAAGACTTCTTTCCCATTCTTTCGAGATATCACCTTTAGGGTGCCCGGCTCGAAGTTTAACCTCCACGATACGTGCAATTGCTCATTCTCTTTCTTTTTTACGCCCTGCGAAACCCCGTTTAAAAAGAGTTCTGCCTCATCGGCATTGTTATAATACGCCCAAATGTCCACCACCTCACCATTGTGCCAATTCCAATGCGGAAAAACGTGCAGCACATTCTTTTCTGTCCATTCCGACTGATACATGTAGTAAACATCTTTGGGGAATCCGGCTAAATCTATGATACCGAAATAGGAACTTCTCGCCGGAAAATAAAACGGAGTAGGTTCGCCAATATAATCAAATCCTGTCCAGATATACATTCCGCTTACGAAGTCGTTTTGCTTTACTTTAAGCCATGTCTTCTCGTGCGTGGATCCCCACGGAACGTGACAATTGTCGTATGATGAACAAGAGTAAGAAGGATCGGAAAAGGGGATATCCCAACGGACAGGCCAAACGAACATGGAGTCGCTTGGCATTCGGTAATACCCTCGAGTCATCAAAGCCGAGGTAGTTTCGGCGGCAATGAAAGGTTTTCCGGGAAAGTTTTCGGGGACATTGTCGTATTCGTATTCATGGTAATTGAATCCGATAATATCCATGGCACCCGATTTAAACAAGTGGTTGTATGGATTGGGTTCATTATTTCCTGAGGTAACGGGACGGGTTGGATCAAGCGATTTAACCATATCCACCAATTTCTTTGCCAATAACGAGTTAACGCTCATTTCTTCTTCGTCGGCAAGCGTCGATGGGTCACGCTTCAGATTCAACAGCAAATTGGCCTGCTGAATATCAAGTGTGTCGGCATCCGCGTGAGTCCATTGCTCCAACACTTCGTTACCAACACTCCACATAAATATGGACGGATGATTGCGGTCGCGTAAAATATGGTCTGTTAAATCACGTTCGTGCCAATCGTTGAAAAACCGGGCGTAATCGTATGTGGTCTTTTTCTTTCGCCACATATCGAACGTTTCATTCATTACGATAAAGCCCATACTGTCACATAAATGCAACAACTCCGGCGCCGGCGGATTATGAGCTGTGCGAATGCCGTTCACTCCCATCTCTTTTAAGATTTGAAGTTGACGCTCAATAGCTCTTTTATTCACGGCGGCACCCAGGCACCCTAAATCGTGGTGCATGCATACACCTTTTATTTTGGTTTGCTTTCCGTTGAGGGTAAATCCTTTGTCGGCATCAAAAGAAAAACTTCTTACTCCCAACGGTGTGACATACTCATCGCTCTGGGTTTTACCCACAAAAACTTTTGTGACAACCTTGTAGAGATACGGATCCTCAATCGTCCATAAAATAGGATTCGGCAGGGCGATCCTTTGCTCTGTTTCCCCCGATATGCCCGATACAATTTGCAAGTCGGACAAGCCTTCCGCTACCTTTCTACCGGAACTGTCGAGGATGTTATTTACAATTCTGATGCTCCCGTTTTCCGAAGATTCGTTTTTGACAACCGTTTTCACGAGAATCGTGGCATTTTCGGCCGTCACTTCGGGAGTAGTTACATAAGTTCCCCATAAATCGACATAAACCGGGTCAACTGTTGTCAGCCAGACATTCCGATAAATACCACAGCCGGAATACCACCGCGAATTGGGCTGCTCGCTGTTATCTACACGCACCGCAATAGTGTTTTCACCGGTGAAATTCAGATAGGGCGTTATATCGTAACGAAACGAAATGTAACCGTAAGGTCTGAAACCCAAGTGATTTCCGTTTACCCACACATCGGAGTTCATGTAAATGCCGTCGAAATCGATAAACACTTTTTTATCTTTCAGCTCCTTGTCTAATGTAAACGTTTTCCGATACCAACCGATTCCACCCGGGAGTGCTCCCCCACCTGCTCCTGAAGGATTGTCGGCACTGAAATCGCCTTCTATGGCCCAATCGTGCGGGAGCGTCAAATTTCGCCAGCCCGAATCATCGTAATTTACAGTATGTGCATCGGCAATATCGCCTAAATGGAATGACCATCCCTCGTTGAAGTCGCTTATTTCGCGCGGTAGCTGTGTCGAGCAGGCGACAGAAAAAAGTATAACTAAAAGTGCCAATGTCGTTTTTTTCATTGTCAAAATTTTAATATTTGCTCCTCGCTCGAGTAAGAAACGACAATACCTTTCGCGTCGGGATTAAATTCCCTCGGTGAAGTTTTGTCGACATAAATAACGTTAAAGGTTCTGTTTTGCAACATTCCGTCAAAAGTGCCCTTTCTGGTATGAATTGTAAGTGATTTCGATGCTTCGTCGTACGTAAAATCGATGGTTGAAAAGGCACCTTTTTCATAGTTATAATTCACTCCCTCGTCTTCGTAGAGCGTAAAAGAACCGTTTTTGCCTCCGTAAACGTAAAGAGTTATGTTTTCCGGGTTTTTCTCGTCCGAATATTGAATTTCGGGTCCAACCGGAAGGATGGAACCTGCCGGAACAAACAAAGGGATACGAGAATAAGGCGCATCTGCCTCAATTGACTGACCTCCGGAAATGTGTTTTCCGGTGTAAAAGTCGTACCAATCATTCGGGCTCGGAAGATAAACCGGCCGTTTGGTTGCTTTGTACCGATAAACCGGACAAACCATAAGAGCATTTCCAAACATATACTGATCCCCGATGTTGTTGACGTTGGTGTCTTGACCAAAATCCATGACTAACGCGCGCATAATAGTGTAGTCTTTGAAATGAGTCATTCCCGCCATCGAATAGATATAGGGCATCAGCCGGTAGCGAAGTTTATTGTAGTACACCATCGACTGATATGCCGGATGATTTTGAGGTGCAATGTTGAAAACCTCCCTCAACGGAAACTGCCCGTGCGAACGATAAAGCGGCACAAACGCCCCAAATTGCGACCAGCGAGTATTCAACTCTCGCCACTCTTTCATATCTTCGTTCTCTACACCGGTTTGGTCAAATAAGCGTTGAGCATTTTCATACCTTCTCTCCACGCAAAACCCGCCAATATCCATTGTCCAATACGGAATTCCACTCATCGCGAAGTTCAATCCGGCGGAAATCTGAGCTTTCATATCCTCCCAGCGTGTGCCGATATCGCCGCTCCAAACAGCGGTGGAGTATCGTTGAATACCCGAAAAACCGGAACGGGTGAGCAAAAACACACGCTTATTGGGTTCTACTCCGCGTTGTCCTTGGTAAATTGCTTTAGCGTTTTCGAGCGCGTAAGCGTTAAAATATTTAGTGGAAGGACCTAATGCCGTGGGGCCGCAAAGCGACTTGCGATAATCCATATCGGTATTGTCCTGAACATTCGGTTCGGAAGCATCCATCCACCACGCGTCAAAACCAAGTGGATAGAGTTTGTTTTCCATTTGTTTCCAGAACAATTTCTGGGCGCCTTCGGCATAAGCGTCGTAAAATGAACCGATATAACCGGGATAAATCCAGTCGCGAATACTGTCTTTTACTGCCTGTTGGTACATCCACCCGTTGCGGTCGAATTCTTTGTAATGTTCTGTGGTAATGTAAAATTTAGGCCAAACGGAAATCATAATTTTGGCATTCATGGCATGCACGGAATCCACCATACCTTTGGGGTCGGGGAAACGTTCTTGGTCGAAATCGTGGCTTCCCCACGCGTCCACCGGCCAATACGACCAGTCTTGTACGATGTTGTCGATGGGAATACCTTGCTTGCGGAATTCTGCCAGGGTTTCGAGCAACTCGTCTTGTGTTTTGTATCGTTCGCGGCTTTGCCAGAAGCCCATCGTCCACTTGGGCATTACCTGCGATTTGCCGGTAAGTGTTCTGTATCCGCTTATTACATCGTCTATGTTAGAGCCGGCAACAAAATAGTAATCAATTTCATTTCCCATCTCGCTCCAAAGCGACAGATTATTTTGCTCTTCTGCCGGAACAGGGCTTAACGCTTTCAAGGCGATGTAAGAGGTGCCTCCATCGGGTTCCCACTCTACGCGTAACGGAGTTCTTTCACCCGCTTTTAAGTTTACCGAAAATTTATAATAATTCGGATTCCAGGCTGTGCGCCAACGTTCTTGCACAGTGAGTTCATTATTGAAATACACTTTCACGTATCCGGCGTAGTGTAGGTAAAAATGATATGCACCGCTTTCAGGAGCTTCGATTTCTCCGTTCCAAACAACCTCTGAATTGTTTAAATCGAATCCTTCGGGTAAGTTTTTGATGTTGGATAAAAATTCATAGTTCAAAGTTGGTTCGGTTCTTACAATTGTTTCCGACGGATTCTCTTTTGAGATGTAAGTGGCTGTTAATCCGCCTTGTCTTCCTTCGGCATCGTAAAGGGTAAACTGGTCGAGTTGTTGATAATCGCGACTATCGCCAAACTTACTCAGCGAATAATTGTCCCATAAAATTCCGTAATTTTTATTCGATACCACAAAAGGCACCGAGACTTTAGTATTGTATTGATACAACGATTCGTTTTTGCCTTTATAGTTAAAATCATCGGCCTGATGCTGCCCTAAACCGTAAAAAGCTTCATCATCGGATGATTCAAATACTTGACGAAGTGTATATCCTTTTGTTCCTTCCACAACGATGGGTGAAAACGACTTTCCGCCACCCTTGTTCTCGGCGAGAAGTGTGTTGCCGTTTTTGTCGAAAAAAGCGATTTCACCGGTTTCCTTGTTTACTTTCACATCTAATGAATCGGTAGATAAAAGAACGAAGTTGCCATCTTCCGCCACTTCAAATTTATCGGAAAACGACAAATCGGGAATTATAACCAAACTTTTTTCGGAAGAAAAGTTTTTCTCGGCTGTAGCTACCAAGCGGATAATGCTGTTGTTTACAACCTGGAGTTTAACTTTATGCGTCGGCGTTTGTCCTTGCTGTTTGATGGTTACAACAATTCCGTCGCTATTTTTTTTCCATGCAGGTGTGTTGCACGCCCAAAAGAGTGACAATGCAAGTGCTGCAATAAAGATTTGCTTCATGTCTCTGAAATTATATTTTTTTTCTGCTTCTTTGATGTATTTTTTTATCGAACCTATAAAGTCTCGGCGCCCTGTAGGGAACATCTTTTTTTACTTCGTCCAACGGCTCAAGACCTTCCAATTGCAGTATTTTCTTCTTGAAATTCCTGACATCGGAAACAGTTCCCATTATGGTATCGTAAAGGCTGCGGAGCTGCGTCATCGTAAATTTCTGCGGCAACAACTCAAACAACATAGACGGTTCCAATTTTACCTTGTGGCGAATATGCTCAAGGGCCGTTTCGGCAATTTCATTGTGGTCGAAAGCCAATTGAAATGACTTCAGCGAGCTTATATCGTACCAATTTGCTGTGGTGTTTTCCGATTGAAAAATGATTTTCCTGCTGATTTTTATCAACGCCACGTAGCCTACGGTTACAATCCTGCCGATTTTCATTTTAGTGAGTCTCTCTAACCAATTTCTGTCGCGGAGGTTTTTTGTTCTGTTAGGATTTCCGAAGCTGTGAAACTGACTGAGGTAAATATTTTTCAACCCCGTCAATTCATTCAAGATGCGCGTGGCAGCTTCGTCTAAGTCTTCTTCTTCGAAAATAATGCTTCCGGGTAGTTTTTTATCGCTGAAGTTCTGTTCTTCTATGGTGCGTTCGATAAGCAAAATCTTCAACTTTTCGCCGTCGAATCCAAAAACAACACAATCTACCGAAACATGAGGGTTATAAGTGTGACTGCTATCTCCCATGATTTATTTTGAATAATGATGCAAATTTAAATAGATTAATTGTATTAAATAATATCTTTTTATATGTTTTATAACATTAATATCAGGTGATTAAATAAAGTAAAAGATACATATATAGAAATCTATATATTGTATATATTACTCATATTGCTAAAAAAGGGTTATCCGGTGAAAATCCCATATAGTTCGGGACACACCGGACAATCTTAACAAAACTCTCCTTAGCGGAGTAGCCACCCCAAAGCGAAAACCAACGGAGCTTGCCAGTTAATGGCGATTTCGTTGTGAGAGTAACTTTCTTCTTCATCCACCCAATCGGTAGCTGAATGACCGCCTCCTACCAAATACCCGGGCCAGGGATCTACAATGTTATCGGCACCGCAACGGCGATCGTGAGGATTCATTGGGGGATTCTGTCCCAATCCGGTTACAAAAGAGCGGTTGTAGTAATTTCTTCCAAACAAATGTGCCACGACATCGTAGGCGGTATTTTTATATTTTTTGTTCGGTTTTAGTTTGTCGGCAACGAATAAGTTGACGGTTAGGCGAGCTACTGTACCGTTACACCCCCAATAGTATCTCTCAAACGGACGGCGATAAACGTCTTCAGCGGATTTTACAACGATACCGTCAGCTACTTTCAAGGTATTTTGACGCAGTTTTTGCTCTATATCTTTATTTTTACCTTTCCTTTTTGACAGCAGGTACGAAAAAACTCCCAAGTTGGATACATTTCCCCAATCCCAATTTTCTTCTACAACAAAATTCATGTCCGAAATCCGGCGCTCAAAATTCATCAAAAACTCATTTTCTCCGGTAGCAGACCAAAGTTCGGCAGCAGCCCACAGTTTATCGTCCTCATCTTTGGTTTGATAACCTCCGGTTTGAAAATCTCCCTGAATAAACGGTTTCTCTTCGGGATGTTGTTTCAAGTACTGATAACTCAATCTGGCAGCGTCCAAGCATTTTTTTGAAAAGACAGGGTCATACGGAGCAAAAATCCGGGAAGCTTTGGCCGTCATAGCTACAAAAGAAGCGGTTGCCGCCGAACTCCATTCGGTAAAATATCGTTTTTCCTTATCGAATTCGGGCATGATAAAGGGGGAAAAGTGTGTGCGGGTGAGTTTATGAGAAACACGGCCGCTTCCGTCGGGATATTGCATTTTCAATACCCAATCCATTTCCCATCTCAACTCTTGTAAAAAGTCGGGAAGTTGGTTTCTCGAATCCGGTATGAATGAAATTTGTTGTACTTCGGGTTGAAAATGTTCCCAAGCCATAAACAGTACTCCCATCGTGATACCGGCATTGACTATGTATTTCCCGTAATCGCCGGCGTCGTGCCAGCCGCCGGTGCCGTCTCGCCCGTTACCTTTATTCCCAATGTAGTCATCGTAGCCGTCCTCGAGGTGGCATGCCGCGTGCGAGAATATATTGCTGTTGTGCTCTCCCTGAACAGCCGTTCCACACCGCCACAGGTAGAACCCAAGCATAGAAACACGGAACGGATCGCGGTATATACCATCGTTTATGGGGAAAACCGTAGATTTCTCACCGGAAGGGAGTTCGAGATAAAAGTTTCCTTTCGTTTTTAACTTAGAAAAATCGGCTATCCAAACCTGTTGATCTACATCTTTTTGATAATAAGGACCGGTTGTTTTACCTGAAAACACGGTTTTATTTGTTGAAGCATCTTTCACCACAAAATCGGAGTTCTTTGCAAGCACGGAAGCCTCTTTTCTTTGCTTCGGCAAAAAACCGAGAGAATTTAAGTGAATTTTATTGTCCGGTTGCTGAGCAAAAAGCATGCTTCCTAACAACAGAAAGGTGACAGAAAATCTGATTTTTTTCATATTTTTACGTATTAAAAATTATCGGTTCTGAATGGTACCATCGGGAGTTCACGTGTATTTGCCATATTCCCGATTTGGAAATTTCGAAAACAGTATCTCGCAGCTATCGGTTCCGGAATATTCTTGTGCGATACAATTATTGTACGGTTATTTAAATCGATTTCCACATCGGCAGGAAGAAAAACCCGGTCGTTGCCGGCAATTTCAAAGCCTTCGGCTCCGCTCATCCTATTGAATCCTTCGTCGGCATGGTCGAACGATAAGTAAATTCTGCCTTCTTTTATTTCCATCGATTTATATTCGGGACCGCGCGAGGCTATACTCTTCATATTGTATGTTTGCGACAAAGCCATATAAGCCAATCGCCTGCCAACATCGGTTTTATTTTTGGGATGAATGTTCCTCTCTTCGTATTTTTCCACCAAGTCGTTGGTAGAAATCATTCCGCTATTGGGTATTATGTGTTGCGCTTTAAATTGTGCCTCACGCAGATAAGCGCTCGAAGTACCGGTTTCACCGTCTCCATAAATCCAAGGCGCAATTTCTGCATAATAAAACGGCAATTCACCTAAGTTCCAGTCGTTTCGCCACAGCTTTACCATATTGGCAAGACGCTGCGCGTATACATCGTGGCGTCCTACGTTAGATTCGCCCTGATACCAGATGAATCCTTTAATCGTATAGTTTGTCAGGGGTTTAATCATGGCATTGTACATCAGGAGCGGACGAGACATCGGGTGTAATGCTTCAATCGCCTTCTCGTCCAAATCTACATCGGGATAGGTTTCTAATACTTCACGGCTCGTCCATCCTTCCACTTTAGTTCCGCCCCAACTCGATACGATAACTCCCACGGGAACATCCAGCACATCGTACAACATTTTGGCAAAATGATAAGCTGTGGCGCTAAATCCGGCTGAATTTTCCGGTGTGGATTCTTTCCAACTTCCGGCTACGGTTTCCTGAGGAGTCGTCGCCGCAGTTTTTGGAATAGTGGCAAATCTGATGCCTTTGTTCTTGCCGGACAAAGCGATGGTCTCGTTGGCATTCATAATGGGATTGTTCCAAAATCCGTTGAGCGGCATTTCCATATTGCTCTGGCCCGATGCGAACCATACCTCGCCGATAAGTACGTTGTTGAGTGTTATGGGTTCTCCATCGGAAATGGTTATCGTGTGTTTTGTGAAACTGCCCGCCGGAGTTTCCAAAACGGCTACCCAATAGCCGTTTTTATCCGATTTAGCTTGTACCACTTGATCGCTCCACGAAGGAATAACCGTAATGTTAGCGTTCGCGTTAGACTTTCCCCATATTTTTACTTTCGTGTTCTGCTGAAGAACCATGTTGTCGCTCATTATTTCGGGGAGCGTTACTTTTGCAAAAAGAGTTGTAGTTGCAAATAAAAACAGGATAAGAAAAGCAGATAAATGTTTCATTTGTATGATATTTTATAATTTGTTGCTAAATAAACCGCTTGTCGGGATTAAAACCGTTCGATTATTTCCAAACACATTCGCCCGTTGTGATAAGGGCATTTCCAGATACCGGCTTTGTCATCGTTGCGATTTACCGAACCATCCGGATAAATACTCCAAAACCATTCGCCGTTTGTGTGGTCAATTAGATTATTCTTAATGTAATCCCAACAGTTCATCGCTATATGCAACGATTTTTTGTCACCGAAATAGTGATAGTGATTCAAAAAACCGATAACTGTTTCGGCTTGTACCCACCAATGGCGTTCCGTGTCTTGGTGAACGGTATCAATGTTTTTTTCGTACATCATACTCCCGTCGGGCAACAAGCCCTCTTCGGATGTCCTTACGATAAGAGGAACTATTTTTCGAACTTTTTCAAGCAACTCCGTGTCATTGAGTATCGATGCGGCTTCGTATAATAGCCAGGAGGCTTCTATATCGTGCCCGAATGAAACGGAGCAACTCTTATTGCTCCAATCGGTATCGAAAAAGAGCCGCAGATGACCTGTTTTTGTATCGATTATCTTTTCTAAAAAGATTTCAATCAGGTTTCTTAGTTGATTTCTCAGCGATTCATTTTTCCATACGCGGTATAAGTTGGTGTACGCCTCCAAAATGTGCAGGTGCGTGTTCATCGTTTTTTGCTCGTTAGCGTCTTTCTCACTCAAACGCATATCGTCAATAATTTGCCAATCTTGGGTGAAAGCCTCCAAATAACCGTTTTTTTTGCTATCGAAACTGTATTCTTCAATTAATTGATATAAATCAATAGCAATTTTAAGCGCTTCATTATCGTTTGTGACTCTATAATACTCACTCAATCCGTAAATGGTAAATCCTTGCGCGTAGATTTGCTTTTTCGTTTCAATAGGATTTTTCGCATAATCAAGCAGCCAAAAAACACCTCCCATGTTGTTGTCAATAAAATAATCGATAATGTAATTCTTGGCTCTTGTAGCGATGGCTAAATAATCGGGATTCTTAAAAACTCTGTAAGCTGCAGAAAAAGTCCAGAGAATTCTCGAATTTAATACAGAACCCTTGCGGGCTTGGCTGATTGTTTCGTCTTTACCTGTAATTTGTCCGTAAAAGCCCTCGTTCTCCACGTCCACCATCTTGTTTATCCAAAAAGGGAGAATGTTGTTTTTCAAAACATCTTCCACTTCTGCTTTTAGGTCATCTAACTTTCTCATGGCCCTGCTTTTTCTCTTTTAGTTTGCAATTCGTGTACTATGCCGGCCATTTTACGTTCGCTCAGCGGATAAAGCGAGATGAATATAACAGACAGAAGCGTTCCCACCGCCGGCAGGAAGCTCATAAACATTTTTATTCCGTTGATGGTCTCGGGGCTTTGCGCCTGATTCGCTTGAAATCCGAAATAGGCGAGCAACCATCCGGTGAGCGCGCTGCCGATTGCCCATCCGAACTTCTGACTCATTGAGGAAGAACTGAAAATAAGTCCGGTTGCGCGATTTCCGGTTTTAACCTCCGAATAATCGGTACAGTCGGCATACATCGACCACAGCAGCGGAAAAATACTCCCGGCGCAAATACTGATAATAACCTGAAAAGTGAAAATTAACAGAAGTTGCTCTTTTGAAAACCAGTAGAAAACGATGCTAAAAATCGTGGCAAGAATCATAGCACCAAGATAAGTGTTCTTTTTACCAATTTTGTTGCTGACGGGCGCGGCGAGAATAACGCCCACAATGTTGGCAATTTGTCCGAGTGCCAGGTAGAGTCCGCTCAACACAAATGAAAATCCGAGAATAGATATGTTTGTTTGCGTTTCTTCGCCCACAAAATACTTGAAATAATAGACCGTTGCTCCATCGCGAATGGAATTAAAAATCAACGCTGCTACTCCTGCGCCTAACAATATCCACCAAGGCTTGTTTTTCGCCAAATCACGTAAATCGTCTTTTAGTTTCGCCTGTTTTTCGCGCACGGGTTTTACTCTCTCTTTGGTTAGCGCGAAGGTGAGGAAAAACAGCATGGCGCACATTACAGCGATAACCGCAACTGCCATCGTCCACCCTTTTTGCTGACTGAAGACATCGGATGAATTTCCGGTAAAACTGTTCACCATCGGCATAAACAGCAGCAAGGCGATAAAACTGCCCACATAGGCAAATGCCATTCTGAAAGTAGCGAGCGTGTTGCGGTCTTTAGGCTCGGGACTGATTACTCCGAGCAACGAAGCGTATGGTACGTTCACAACGGTATATACGGTCATCATTAATGAGTAGGTAATATACGCGTACACAATTTTTCGCGATAAATCGGTATTGGGTGTCACAAAAGTCAGCACGCCGATAATGGCAAAAGGAACGGCGCCCCAGAGAATATAGGGACGAAATTTCCCCCATCGGGTGGATGTTCTGTCGGCAATGGCGCCCATTATGGGATCGGAAACCGTATCCCAAATTCGGGTAACAAGAAACATGGTGCCAACTACCGCGGCCGATATACCGAAAACATCGGTGTAGAAAATCATCAGGTACGAGCCGAAGAGTTTCCAAAACATCGACGATGCCATATCACCAAAGCCATATCCGATTTTTTCTCTTAACTTTACCATACACGTTTTATCGTAAAGAGTCTAACCTGAGCATTTTGAGATTTTTGTAGATTTGTTTTTTCAGTGTCTCCACCGAAGCAAACGAAGAAAAACCGTCTTCGGGCGTGTTCAGGCAATAATCCACCAATCGGTCGATGGTAGAAGTTGCCACGTGCATACGGGTATCCGAAGAAGCGTAATAAATAAACACCGTTCCGTCATCGTCGGCAATCCATCCGTTGCCGAAAAGTACGTTCGACACGTCGCCTACTCGTTCTTCTCCTTCGGGAGCCATAAAATATCCGCCCGGCGCAGCAATCAGCTCCGAAGGATCGTCCAGCGCAGTCATGTACAAATATAATACATATCTTAATCCGGCGGCACACGCGCGTACTCCGTGAGCAAGATGAAGCCAACCTTTTTCGGTTTTAATCGGTGCCGGACCTTCTCCGTTTTTCACTTCTTTTATGGTGTGATAATAGCGCCTGTCAGTAATTTTCTCTTCTTCGATTTCCGCGTTAGTCATATCGTCCACTAATGCCCAACCGATTCCCGAGCCGTTTCCGGCATGTATAAATCCATCTTGAGGACGTGTATAAAGGGCGTATTTCCCATTCACGAATTCGGGATGAAGTACCACGTTGCGCTGTTGGCTTTTTGACTTTAAATCGGGTAAACGTTCCCAATTTATCAAGTCTTTGGTACGCGCAATCCCTGCAGATGCTATAGCTTTGGAGAGATCGCCCTTTTCGGCGGTCTTATCAAACCGTTCAGCGCAGAACACACCGTAAATCCATCCGTCCTCGTGGTGGGTAAGGCGCATATCGTAGATGTTTGTAGCCGTTGTATCATTTTCAGGCATCGTTATCGGGTAATCCCAAAAACGGAAATTATCTATTCCATTCGGACTTTCAGCAATGGCGAAAAACGATTTCCGGTCAACTCCTTCTACGCGCACAACCAACAGGTATTTGTCGCCCCACTTTATAGCACCCGAATTCATCACGGCATTTATTCCAATACGTTCCATAAGTAACGGATTGGAGTTTTCGTCTAAGTCGTATCTCCAGTAGATGGGCGTATGTGCAGCTGTAAGAACCGGAAACTTGTATCGTTGATACCATCCGTTTGTATTATCGGTTGGCTCATTCCTCTTTTTCAGCAGGATTTCCTGTTCTTCCATCAGGTTTTTTGTTTTCAGTGCATATTGTTCCATAACTCTGTTTGTCAATCGTATAAATATGAAATATCGTTACAGAAAAGAGTTTTTTGTTTTTTATAAAACTCCACAAAATCATCCGCCGAAACTTGTCCGGGATAGGGAGCGTAATAATGATTGGGAATGTCGTGTGCATTTCGCCAAACCAACACGTAACTCACCGGATAATTATCCAAAACCGGAAATAACACATTTGTCCACCAATCGGCAACGGGAATGGACTCTAAGCCGGTCTCGGTCAAGGCGATGGGTTTATTTCTCTTTTTACCCTCTTCCGTCATAAATTCCAAAATCGTATTTAGAGAATGCCGGTAAGCTTCGATACCCGCTTCGTTATCGCGGTGGTAGCAGTCAAATCCCAGTACATCAACATATTCGTCGCCCGGATAACGTTCCATGTAAATTTCGCCGGGTCCCTGGCTGTCGGGTGAATACGCATACAGCAGATTATCGACGCCTTGCTCCGTCAGATAATCGTGTGTCATTATCCACAATTGTTTGTATTCATCAATTGAACAAAGGTCTTTTCCCCACCAGAACCAGCTACCGGTGTGTTCGTGCCAAGGGCGGAACAAAACAGGAACTTTGACTCCATCCTCCGTTTCTAACGCATTGACAAAGCCGGCGACAATCTGCAACCATCCAATAAATTTCTCGTGCTTTTCTCCGCCGGGAAGTATCGACGCTACCACACTTTTATTGCTGACGTCCCACGAATTTCCATCCGTAAGCGGATTATTCAAATGCCAACTTACCGTAACCATTCCGCCGCGGTTGTATTGGTTGATTATTTCTTGACGAATTTTGGCAAACCAAACGTTGTCGAGGCTTTTATCCCCGCTTAATTCTATGTGTCCGATATCGAAACCCATTACGGCGGGATAATCGCCTACCACACTTTTCACATCGGAACGATCGGGATCGCCGTTCCAGTCAATTCCATAGAGTGGATCGTCCTGATGACCAAACATAAAACCTTTTTCAGAAATGGATTTTAAGTTTTTGAGAAGATTCTGAGTCTCTATGGTTTTATTTGACATGAAGTCATTGGCATTGTTGCTTTCTTTTGATTTTGATGTGCAAGTAATCAGCAGCAAAGCAAAAAATATTGAAGAGAGAGTTTTCATTTTAATTATTTTAAATCGGGCATTTGATCCCGGGTAATAACGTTCGGGCTATTCATTACCGTTTTCCAGTATGCAGCTCCGTTTTGTTTATCATCGCGTGTAAAGTCTCCGTACCAAGGCATAAACCACAACCACGTGTCCCCTTTTTCAAACATTAAGTCGGGATTTGGGATTCCTCCGCATTCCGACAGAGCAATCATTTTTTTACCCGCTACAATTGTTTTCACTTTATTAAATTCCGCTAACTGCGAATCGTGAATATTGGTTTCGGGATACAAATCCCTGCCCACCAAATCTACGTATTCATCGCCCGGATACCACTCGGCATCGTTCCCTTGCGATGTCCACACCCAAATCAGATTATTCAATTTGTGGTGATTAGTCATTCTGTCAAACATCAGCTTCCACAAGTTTTTGCAAGGCTCTGCTCCTTTTGCACCCCACCAAAACCATCCTGTTCCGTCGACATAGGCATTGGTGTTTCCGGCAGCTTCGTGCAACGGCCGCCAAATAATGGGAATGCTCTTATCGCGAAGCAGTTTTAAATAACCTGAAATTATATCGATATCTTTTATCAGGAGCTTATATTCCGGTGAATTTGTATCGCTGATTTTGCTTACATCGAATTTCGTGTCTTTTGTATAAAAAGCAAATTCTGTTGGGTTGGCTACACTCATATCTTTCGGTACGTTCCAATGCCACATGGCTGCTACGATTCCGTTGTTGTTCCACCATTTTTCAACAACCTCCGTGTTGTCGTAATTAATCCAATCGGCGGGAGAATGGATGTGGTGGATGAAATCGAAACAGTTTAATGCCGGGTATTTGCCCGTTTGAGAATGTACCCAATCTGCTTCTTCGGTATTCCAATTGACTTTAGCCATGGCGCCCGAGATTGTTTTTTGACCGTAAGCGTTTTCCAAAAAACTCATCAGGTTTTTAGCCTCTTTCGATGGATTGTTCGTTACTAATTTCGCAGAATTGTCTTCATCCGCCTTAGTGGAAAACAATAATTTGATATCGCTCTTTAATGGAATACCCTCAAGATTAGTGACTGTTTTTGCCGGCACGGACAATTCATATTTCGTGTTTGCTGTTAGATAAACGCTGATAATTACGGTATTTACAGAAACATCCGTTTTCACGACAGGTTGTCCGTTCAGTAATATCCCCGAAATATCGCTAACCTTGATTTGTTGATTGAAGATTAGCTTTATTTCGTTTATTCCGCTTAGTAAATCGATTGCACCGTTTGAAGGAACGGATGAAACCAGCTCAGGATTTACTGTTGCGGGGTTTAATTCTTTTTTGGAACAACACGTTGCCAATAGTATGCAGCAAAAAAGAAATAATAGATTCTTCATTGTTTTCAATTAAGCTGAAAGAGATGTATGTAATTGATGTTTTAACTACACACATCTCTTTGTTTTTCAATAAACTACATCGGATCAACCCGCAAATTATCGAAACAAACACCTTCGGGAACTGTTCCGAACAACCCGTTTGTACCTGATTTAAAGTCCAAAAATCCCTGTTTTTCCCACTTGGTGAACGGTACTCTTATTGTTACCCATTCGCCATCGGTAGTTTTAGGTACAAGGTTATCTCCGAACCAATACTCCCATTTATCTCCGAATATGAACTGTATGCCTTTTACAGCCGTTCCGTCCACATCGGAAGGAATTAACACATCAACTTTAACAATGTAGTTTTCTGCATCGTCAACACTCCATGGCCAAGTAGCTGCTGTATTTGCTTGATGGTTACAGTTCATTATCCAGTTGTTATCTATATTTCCGGTAACACGCAGGAATGTATTGCCTGTTTCATCGTCTTTGGCAATTTCGGTCTTTCCTCCCCAACCATTATCCCAATTTCCATCATGATCCCCATGTGGCTCATAATCAAGCAAGATTATGGTGTTGGGTGTAATGGGATCTACTTTGCTGGTATCGCCCGGAGTTTCCACAACTTCTATCGTTATATTTGCCGTTGTCATCTCCGCCCCCGAAATTGTAACCATTTTTACCATGCCGCTCCCGTCAATTGTACCTGTGGGAACTATAACTTTTATTTCCGTATCGGATTTACGTTTGAAATGCATGGCATCCACCGCTATATTGTCGGGGAAAATAACCTGCTGAATTTCCAACAAGTTTTCACCTTTTATGGTAATCTCCTCACCTGTTTTCACCTCGGCGGGGAATATAGCAGAAAATTTGGGTGTTACCGCTTTTATTTCGTTGGGTGATTTGTACTCATTCCCTCCGGCCCTCAACGTAACAAATCCGGTTGTTAAGCCCGCGGGAGCAACTACTGAAAGTTGATTAAAACCTGTCCTCTCAAAATTTGTTACAGCAATGTTATCGGGAAGTACAATTTCTGTTACTTCGTTAAAGTTACTTCCTACTATATAGATTGTTTGGCCGGTAACCACTTTTTCAGGATACACCATCTTTATGAATGTCTCGGTTACGTTTTCCGTTTGATCCGACGTAGTATCGCAAGCTGTAAAGGAAAGCAACAAAATCAAATAAATAAATAATTGTATCTTTTTCATATCGTTATCGTTTTACCAACCCGGATTCTGTACGAGTTTATTGTTTTTCTGAATTTCTGTAAACGGTATCGGGAAGAAATAATATTTATCATCCCAGCCCCTGACGCGTTGTCCTCGGGTAAGAATGATTCCGTCAGACGATCTAGTCAAGTTAGCGGTTTTTACTGCCGCAAAAAATTCATTCCCTTTTTTCCAACGTCTTACATCCCAAAAACGATGATCTTCGAACGCCAGCTCTATCATTCTTTCACGCATATATCGGCTCATAAAATCTGAATCACCTCCTTGAAAATCAGGCATTTTTACGTCAGACCGCGCACGCACAGTGTTAATTGCTTTGTTTGCGGTTAATCCAAAATCACCGGCGTCATCCGCACTTCCTGTTACGTGGTAAATTGCTTCGGCGTAATTCAAGTAGAACTCGCTTAGGCGATATAGAACAAAATTATGTCGTTTCGGCGATGGGTTATTGGTCGAAATATTGGCATTCGGATCGCATAGTTTTCTAAGGTAATAACCGGTTTGTGTAGCTCCGTAAATTGGTGAGGCATTTGCCCCTCCTTCGAAGGTTTCAATCGCCTTTCCGGTGTATGCCGGCCAAACGTCACCGTTTTTAACGATGGTCATTGCAAACCGGGGATCTAAGTCGGCATAAGGGTTAGATGTCGATAAATTTATAGTGCTACCCGACCACACTTCCCCAAAGGTTTTACCTTGATTGACTCCGTCTTTGTATTCATAGGCATCGACCAAACTTTGCGTGGGACAATTACCCGATTGTCCATTTTCAACTCCAATAGGAAAGTTAAAGTGTTCTACCGAGTTCATTCTCCAACCTTCAGGTGTGCCGGTTCCTCTAATCCAAATCATTTCTTTGTTTGCATAACTGCTCTCGCCCGATAGCTCTGCATATTTGCCCAGTTGGATGCCTGTAACCGGAGCAAAATCAATGACATCTTTGTTTGCTTTTGCTGCCGCCAGCCACAAGGCTTTATCTCCGCTCGCATTGAAAAGAGGACTTGCCTGATAAAGCAGCGTTTTAGCTTTAAGGGCTAAAACAGTGAGTCGATTGACACGGTTGATGTCCTGATTAGGCTCATCTTCATACGTAATGGGAAGTTTATCTGCGATGGCATCGCACTCATCAATAATGAACTTGAACACTTCTTCTGCGGGCGTTCTTGTCATAACATTCGCTTCCGCATTCGTGAGCACTTTGGTAACGAGAGGCACATCTCCATACGTTCTTACAAGTTCGAAATAAAAATATGCTCTTAAAAACCTAACTTGAAATTCATACAACTCAAATTGTTTTTTAAGATCCTCGTAAGGACTTATTGTCACATTGTAACGATATTCTTCCAGTGAAATGTATATTTTATCCAATTCCTCTAAAAAGTTGTTGGCTTGAGCTATACCGGAGTAATTATTCGTCCAGATCTGATCGAAAGGATTTATTGGACTCCACCCACCGTTGTAGAATTTATGGATATCTGAAATGGAAATAGCATAATCCGACTCATCCGTGGCAGAAGCTTTCATGGCTCCATTGTATTGCCCCAGATCATAACGTACATGCGCATACACATTGGATACCAATCCCGAAACGTAAGTTGGCATGCTATAAACCCATTCTTTATCATTGGTTTGCACCTCCGAAAAATTGAGGTCAACGCAACCTATCATCAACGGTAATGTTATTGCGGATAAAGATATTATATGTTTTAGTTTCATAATGTAGAATTTTTTACTTAAAAAATGATCGATGCACCAACGCTAATACCGGGTAAAGCCGGATATCCGCCCCATGTGTTTTCCGGATCGATATTTGCCGGTAAATTGTGAACAGACAAAAGATTCTCACCTTTTACATATAGTTTTAAATCTTTCATTTTCATATTTTCCAAAAGACTTGTCGGAAACTTGTAATAAACTTCACAATTGCGTAGCTTAAAGAACGAGGCATCGGCATACCACACCGAGCTCGGACGGTAGTTGTTAGGACTTGCTAAAGAAGTAAGACGGGGGTAAAGAACATTGCCATTGTCCTGTCCCGGGCGCCAACTATTTTCGAAATAGTAAGTTGAAAGATTTGAATTATTAATCAACGGATTAAAAACACCTTGTGTGTTTAAGTAATGAGTAGCATTTTGCGTGCCTTGAAACAAAATGTTAAATCCAATGCCTTTATATTCAAGTCCCACATTCAACGCGTAGTTTATTTGGGGAGTTCCTGTGAATCCCATAGCCACAACATCGTTCTCATTGATGCGGCCATCATTGTTTTGATCTTTATATTTGATATCACCCGGTCTTACACGATCAAACTCCTGTACAGGACTGGCTGCAATATCGGCTTCGTCTTTAAAGAAACCGACAGCTTCCAATCCAAAAGGCTGGTTCACGGGATGGCCAATACGCGATAAATAGGGAAATGCCTGCGGCGCTTCAACCATATCAACTATTTTGTTGGTACCATAAGTAAACAAAGCTCCTGAGTTAATGATAAAATCATTAAATGACTTCTGAAACGTTAAGCCGACTTCCAGCCCTTTACTGTCCACAATCCCTTTGTTTACGTATGAAGAAGGAATACCCACAATAGCAGAGTTTAACTCTCCTGCAGACTGCAATATGTTGTCGCGTCGTTGGTAGTATCCTTCCAAGGTAAGCTCCAAGCTTTTCCAAAGCTGCATATCCAATCCAAGATTAAATTTGTTGGCACGCTCCAAAGCAAAGTCTTTGGTTGGGAAATAACTTAAGAAATTACCCCACGATTCGCGGTAGGCTTTTCCAAAAATAAACCATCCGGCGCTTGATCCGTAGTCCTCAAGGCTTAATCCGACACGAGGAACATAATCGGTATGTAAAATACCCGCCGAGGCGCGCAGTTTCATTAAGTTTATGGTTTCATTTTCTTTCAGAAAATCTTCGTTCGATAATACCCATCCTAAGGAAAGGGTAGGTGAAAGGGCATATTTTTGTGGCCAAGAGCGATTTGAGCCGGAGCCTACAACTGCAAGATCCGCAATATACTTACTGTCATAATCATAATGGCCGTACAGGGCAAGATTTGCGCGATTAAAAGTATTGTGGCGTCCGCTATAAACTATTCCGCTGGTGGTATAGATAAGCGATGCAGCCACGTTGTGCACGTCGATTTGTTTCGTATAATCGATATTTGCCTGGAAATTAGAACTTCTCCACTGACTGTTCAGCCATCTTCCAAATACCAGATTGCTTGCCTTATCACCTCCAATAAATTGAACGGAATCTGTAACCTGTCCATTTGTTCCAAATACATATCTGGTGTTTCCGTATTCGAAAGCTCTTTTCTTTTCTTCAACAATCTCAGAACGGTTGTCGTACCCAACTCTTATCGAGGCGCTTAATCCCTCCAATACGACATCTAAGTTTTGCACCATCTTTGCATCGGCAAATAGGGCTCGTTCGTGGGTTTTATTGTGACCGGTAGCTTTTATTCGAGCAATAATGTTGCCTGCGCCGTATGCGGTTGAACCTCCCCAGGTTCTGCCATCTGACATCATTACCGGATATGCCGACGCCGGTGTGTTGTAAATGAAGCGCATAATATCATTCGCCGCAAGACCATGTGGACGATTTGTTTCCACAAAATAGCCCATTATGTTCACGTACATTTTTGTTGAGGAAGTTAAGCTGAAATCGATATTTGTACGGATACTGCCTTTTGAATATTTCAATTGCGTAGAATATCCGTCATTTTCCTCTGTGCCATTGAGTAATCCGTTTGCATTTACAAAGTTGAATAACGTTAAGTATTTTAACCTATCGTTTCCCCCCGAAATACTCAGTGTTGCCTGGTTTTCAAAGGCCGAGTTAAGTAAAGCCTCTTTTCTCCAATCAACATTAGGATAAATCTGCGGGTAAGGTCCATTTTTAAAGGCGTCCAACTCATAATTGTTGTATGCCGGGGTTAAACCATCCTGTAATCTTGCTTCGTTCAATGCTAAAGCATAGTTATGAGCATCAACAAATTCAGTGGTAGCAGGAGCGGATTGAAATTTGTGGTCGTAACGGAAGTTTATTGAAAGTTCGTTACTCTTCGAGCGTTTTGTTTTTACCAAAATCGCCCCATTTACTCCCCGGTATCCATATAGAGCAACCGCGGCTGCATCTTTCAATACTGTTACAGACTCTACTTCATCAACCGGCAAACGATCTATCGGACGCTCTAAGCCATCTACCAAAATCAGGATGTTATTCTCGGTGGAAGTTTGCGTTCCTCTGATGTTAAAATAACCACCATATCCGGGTTCACCCGAAAATCCCGCACCTTTTAAAGCGGTTAAGCCCAATAACCTGCCGTAAAGGGCATCTTGCAGAGTTATAGCAGTTGTTTTTTGCAAATCCTCAGCAGTAATAATAAAAGTTGATGCGGTTGATTTTTCTTTCGCCTGAGGTATTCCCAAGCCCAAGTCAACCAACCCCTCCTTTGTTTGAGCCAAACTTAAGGATGATATGACCATAAAGCAACTCAAACATATGCAGGCTATTTTATCTCTATTTAATATATTCTTATTCATAGATTTATTCTTTTAAAAAGTAAATATGCTTTATTACCAACCGGGATTTTGAGTTAAACCATAGTCTTTATTGATTTCCGGAATCGGTAGAGCTTGCAGATACCATTTTGGAGTGAAGAAACCCGGTTTCCACCAAGCCCTCGCACCATCGGTATAAACGTAAGTCTCATATCGAAACGCTGTAGGATAGGGCTCACCTTCACCTAATTTACCTCCACCGTCTTTGCGGTAAATTTTAATTCCACGAAGCGGAGTTGTAAATTTATCGGCTAACTTTCTGCGACACATATCCAAAAAGCGATTCTCTTCGAAACCAAGTTCCACAGCTCGCTCGCGCAAAATTTCATTAATTAGGTTCTCTTTGTTGGTTGTCAAATTCAGCGTTGGGTTCATAGCCGCAATTTTTCCAAGCCCAACGCGCGCTCTAACTTTATCCACCTCATCGCAAGCCTTGGCTAAGTTACCTGTTTCTGCTAAAGCTTCAGCATAAATCAAATGCATTTCACCCATACGCAAGATTGAATATTGCACCGGGTCAACGCCTAAATTCCAAAAATCCAGGCACCATTTGTACGGACCAATGCCGTTACCCATCATCGGGCTATAGTACCATCCCATGGCATCTTCTAAATTGCCGCCTTGCCAAACCTCAATTTGAGCGTAATTTTGCCACCTGCGTCCTTTTTTAGGCGTAAGCAATGTTTCATACATACGGGGATCGCGATTCTCAAAAATGTCGATATTGGCTGGATTATCGGTGTTATAGACATTCATGCCGGTGAAGTTTCGGCCGTTGGCCATCGGGAACATCTCCATGAATTCAACAGTAGGGCAATACGCACCTTGGTGCATTACGTTGTTCGGTTGTTGATCGCCCCACTCGTCGGCATACGTGCGTGTATGAACTTCAATTATTTTTTCGCTGTTACCTCTTGTCCAATATGCTTGACGGAAAGCAGCCATGTAGTCTGCTTCGGTGTTTCCGTTTGGCTGAATCAACCGATAGGGATTTCCGTTGGAAGCATTCTGCGCGAAAAAATCCTCACAAGCCTGTAAGCAACGTTGCCACAGTTCGGCTTTATAACCGCCGTACCATACGTGAAGGCTGTCAACAGCTATTTGAGGTTCTTCTCTTGAGTAGGGTTCGCTGTCATTAAACAACGGACTCGCCGCATAAAGCAAAACTTTGGCTTTGAAGCCAAGCGCTGAACCTTTGGTCAGTCTGCCTGCCCACTGGCTGATTTCAGCCTGCGGAATAATGAAAGGAAGTGATGGAGTTGCGGCTGCTTCATCGAGCAGTTTTACCATAAAATCAACTGTTGCCTCAACCGTAGCGCGAGGGGCATTATACTCTTCCGTAGGAAGATATGCATGATCGATAATCGGAAGGCCACCGACGTGCCTGAACAACGAGTAATAAAATGTAGCTATGAGAATTTTCGCTTCGGCTTGTAAACGAGCTTTCTCTTCTGCTGACATATCGGGAACTTTTTCTACATTTTCGATAAAATTCCAACAGTTGCGGATAGGTGCCCAGATTTTGCCGAATTCCATCCGACTTCTGTCCCAACCCGATGACCAAGAGGCATTGTAATTGCCCGGATACCACAATTCTTTCATGTCACCCCATCCTAATCTCGATTGAATACAGTCTGACAAGGCATCAACCGGAGAGTCACCCATGATGTAATGTTCCAAATTCGAATTATGGGGCGTGTATAACTTATTGTATGCCTCCCATAAATACGCACGTGCATATTCGGCTCGTGAGAAAATTGAATCTGCATTAACGGCAACGCCTGGAGCCTTTTCCAAAAAGGCATCCCCTACCTTGAAGTCATCGACGCACGATGCCAATAAGAAAGTACCGAACAATGCAGCTATAGCAACTTTTAATATGTTAGTTTTCATTTTAATATATCTTTTTTTGATGTGATTAAAAGTTAATTCTAAATCCGATATTATATACTTTCATCATAGGATGTCGAATGGTATTCTGCCAACCTCCACCCACATTTTCAGGGTCATTTCCTTTAAAAGCGGAGAAGGTTAAGAGGTTTGTTCCGTTGGCATAAATTCTCATGCTCGAAGCTGATGAGAGGAGTGGAACTTTGTTGAAGGTATATCCGATTTCTAAATTACGTAAACGAAGATATGATGCATCTACCATCCAGATACTCGACATGGGAGTATTGTTTACTTCGTTAGCTATTGTTAAACGCGGAAGCGTTGCTGTTTCTGCCGTTTCGGGTGTCCAGGAGTTTTCATAAACCCATCGAACAAGTCCTTGGTCGTGAAATTGTCCGAATTGAGGATTATAAGGCCAGTATAGTCCACGTCCTACGTTGGTAGCACCGTTCCACAACATTGTCATGTCGAAGTTTTTATAACTCATACTCCCTGTTAAAGAGAAGGTCATTTCGGGATAATCGGGGAAGCCGATAGCGTGCTGATCCTC
The DNA here is from genome assembly GCA_964557135.1 of uncultured Petrimonas sp. Lineage (GTDB taxonomy): Bacteria > Bacteroidota > Bacteroidia > Bacteroidales > Dysgonomonadaceae > Petrimonas. The sequence goes on along the minus strand of CAZKZB010000005.1, from coordinate 26,765 downwards.
GGCAGTTATAGCTCCGTCTCCGTTTAAATCCACGTAGACGGCATCTCCGTTTCCAAGGTTTGCCTGGCCAAGTTGAGTAGGCATCTCTGCACCGTATTTTGCTTTGTAAGCAGCCTCTGTTTTACCTTCCTGATAAAACGCAAAGAATTCATACCCGAACGGTTGGTTTACCCGATGTCCCGTTCTATATAAATAGTCGTATTTTTGACGAATTTCTGCCATTTCGATAACCTTGTTCCTGCTAAATGAGAAGTTTGGAGCGATGGTATAAGTGAAGTCTCCTACCTTATCCGTCCAATTCAATACTATTTCTAACCCTTTGTTGTTTACTTTTCCATAATTGATGGGGGAAGCAACTAAAGCTGAAGGCGCGGTAATAAATGCATCATTGTTGATCAAGATATTTTTACGATTTTCTTTGAAAAAGTCAAGATTAACGTTCAGTCGATCTCCAAAAGTCCTCAGATCGACTCCAATATTTTGTTTTGTAGATGTTTCCCAGGTTACATCCGGATTACCCGAAGTGTCTTCGGTAGCGCCTCTCACAAACACGGTATTGCTTGTACCGAAATTATATCCGTGCTGGCCTCCGCCGTAACCGGTGTAATAACCGTTATGGATAGTATATTCCGGAGGTAAGTATAGAAAACGTCTTCCGCCCATATAATCATTTCCCACAATACCATACGAGTATCGGAACTTGAGGTATGACAAAACACTCTGGTTTTTCATCCAGTCTTCTTCCGTTACAATCCAGCCGATTGAAGTTGCGGGGAAAAATCCGTAGCGCTTATCGGGTGCAAAGTTTTCTGATCCGTTGTATCCTGCGTTAAAATCGAAAAGATAACGGGAAAGATAGTTATAGGTAAATCGTGCAACCAAGCCAACGTATCCACGAGGTATTTCCTGATAAGGCCAAGGATAATAATATTTGGATTGATTATACAGCAGTAAGGCCGTAACATCATGATTGCCGAATTTACGGGCATAATCAAAACTTGTTTCCGCATACCAATCTCTCCATACGTTTGTTTCTTCGGCAAACTCAGGTCTCCACTTATCACCCGATGTTTCAAGAACAACTGTTCCGTCTTCCAGCATATAAGGTTTGTAAGTAGGATAAGCCTGATAGTTTTCCCATTTCTTGGTATGGGCGTAGGTACTGTTGTATGAACCTTTTATTTTGAAATTTAAACCTTGAGTAATCATATTCAGCTTTAAATTATATATCAAGTCAAGGTTTAATACATTGTTTGTGGTATTTTGGTGTCCGGAACCGTAAAACCGCATTGGGTCATTGTCCATATCAGTCCCAACATACACTGTGTTTGAAACAACACGTTTGCCGTCTACAATTCCTGCTCCCGACATTGGAGAAGCGAAAAGAATATCCTCGAAAATACTTTGCTCTCCTCTTGGCAACGAAGTCTTGTCCTCCAAACGTCCTCCTAAATTTACCGAAAGTGAATTAATTGGATTGATGTTTAAATCAAGGTTCGCTCGATAATTGTATCGATTGTACGCGAATTTTTCATCGGGACTTGTTGCAAAAGTTCTGAATAAGCCTCCTTGCTGTAATGCCCCAACGGATATAAAATACTTTGCCCGATCGTTTCCACCAGAAACGCTCACATTTTGTTGTGTTTGGGGTGCCATTGGTTTCATGATGTAGCTAATCCAATCCATATCGGGATAAAGTATAGGCTGATCACCGTCTTTAAAATGCTTAATGGCTTCGGGAGAAAAACGCAACTCATTCTCCTGCAGACCATCTCCTCTTTGTGCCTGATTGTACGCTAAAGCATATTCGTAACTGTTAACATAGCTCAAAAACATTGTCGGGGTTTGTACACCGAAAGATGCCGAGCCGGAGATTTGTGTTTTTCCGGCCTCTCCACGCTTTGTAGTTATCAAAATGACACCGTTTGCACCGCGAACCCCGAAAACTGCTGTTGCCGAAGCGTCTTTCAAAATGGTTATATCTGCAACTTCGTTCGGGTCTATTTGCGTAAAACTTCGCTCCACACCATCTACCATAACCAACGGAGCAGATCCGCCCGTTGAAAGAGAAGCTACTCCACGAACAAGAATCATTGGGTCATCGGCACCTGGTAAACCCGAGTACTGTACGGTTGCAACTCCCGGTAATTTACCGGCGAGTGCGTTACCCAGTGAAACTGTAGGAGATTTTAAAATTTCGTTTCCGCTTACGTTTGAAACGGAGCCGGTCACTGTCACTTTCTTTTGGCTGCCATACGCCACAACAACCACTTCATCCAGCAACTCGGTGTCTTCTTCCATAACTATATTAAATGTTGTTTGATTTCCAACATTTACTTCTATAGTTCTGTAACCGATACTTGACACAACTAACACGGAGTTATTGGAACTTACCCCCATAGAAAAATTCCCGTTAACGTCAGTCACAGTACCGTTTGAAGTCCCTTTTTCTATGATATTAGCACCAATCATTGCAGATCTATCTTGCCCATCGAGGATGGTGCCGGATATTCTGCGCTGTTGTGCCATCAATTGAAAGCTCATAAAAAGAGCCATACACAACACAAAAACGTTCTTCATAAACTGATAATTAAATATTTAAAAATGTATTTCCTACAAAAAAGATAGATAAAGAATAGATTAAAAAAAGCAATCTTAGCAAATCATCATGCGATTCTATCCTATTTACAATTCATTCTCCCTAAAGGCTCTACGTAATTACCGAGCACTTAGTTCGTCTCTCACAATTCTTCCCCACTCTTTCAAGTCGGCATCGCTCCAGTTGCCTTCAGATGATGCCGTGGGCAGCAACATCGAACAGGTTTCATCTTTGTCTGAGACAGACCAGGCTACCCAACTAATGTTGTTCTCCGACATCCAGTTCAACCATTTCTGCCACTCTTCATAGTTGATAGGCCCATTACCGGTTGCTTCCATTCCCGCGCATTCCGATACAAAAAGCGGAATACCTTTAGAAACGGCATAATTGCCTCTGTCGCGCAAAAACTGATGATGCGTTGCCGCGTAAAAATGAAGCGTGTACATGATATTATCGTATCCGATAATTGGATCGTCGGCAACGATGTGTACATCCTGATCCCAATGCGGAGAACCAACGAGGATGATATTAGACTTATCTATCTCGCGAATAGCTTGGATGACTTCTTCGGAATAAGCTTTTACATCGGTCCAAGAATCCCTTTCGGGTTCATTGAATATTTCGTAAATAATATTGGGATAATCTTTGTATTTTAGAGCCATTTCGCGGAAGAAACGAACAGCTTCAGCCGTTCGAATCGTGTGACTGTGCCAGTCAATGATTACGTAAATCCCATTTTCTATAGCCGCCTCAACCACACGTGTTACACAATCGGTAGAAAATTGGGGATCGCTGATGTATCCACGGTCGGGATCAACTCCCATCGCGGCACGTACAACTGTACACTGCCAATCGCTTGCTAATGTTTGTACGGTTTTCTCATTGTAAAATCGGGGCCACCAATTATGCCACCCAAAGCTGACGCCTTTCAAAACCACTTTTTCTCCTCTTTCATTCACAAGAAAAGTACCGTCAACAGAAAGTTTTCCATTTTTTTCGACAACTGTTTTTTTCTCGTGTCTTGTGTTTTCATCTTCGCTTTTGTACTGATTCTTTCCACAGCATTGGAATACAAACAGGAAAAGACAGAATCCTATACTAAAAATACGTGCTTTCATATTGTACATTTTACATATATGAATGCAAATTTAGGATAGATTATTTAATATATGTATGCATCATTTATCAAATAATGATACTTTCTTGCAAATAAGGTTAAATTATTATTTTGGTCTTTTTAAAATTCTCTCTAAATTCTTTCGGAGAGTAATCTTTTTTCTTTTTGAAAATTCTGTTGAAGTTAGATAAATTGTTGAACCCGCAATCGTAGCAAATCTCAGATATAGAATGGGTTGTATCTAACAGAAGTCTTGTTGCGTGTCCTAATCTGATATCTATGATGTAATCTGTAACGGTTTTTCCCGTCCGAAGTTTAAAGAAGCGGCTAAAAGCAACCGGTGTCATACCCACTAAGTTAGCTAAATCACCCAATCGGATTAATTTTTTATAATGAGTGTTTATGTATTCATATATTTTTAACACTCGCCTACTATCAGAGTTATCATCGATATGAGCAAACGAGGAACTTGCCAACGTTCGATAATTTGCAGATACTGATAGTTCGTGTAACAAAGTTAAGAATTTAATAACGGTATAGAATCCTTCTTTTTCATTAGCCAGTTGATCCAAGATGTGATAGTTTCTCATTATGGTATCCATGGGGAAATTTATGCCTTTCTTAGCGTCAATAAGCATTGCACGAATGCTGTTGAATTGGTTTTTATGGATAAAGTTCCCGAAAAAAAGATCAGAAGAAAACTGAATGGTAATCTCTCGTATGTTTTTAGAAACACAGTTGTGTTGTTCCCAAACATGTTCAAGATCAGCTCCCGCAATCAAAGTCAAATCATATTTTCCTATAACTTCTACCGAATCACCGACAATTCGCCTGACACCTTCTGCATTTTCAATGTAATTGATTTCGTATTCACTATGGGAATGTAAAGGATATGTAAATTCGGTCTTTCTCCTATCAACAATGTAGAAGCAATCTTTGTCTGACAGCGGAGTTATTTCCCGAATAGTAAAATTGGAAGAAGAGTTCATTTTATATTTTTCCTCAAAAATAATACTTCTTGTCTATTTTGACAACTTTTGTCATATGACATATGTATTTCCCATGAATTAAAGTGTTTTCACGGTTGAGGGCACCTTTAAATTATGATTTTTAAGAATAAAAACTATATAAAGATGTTTTTCTTCTTTTTTTTTTGTTATTTTGCAAACGAAAACTTTAAAATAATACGTGTTATGATTCACAAATTATCCGAATTAATAGAAAAAGCGAAAAACAAACCGAAACAACGCATCGCAGTAGCCGCCGCCGAGGATGAACCAGTATTGAAATCCATTAAAGCAGCTATGGAAAACGAGATTGTAACTCCTGTGCTGGTTGGCGACAAAGCGGAAATTGAAAAAATCGCCCAATCCATCGATTTCAATCTCGACGGTGTCGAAATAATCCACAACGAAAAAGGCGCCAATGAGTCGGCAAAAATAGCCGTTTCGCTGGTAAAAAAAGGCGAAGCCGATGTATTGATGAAAGGTTTCGTGAGTACGGGCGCGCTTCTGAAAGCCGTCCTCGATAAAGAAAACGGATTGCGTAAAGGAAGCGTATTGAGCCACGTGGCTTTTTTCGAATCACCCTATTATCACAAACTACTCTGTGTTACGGATGTAGCAATGAATATCGCTCCCGATTTCGACACGAAAGTACATATTTTGAACAACGCCGTGGAAGCATGCCATAAAATTGGAATTTCGTGTCCCAAAGTTGCCGTTATTGCCGCCGTGGAAGTTGTGAATCCGAAGATGGAAGCCACCGTTCATGCCGCCATGCTCAAAACCATGAGCGACCGCAAACAGTTGAAAGGCTGCATCGTAGATGGGCCGCTGGCTATCGACAACGCGGTGGACAAACACGCCGCAGAACACAAAGGCATCGTGAGCGATGTGGCGGGCGATTGCGACGTGATTCTTGTTCCTCAAATAGAAGCCGGAAACATGTTCTACAAAGCGCTCAATTTCTTGGGTGGAGCCACCACAGCCGCCGTGATTATGGGCGCCGCGGTTCCCATTGTGCTTACCTCTCGCTCCGATACCGAAGCCAGTAAAATGCTCTCTATCGCGTTAGCCGCGGCAATGGAGTAGGTGGTTAGCTGTTGGCAGTTGGCAATTAGCTGTTGGCTTTTGGCTAATGGCTTTTGGCTAATGGTAACATCGAAAAAGTTATTTTATCATTTTCAACTACACTTAAAACATAAATATTATGGACAACGAATCACGCATCTTAGCCATCAACCCGGGCTCAACATCTACAAAAATTGCTGTATACAAAAACGGCAATGTGGTATTTTTGAAAACCATACGTCACTCGCCGGAAGAGTTGAGTCAGTTTAAAAGTATTGCCGACCAATACGAATATCGGAAAAACATCATCTACGAAGAACTTAAAAACGCCGAGGTTAAATTAGACCTCATTCGCGCGGTAGTCGGACGCGGAGGTTTGGTAAAACCCATTCCGGCCGGAGTTTATCGGGTGAACGAGCAAATGAAAAAAGACCTTATCGAGGGGAAGAGCGGCGAGCACGCCAGCAACCTGGGCGGTCTTATCGCCGATGATATCGCGCGTCAGCTTCCGAATGCCGAAGCCTACATCGCCGACCCGGTAGTGGTGGACGAACTGGAGCCGGTGGCACGCTTTTCGGGACATCCGCTCTTTGAGCGCGTTTCCATTTTCCACGCCCTCAATCAGCGAGCCATCGCGCGCTTGCACGCCAAATCCATCAACAAATCCTATGAAGAGTTGAATCTTATCGTGGCGCATTTGGGTGGCGGAATTTCGGTAGGAGTACACCGAAAAGGACGAGTTATCGATGTGAATCAGGCACTTGATGGCGACGGGCCTATTTCGCCCGAACGTTCCGGAACGCTTCCCGTAGGCTCATTGCTAAAAATGGCTTTCAGCGGAAAATACACGTACGAAGAAATGAAAGCGATGGTTGTGGGCAAAGGCGGACTTTATGCCTATACCGGGCACAACAATGCTTATGAAGTGGAGCAAGCAGCGCTGAACGGCGACAAAAAAAGCTTAGATGTTATGGAGGCGATGGCTTATCAGACGGCGAAAGAAATCGGCGCGTTTTCCACCGTGCTGAAAGGCGACGTGGATGCCATTTTGGTTACCGGAGGATTAGCTAACAGCAAATGGTTCTGCAACTTAATCATCGAACGCATTCATAAAATAGCGCCCGTTTACGTATATCCGGGTGAGGACGAAATGCGCGCTCTGGCCGAAAACGGCGAAATGGTGTTAAGCGGTGAAGTAGAAGCCAAAGAATACGTGTAAATTTACGATTTACGATTTAGGATATACGATTGGCGGGCTGCGGTTGAAACTGAAACAATGCACAGCCCGCCTTCGTTTAAAGACGGTGCATGCACCGTCTCTACCCGCAAGCGACTATGATACACCTTTTCAACCCCGATAACGATCTGGCATTGGCCAATTTCAATCCGCACTACACACCGCCGGCATCTGCGTTGAAAATTGCGGAAGATTTGGCGATGCTCCCGTTGTGGTTTGCACCGAATGGGGCGAAAATTGTTGCCGAAGGCGCGCATAACCAATTGTTTTTATCGGAAATGAAAGAGCTGTTTTCTTTGCAGTCTTCGTTGGTTTCGTTTTCCGATATTTCTCACTTTCCGCAGGAAGAGTTCATTCCGTGGGGGTGGAATCCGGCGTTGCGAAAAAAGTTGCTGGAAAGCGGCGTTTCGGAAGATAAATTGCCGTCGATGGAAGATTTAAAACGGTTGCGGGAATATTCCGGAAGACAAAACGCCATTTCGGTACTGAACCATTTGATGGCAGAAAACAAAGATTATTGTGGTGAGTCTCATCTGTTTACTTCGATTGAAGAGCTGTTGCAATTTCTCGCGTCAAAAACCGGTGATAAGGTGCTGAAAATGCCCAATTCGGGAAGCGGAAAAGGATTGGTGTGGATTAAAGGCGAAATAACCGATAAACAAACCGATTGGTGCCGCCGCGTCATCCGCGAGCAGGGCGGCGTGGTTGCCGAACCTGTTTTGCACAAAGTGGAGGATTTCGCGATGGAGTTTTTTGCCGAAAACGGAAATGTTCGTTTTGCGGGTTATTCCTTGTTCCACTCTGCCGCTTCGGGCGCCTATTCGGGAAACATATTGCTTTCGGACGCGGATATAGAAAAAGCGTTGGCGCAATATGTCGAGATTCCCAAGTTGCGCACCTTCCGTGAAACGCTTATCGAAAAACTTGCACGGCAATTTCCACACTACAAAGGCTATTTGGGCGTAGATATGATGATTTGCCGCACCCGGGAAAGTTTCCAAATTCAGCCGTGCGTGGAAATAAACGTGCGAATGAATATGGGAATGGTTGCCCGCCTCTTTTACGACCGATTTGTTTCGCCCAAATCCACAGGCGAATATCGGGTAGATTATTTCAAAAACCGGGGCAACACGTTGCAATTTTATCAAAAGATGAAAAACGAAAGTCCGGTGATTGTTGAAGATAGAAAAATTGTTTCCGGAACCTTTTTCTTAACTCCCGTTATCGCGACAACACAATACACGGCGTACGCGACAATAAAAAAGTGTTAGGAGTTTTTTCGCCTAACACTTTTACTTTCTTTATATTACGAATCGTTTTTACTTTACTACCACAATATCGGCTCTTCGGGCATACGTTTTCAAATCCGATTTCGAATCGGCACCGGCTGTTCGTACCAGAATTCTTTTACTGTCAACACCCAGTTTTAACAATTGCTGTTTTGCTGACTCCGCTCTCTTTTCAGACAGTTTCGCGTTAAAAGCAGCATTCCCTTCGGGGCTGGCGTAACCGATAACCTCAACTTTTAAGTCGGCATTGTTGTTCAATAATTCCGCGACGTTACGAAGCGTGTGTACAGCCTCGGTAGTTAATACGGATGACGACACTTGGAAAAAAATCTGACGCTTATAATTATCGAAATTCTCAGTCTCTACTTTTTTGACGATTACCGAATCACGACGAACTTCAACAATCTCTTTTTCGACAGGGGTTTTCAACGTCCTGTTTGTTAAATCCTGGCGGATATCGGCCAACTCTTTCGAGATGGCTTCCATCTGGCTTTTCGCCTCTTTATCAGCCATTCCCGAAATAAGCAAATTCATTTGTTCTTGCAGCAAGTCAACCTGCCGTTGCAGCCCCTCAAAATCGCGCGTATCTCTTCCCGATGCTTGAAAATTACTCCCAACGGGATAGGGATATACAGACGAAGTTCCTCCGGAAGATTGACTTAAAATAAGGTCGCGTCTCGACGAAGTATTGGGAATTCCCAACCGATACATCATGTTGTCGAGCATATCTTCGATTTTATCGAAACGATACTGCAAAAAAGCGTCATTTTGGCTCATGGTAGTGTTTCTGTTGCCGGAATACTGTCTGGCAGGCTCTTTCAGCACACGCTCCATTTTTCCGGTGTCTGTTGCGAGACGTTTCAGAAAATCAACCAAATCACTCTCTTTCATCACCAGCGTGTCCGATTTCTGAGCAGAAACGGTTTGTCCTTGCAGCGTAAAACCACACGCAACAGCCGCGATTATCAACAACAATAAGCTAATTCTCTTAGTCATAGTGTGTTGTTTTTAAAAGACAAATCGGTATCCAACAGCAAGTTGGTTTTGTTTAAAAAGACTTCTGATGGAGTAATCAACAAAGAGACTTCCCTTGGCAAGATCAAACGATGTTCCCAAAATAATATTGGAGCCTACGTGTGTTTTTTCGCCCGGGAAAATACCCAATCCAAGTCCTACATACGGATTAAGTACGGCGCCAAATGCGTTTTCGAAATTATAAAAAACGTTTCCCGAAACACCGATACCGTTTTTATCGCCCATGGATGCGTAAACCTCCGGCACAAAATCGAGCGACGTATCACTAATCTGCAAATAGCCTCTCACGCCCAAGTTGAACGATGTGTTATCGCCAAATCCAATTCCGGTAAACAAACCTAATCTATTCAATTTGAAAAACGAATTTCCTCTCATCGCGTTGTAAGACGATGCGGTTGAAGTTGAATAGTTTCCGGGAGTTGCGCCAATCACCACCGGTTGTGTGGGTGTATTTTTATCAGAAATAACGATGGTGCTGGTGTTATCTTTCGGTTGCGCACCGCTCAGTTGAGTCATCTGGTTAAAGTTACGATCTAATTTTTGATTCAATTCCTTTAATTGGTCGGAAACAATGGCGTTATCCACCGACGACTTTTCGGTTTCAGTATCTTGAAGTTGTTGCAAAAGTCTCTCTTCAAGCGGAGTTAACGATGATGAACGGTCGTAATATCTCTCGGTTGGATAAACATCGTTGTCTTTTCTTACTTCACGTAAGATGCGCTCAATCAGCTTTTCGAAATCTTCCGACGACATTTTGATAAGTTTGCCCGAAGTATCTTCGGTTTGTTTTTCCATCACGTCCAAAACACGTTCCGTGCGAACTTTTTCTTCTAAAATCTCTTCCGCTCTTTCGGTATCGTTAGCAGCAGCTGCCATATCTAACTCCTCATTAAGTTGCTCGATACGAGACTCATACTCGGCTCTCATTTCATTTATCCGATTGTTGTAATCATCTCGCTCACGGTTTACACGAGTTTCCATATTTCTGCGATATACGTTGTCGGCATCCACAGATTGTCCCAAATTGAATCGAACACCCGCTTGATACATGGTGTGTGTTATAATTTGCGACGGATTTTGCACATCTTCAAATGCTTTTTGCGATGTAAGCATGGCATTTATAGAACCATACAGCGCGACAAATTTAGAAAAAGGAATTTCAACTCCCACTCCTCCAAGCGCGAAAGGTGTACTCTCGGCGGTGTGCAATCCAAGTTTATCAACATATTCGTCACCAACTTTAAGATAACCTCCTCCAAGCGTAAGATAGGGATTTATGCCGCGTGGTTGATTTAAACGGGCAATAATGTTTCCTCCGTACATCGATAACTCTTTGTTTAAATTGGTGGACAGTTTATCCGGCTGTTCGGTTGCTCTGTAATAAAATCCTCGAACTCCAACCAACGAAGATAGGTCGAATCCGGCAGAAGCACCTAAGAAATACTGGTCAGCAAACATGGACTCGTCGTTGAAGTTAATATACGCTCCCCCCGGCTCCAACACGAATTTCATTCCGCTGAAACCGTCAGAATACAATTTGTGATAGGCTCTTTCCACCTCGTTGGAATTTCCTTGCGACGTTCCGCCGAAATAAAAATCGAGAGATGCCATTGCCGACCAGTTATAGAGTCGTTTATTATTATCGCCGGGATTAAAATCGGGGCTCAGGTAATAGCTCTGATCGTTGACATTGAAGAATGTATTTTTGGCTTCCAACGATAAAACCAATCTATCGGACAGGTTTATTTTGGTTCCTAATCCCAAGGCGCCAAACAATTGTTCTTCTTTCATCTCTTGCATAACGTTGGGATCGGCACCCGATGCCAGTTCGTACTTCATTGTTTGAACACCACCACCCGCTGTAATGTAGGGAGCAAAAAGAGAGTTTTTAATCAAATTCAGTTTGAGTTCACCGCCGTAGCGCGAAATATCTACGTGCGAATTGGTCATTTTGTCTGCCCAATCGTCGGTCACTTTCCAGTTAATATCTCGCAACGCGGCTTTCACGTCGAACGATTTCTGGTAAAATCCCCTCATCTCGAAAAGAGGTCCGAAACCAAATCCGACTCTTCCACCCCAGAAAGTAGAATTATCTAACGTAAGGTTTTTATCCCACCATGTATATTCCGCCATGGGTGAAACTGTAATTGATACATCTTTGACTTGCGAAAAGCCTTTGGATGTAAGAAAAAGCATTATTACTACAAATAGTAAGTTTCTTGTTTTCATACGATTATATTTTATTTTTTTCATTAAAGTCGAATGCAACTCGCAATAATCATTTACTTGGGAGTAACTGATTTACATGCTCGTTTCATTAATTCAACATGTTTATTGTTTATTTTAAAAAATCTATGCGTTTTATACAAACATACTCAAAAGTGTAATAACAACACAAATACACACGCGCTTTAGCTAAAATGAGTAAAATTTCCACATTCCTGCACAAAAAAATCCCGCAAATTCGCCTCAAAATACGAACCTGCGGGAAATTCTCTAAGCCCTGAGCTCTTTGCTCTTCACTATTTCATCTCTTCCACAAAGTATTTATAGAACAGCGGAATGGTGCGAATGCCGTTGTAGAACTGCTCCAACGGATAGTTTTCGTTGGGCGAATGGATGGCGTCGGAACCTAATCCGAATCCCATAAGTACCGATTTTATGCCCAGAATTTCTTCAAACGAAGCGATGATGGGGATACTTCCGCCCGAACGCACGGGAACCGGTTTTTTGCCGTACACATCGGTGTAGGCTTTTTCGGCGGCTTTGTAAGCCGGAAGGTCGATGGGGCAAACGTACGACGGTCCGCCGTGCAGCGATTCCACTTTCACTTTCACGGTTTTGGGCGCGATGCCTTCGAAATATTTTACAAACAGTTTGGCAATCTTCTCGTGGTCTTGGTTGGGAACCAAGCGGCAGCTGATTTTGGCGTACGCTTTGGAGGGCAAAACCGTTTTGGCGCCTTCGCCAGTGTATCCGCCCCAAATACCGCACACGTCGAACGTGGGACGAATGCCCGTGCGCTCGTTCGTGCTGAATCCTTCTTCGCCGGCTACAGCTTTGATATCGAGCGATTTTTTGTATTCGCTGAGCGAGAAAGGCGCTTTTGCCATCATTTTGCGCTCTTTGTCAGATACTTCCAGTACATCGTCGTAGAATCCGGGAATGGTGATGCGCCCGTTTTCGTCGATAACATCGGCAATCATTTTCGACAACACGTTGATGGGATTTGCCACCGCTCCGCCGAAAATTCCCGAGTGCAAATCGGCGTTGGGGCCGGTAACTTCCACCTGCCAATACGCCAAACCGCGCAATCCGGTGGTAATGGAAGGTATATCGGGGGCAATCATCGATGTATCGGAAACCAAGATAACATCGGCTTGAAGCATTTTTTTGTGTTTCTTGCAAAACTTGGGCAGCGAGGGCGAACCCACTTCTTCTTCGCCTTCGATAAGGAATTTCACGTTGCAGTTCAGCGTACCCGATTTTACCAAATATTCAAACGCTTTGGCATGCATAAATCCCTGACCTTTATCATCATCGGCGCCGCGCGCCCATATTTTTCCGTCTTTCACAACGGGTTCAAACGGGTCGGTTTTCCACAAATCAATGGGGTCAACCGGCATCACGTCCATATGCGCGTAAACCAGTACGGTGGGCGCTTTGGGGTCGATAATTTTTTCGCCGTAAGTTACCGGATTTCCGTCGGTTTCCATCACCTCGGCTTTGTCGGCGCCGGCGGCCAACAAAATCTCTTTCCACTTTTCGGCAGCCTTGTACATATCGGGTTTGTGCGCCGGAATAGAAGAAATGGACGGAATGCGGATGAGCTCGAAAAGTTCATCCAGAAAACGCTGTTTGTGCGTTTCTACATAGTTGTTGATTTCTTGCATAATAATTTGTTTTAGGGTTTAATGGCGTAAAACTACAAAAAATTACGAAACGGCGCAAAAATAGGGGCAACTTTCGGATGAATTGTATATCTTTGCAGGAAGATAAATATCATAAACAACGATAGTTATACGCATCAAACATCTTTCTAATAATACCACACAAAAAATGAAAAAAATCTTTCTTCCCTCACTTCTCGCCATTCTCATTGGTTTGGGGGCGTGTAAAACTGAACAAAAAACAATGCAGACATCACAATTTATTACCGATGCGCAAGCGTCCGAAGTGATTAAACAGCTCAAAGATTCGCTGGGCGAAACGGCTGCGTTCCGCATTGAGCGCGGCGTGCAACAAGTTGCCGATTTGTGGCGCGAATCGGACGGCTCGGCAGCCGAATTTGCTGAGTTTTGCAAAACCCGATTCGTTGCCGACGATGCCCAACTCGACAAGCTTTTCAACACGCTGGAGCGAAATTTCGAGATTTTCAGCGGCTATTTCCACAACATCGACCTGAAACTAAAAGAGCCGCTACAACTGGAAGGCGACCCCATAACGCCCGTGGATATGATGTTTGGCGGATACAACGTGTCGGCGCACTTCAACGACGATTTGTACGCCAATAAAATAGCTTTCCTCACGGCGCTCAACTTCCCGTTCTACTCACTGGACGAAAAAACCCAATTGGGCGAAAAATGGTCGCGCAAAGAGTGGGCTTTTGCCCGAATGGGCGATAGATTTACGTCGCGCGTTCCCGCCGATATTCAACAGCACATTTCGCAAACGCTCACCGAAGCCGACGCCTATATCTCTGATTACAATATTTATATGGGAAAACTTCGCAACGATAACGGCGAGCAGCTTTTCTCCGACGGAATGAAACTGATTACCCATTGGGGATTGCGCGACGAGCTGAAATCGAACTACGCCGACGCCGAAAAAGGATTGGAAAAACAACGAATGGTGTATGCCGTGATGAAACGGATTATCGACCAAACCATTCCGCAACAAGCCGTTAACAACGACGCTTACACGTGGAATCCGCTCTCGAACACACTGTTCGAAAACAACGGCGAGGCTGCCGCCACGCCCGAACCCGATACCCGATACCGCGTTTTCCTTGATAACTTTAAGGCGATGCGCCAACTCGACGCCTACTCGCCGCATTATCCCACGCAGATAATCCGCGCGTTCGACGGCACAATGGAAATTACGAAACAAGACGTTGAAACGCTCTTCAAAAACCTGCTTTCGTCGCCTCAAGTGAAAGAAGTTGCCGCGTTAATCGAAGCCCGACTGGGACGAAAACTCGAACCGTTCGATATCTGGTACAACGGCTTCAAGTCGCGCGGCGGAATACCCGAAGAACAACTCACCGCCATTACGTCCAAGAAATATCCGACCCCGCAAGCGTTGGAAACCGATCTACCCAACATTTTGGTAAAACTCGGTTGGAAGCCCGAAAAAGCGAAACAAATTTCATCGCTCATCACCGTTGACGCGTCGCGCGGCGCGGGACACGCCTGGGGCGCCGCTATGCGAAACGATTTGGCTCACCTGCGCACGCGCATTGGCGCCGACGGAATGGATTACAAGGGCTACAACATTGCCGTTCACGAGTTTGGACACAACGTGGAACAGACCATTACGATGAACGATGTGGATTACTACACGCTCCACGGAGTGCCCAATACTTCGTTTACCGAAGCGGTAGCTTTCCTTTTCCAGAAACGAGATTTGGAGCTTTTGGGACTGAAAAACCCCAATCCCGACGATGAGCATTATCTGGCGCTCGACAATTTTTGGTCGTGCTACGAAATAATGGGCGTTTCGCTTGTCGATATTCAAGTGTGGGAATGGCTTTACGCCCATCCCGACGCGACGCCCGCGCAATTGAAAGAAGCCGTTATTGCCGCCGCCAAAGATGTGTGGAACAGCTACTACGCCGGAGTTTTGGGCGACAAAGACGAACCCCTGCTCGGCATCTACTCGCATATGATTGATTATCCGCTCTATCTGCCCAATTATCCGATGGGACATCTTATCGATTTCCAAATCGAACAGCAGGTTCGCGGAAGAAATCTTGCCGACGAAATGCAGCGGATGTACACACAGGGCAGCATTATTCCGCAATTGTGGATGAAAAACGCGGTGGGGTCAGAAATTTCCATCAATCCGCTGCTGAAAGCAACCGATGAGGCGTTGAAAATATTAAAATAGGAGATGTTGCATTTTCCCCATTTTTGAATATTTATTGTTCAATTTTATTCTTTTTGTAAAAATTCTTGTACATTTGCACCGAATTTTTATCGTTTAAATAACTAAAAACAGCAATTATGAAAGCAATCTACCTATTATTAAGCGTAGCTTTGGTTGTAGCCATGTCAAGCTGCACCAACAAACAAAAACAAGCAGAACAAGCAACAGAAACTACCGAAGAAGTGGTTGTTGTGGAAGAAGCTCCCGCATACGTAGGAACTTTCGAAGGAACGCTTCCTTGCGCCGACTGTCCGGGAATTAAAACTGTTTTAACCATTAACGCGGACTCCACTTATAGCTTTACAAGCGAATATTTGGAAAAGGAAGATGGTTTGTTTGAACAATCGGGTGTTTACTCGCTCGTTAACAACGGTGAAGTATTGGAACTTGTTACTCCCTCTACCGGCGAGAAAATTTACTATCGCATTGTTGCCGATGGAGTTGCTGTAAGCGACGCAGAAGGAACCGTAAACGAAGGCGAGCGCGCTCAAGATTACGTTTTGACTAAAAAATAATTGAAGAAAGACCTTGCAAAGTCGGTTTTTTGGTAAAATCGGCTTTGCATTTTAAGGAAAGATGCCGGAGTGGTCGATCGGGGCGGTCTCGAAAACCGTTGTGCTCTCGCGGGCACCCAGGGTTCGAATCCCTGTCTTTCCGCTGGAAAGGGTGTAAATCAGCGAGTTTTGCGATTTACACCCTTTGTTATACTCTCTAAGAAGACTTTTGCGCAACATTATCTTTTCAACTCAATCTTCTTTCTGACTTCATCGTACCGGTAATTAACAATACTTCCATTGATAAGCATATTCACCGCTTCGTTGATAATAGGTAATGGCACCACAAACCATTCTCTGGGTGTAATGCGTTGGTTATGTTTATCATAAATGTCGATATTCAAACAAGCGCTTCCGAAAAAACGGTGCAATAGATTTTCAAAGTTTTGTGTATTTAAATTATAACATTTGTAAGTAGAAACTACCTGAACATCAGTATATAAAAATGCAGATTCTTGCTTGCTGTTTTTTATTCTATCCGCTACTTTTTGAGTTGAGAAGCCAATTTTATATACGTCAGGAATGTCTTTTAGCTTTGGGTGGCTCGATTTTAACACGTAAATCCAACCGCTTTGAACGTCTGCTTCTGAAACCATGTTGGCATTTAGGAGTAATTCATTCGCTGCATATTCATCGGTATTTGTTACCATTTTTCCGTTTTTGAGAATAGCTTTGCCCAACGAGCGAAATAGCATATTCGACTTCGTTCCGTTTTCAAATATGGTTACAGTTCGTCCTTCTAACCTTGTTCTGTTGCCCGATTTATTCTTTTTCAATACTTTTTCAGCCTCGGAACTTTCAAAATAGCACAGCAGACCATCCACCAAGTAAAAATTTCCTTCGATAAGATTTTTTTCAGCATCGCTGAATGCGACTAATTTTCTTTTGTTCGCCTTCAACTCGGCATGGACTTGCTTAAAAAGCGCATCGTACACTGCGAATTCTTTTTCCGTCATCGGTTTACGCTGCGCAACGAAATCTGTTTCCGCACGTTTTTCACGCTCTTTTGGCACATGCCTGAAGTCGTAGAGGGAAGTTTCAATTTCGTTGTCGGAAAGTAGTCCCAGCGTATCATTTTCTAAAACATCATCCAATGATTTAGTTTCTATATCTACTTCACCCAAAAGATTAAACTTGTCAAAAGGTTTCAGCGTAACTTTATGCTTTTCGTTTTCACGTATACTTTTTAATTTGGACAAAAGTCCGTATTCCGCCATGGAAGTAATGCTTGGCTCTCTTTCATTTTTTTCCACAAAAGCGTTGATTTCCAAAAATGTATCAATCAATCGGTCCTCATCGGTTTTAACCGGATTGACTTTTGCTTTTACATCGAGCAAACCTAAGTCATCACTATCAAATATTTCGTCTAATGTTTTAGCCATTTTGTAATCTTTTTCTTTTTTCTTCCCTAATATACAGCAAAGCTTCGGCAAGGCGCTTTTCACGTGCGTCAAACGATTGTATGTTTGGCTCTTCGCCGGTTTCTTTTACCCATTCGTTGATTTTGGGCCAAAGCAATACCGCTTCGGCTTCTGTCATTTCTATTTTTGTCAAATTTATTACATTTTGTATCGTTTTCAACACGGAAGTTGTAACGTTTTTAGACAAAATTTCAAATGCTTTCTGGAAAGGGTTTATGGTGTCAATCAAGTCGATATGAACATCGTCAATATTCACAAAACTACCTGCCATACGGATAAACTTTTTCCCTCCTTGCTCTACGATTGAGCCGTTTTTTATCACAGAGTCTACAACAACGTGCTGTCTGACGGCTTCCACATCTTCGTCATTCAAATCGGGATATACTTCGCGAATAATTTTGGGGATAAGCACGGTGTTGATAACCTCCGGCTCAAGATTTCCGGGCATGGCGCGCAACATGGTGTCATCTTGCAATATACGCGCTTTCAAATCGTTTAAATCTGCCTCGATAATATCTTTTGCGCGTTGGGAAGTAGGAAGTTTAAAGCCATTGATATAAATAGTGGTGTCGGCATTATCATCGTCATCATCCTCATTATCATCATCATCTTTTAACGATATGGGCTTGAAATTAAAGTTTGGCGCGAGTACCTGCTCCATCAACAGCGAGGCGGTAATGGCTTTCAGCATATTATTAACCGCTAATTTCACATCATCATCCACGGCGTCGGGTTGCGCTATCAGGTTTGTAAACTGCGCGTGCGTTTTGTTTTCACTATCGCGTGTGGCGCGCCCAATGATTTGAATAATTTCCGTTAATGAACCTCGATAGCCAATGGTTAACGCGTGTTCGCAAAAAGGCCAGTCGAAACCTTCTTTTGCCATTCCCAGCGCGATAATAATATCAATGTCGTCCGGATTACTAACGCTTCGTAGGTATGCCACTACTTTGTCGCGCGATTGCGGGTTGTCGTTTACCAAATCGGCAACTTTCAGCACTCTTCCCGTTCGCCGACTTTTCACATACATTATTTTCGTTTCCTCATCCTGATATTCTACTTCGCCGAGGCAATCAATGATATGGCTTACTTCTTCGAGTTTTTGCTTGGAAGATTCGGCAGAATTGACGCTGGGAATATGCACAATGGTCTTTTTTGTTTCGTCCAAAATTTCTTCCAACGCGGAAATTCCCGTATCGGGCTGTTGTTTATAATACCTGCCTTGATAAAAGTGATACCCAATTCCCAGCGACTTAAGAAACTCGTAACCATTTAGTTGTTCATAATAGTTATAGGTTACTTTTAAAAATTTAGCCTCATCTTCGGGCAGCAGTACCGGTACGCTGTCGCCACGGAAGTATGAGCCGGTCATGGCTACAAGGTGGGCGTTGGAATTTTGCATAATACTTTTTACCACTTCGCCCAGTTTGTTGTCGCCATCGGCCGAAACGTGGTGAAATTCATCTATCGCCACTAGCGTGTCGTTTAAGTCGGTTGGCTGAATTCCCTCATACGCAAAACGCAATGTGGCGTGTGTACAAATTAAAATTCGTTCATCGCTTTCCAAAAATTGAATAAAAGCTTTCACCTTGCTTTTTTCGCTCCCGGGTGTGCAAAGATTATACCGCGGATTAATTTCCCAGTCGGCAAAGAAACCATGTTTAACAAGTTCGGTAGGACTAAACGAACTACCAATTGACCGTTCGGGCACGGCTACAACGACTTTTTTTATTCCCTGATTGACTAATTTATCCAAAGCGATAAACATCAACGCGCGAGATTTTCCCGAAGCCGGTGGCGCTTTGATAAGCAAATAGTTGGCGGAACGCGCCTCGAAAGCTTTTTCTTGCATTTCGCGCATTCCCATGTGGTTCGTTTTTTTGCTCTGTCCGGTTTGCGCGTATTGCACTTCTACCAAGTTAATCGGTTTCAGGTATTCCGGGTGCCGGACTTCCACCTTTTCCCGCTCTTTCTTTTCTTTGTGGCGGGTGGGAGCAAGCACGGAAAATTTCACGCTATCGTAAGCTATTTCGCCCAGCAAAAGATTGATACAGTCGTCATAGACGATATGGTTTTCGCGCTCTAAATTATTCGGATAGCTCTTTTCATCGATAACCCAGCCTTTTAACTCGATTAACATTCGGGGACTGTTTAGCGAATAACCGCCTTGAAGAAGCAGGTATTTTATCGGTTTTGGTTCTGTATAGTTGCCGAATTTGTCTTTTTTGAATAATTTCTGGAGATAATATTCGGTCAGGTCGCGGTATTCTACATTCTTTTCGCCAATTCGCATTTCGTGCAAAAACACGTTGGAGATAGTCATATAGAGAATATTTTCTTTCTCGAGACCAAGCTCGTTTATCTTTGCTTGCAGTTCGGGGGAATAGGTCATATTTATTTTAGATTTGGGATTTGGGATTGGTGTTACCAAAAATGAATGTCGTTATTTTTAATTTTTTTTGTCGCTTAACGAGGTGAGTTTGTCTCTTAGCGAGGTGCGCTTGTCGCTTACTTGAGAATACATACTGATAATCAACTATATACAAAGCAGTCATAATGTCACTTAACGAGGTGTGTTTGTCGCTTAGCCGAGCTGTTTTTTCTTAATCCATGTATGTTGTTGAAAATAGGCATATTACAAGTGTCTTTTTTTGTCGCTTAATTTAGCTGTTTGTCGCTTAGCTAATAACAAATGTCACCTAATACGCATCTTTATTTGATAATGAGCATGTTATCTCATCACAATTGTGTCGCTTAACTGGTCGTTGTTGGCACTTAAAAAATTGTATCAAGTAAATTGAAATGTACATAACTTGACTTTTCGTTAATTTTAAAGTTCCTTTTTGAATAGATACAAAGCATTTAAATCTCTTATCTTTTCACTCTTTCTTTCTACTATTTCATTATCAATAAAGTCATTCAAATACCTCCTTATTGTTCTTTCATTTACCTTTACAGCTTCTACCAAGTTAGCAATTGTAGCTTTGTTATTTACAAATAAGTAAAACAGTATTTTATGTTGTGTTTCATTGTATCCAATCCAATTATTTTCAATTTTTTCAAAAATAAAATGAGGAATTGTTTTCACATGTCCACTAATCTTGTTTCGTAAGGTCAGATAGACATTTGTGTTTGCCTCTTTATATTCAGGTTTTGAAAGCATGGATTTTTCCATTGATTCGTAAATACGCGCTACGCCTTCATTAAGTTGTCTCACATAACCAAAATCTTCTAGTACGCGGGCTACTCTCGGATTTCGAGCAAATCTTTCCGTTTTAATATTTTCAACAGTTACCTGTGCAGGTAACGGACCACTGTTGCTGATTTCAATACGATCGTCGAAATGCTTAATATAGATAGAATTTCCCTGAACATTAT
Organism: uncultured Petrimonas sp.; assembly: GCA_964557135.1. Taxonomy (GTDB): domain Bacteria; phylum Bacteroidota; class Bacteroidia; order Bacteroidales; family Dysgonomonadaceae; genus Petrimonas. The sequence goes on along the minus strand of CAZKZB010000005.1, from coordinate 5,916 downwards.
AAGAGCGGTGACAGAGTGCATTTACAATCCCCTCCAACCACGCATCTTCAGGATACTCCGGAACTTTCTTAAATTTTCCTGTTTCAATGTCTAAGAAATAATAATCTTTAAGCGAAGTGCGCAAAAATAACTTTACAATATCAATTAAACGAGGAATATTGTTCTCAAATCGTTCGTCTTTTACAACGTTATGACTTACTCCGGTAAGCGCCTCTGTACCGTTATATCGGATATAACGAACAGAAGCAGAGGGTATGTATTTTTCCGGGTCTTTTGCAAATAGAAGTATGGTGGCTTTTTTATAAAATTGCACTCCATTTATTTTCCTCGTTAAATGCCTTGCAGAAAGAAGTTCATAAACAGTTCCTTGATAATTAAGTTTCTTTTTATACTCATCCAGTAGTTCATAATCAAAATCCTCTAAGTCAAAGTCTTTTACTACTTCCTCCTCAAATCTTCGTATTCCTTTGTCATATTCTAGCTTTTTAATTTGCTCCCGATTAAGCTCGCGGTTTGTATCCCATACTCTTAGAAATACTCTATCATTATCTTTTCTCGAAAATACACGCTCAACATCTTGCTCCACGTGATAAAGAAAAATTCTTTTGCCTTCAAATTCAACGTCTTCAAGTTCTATGTCGCATGTCGGTTGAATAAAATCATACACCAACGTTCTATATTTATCCAAACTTTCGCCTAACTCTTCTAAATTTTGTATTGTCCCATTATTCGAAACGCCAAAAGCAAGTACGCCACCATCAGCATTCAGCATTCCTATCAGCTCATTGGCTATTTTGGCGGGGTTTATATCTTTTTCACCCAACCCCTTACGCTCGAAATACTGGTTTTCGACCTGATTTTTCAGATAATCTACCGTAATTTGCGAATTGATTGTAGAAAGTACTTTGTTCATCTTATTTTTGTTTGAGTTGTTTGTTCAGCTACGCACAATGCGGTTTGAAACCGCAATGTGCTTTTGGGGAATAATACCATAGGCGCCTATTTTTTAATGTAAAACGTTACGGATTATTTACAATATTTCTGGCGCGCTCATACAATTCATCAAATGTAATTATTTCTGGATTTACAATGTTTCTTCGAAATAACTCAAATGACGAAAACTTTTCTTCATTAATATTTCCTTCTTTAATAAATTCTTGTAAAGTGCCTATTATAAGGAAAGATTTTGGACTGTATAGGTAAAGGTTCTCACCTGTTAGATAACCGGACTTATCTTTTATTTCTGTCTTTGTTCTAATTGTTTCTATTGCTTTTTGAACTGTTTTTTGAATTTGAGCTACGCCTCCTGCAAGTTCTTGACTCGTAGACCAACACTCTATTCTATAAGGAATAGTTGTATCTTTCAGTAATGGTGTTTTATGAGTCTTAATCTCGCCAAAACATAACGAATTGATAAATCCTTTAGTCTTCATCAATAAATCAACTCTTTTTCCTGGATTACTAAAGTCATTACCTCTTACAACTTGTTCTAACTTTTTATCATCAATACCTGAATTGAAAATATAATTGAGTCCATATCCAAGAATCCATGTATTCTTCTCAAAAAAACTCTGCCAGACAGCTTCATCTTTTTCATGAGGACTGTCTTTTTTTAAATTTTCAAAATAACCGTCTGTATAAAGCATTTCTTTAAAAATCTCTAGCTGAGTCTTCCTATATGCTAATCCTCTGATATCTTCCTGTTTTATATTATGTTTTTGTAATTCTTCGATAAGATCGGGGATAATCTCAGGTTGGTCGTGAATGAATTGAAGTATATTGTGTTTAGAAAGAATTAGATTGTTAACATATTCATCTCCAACCTGTTGCTTCTCCACTCCTTCAATTGGCAAAAGTGAAATATTTCGAATAAAATAATACAGTTTCGCTATTTCATCGCCTGTAAATGTAAAATACGTTTTATGGGGCGCGCCTGAATTTCTTGTAAATCTTTGAATTTGAAGTGTCAAAATTCCACGCGTATCTTCTAAAATTTTTGCACTTATTTCCTGTCTTGCATTAGAAGTAGTACGTAAAACAATCTCGTCTTTAAGTTTAACGAATTCCTGTTGTTCATTTTCTAAAACTTTTGAAATATAACGAGCAGGACAATTCTTCTCAACAGCTTCCTCTTCGTCACTTATCTCTAATTTCTTTATGTTAAACTGCCTACTCACATATACTTTATCCGTACGTTTATTAACAAAATAATCATATTCAGTCGGTTCTGTAAATTCCAAATTTTTATCTAACATATGTTTTTCAGTCTTTTTAGTGTTCAATTTACGCACTTCCTCCTCTTTTTCTTCTCTTTTGCCCACAGCGTATTTCGCCGTGTCATTTCGTCATACCTTTTAAAAAGGTATTCTAATCGTTCGGCATCGCTTGAGAAAGGGGCTAAGCGGTAACAACGCTCTATGGCCTCGTCCAGTTCACGGTGCGCTTGCCGAAGTCCGGCGGGCATGGTTTCGGGATTGTAGAGCCACGCCATGGTTTTTTGCGGAAAGCGAGCGCGCTCATCCAGCACCGAAAACACGTATTGGTTAATGGTGTATTTCTGCTTTTCCGTAATTTCCGGAAACGGAAACGTGTTGTAGCAAAGCTTAGCGGAATAACGGTAGTCGGTTTTAAGTTTTCCGCCCACGGCATCTACCCACACCATGTGCATTTTGGAATGAAGTATGCCGAAAAGCCAAGGTTGGGAAGTAGCTACAATTAAAGCCGAGTCACTTGCTTTTATTTCACTGCCGAAAAATCCTAATGGGATATATTCTCTTTCTTCCGACGAGTGTCTTGGAATAAGAATAAAATCAGAATTTGAAGGTTGAGTAATTTGAGCAAATAAATGTGGAATATTTGCCAATTGAGGTCTTGAAGATTTTAACCTTTCTTTGTAAACCAACTCCACTCTTTCTTTCACATAAGGCAAGGCAGCTAATTCATCTTTGGAAATTCCTTCTAACCACAAACAAAACCTTTTTTTTCCATTTAAAAACTCATGAGCTGAAATTAATTCTTTAATCCAAACTTCTGCATTGGCTTCTTTTATTAAAAACTCTTTTTTTTCTTCTTCTGTGAAGAGCAAATTTCCTCCATCAGCGGGCATATTTCCAAAGTTCATTGGTGGAAAATTCGATAATGGCTGATTTAAACTTTGAATGTAAATATTCTCACCATTAAGCAAATAAGCATTTATATTTTTCACTTCTTTGCGGATATTATTGGTAAAGAGGTATTTGGGACGGTCACTTGATTTATTTCGCAACCCGATAATAATCACCGTAACTCCGGCATTACCAATGGCGTTGTTTATCCACTTAAAGGAAGTATGCGCAAAATGGATTTCGATATTTTCATTTAGTATTCTTGGCCACGTAAGCGATACCAACAAACCTTGACAAATGGAATTGGTGGAAACAAACGCTAATTTGGCATTGTACCCTTCTATGTATTTCGCACCGTTGTAAAACCAAATGGAAACATAATCCATGCTTTTGTAATCTTTTCGAAATACGCTTTCCATGTCTTTTTTCTGTATCTCATCTTGGTTTCGGCTTCCCAAATAGGGCGGATTTCCAATCAGGTAGATTTCATCGTCTTGGTTTCGGGGGCACACTTCATCCCACGGTTTGGTGGCGGCATTGGCGCATACGATATGTCCGGCTTGTTTGAGCGGCAGTATGGGAACGGATTTTCCCCATTCGGGCAGTTCGTTTTCAAACACCAAGTTCATTTGGTGCTCCGACAGCCAGAGCGAAAGCATGGCTATTTCGTGGGCAAAATCTTTGATTTCGATACCGTAAAACTGCGACAACGCTATTTGTGTGTAGTAAAATTGAAACTCGCCGCGCCGCTCGACATCCAGTTCTATCAGTCGCTGAATGATTTTTATCTCGAGCAATCGCAGTTCTTTGTAGGTGATAATCAGAAAATTTCCGCTGCCACAGGCGGGGTCGAAAAATTTGATTTTTCCCATTCGGTTTATCAGTCGTCTGAGGGCTTTGTCGTTGTCGCGGTTTTTCTCAAACTCTTCGTAAAGTTCGTCTAAAAAAAGCGGGCGTATCAGTTTCAGAATATTTTCCACCGACGTGTAGTGCATCCCGAGGTCGCTCCGCTCTTCGGGGTCGGCTACGGCTTGAATCATGGATCCGAAAATGTCGGGGTTTATCTCGCTCCAATCCAACTCGCTGCAATTGAGCAGAATATTTCTGGACTTGCGAGAGAATACGGGCGCGTCGATAACCTGTCGGAACAATCCGCCGTTTACGTACGGAAAATGCTGTACATAGGCGGGGTGGTCGTCGGTTTTGCTGTCTAATTTCCGAAACAAGTCGTTGAGCAGGATATGCACATCGGCACCGTCGTCTTTCGTGTGCAGCGTCAGGGCTTTGGTGAAAATGCCGGCGTCGAAAATACCGGTATCTTCGGCGAAAAAGCAGAAAAGTATGCGTGCCAAAAATACGTTGAGCAGGTGGGTGTGCCCTTCTTTCAGCGCGGGATTATCTTCGATAAGTATATCGTAGAGCTTAGCAAGTTCGTATGCCGCGTTACGGTCGGCTTCGTTGTTGTTGCTTTGCTTGTAAATTTCGCCGCCAATGAGCGGCAGGAAAAATTCAAAATTTTGCGGCAACTCTTCGAGGGTAAATTCTTTGTTGTAACGGAGTTTCAGGTCGCGCGCGGCAAAGGTCTTATGGTCTGTGAGTAGCACAAAACGGGGGTTTTGTTTCAAAATCCGTTCGTCTTTCGCCAGATTTTCCACTTCGTAAAGCAAATTGGCGCTATCGTTTTTTTTGAAAAATACTTTCCCTTTGTACAATACTTCGCCCGGGATTTTCGACATGTTGAAATCGCCCTTTTTCAGCCGTGTAACCGATGTTTTGGAAATGCCGTAAGCGAGCAGAAAATCGAAGATAAAATCATCGTTTATCGGATTTTCTGCCAGTTGTATAAGGTTTAATTCTATTTCTTTGGAAGTCATTTGCGTGGAAGTAACATTTCGGTGATTATTTCATGAAACTCTGTTTTGCAAATTTACTAAAAGAAAACGAAATATGAGAAATGATTTTAGTAAAAGACGGTAGATTGGTCACAGCTTAATTTTCATTTTTTACTAGCCGGACAATCAATACCAATACTCTATTCCCGATATTTCATCTGAGATAACAGTTTCAATAACCTATTTATTAGCAAAACCGTGTATTATTTCCCCGACTTGCCACACACCCAATTGTAATTCAAATTAAAAGATATAATTTTTGCGGTGCCAAAATTATACAATAAAGTTATGAAACGAGCATATAAATTAGTTACACCCAAGTAAATGTCCCGATTTATATCGTAATGCGAGTTCCATACGACTTTAATAAAAATAATCGTACGAAAATAATAAGAATCATGGCATTAGCCGAGCTTGTAGCTTTTTCGCAAGCTGTGCCAACAAACGAACTCAGGAAAATAGCGAAAAGGAGATACCCTCCACAACCAAAAAGGAGCAAGAAACTGTTTCCGTTTCGGAAATATTCGGAACTTGCCAAGGAGTTATTCCGGCCGCCAACACAGCAGGAATCCTCACTCATCTGATCATCAATTACGATGAAACTTTTGTTCTTACACGTCGATATCAGGGCGAAAAACAAGGAACACTTAAAAATCAGGGAAAGTTCACCTTTGTGGACGACAACGTGATTGAATTGACTGATAAAAAAGCATTAAGACATATTATCGGGTTGAAGACTGCAGCATAATCCTTGCCACAAAACGAGACGGCTCTTTTTTTATATCAAGTAGCATAAGGTAAGTTTTCTCTAACCGGATTTTCAATTTTTGTACAATTATCGACGATGAGATAAAAACGACAAAAAAGCATAAATTAAGGGTTGTTTCTTGTGATTTAGACAGACTTTTTCCTGTTCTTTC